>NZ_BDCD01000010.1 GCF_001613325.1 Nocardia yamanashiensis NBRC 100130 | reverse complement strand
GCAGATTGGCACGCTAGGCGGCGGAAATCATTTTGTGGAGCTGTGCCTGGCTAATGATCAGTCGGTGTGGATTCTGCTGCATTCCGGAAGCCGGAATATCGGTAAGGAACTGGCGGAGCGGCATATGGCGGTGGCTCGTAAGTTGCCGCACAACCAGAATCTGGTGGATCGGGATTTGGCGGTATTCCTTTCCCGCACTGCGGAGATGGATGCTTATCGGCGCGATCTGAACTGGGCGCAGGAGTATGCGGCGCGGAATCGTGCCGTCATGCTGGCGCTGGTGTGCAAGGCGGTTCGGGATGAGTTCGGTGAGCATCCGGTGGAATTCGACGAGCCGATTTCCTGCCATCACAACTATGTGGCGGAGGAGATCATCGACGGGATGCCGATGCTGGTCACCCGGAAGGGCGCGGTGCGGGCGGGCGCCGGGGATCTGGCGCTGATTCCGGGATCCATGGGCACGCGGTCGTATGTGGTTCGGGGCAAGGGAAATCCGGCTTCGTTCCAGTCGGCTTCGCACGGGGCGGGGCGGCGGATGAGCCGGAATGCGGCGAAGCGGCAGTTCACGGTGAAGGATTTGATCGCGCAGACCGAGGGCGTCGAGTCGCGTAAGGATGCCGGGGTGATCGATGAGATTCCGGCGGCTTACAAGGACATCGACCAGGTGATTGCGGCGCAGTCGGATCTGGTGGATATCGTCGCGACCTTGCGGCAGGTGCTGTGCGTGAAGGGGTAGGCGCGCGCCTTCCGTCGTCTCAGCGGCGGCGGAAGGTGGCGGCTACGCCCGCGCCGATGAGCAGGATGCCGACTATCAGGGGGAAGCCGGTGCGTAGCCATTCGTAGAGGGCTACGTGCAGTTCGTCGGAGATGGCGGGGATATTGCCGATCAGGCGGAAGCAGTCGGTGGGGAAGATGAGGTAGACCAGGCCGGGGAGGACGCCCCAGACCAGGCCGGCGGCGATGGTGCCCGCCGGGGAGTAGGCGGCCAGGGCCGCGACCACCAGGAACAGGGCTGCGCCCAGCAGGATTTGGAAGGCCGAGCCGAGGCGGTCGGAGAAGTCGCCGAGGATGGTCCACTGGCGGCTGTCGGCGGCGCCGCTCGCGGCGAAGCCGATGCCGACGGGGGTGAGCAGCAAACCCGCGAGGGTGCCGGTCAGGGTTTTCGACGTCGTTCCCGTGGTGCGGAACTGCGCACCGGGCGGCGTCCAACCCGCGGGCGACGGAAATTTCTCCGGCATGACTGGCTCCCTGTGTTCCCCCGGGACGCCCCGAACCAGCCCGGACGCTCCTATTGTCCGCCGCCGCACCGGTTCCCGCGCGATCTTGCGCGGAACCGCAATCAAGGCGATTCCCGCAGGACACCGGCGTTTCCTCCGGCGAGCCGTGACACGCCGGTGCTCGGGTCGCGCGAAGTCGGCCGGGTGTCGAGGGCTGTCGGTGGGGTGGGGCACCATGGAGCGCGTGACCTCGACCGACTCCTTCCCCTCGCCCTCGTCCGAAACCGCGCCGACCAGCACCGGCTCCGCGCTGCGGGCCGATGCCGAGGCGCTGCTGCGGGAACTGGCCGGTCCGGCCGCGCGGCTGCGGGAGGACCAGTGGGTGGCCATCGAGGCGCTGGTGGTGGACCGGCGGCGGGCGCTGGTGGTGCAGCGCACCGGGTGGGGCAAGTCGGCCGTGTACTTCATTTCGGCGAAGCTGCTGCGGGCGCAGGGCCGCGGTCCGACGGTCATCGTTTCGCCGCTGCTGGCGCTCATGCGGAACCAGGTGGCGGCGGCCGAGCGTGCGGGAGTGGTTGCGGCGACCATTAATTCGGGCAATGTGACCGAATGGGACGAGATCCACGCGCGGGTCGCGGCCGGTGACGTCGATGTCCTGCTGGTGAGCCCGGAACGCTTGAACAATCCCGACTTCCGCGATTCGGTACTGCCGAAACTGGCCGCCGACGCGGGCCTGGTCGTCATCGACGAAGCGCACTGCGTCTCCGACTGGGGCCACGACTTCCGGCCCGACTACCGCCGCATCCGTACTCTTATCGCCGATCTCGGCTCGGACGTGCCGGTGCTCGCCACCACCGCGACCGCCAATGACCGCGTGGTCACCGATGTTGCGACCCAGATCGGCACGGACACCCTGGTGCTGCGCGGCGGACTGGATCGCGAATCCCTGCACCTGTCGGTGGTGCGCATTCCCGACGCGGTGGAGCGCACCGCCTGGCTCAGCCGCCACCTGCACGAATTGCCCGGCTCCGGAATCGTTTACAGCCTCACCGTGGCCGCCGCGCACGACCTCGCCGACGTGCTGAACTCGCACGGCCACCACGTCGCCGCCTACACCGGCCAGACCGATCCGGCCGAACGCGAAGCGCTCGAAGCGGCCCTCCTCAACAACGAGGTGAAGGCGCTCATCGCGACCTCCGCACTCGGTATGGGCTTTGACAAACCGGATCTGGGTTTCGTGGTGCACGTGGGCGCGCCCTCCTCCCCCATCTCCTACTACCAGCAGGTGGGCCGTGCGGGCCGCGGTACCGAACGCGCCGAGGTGGTGCTGCTGCCCGGGCCGGAGGACCGCCAGATCTGGAGTTACTTCGCCTCCGTCGCTTTCCCGCGTGAACATATCGTCCGCTCGGTGCTGTCCGCTCTCGGCACCGATCGCCCGCTCTCCACCGCCGCGCTGGAACCTCTCGTGGAGCTCAACCGCTCCCGCCTCGAAATGGTGCTGAAGGTCCTCGATGTGGACGGCGCGGTGCGGCGGGTGCGCGGCGGCTGGGTCGGCACCGGCGAGCCCTGGGTCTACGACACCGAACGCTACGAGCGTTTGAGCATCGCCCGGAATGCCGAGCAGCAGGCCATGATCGACTACCAGTCCACCGCCGACTGCCGGATGAACTTCCTGCGCCGCCAGCTCGACGACCCGGACCTGACTGCCGACGCCCCCGGCTGTGGCCGTTGCGACAACTGCACCGGCGCGCGCACCGACACCAGCGTGGACGCCGCCGATCTGGCCGCCATCCGCACCCGCCTGGACCGTCCCGGCATCGATCTGCCCCCGCGCAAGCAGTGGCCGACCGGCATGGCGAAACTCGGAATCTCCTTGTCCGGCAAAATCTCCGACGGCGCGGAGACCGGCCGCGTCCTCGGCCGTCTCAGCGATCTCGGCTGGGGTCAGCGCCTGCGCGCCCTACTGGACGGCCCCGACGCCCCCGTCCCCGACGAGGTCTTCCGCGCCTGCACCGTCGTACTGCGCGAATGGGATTGGGCCCAGCGCCCCACCGCCGTCATCGCCATGGACTCCCCCCGCCATCCCATCCTCACCCGCTCCCTGGCCGCCGCCCTCGCGAAAGTCGGCCGCCTGCAAGACCTCGGCGTCCTGCACCTGCGCCCCGACCTGCCCCCGGTCTCGGCCGCCAACTCCGCCCACCGCGTAGCGGCCCTCCACAATGCCTGGGAGCCACCGGATCTCACCGGCATCGACGGCCCGATCCTCCTGGTGGACACCCTCACCGACTCCGGCTGGACCCTCACCATGGCGGCCCGCACCCTCCGCGCCGCCGGCGCCCCAGCCGTCCTCCCCTTCGCCCTCGCCACCCCGTCCTAGCCTGGACCGCCCCCAGCGCACGCACCCTCGTCATTCCGGCGTGCTCTCGGGCGGAATCTCACTCGTCCGCGACCAGCCCGCGGTCCTTCAATCCCTCGATCGAATCGACGTACTTCAGCATCAGGCGCGCGAATTCGACCCGGTCCCGGTCCGACCAGTCGGCGGTGATGTAGTCGTAGGCGGCCCGCTGGTGCTTGCGGTAGCGGTCCATCAGCGCCTCGCCTTCCGCGCTCAATTGCAGGACCGCTCGCCGCCCGTCCAGTTGTGACGGCACCCGGATCAGGTATCCGGCCTTGATGTTGTCGGTCACCATCCGGCTCGCCACCGAGGGATCCACCCCGAGATGCTCGGCCACCCCGCCGACCGTCACTTCCGCACCCGGCTCCTGCGCCCGCTCCTGCACGATATTCAGCACCAGCGTGCGCGCCATGTCCTTCGCCGAGACCGGGTTCTCCACCTCGCGCAGCACACCCCGCCGCAGCTTGCCGAATGCCGGTCCGACGGCGTCGAGCAGCTCGTCATCGGTACGTGAGTCCTTCGCGGTCATCGGCACATCGTATATCCATGCCATTACGCAATCATGTGTTGACGCGCAATCGTGTGCATGTTTACATACATATGCCATCAGGCACAGATTCCATTCGAACGGAGATCCCCATGACCACCCTCGTCACCGGCGCCCGCGGCAAGATCGGCCGGACCGTCATCGACCGCCTGCACACCGCCGGCCTCCCGGTCCGCGCCGCCAGCGCCGTCCCGGCCGAGGCCACCGTCCCGTCCGGCGTCGAACTCGCCGAACTCCGCCTGGACGCCTCCGAAACCTTCACCGCCGCACTGAAAGACGTGCGTCAGGTGTTCCTCTACGCCGAACCCGCCGGCATCGACGCCTTCATCGCGGCCGCCCGCACCGCCGGCGTCGAGCACATCGTGCTCATGTCCTCGTCTTCGGTGCTCGGCGCGGACGCCGAGACCAGCCCGCTCGCCGCGCACCACCTCGAGGTCGAAAAGGCCCTGGCCGCTTCGGATCTCACCGTCACCGTGCTGCGCCCGGGCGCCTTCGCCACCAACGCCTTCGGCTGGGCCCACTTCATCGGCAACGACCTGCCCATCGAGCACGCCTATCCGGACGCCCGCATCGCGCCGGTGCATCCCGACGATGTCGCCGATATCGCCGTCGCCGCCCTGACCGGCGCGTTCGCACCCGGCGGCACCTTCTACCTGACCGGTTCCGAACAGCTCAGCTTCCGTGAGCAACTCGCCATTCTCGGTGAGACCATCGGCCGCGACATCCCGGTCGTCGAGATCACCCACGACGCCGCGCTTGAGCAGATGGGCCGCCACATGCCGCCCACCTTCGCCACTTCACTGCTCGACTACTGGGCCGCCGCCACCGCCACGCCCGAAACCATCGCCGACACCACCGAATCCGTGCTCGGCACGCCCGCGCGCAGCTTCGCGCAATGGGCTGGTGAGAACGCAGCCGCCTTCTCACGCTCCTGATCCCGGCCTCGCCGTCCGCGAGGCCCCTTATTCCCCAAGGGATTTCATGTCCTCGATCTTGGCCCCCACCCCGCGGACCGCGGTTCGCGCCCGCTGGGCCATCCTCGCCGTCATTCTCTTCGCATCGATTCTCGATCTGCTCGACGCCACCATCACCACCATCGCCGCCCCCACCATCGCCGCCGATCTCGGCGGCGGCGCGCCCCTCGTCCAATGGCTCGGCGCCGCTTACGCTCTCGCCATGGGCGTGCTGCTGGTCGTCGGCGGCCGCCTCGGCGACAAGTTCGGCCGCCGCCGGCTCTTCCTGATCGGCATCATCGGCTTCACCGCGGCGTCCATCGCCTGCGGGCTCGCCTTCGATCCGGCCTCGATCATCGCCTTCCGCGTGCTGCAGGGCGCTTTCGGCGCGCTGCTCATTCCGCAGGGCTTCGGCATTCTCGGCGCGGTCTTCCCCCGCGAGGAACTCGGCAAGGCGTTCGGGGCGTTCGCCCCGATGCTCGGCCTGTCCGCCGTCGGCGGTCCCATCCTCGCCGGATTCCTCATCGACGCCGACCTTTTCGGTCTCGGCTGGCGCTCCATGTTCCTGATCAATATCGCGCTCGGCGGCCTCGCCACCGTGCTCGCCGTGCGCCTGCTGCCCCGCGACGCCGGTGACCGCACCGTGCGCGTCGACGGCATCGGCTCGGCGCTACTCGCCGCCGCCATGCTCGGCCTGCTCTACGGGCTCATCGACGGTCCCGAAACCGATTGGGCGACACGCTCGATGCTGTCGCTGGCCGCCGGTCTCGGCTGCTTCGCCCTGTTCTGCCTGCGTCAGCGGCACGCCGCGAATCCGCTGCTGGAACCCTCGCTGCTGCGCAATCGCGGCTTCACGTCCGGGCTGCTGCTCGGGCTGCTCTACTTCGCCGCCACCTCCGGGCTCATGTTCGTGCTCTCGCTCTACCTGCAGCATGTGCTGCACCGCAATCCGACTCAGACCGCGCTCGGTCTCGCCCCGCTGGCCGCCGGCATCATCGTGGCCTCCATCGCCGGGCACCAGTTGCTCGAAAAACTCGGCCGCACACTCGTTCTCATCGGACTCGTGCTCACCCTCGCCGGCACTCTCGCCCTGCTGGCCCTGGTGGCCGTCACCGATCCGACGCCCGCCGGACTGATCGCCCCGATCTTCCTGACCGGTCTCGGCCTCGGCGCCTGCTTCGGCAGCATCTACCGCGTCACCCTCGGCGATATCGATCCCGCCGAATCCGGCAGCGCCAGCGGCTCGCTCTCGGCGGTGCAGCAACTCGCGAACAGTATCGGCGCCGCCGCCGTCACCACCGTCTACTTCCACACCACCGGCGGGGCCACCGCCGCCCTCGTCACCGTCGCCGCGGTCACCGCCGCCTGCTGCACCCTCGTCCTGCTCCTCCCCCGCCACGCCGCGGCCGCGGCGCACTGACACCCCGATCGACACGCGGGCCGTCGCCACGGTCCGCGTTTCGTCGTCTTCGCCCCGGCGAACGGCAGGTACGGGGCAGTGCGGAGGCGTAGGCTCACGGACAGATTCGCCGAGTTCGACGACCGTGTTCGGTTCGACGCGGGATCCGGGAGTCGCCGTCCGACCGTGGGGGTTGATATGGGCGCCGCATCATCGAAAGTTCCACCGCTGCCGCTCGTGCGGATAGTCGGCAGGTTCCGGGACGCGCTCGCGGCCCTGCACCGGCGGCTCGCGCCGGGGCATATCGCGCTACTCGAACTGCATATGACCGGGTACCTGTCGACCGCGATCGGGGCCGCGGCCGAGCTCGGGGTCGCGGACGCGCTCGCCGCCGGGCCGCGACAGCCCGCCGAACTCGCGCAAGCCGTCGGTGCGGACGAGGACGCCCTGCGGCGGATGATGCGCCTGCTCGTCAGCTTCGACATCTTCGAGCAGCGGCGCGACGGGGCCTACCAGCTGAACGGGATCGCACAGGCCCTGCGCAGTGACGCCCCGGTCTCGCTACGCGATCTGTTCCTCTTCTTCGGCTCCGACTATCACCGCAACCACTGGACGCATCTCGTCGACGCCGTGCGGACCGGGCGCGCGGTCGGACCCGAACTCGACGGCAAACCGTTCTTCGAATACACCGCCGAGCACCGCGAGATCGGCGACCTCTTCGATCGCGCCATGACCAGCGTCAGCACGCTCGCCACCGAACCGTTGCTCGCCGCCTACGATTTCGGGCGGTTCGGGACGCTCGTGGATCTCGGTGCGGGACACGGGAGTCTGCTCATGGAGATCCTGCGCCGGACCGAAGCGGCGCGCGGGATCATCTTCGATCTGCCGGATGTCGTCGGCGGCGTACCGGAGGAGATCGCCGCGGCGGGCCTGTCGGACCGGCTCACCGTCGAAACCGGATCGTTCTTCGAAGCGGTACCCAAGGGCGGGGACGCCTACCTGCTCAAGCACATCATTCACGACTGGTCCGACGACGAGGCCGAACGGATCCTGCGGACCGTGCACGCCGCCATGGAGCCCGACGCGAGCCTGCTCCTCATCGATATCGTGCTGCCGGATCATCAGCGTCCGCACGCCGGGAAGTTCATCGACCTCGAAATGCTGATCAATGCCACCGGCCGCGAACGCACCGCCGAGGACTTCCGGAAACTCCTGGAGCGCAGCGGCTTCGACCTGCATCGCATCGTCTCGACCGTATCGCCGGACAGCGTCCTCGAGGCGCGCCCGAAACCGAACCCGGTCGTCACGCCCTAGTTCGCCCGCGCGAGCACGGTCACGCCGAGCGCCGGATCCGGTACTCCACCACGCCGTCCACGCGATCGGTCCAGCCGTCGGCCATCTGCGCGAGCAGGAACCAGGCCGCGTGCACTTCCTCGTCGGAGACCTTCGCGGCGGTCTTCAGCAGGTGCACCGCGCGGACGTGCGCGGCGGCCATGGCGTCGACCACCGCGCCGAGGGATTCGGCCTGCGTCGGTCCCCTCCGCCGCGCCCTGCCTGCCACCCAGTCGTCGATGGACGTCACGACCCGGGCGCGTAGCTCGTCGATGCCGCCGGCATCGCCGGCCGAATGCCGGCGTGCCAGATGAAGTTCGGCGAGCGATCGCGCCCAGCGCGTCACCGGATGGTCTTCGGACTGATCCCCGATATGGCCGCAGAAGGCGGCCAGTAGTTCATGCCAGTCGGGCAGGAGGGGACGGCTACCGAAGACGGTGCCATCGACGACATTGTCACGGCCGCTCGCCCACTGTGTGCTGTCCGGTTGCGGTACGTACATACCTACCTCCACGCTGCGGGCGCACCCGGTGCCGAAAACGGTCGCCGGACCGCGAGCCCGGTGCGGCAAGGGCGGACCGCACCGGATCCAGGCAACCGCTATCGGCGAAGGGCACATCTCGATACGGCACCGGGTGCAACTACAGGATGACCCGGCCGCGCCGCCCGCCCACTGCCCTTCCCTCGCCCCTCCACTGCCCCTCGTCCGCCGCGCCGCTCGACACGCGATATAGGACCGACCGGAAGGTACTCGCCGTGATTCTCCCTCTGCCGCAGCGAAACTCAGGTGTAACCCAATCGTCCACCGGTCGACTCGAACGTGACTATTCGGACATCTCGTACGCGACACGGCAAGTAGACGACGCGCCGAATCACCGCCGATGGCTATCTATCAGCGACCGACATGCCGGGGTGACGGGCCGACGATCATGAAAAGTTGACCTCGGTACGTGGCCGTGGGGAAAAGGGACGAATTCCACGGTGAGGTACCAAGGTCAACTTGGGAGCGGGGCGAGCCGGGGAGCTAGACCTTTACGAGGTCGTCGGCGTGGACTACCGGGCGCTTCATCGAGTCGGGGAGGTCGGCGGTGGAGCGGCGCTTCATCGATTCGAGTTCGTCGCTGTCGTAGGCGACTACGCCGCGGGCGACGATCTCGCCGTCGGGGGCGACGAGGTTCACGACGTCGCCGCCGTAGAAATGGCCCTCCACCCGGGTAATCCCGGCGGCCAGCAGGGAGTGTCGGCGGTCGGCCACGGCGACTACCGCGCCGGAGTCGAGGTGGACGGCGCCGACGCTGTCGGCGGCATGGCGGACCCAGAACTTCCGGGCCGAGAGGCGAACCGGGCGGGCGGCGAAGGCCGTGCCGACCGTCGCGCCGGAGAGCGCGGCGGCCGCGTCGGTCGCGGCGGCGAGCAGGACCGGGACGCCGGCGTCGGCGGCGAGGCGGGCGGCGGAGAGCTTCGAGGCCATGCCGCCGGTGCCGAGAGCGCCTCCGCTACCGGCGATTACGCCGTCGAGGTCGGCACTCGAGCGGACTTCGGGAATGAAATTCGCCGAGCCCTTCCGGGGGTCGCCGTCGTAGAGGCCGTCCACGTCCGAGAGGAGGACGAGGGCGTCGGCTCCGACGAGATGCGCGACGAGGGCGGCCAGGCGATCGTTATCGCCGAAGCGGATCTCTTCCGTTGCGACCGTGTCGTTTTCGTTCACGACGGCGATCGCGTGCAGGGACCGGAGGCGATCGAGGGTGCGCTGGGCGTTCCGATGGTGTTCGCGGCGGCCGAAATCGCCTGCGCTCAAAAGGACTTGGCCGACGACACGGCCGTAGCGGGCGAAGGAGGTGCCCCAGGCGTGGGCGAGGGCCAGCTGGCCGACGCTCGCGGCGGCCTGCTTCGTGGCGAGATCCTTCGGGCGCTTCGACAGGCCGAGCGGCGCCATACCCGCGCCGATCGCGCCCGAGGAGACGACGACCAGGTCCGAACCGGCGCGCATGCGCGATTCGACCGCGTCGGCGAGGGCGTCCAGGCGGTCGGTGTCCAGGCCACCTTCCAGGCTCGTCAGCGCCGACGAGCCGATCTTCACGACCACACTCCGCGCGGACGCGATCGCCTGCCGCGCCTCACTCAGCTCCGTGACCCGCGTACCGGTCGAATTCACTTGCCACACACCTCGATTCGCCCGCGCCGCGCGCCCCGCGCGACGCCGCACCCGAATTCTCGCTCACCACACCCGCGTCATCGCGGACCGGTGCCATTCCTATCGCGGACCGCCGCGGTCCGGCTCCAAGGCTCGGAGCGCGGCGGATCCGACCGGCTATTCCTCGTCTTCGGTGACCAGGCCGCGGCGCACGCGCGAGGCGTGCTTGCGCTCGGCCGCGCCGATCCGCTCGGTCTGGTCCAGGCGCGGGTCCACGCCGCGACGGGTCATCAGGGTCTCGACACCGGCGGAGATGGACGGCTCCCAGTCGAAGCAGTAGTCGGCGATCGTCACCGACGCGCCCGGCTGGGCGCCCAGCTTCACGAGTTCGTCCTCGACGCCGAGGCGAGCCAGACGGTCGGCCAGGTAGCCCACGGCCTCGTCGTTGTCGAACTGGGTCTGCCGCACCCAGCGCTCCGGGCGCTCGCCGACGACGATGAAGCCGCCCTCCTCCTCCGGATCGGGCAGGACGCGGAAACCGCTGTCGCCCTTCACGACCGGGCGGATGATCTGGCGCTTCGCCTCCGCCTTCGGATGCGCGGCACGGTATTCGGCGACCATCTCGGCGAGGGCGAAGGTCAAGGGGCGCAAGCCTTCCCGGCTCACGGCGGAAATCTTGAAGACCGGCCAGCCGCGCTTCGCGAACTCCGGCTCGACGAAGTCGGCGAGTTCGTCGGCATCGGGGATATCGGCCTTGTTCAGGATCACCACGCGCGGGCGGTCGGCCAGATCGCCCAGGCTCGCGTCGCCCTTCAGCGCGGGCTGGTACGCGGCCAGTTCGGCTTCCAGGGCATCGACATCGGAAATGGGGTCGCGGCCCGGATCCAGGGTCGCGCAGTCGACCACGTGCGCGAGCACGGCGCAACGCTCCAGATGACGCAGGAAGTCCAGGCCCAGACCGCGGCCCTCGCTCGCACCCGGGATCAGACCCGGCACGTCGGCCACGGTGAAGGTCGTGTCACCCGACTGCACCACACCGAGATTCGGCACGAGCGTGGTGAACGGGTAGTCGGCGATCTTCGGCTTCGCGGCCGACAGCACCGAAACGAGGGAGGACTTGCCGGCCGACGGGAAGCCCACCAGGCCCACGTCCGCCACCGACTTCAGTTCCAGCACCAGGTCGCGTTCCTGGCCCGCTTCGCCGAGGAGTGCGAAACCGGGCGCCTTGCGCGCCTTCGAGACCAGCGACGCGTTCCCGAGCCCGCCGCGACCGCCCTGCGCGGCGACGAAGGTGGCGCCCACGCCGATCAGATCCGCCAGGATCTCGCCGTCGGGGCTCATCACGACGGTGCCGTCCGGCACCTTCAGCACCAGGCCCTCGCCCTGCTTGCCATTGCGGTTGCTGCCCTCGCCGGGCTTGCCGTTGCCGCCCTTGGCATGCGGATGGAAATGGAAGTCCAGCAGGGTGTGCACGTTCGGGTCGACCTCGAGGATCACATCCCCGCCGTTGCCGCCATTGCCGCCGTCCGGGCCGCCCAATGGCATGAACTTCTCGCGGCGCACCGAGGCGCACCCGTGCCCACCCTTGCCCGCGGTCACATGCAACACAACGCGGTCGATGAATTTGGACATATCGGTGATCATCCTCCTTCAGGACTGGTCATGTAGCTCGCGGGGCGACGTGTCCCGCCGGGCTCACTATCGGAAACAACAAAGCGGGCCAGGGCATTCGCGACCCTGACCCGCTTCGGAAGTGTGTGGAGAGAACTCCGGTGCGCCGGTCAGGCGTTCACCGGCTCCGGAACCACGATGTTGACGGTCTTGCGACCACGCTTGGTGCCGAACTGCACCGCGCCCGCCTCGAGGGCGAACAGGGTGTCGTCACCGCCACGGCCGACGTTCACGCCGGGGTGGAAGTGCGTGCCGCGCTGGCGGACCAGGATCTCGCCGGCCTTGACGGTCTGACCGCCGAAGCGCTTCACGCCGAGCCGCTGGGCATTCGAATCGCGACCGTTGCGCGAGCTGGATGCACCCTTTTTATGTGCCATGACTAACTCCTCGTGCCGGGGTGACGAACCCCAAGTCGGATTACTTGATGCCGGTGACCTTCAGGACCGTCAGCTTCTGACGGTGGCCCTGACGCTTGTGGTAGCCGGTCTTGTTCTTGAACTTGTGGATGCGGATCTTCGGGCCCTTGGTCTGTTCGACGACCTCGGCGGACACGGAGACCTTCGCCAGCTTGTCAGCATCGGTGGTCAGCTCGGCACCGTCAACGACGAGCACCGGCGCCAGCGACACCGAAGTGCCCGGCTCACCCTCGATCTTCTCGACCTTCACCAGGTCACCAACCGCGACCTTGTACTGCTTTCCGCCGGTCTTGACGATCGCGTACGTTGCCATCGGTCGGCTGCCCTTCTTTCTTTTCAAGTGCTCGGCGCTAGCTCGGCACTCTGCTCACACGGCTGGATTCCGATAGGACACCGGAAACCGCCGTAGCTGGTCTGTGGTATTCACCGCCGCCTCGGGCCGATGGCTCATAATCCGAACCTGGCCCGCGCTCTCACAGCACTAGTCACAACAGAGTGCCGTCGCAAGGGGGCAGCGACTGGTCAAGACTACAGGACTCACCCGACCCCTCCAAACCGGGGTAAGACAACTCTCGTAGCTCTCGGGCGCAAGCCCCCGCACCCCCGGCTCCGGGGATGGTGACGCTTTCTTACAAGAGCGCCGGGTGCTCCGTCGATAGGCTCGATTCATGCGAGCTACCGGCACCTTCAGCGTCAAGTCCTTCGTCCCCGCCGAGATCACCGCCGAACCGGTCATTCCGACCGCCGTGCCGGTCGGCCTGGCCATTATCGAGAAGCAGTTCGAGGGCGAGATCGTGGGGCGTTCCACGACCCTGTTCACCTCCGCGTTCGACCCGGCGGCGGGTGCGGGCACCTATGTCGCGCTGGAGTCCTTCGAGGGGTCGCTGAACGGGGTCGCGGGCAGCTTCAATTTCGTGCACTCGGCGACCACCTCGGGTGCGGACCGGAGCGCGCCGTTCTTCACCATCGTTCCCGTCAGCGGGACCGGCGGGCTGGCGGGCATCCGGGGCACCGGGGATCTGACCATCGATGCGGACGGAACCCATCACCTCTGGTTCGAGTACGAACTGGGCTGAGGCGACAGCCCGGCGGAGCGAGCGACCGCCGGGCGGAAATACAGTGGCCCCGCCGTGGAAACGGCGGGGCCACTGTGGCTTTCCGGGGAACCTAGTTCGCGTCCTCCGGCGCACCGGCCGGGCGACCGGCGGCACGACGGCGCGGACGCGCCCGCGGCGGCACCGCGACCGGCGCCAGGTCCTCGAGGTTCAGCGCCGGGGTCTGCGGCTGATCCGCGCTGGAGAGCACGAACACCGCCCCCTTGCTGTCCGCGGCCGGAGCGGCGGCCGTACGAGCCACCCGGCGCCGGCCACGGGTACGCCCCGCGGGTTCGGCCTCGGTGGCGGTCTGCGCACCGGCGGCGGCCTGTTCCTCTTCCACCAGCACGGCGGCCTCGGCCCC
>NZ_BDCD01000009.1 GCF_001613325.1 Nocardia yamanashiensis NBRC 100130 | reverse complement strand
CCGCAACCCGGCCGCGGGCGAACCGCGCCGCCGCGCCCAGAACCCGGACGTGCCCCCGCACCCGCGCCCGAATGTGCGCTACCGCGAACGCGATTCCGGCCGCATCGAACGCTGACGGGGAAACAACCCCGAATACGACTCGCGCCCCTTACCGAATCGGTAAGGGGCGCGAGTGTTTTCGCTGTCCGGAGCTCAGGCGCGGGCGGCGCGCAGTTCCCGGGGCAGCGAGAAGACCAGGGTCTCGTTGGCGGTGGTGACCGGCTGCACCTCACCGAAACCGTGCTGCGCCAGCAATTCCAGCACGCCCTCGACCAGGATCTCCGGCACCGAGGCGCCGGAGGTGACGCCGATGGTGCGCACACCCTCCAGCCAGGCCGGATCCACTTCGCGGGCGTAGTCGACCAGATGCGCGGCCCCGGCCCCGGCGGTCAGCGCGACCTCGACCAGGCGCACCGAGTTGGAGGAGTTGCGCGAGCCGACCACGATAACCAGATCGCATTCGGGCGCCATCGCCTTCACGGCGGTCTGCCGGTTGGAGGTGGCGTAGCAGATGTCGTCGCTCGGCGGATCCTGCAGATTCGGGAACTTGGCCCGCAGCCGGTGCACCGTCTCCATGGTCTCGTCCACCGAGAGCGTGGTCTGCGACAGCCAGATCACCTTGTTCTCGTCGCGGACGGTGATGTTGTCGACCGCGTCCGGCCCGTCGACCAGCTGCACGTGGTCGGGCGCCTCACCCGCGGTGCCCTCGACCTCCTCGTGCCCTTCGTGACCGATGAGCAGGATGTCGAAGTCGTCGCGCGCGAACCGCTTGGCCTCCTGGTGCACCTTGGTGACCAGCGGGCAGGTGGCGTCGATGGTGTGCAGGTTGCGTTCGGCCGCGGACTCGTGCACCGCCGGGGACACCCCGTGCGCCGAGAACACCACGACCGCGCCCTCCGGCACCTCGTCGGTTTCGTCGACGAAGATCACACCGCGGTCCCGCAGCGTTTCCACCACGTGCCGGTTGTGCACGATTTCCTTGCGCACATACAGCGGCGCACCGTGCTTTTCGAGAGCTTTCTCGACGGTCACCACCGCGCGATCGACACCGGCGCAATAGCCGCGCGGTTCGGCGAGCAGTACCCGTTTCGGGGCGTCGGCGGCACCCGACGGCGACCGGACGATTCCGACGTTCAAAGGGATAGCCGAGGACATGCCCCACAGAATACGTGTGCGGGGTGACGCGCATTCGATCGGAGGTCGCGGGCAAAATCACTTTTCGTGCGTTCTCACCTTTGCATCACAGGGCGTTTGGGGCAGGCTATGGGCATGTTCCGACCTCCGTTCCTGGCCCGGGTCGCCGCCGGGGCTGCCGTCTATGCTCTCGAGGAAACTCGTCGGCTACCGACGACCGCAATCAATTTCCCGATCACCGCGATCAGCCAGATGCTGCAAACCACCATGCACTTCCAGCAGTTCGTGACCAGCCTCGCTCTCAAAGGCGATGCCGTTTTCGACCGTTTGGTCAACCAGCCGGAAGAACAGCCCGCGTGGGCCACTTTCGATGAGGACGAAGACCTCGAGCAAACGCCGAGCTTCGGCTCGGAATCGGTACGCAAGAGCCGTTTCGACCTCTTTACACCCGAGGAATCCGCACCCGCGGAACCCGTCGCGGAGATCACCGAACCGGTGGTGACCGAATCGGCCGCCGCCGAAACCGAATCCGCGCCGGCTTCGGATCCGATCGTGGCCGCGCCCGAGCCGGTCGCCGCAGAGTCGGCCGCGCAGGAGGCCGCCGAACCTGAGGCTGCCGAAACCGAGGCCCCCGCAACGGCTTCCGTCGCTGCGACCAACGGCCACAATGGCAGCGCGCCGGCCACCCCCGAGGTGGCGTCGCGTTTCAACTACGACGAGATGACCATCGCGCAGCTGCGCGCCCGGCTGCGCCAGCTATCGGTCGAGGACCTATCCACGCTGCTGGCGTACGAGCAGGGCACGCGCGATCGCGCCCCGTTCGTCACCATGCTGACCAACCGCATCGCGACCGTTCAGGCCAAGTGAGCTGTTTCCGGCGAGCGCCGATCACCCGAGCCACCCGGCGCGGGCGGTCGGCGCACGTGTTTGAGAACAACTCTCGTAGCTCTCAGGGGCTTCGCCCCGAACCCCCTCGAGGTGCGCACGTCTCACAGAATCGGCGTTCGAGGCTTCGCCCGAACCCGTTGGATGTGGGTGAGCGCACCAGCGCACTGAGCGCCACGGGCCGCAGGTGGAGTGGGCACCACCTGCGGCCCGTTTTCGTTCCGCACGCCGCCGTGGCCACCGGGTTCTTCGTGTCGGTGGGCGTCTTGCCGTCGTAGTCGGTGGGCACTGACAGAATCGGTGCGTGACGTCCGCACAGCCCGAGCAGCCCGCACCGCCGGCCAAGGCGAGCAGTACCGCCGAGAACCCGATGCCGGTGCGCACCATCGCCGTCAAGGTGGCGCAGTGGATCGACCGGTTGGGGGCGATCTGGGTCGAGGGGCAGATCACGCAGATCAATATGCGGCCGGGTACGCGGACCGCGTTTCTCGTATTGCGCGATACCGCAGCCGATATGTCGCTTTCGGTGACGTGCGATCCGGAGCTGCTGCGCAATTCGGCGGTGCCGCTGCAAGAGGGCAGCCGGGTCGTGGTCTACGGCAAGCTCCAGTTCTTCACCGGGCGCGGCACGGTGTCCTTGCGCATCACCGAGATTCGGCCGGTGGGTATCGGCGAACTGCTCGCGCGGATCGAACGCCTGAAGGCGCTGCTGGCGGCCGAGGGGCTCTTCGATCCCCGGCTGAAGCGGCCGATTCCGTTCCTGCCCAATCGCATCGGGCTGATCACCGGGCGCGCCAGTGCGGCCGAGCACGATGTGGTGACGGTGGCGACGCAGCGCTGGCCCGCCGTGCAATTCGAGATTCGCAATACCGCCGTGCAGGGGGCGACGGCGGTGCCGCAGATCCTGGAGGCCATCGCGGCGCTGGACGCCGATCCCCGGGTGGATGTGATCGTGCTGGCGCGCGGCGGCGGCAGCGTGGAGGATCTGCTGCCGTTCTCCGACGAGACGCTGTGCCGGGCAATCGTTTCCGCGACCACGCCGATCGTCAGCGCCATCGGGCACGAGCCGGACAATCCGCTCTCGGATTATGTGGCGGACCTGCGCGCCGCCACCCCGACCGATGCCGCCAAACGCATCGTGCCCGACGCCGCGGCGGAAATGGCGCTGCTGCGCGAACTGCGCGAACGGTCCGCGGCCGCGTTGCGCGGCTGGGTGGATCGCGAATCCCGCGCGCTGGCGCAGATGCGTTCGCGCCCGGTGCTCGCCGAACCGCTGCGGCTGCTGGATCAGCGGCACGACGAGGTGGAGCGGCTGCGCACGGCCGCGCGGCGCGCCGTCGACCATCTACTCTCCGGTGAATCGACCACCACGCGGCATCTGCGTGAAAAACTCACCGCCGTCGGCCCGGCCGCCACGCTGTCCCGGGGTTATGCCGTGGTGCAACGGGTTTCGGGCAAGGACCGCCACGTCATCCGTTCCATCGAAGACGCCCCGCCCGGCACCCAGCTGCGCATCCGGGTGGCCGACGGCGCGATTTCCGCCGCCGGGCTCGGCGCCGTACCGCTGGGTTCCCGTCCCCCTCGAAAGGATTCGTAAGAATATGACCGACGCCGATCGCGCCGAGATCGCCACCTTCGGCTACGAACGCGCCCGCGACGAGCTGGTCAATGTGGTGAAGATGCTGGAGCAGGGCGGCATGGACCTCGACGATTCGCTCACCCTGTGGGAACGCGGCGAAGCCCTGGCCGCGCGCTGCGAGGAACACCTGGCGGGCGCCCGCAAGCGCGTGGAAGACGCCCTGGCCCACCGCGATCAGGAGAACTGAGCCCGACTCACGGCCACTCGTCATTCCGGCACCGCCCGCTCGCTATCCCGGAATGACGGGGGAATTACTTGTTCGGCAGCGGCTGAGCGTTGCCGACCGCGGTGGCGAGGGTCAGGAACGCACCCTTGTTGCCCGCACCCTTGATCAGCACGCGCACATTGCCGTAATCGGAGATCCAGGCGGGTTCGGTGTCGGCCTCGCCGTACACCACCCACTTGCGATCGCCGATCTGCTCGGTCCCGGTGGCGTACCGGCTGCCCACGATCTGCGCCGCCAGCTTGTCCTCGGTGGCGTCGCTCTGGGTGAGCTGCATGTACGCGCCGTGGTTGGTGATGTACCCGACCGTCGCCAGCTTCCCGCCGCCGGTCACATCGGCGCGTGAACCCGAGTTGGGCGTCCAGTCGGCGGGGACGGCGGGTTCCCGTATGGGAAACGGCAGTTCACGCGCCGCGACCGTCAGGGAATCGTGAATCTTGAATTCCGGGATCTGTCCCTGCTTCGGCCCGCCCGTCTGGAAACTGCATTGCGCGGCGATGCCCGCGATCACCAGGCAGATCAGCAGCAGCGGCAGCAACGACCAGATCAGGTCCTTGTAATCGTGCTGGGTGCGGGGCTTCTGGTACGACACGGCACCAGTATCCACGGGCCCCGACTGCGACCGAGCACACAGTCCGCCCGAAACCCGCGTGTCCCGGCATGTTTCCGGACGAACGAGACGCCCGCCGCCGGTCAGCCCGAGATCAGGCCGGTGACCTGCGCGGTGATCGGTACGAGAGTGCAATACGAGTACTTGCTCGGGCCTCCGATGCTCAATGCGACAATTTGGGCAGCTTGTAGACAACCAAGGAGGCACCGTAATGACGGCACCCACGCCCGCACCCCGCCGCGAGGCTCCGGATCGCAACCTCGCGCTGGAGCTGGTCCGGGTCACCGAGGCCGGGGCCATGGCCGCGGGCCGCTGGGTCGGCCGGGGCGACAAGGAGGGCGGCGACGGTGCGGCCGTGGACGCGATGCGGCAGCTGGTCGCGACCGTCTCGATGCGCGGCATCGTGGTGATCGGCGAGGGCGAGAAGGACGAAGCGCCTATGCTGTACAACGGTGAGCTGGTCGGCGACGGCACCGGCGCGGAGCTGGACTTCGCGGTGGATCCGATCGACGGCACCACCCTGATGTCGAAGGGTTCGCCGGGCGCCATCTCGGTGCTGGCGGTCGCCGAGCGCGGCGCCATGTTCGATCCCTCCGCCGTGTTCTACATGGAGAAGATCGCCGTCGGCCCCGAGGCCGCCGATGTCATCGATCTGGGCGCGCCGATCGCGGAGAACCTACGCCGCGTCGCCAAGGCCAAGAACTCCTCGGTCTCCGACCTGACCGTCTGCATCCTGGACCGTCCCCGCCACGCCCCGCACATGCAGGAAGTGCGTGAGGCCGGCGCCCGCATCCGCCTCATCTCCGACGGTGACGTGGCCGGCGCCATCGCGTGCGCCCGCCCGGATTCCGGCGTGGACATGCTGATCGGCATCGGCGGCACCCCCGAGGGCATCATCGCTGCGGCGGCCATGCGCTGTATGGGCGGCGCGCTGCAGGGCAAGCTGGCCCCGAAGGACGACGCCGAGCGCCAGAAGGCCATCGACGCGGGCCACGACCTGGATCGCATTCTCTCCACCGAAGACCTGGTCTCCGGTGAGGACGTCTTCTTCTGCGCCACCGGCGTCACCGACGGCGATCTGCTGCGCGGCGTCCGCTACTACGGCGGCGGCGCGTCCACCCAGTCGATCGTCATGCGCGCCAAGTCCGGCACCGTGCGCATGGTCGACGCCTACCACCGCCTGTCGAAGCTGCGCGAGTACTCCTCGGTGGACTTCGACGGCGACGAGCACGCCGCTCCCCCGATGCCCTGAGTCGCGAACGGCGCGGCGGCTATTCCCGCCGCGCCGTGTGCGGTTTCCCTCAGGCGTGGCACCCCCACCGGCCTCGGGCCGGGCATAGGGTCGATGTCATGACCGACGACACCCAGTACCGCATCGAACACGACACCATGGGCGAGGTCCGCGTTCCCGTCGACGCGTTGTGGCGGGCGCAGACCCAGCGCGCGGTGGAGAACTTCCCGATCAGCGGCCGCGGCCTGGAGCGCGCTCAGATCCGCGCGCTCGGCCTGCTGAAAGCCGCTACCGCCGTGGTGAATCGGGAGCTGGGCCTGCTGGACGCGAGCAAGGCCGACGCCATCGTCGCCGCCGCGACCGAGATCGCCGACGGCGAGCACGACGACCAGTTCCCGATCGATGTCTTCCAGACCGGTTCCGGCACCAGCTCGAATATGAACGCCAACGAGGTGATCGCGAGCATCGCGGCCCGCAACGGCGTCACCGTGCACCCCAACGACGACGTCAACATGTCGCAGTCGTCCAACGACACCTTCCCCACCGCAACGCATCTCGCGGCCACCGAGGCCGTGGTCAAGGATCTGGTGCCGGCGCTGGAGCATCTGCGGCTGGCGCTGCTGGACAAGTCCCAGGAGTGGCGGTACGTGGTGAAATCCGGCCGCACCCATCTGATGGACGCGGTGCCGGTCACGCTGGGCCAGGAATTCGGCGGCTACACAAGGCAAGTGAGCGCGGGCATCGAACGCCTGCTGGCCACCCTGCCGCGCGTCGGCGAGCTCGCCATCGGCGGCACCGCGGTCGGCACCGGGCTCAACGCGCCCGCCGGGTTCGGCGCGAAAGTCGTTGCGGAACTGGCGAAGTCGACCGGCCTGGACGCGCTGTCGGAAGCCCAGGACCACTTCGAGGCGCAGGCCGCCCGTGACGCCCTGGTCGAGCTGTCCGGCGCGCTGCGCACGGTCGCCATCAGTCTCACCAAGATTGCCAACGATATTCGCTGGATGGGTTCCGGCCCGCTCACCGGTCTCGGCGAACTCCAGCTGCCCGATTTGCAGCCCGGTTCCTCGATTATGCCCGGCAAGGTCAATCCCGTTCTCCCGGAAGCCGTTACCCAGGTGGCCGCGCAGGTCATCGGAAATGACGCGGCAATCGCCTGGGGCGGCGGCAACGGCCATTTCGAATTGAATGTCTATATTCCCGTGATGGCGCGGAATGTGCTCGAATCCATTCGCCTGCTGTCCAATGTTTCCCGATTGTTCGCCGACCGCTGCATCGTCGGCCTGGTCGCGAACGAGGAACATTTGCGGCAGCTCGCCGAATCCTCGCCTTCGATCGTCACACCGCTGAATTCGGCGATCGGCTACGAGGAGGCCGCGGCGGTGGCCAAGGAGGCGCTCAAGGAGCGCAAGACCATCCGCCAGACGGTCATCGATCGGGGTCTGATCAGCGAGAATCTCACCGAAGCCGAGCTGGATCGGCGGCTCGACGTGCTGGGCATGAGCCGGGTCGACGAGCGCAAATAAACAAACCGCCGGTCATCGAGCGACTTTCCTTTTTCGGATGGAAGTGTGAAACACACCACGCTTTGCCATCGATTAGCTGAGTATCCGCGTCCTGCGGATGCTCCACGAAAGGAAAGAAACCATGTTGATCGGACTCGCCGTTACGTTGGCCGCCCTGGGCTTTGCCGGAGTGGTCGCATTCCTGACCACCCTCGGCGTCATCATTTGAATATCGCGGTCGGTGGGTATGGCGACGTGAGTCGCCATACCCACGCCCGCCGTCAGCGTGCACCGAAAAGCTCGGGATAGTTCTTCAGGTCGATATCGTTCGCAGCATCGTCTCCGTACTTCAACATGAGACCGAATGCCCGTGAACCCAGGAACCAATTGCGGAACCGAACCCCCAGGGCCGTCTTCGGCGCGAGGAACGGGCCGGGCTGCGCCCCCTTCGCCTTCTTCGTGTAGCGCTTCATGATCTCTTCGTAGCGTTCGAACGCCACGGTGTGATCCCCTGCGGCCAAGGCCAATTCACCGGCCAGCACATACGCGCCGACCACCGCCAGCCCGGTGCCGAAACCGGCGAGGGTGTGCCCGTAGGCCGAATCCCCCACCAGCGCAACGCGTCCCTTGACGAAGGTCTTCATGCTGACCTTGCTGATCGAGTCGAGGTAGAAGCCGCCGAGCTGCGGCAGCGCGGCCAGCATCTCGGGCACCCGCCCGCCCATGCCGTCGAACACCCGCGCCACGATCCCGCGCTGCTCGTCGACATCGTCCCGGGAGTAATCGAGTTCCTTCGAGGCGAACATGTACAGTTGCGCCGCCTTGGACCCGCCGTCCACCGCCAGCCGCCCCGGCGCGTGCCAGGCCAGGGACCGGGCGCGCTCCCGCTCTCCCGTGGCGTCGTTCAGCCAATGCGATTGCCCGGCAATGCAGTAGTAGTAGCCCTCGTGGGCGACGAAGTCCGCTTCGGGTCCGAAGGCCAGCTTGCGGACCCGCGAGTGGATCCCGTCGCAGCCGAAGACCAGGTCGAAGGTGCGGGCGGGCGCGTGCTCGAATTCCACGTGCACGCCGTCGGCGGTCTCGGTGAGCGCGGTGACGGTGTCGCCGAAGAGGTATTCGCAGGCTTCGGCGGTGCGCTTGTACATGACCTCGGCCAGGTCGCCGCGCAGGATCTCGATATCGCCGCCGGTGAAGTCGCCGGAGATGACCGCCTTTTCCCGGCCCGCCTCGTCGACCAGCACCATGTCGGTCTTGCCGGTCTGCCGGTCCAGCAGGTCCCGCACGATGCCCATGCGCTCGATGACCGTCATATGCGTCTGCCCCTTGAAGTCGATGGCCTGGCCGCCTTCCCGCAGCGCGGGGGCCTTCTCCACGACGGTGACGTCGAAGCCGTACCGGTGCAGCCAGTAGGCGAGGGCGGGGCCGGCGACGCTGGCGCCGGAGATGAGAACGGTGGTGTTGCGCATGTCGTGCTCCCTGTTCGAGAAACTGTGTCCGTCGGACGCTGTTGTTGATTAGCGTACGATGGACGCAGTTAGCCGTCAAGCGGTGCATGCGGAAGGATGACGTTCATGGCCGGACCCACCACCCTCGAATTGCTCTGGGGCCTTCGGGAAGATCGCCCCAAGCGCGGGCCGAAACCCTCGCTGACCCTGGCTCGAATCGTCGCCGAGGCGATCGCGCTGGCGGACTCCGAAGGATTGGCCAATCTCTCCATGGCACGGCTGGCCGAGCGGCTGGGCTGCGCGAAGATGGCGCTGTACCGGTATGTCCCGGGCCGCACCGAACTCCTCGCGCTGATGGCCGAAGTCGCGCTCGGGCCCGCGCCCGAGGTCCCGGCCGGCTGGGCGGACACCCCGGACGGCTGGCGCGATTACCTGCGTGAATGGACCGAAACCGTCTTCCGGCGCTATTACGCCCACCCGTGGGGGCTCGAGGTCGCGACCGGGGTGCGCCCGTCCGGCCCCAATGAATTGAGCTGGCCGGAAACGGCTCTCACCGTGCTGAAGGACAAGGGGCTGACCGCCTCGGAGCAATTGGACGCCGTGGTGCTGCTGCTCGGTCACGCCCGCAGCCTGGTGCAGCAGGTCGCCGTACCCACGGACACGACCGAGGGCGTGGAGGAGCTGCTCGCCAAGGAGATCGCGGGCGTGCTCGCGGTGCACGGCGACCGCTATCCGCACCTGACCGCGATCATGGCCGAACAGGCCGCGCAGCCGCCCGCCGAGAACGGGCGCGACGACGCGCTGCGCTTCGGCATCGACCGGATTCTGGACGGTCTCGGCGTGCTCATGGCGGCGCGAAAGTAGGCCGGGCGGCGCGGAATCGGCCTACGCTCGGCTCATGTCCGACATACCGGAGTTGCAGCAGGACGCCGTCACTACGGTCCGCGAGTTCTTCGCCGCCCTGGAGATGAAGATCATCGACGAAGCCCTGGACCTGGCCGACCCGGGCCTGGTCTGGAAGAACACCTCACTGCCGGATGTGCGCGGCCTGGACCGGGTGCGCTGGGTTCTGAAGCAACTACAGAACCCGCGCTTCGGTTTCCGGGTCGATATCCATCACATCGCGGCCGACGGCGAAAACGTCGTACTCACCGAACGAACCGACTACCTGCGCTTCGGCCCGGTCGAGATCGCCTTCTGGGTGTGCGGGACGTTCGAGCTGAAAGACGGCCGAATCGTGCTCTGGCACGACCACTTTTCGTGGGAGAACTTCCTGCGGGGCAGCGTGCTCGGCGTGTTCCGGGCGATTCGCCCGCGGTGAGCGAACAGCACGCCCTTCGGGCGTGAAGAGAGTGGGGGTTTGGGGGCATGCCCCCAAACCCCCTATGTGCAAGGGGCGCTCGGGCGCGGAACAGGGCCGCGCACCGAAGCCCCCGAGCGCATCAGCGGTTCAGAAGAAACGGCCGGCACAGAACGCGCCGCACGCCGAAGCCCCGGGCGCGTCAGCGGCGCAGGTGCGCGAGTTCGGCGCGGGCCTTCTCGCCTTCCTCGCCGAAGTCGGTGCGGGTGAAGATGTTCCAGCGCTCGAGTAGCGGGGCGAAGACCAGTTCGCCTTCGCGTGCTCGGTCGTAGATGCCGGCCTCGGCCAGCACCTCGTCGCTGGTGCGACCGTCCGCCAGCTGCACCACCGGGACGTGGAAGGCCGCCACCTGATCCGCGATGGCGCGCACGGTCTGGTCCGGGGTCAGGTCCAGCGCCGCCGCGATCAGGTTGCCGAAGAACTCGGCCTGCAGTTCGTCGTCCACCGCGATGCGCTCGGAAATCATGGTGACGATGGGGTTTTCGCCCAGCGCCGCGGTATTGCGATGCCGCACCGCCGCCGCGGCTTCCTCGAAGGCCGCGGCCGCGAGCACGTCGAGCAGGTGCAGCGCGGGCCGCCGGAAACCGGCGGTCATGTGCGCCATGCGCATGCGCTCGAGTTCGATGGGGTCGACCGCGCGGGTCACCATCAGGTAGTTGCGGATCAGGATCTCGTGCCGGTTCTCCTCGGCGGTCCAGCGCCCGACCCAGCGCCACCACGGCCCGGTGCGCAGATACTTGCCGATCTCGCGGTGGTAGGACGGCAGATTGTCGGCAATCAGCACGCTCACGGTCAGCGCCAGCTTGGCGGTGTCGCCGAGCTCGGATTGCGCGGGGTCCCAGTCGGTCCCGCCCAGGAAGGCGAAGTTGCGGCCATCGGCCCAGGGCACGTAGTCGTGCGGCTGCCATTCGGCGGCCACCTCGATATGCCGGGTCAGGTTGGATTCCACCGCTGCCGCGAGCGTCTCGAGCAGCTCACGGTCGGCCAAAACGTTCTGCACCAGCACAACCTAGCGGCTCCGCGGCAAACATGGGGATCTTCGCCGGGTATTTGTGACGGCTATGAACAGCGAAACGGCGGGATCGTGATCGATCCCGCCGTTTCGCGACCCGGTGCTCAGTTGGTGGTGACGGTGGTCTGGTTGTCCACCCAGGTGATGGTGCCGCCGGTGAAGGTGCTCTGCTTGCCGCCCGCGATATCGGTCTCGTCGCTGGTCGGGTAGCCGAGTTTGCCGCCGGGGCCGCCGTTTTCGTCGTACGCCTTGCGGATCTCGCCCCACACCACATGGGCCGGTCCGCCCGGGGCCACATAGATCGCGCCGCCGGTGAATTCCTGCAGCACGCCGCCGCCCGCGGCTTCCTGCTGCGCCCCGGTCGGCTCGCCGAGCGGTCCGGTGGCGCCGCCGGCCGCGGTGTACTTGGCGAGAACGTCTCCGCTGACCGCGATTTCGCCGCCGTTGCGGGTGGCGATCTTGGTTTCGGTGGCGCCGCTGTGCTCACCGTGTTCGGCGGCCGTGGTGGTGGTGGTGGTGGTGGCGGTGGTGGTCGAGCCGGAGCTCGTGTCCTTCTTGTCGTCCTTGTCGCACCCCGCGGCGAATGCGGTGACGACCGCGAGCGCCGCGACAATGCCAGCCGTGCGTCGAGCGAAGTGGTGCATTTCCATCCTCTCGAGATTTCAGGCCGACGCTCGGCAATCTTCAAGCAATCCAGACATGGACTATCGAAAAGATCGACGAGCAGGTATTTCGCGGAATATACCCGGCATCTCGGGAGGTGAAACGTATTCCCGAAGGTTGCCCGATCGGGCGGCGCGTGCCGCCCGATCGGGATCGCCTCAACGCTTACGCGTTGGGCCCGTACTCCTCCAGCATCTCGGTGACCAGCGCCGCGATCGGCGACCGCTCACTACGGGTCAGGGTGACATGCGCGAACAGCGGATGCCCCTTGAGCTTCTCGATCACCGCGGCCACACCGTCGTGCCGCCCGACGCGCAGATTGTCGCGCTGGGCCACATCGTGGGTGAGCACCACCCGGGAACCGCTGCCCAGCCGCGAGAGCACGGTGAGCAGCACATTGCGTTCCAGCGACTGCGCCTCGTCCACGATCACGAAGGAATCGTGCAGCGAACGACCGCGAATATGGGTGAGCGGCAGCACTTCCAGCATGCCGCGCGCCTGGACCTCCTCCATCACCTCCGGGCTGGCCAGCCCTTCCAGGGTGTCGAAGACGGCCTGCGCCCACGGCCCCATCTTGTCGGCCTCGCTGCCGGGCAGGTAGCCCAGCTCCTGGCCGCCGACCGCGTACAGCGGACGGAACACCACCACCTTGCGATGGGTCCGGCGCTCCAGCACGGCTTCCAGGCCGGCGGTCAAGGCCAGCGCGGATTTGCCGGTACCGGCGCGCCCGCCCAGCGACACGATGCCCACGCTCTCGTCGAGCAGCAGATCCAGTGCGATGCGCTGTTCGGCGGACCGGCCGTGCAGCCCGAACGCCTCCCGATCGCCGCGCACCAGCTGCAGCCGCTTGTCCGGGCTGACCCGGGCCAGCGCGCTGCCGCGCGCGCTGAGCAGCCGAACCCCGGTGTGGCAGGGCAGTTCTCGCGCTTCGTCGAGATCGATGACGGACTCGGCGTAGAGCTTGTCCACCAGTTCGGAGCCCACTTCGAGCTCCACCATGCCGGTCCACCCGGAGGTGACGACATCCTGGGCGTGATACTCGTCGGCTTGCAGGCCGACCGCACTCGCTTTCACTCGCAGCGGAATGTCCTTGGATACCAGCACCACCCGCTTGCCCTCGGCCGCGAAGTTGAGCGCGCAGGCGAGAATGCGGGAATCGTTTGTGTCGGTGCGGAATCCGACGGGCAGCACATTCGGATCCGTGTGGTTCAGCTCCACCTGGAGCGTGCCACCGGCGGTGCCGACCGGCACCTGCTGATCGAGCCGACCGTGCGCC
The DNA here is from genome assembly GCF_001613325.1 of Nocardia yamanashiensis NBRC 100130. Classification (GTDB taxonomy): domain Bacteria; phylum Actinomycetota; class Actinomycetes; order Mycobacteriales; family Mycobacteriaceae; genus Nocardia; species Nocardia yamanashiensis. The sequence continues at coordinate 302,977 of NZ_BDCD01000009.1, read as the reverse complement.
AGACGAAGATCGTCCAGCATGCGCAGCGCCTCCCGGGCGAACCAGCCCAGTTCGTGGTGGTGGCGTTTGGCCTCGAGTTCACTGATCACCACCAGCGGCAGCACCACGTGGTGCTCGCCGAAGCGGGTCAATGCCCAAGGATCAGACAGCAACACCGACGTATCCACGACGAAGGTTTTCTGTCCGGAATCGGACGACTGCGAGGCGCGATCTCCCTGCCCTTTGGTGCCGGCGCCTCGATCGGCGGCGGCAACGCTGGTGGGAGCGTTAGCGGAGCGTGCATCAGTCACGGTGGGCTCCTTTGCCACTCGCGCGACACCGCGCGAGCGTTCTCGCTGGGCCGGTCAGCTCTGGGGTCGTACGACCCGAGGGCCAGGTGCCGGCCCTCTCGCACTGAGTTGCTCAGACACGATCAGGACCTCCCGTACGAGCCACACCTACGCGGCTCGCACCACCGACGCTACCGCCGTTTCGCATTTCCGGCCCGCCGGTTTTCAGGCGTGTTGGTGAAGATCCCGTTAACGCGCGTCCGCTGTGGGTGTTTCGCCCAATTCGGCGAGGAGTACCGGAACATGGCTGTGCTCGGGGTCCTTGGTTGCCGTGATCAGGGTCAACGGTCCCGCGGCGGCCTGTTCGCGCAGGCGGGCCAGGCCCTCCCGGGCGTCGTCGGCGGCGAGTTCGGATCGATACTTCCGTTCGAACTCGGCTCGGCGTGTCTGCGGATCGGCGTGGTACCACTTCCGCAGCTCGCCGGAAGGCGTTACCGCCTTGGCCCATTCATCGATATGTGCCGTTTCTTTGCTGACCGCGCAGCCGCTGGGTCATGCCCTCCATTACAGTCGATGGCATGGCCGAAACTCAGGATCTCGAGACGCTGTCCACCAAGGAATTGCACGACCGGGCCGTGAAGCTGGCGGTTCGCCGGGGTGACGTCAAATTCCTGTGGGAGCTGCTGAAGTCCATTCCCGCCGCCGAGGCCGCCGCCGGTGACATCGGCGAGAGCGAAGCCGACATCAAGTACGTACTGCCCATGTTGGACGATTACGCGCACGCCGGCGAAGGTGAGATCGGCGAGGTCCTGCGGCCCATGTACGTGGACTACCTGGCCAAACACGCCTGAGCTCAGAGCTCGCGCAGGCCGATCAGCACGGCCCGCACGAAGGGCAGGAACCCCTGCGGTCCCGACCCGAAATCCTTCATATGCACCGTGGTGGAGTCGCTGGACTCGAACACCTCGCGCACGATGCTGAGACGTAGCTCGAGATCCAGCCCCGCCCCCATGATGACGTGATCGATTCGCGTCTGCGCGAACACCTTCCGCAGATCCTCGAGACTCGTCCCCGAGTAGATCTCGACTTCCGGCAACTCCAGCTGAGCGTGGGCGTCATCCACCACGATCGCCGTCCGGCCGAGCAGCAGCACATTCGTCGACATGGCCACCTCCGATCCCCTTGCAGCATAGGCGTTCCAGCCCGTTCGGGCCGGTCGTAGCGATGCGGAATACCACGGCCGGGCCGCTTGTTGGTTGACTTGTCATCTAAATTTCCGGGCCATCCGGGCCGGGCGAGAGGAGCAGGTATGACCACACCCGTCACGGTGGCGCGGCATGTCGATCGCGTCCGGACCAAGGCCATGGGCGGGCCGACCGAGCAGGTCGACAAGAACGCGCTGATCATCGCGCCCGACGACGTCCGCAAGACCGATCCCTTCCTGTTGATGGCGGAGGACTGGTTCTCCGAACCCGGCTTCGAATGGCATCCGCATCGCGGGATCGAGACCGTGACCGTGGTGCTGGACGGGGTCCTGGAACACGGGGACAGTCTCGGGCACGCGGGAGCGCTGGAACCCGGGGACATTCAGTGGATGACGGCCGGCAGCGGGATCATCCACCGCGAACTGGCTTTCCGGAACGAGCACGCGCACACCTTGCAGCTGTGGCTGAACCTGCCGACCGACAAGCGGATGGTGCAGACGCGGTATCAGGATGTGCGGCAGGAGAATCAGGCGAAGATCGAAGCGCCGGGTGTGCTGGTGCGCGTCGTGTCCGGCGCCGCCGGGGAGGTCTCCGGGCCGGCCGAGAACCATTGGCCCATCACGGGTCTCATGGTGACGCTGGAGCCCGGCAGCACGTATGCGCCGGTCCTGGCACCGGAGGATCGCGCCTTCGCCTATGTCATCGAGGGCAAGGCCACCATCGCCGGGCAGCCGGTGGCGGCCGGTCAGGTGGCGTGGTCGGATCCGATGAACGTCACCGAACCCACCAGCCTGGAGCTGACCGGCGCGGACCCGGAGCAGCGCACGACGGTAATGGTGTTCTCCGGCAAGCCGATTCGCGAATCGATCGTGTTCGGCGGACCGTTCGTGATGAGCACCCGGGCCGAGGTCGAACAGGCCTACGTCGATTTCCGGCGCGGCAAGTTCGGTCCCATCCCCCGCCTCGCGCGACTGTAACCGCTCGGGCGAAAGGCCGCGTTACCCTGTCCACAGCAGCGAGCCCGCCGCGATCACCGATCGCGGCGGGCTCCATTGCTATCCAAGGACTCTCGGCGCTCAGCCGAGCAGACGCCAGTCCTCCAGGCCCTCGTACAACGGGAACGACTGCGCGAGCTTGGAAACCCGCTGCCGCAGCGAATCCAGATCGGCGGAACCGGTCAGCGCGGCCGCGATGATCTCGGCGACCTCGGTGAACTCGGTGTCGCCGAAGCCGCGGGTGGCCAGCGCCGGGGTGCCGATGCGCAGACCCGAGGTGACCATCGGCGGACGCGGGTCGAACGGAACCGCGTTGCGGTTCACGGTGATTCCGATCTCGTGCAGCAGATCCTCGCCCTGCTGGCCATCGAGCTGCGAGTTGCGCAGGTCGACCAGCACCAGGTGCACATCGGTGCCGCCGGTGAGGACGGTGATGCCCTTGTCCTTGGCGTCGGCGGCGGTCAGGCGCTCGGCGATGATCTTGGCGCCGGACAGGGTGCGCTCCTGGCGCTCCTTGAACTCGGCCGAACCGGCGATCTTGAACGACACGGCCTTGGCGGCGATGGCGTGCATGAGCGGACCGCCCTGCTGACCCGGGAACACGGCCGAGTTCAGCTTCTTGGCGAACTCCTCCTTGGCCAGGATCAGACCGGAGCGCGGACCGCCGAGGGTCTTGTGCACGGTGGAGGACACCACGTGGGCGTGCGGCACCGGCGACGGGTGCAGCCCGGCGGCGACCAGACCGGCGAAGTGCGCCATATCGACCCACAGGTACGCGCCGACCTCGTCGGCGATCTCGCGGAAGGCCGCGAAATCCAGGTGCCGCGGGTAGGCGGACCAGCCGGCCACGATCACCTTCGGGCGGGTCTCCTTGGCGAGCTTGCGCACCTCGTCCATATCGACGCGATGGTCTTCCTTGGACACGCCGTAGGCGTGCACCTCGTACAGCTTGCCCGAGAAGTTCAGGCGCATGCCGTGGGTGAGGTGGCCGCCGTGCGCGAGGTCCAGGCCGAGCAGCTTCTCGCCGGGGGTCATGAGCGCGTGCAGCACGGCCGCGTTGGCCTGCGCACCCGAATGCGGCTGCACATTGGCGTACTCCGCGCCGAACAGCTCGGTCACGCGGGCGCGGGCGAGATCCTCGACGATGTCGACGTTCTCGCAGCCGCCGTAGTAGCGGCGGCCCGGGTAGCCCTCGGCGTACTTGTTGGTGAGCACGCTGCCCTGCGCCTGGAGTACCGCGCGCGGCACGAAGTTCTCCGAGGCGATCATCTCGAGGGTGTCGCGCTGGCGAGCGAGCTCCCCGCCCATCGCGGCAGCGACCTCGGGATCGAGCTCGTTGAGGGACTGGGAATTCACAGAGTTCGTCGGCGTCACGCGGCCGAGTCTATTGTCCGTCGCCGGAGTGTCGGCCAGAGGGTTCATCGTGTCGTCTTGCATCGCAACCTCCGTCATCCGGGTATGCCCCAGGGCTGGTTGTCCAGTACCCAGGCGCGCGGTGCGGGACATCGGTGCTTCCCGGTGGTTGCTTCCACCTCGAGTGCGCCAGTCGCGATGCCGCCCATCCTATCGGGCCTGCTCGCGATCACATACGGCGGATCGCACCCGGGGTGAGCGGCTCGTCCAGCAGGCGGCGGAAGCGGTCCGAACGCTCGTCCGCGTCGGCGGCCCGGTCCAGCCAGCCGCCGAGCAGCCGGTAGCCCTCGACGTAGGTGGAGATGTAGGCGCGCCACAGCGGCGAGGACAGGAAGCGCAGCGACTGCCGGGCGCGTTCGGGGGTGACCAGGCTCCAGCGTTCCAGGAACGCCGACACCTCGTTCTCGTCCTTGCGTTTGTCGTGCAGCAGCAGGGCGGCGTCCTGGCGCACGCTCAGCAGGTTCGCCGATGCGGTCGAAATGCGTTCGGCGCGTTCGCCGTCGAAGCGCAGGCCCAGGTCGGCGTAGATCTCCTGCGCCCATTTGCCCCAGCCCGGGCCGACGATCGACTTGAGCGCCAGGTCGGCCAGGCCCTCCGCCATCAGGCACTGCGGGGTGTTGACCACGAACAGGGTCTGCTCGTCCTGCCCCGCCGCGACCAGTCCGGCTTCTTTCCGGCAGTGCTCGGTGTGATGCCCCGGGTACGCCTCGTGGGCGATCAGCGCGGGCAGATGCGCCATGTGCTGTTTGAGATCGGAGTTGATGGCCACCTTGGATTTGAAATCACCCAGGTAGTAGTTGAACCCCGACCACGGCTTGTCGCCCACCACTTCGTATTCCACGGTCTCGGTATCGGGCAGCGGATACCGCTGCCGCACCAGATCCCGCAGCGCGCTGGAGAACGCGTCCACGCATTCCCGCAATCGCTCAGCCGGCAGTTCGTCATTGCGCCGATGCGCCGTCACCCGATCCAGCAGCGCACCCTCCCCCGGCAGCACCTCATCCAACTGCCGATGCGCCTCCCGGTACTCCTCTTCACTGCCGGGCGCGATATCGACATCGAAGTACGCCTTCACCTCGTCGATGAAATTGATGTCGTCCCCCGCGAACTTGCGCCCCGAGCATTCCAGCGCCCGCAGATGCGCCTCCAGGAATTCCACCCGCTCCGCACTCAACCCGGCGTCCGGCAGTTCCTTACGCAGCGCCGCAGCCGTGTTCGCGAGCTCCCGAGGTTCCGGCGCAGGCGCGTTCTCCACTTCCCGCCGTAGCGCGGGATCACCGGTATAGGCATCGACGAACCCTTCCTCCAGCCGATCGAAGGCGAGTCCGAGCCGCAGATATTCGGTGACGAGTGGATGCGCTCCCATACCCCCGACCCTATTGGATTGCGTCGATCGATGTGCCCGATGCTGGGGCGACGCCGCCCGGTAGCGGGCGGCGTCAGCCCTCCTCCCAAAGTCGAGCCGCGAAGAGCCTCACCCCGCCTCGGGGGTTCGGGGGCGAAGCCCCTGAGAGCTACGAGAGTTGTCCCTTCTCCCCACCCGAGGGGGTTCGGGGGCGAAGCCCCTGAGAGTTTTCGAGAGTTGTACGTGGCCTATCTCACGCGTGTTACTCGCCAGTAGGCATACCTGGTGTTCATGCCCTCGTTGCCCGCGAGCACAATTCGGTCATGCGTGGCTGTTGTTCGCCGACCCGAGGACGTGGGTAAGTGGCACGGATGAGTGAACCCAGTCCGTATGTCGAGTTCGATCGCAAGCAGTGGCGGACGCTGCGCAAGTCGACACCGCTGGTGCTGACCGAAGAGGAACTCACCGGTCTGCGCGGTTTGGGTGAGCAGATCGACCTGGAAGAGGTCGCCGAGGTCTACCTGCCGCTGGCGCGGCTCATCCATTTGCAGGTGGCTGCCCGGCAGCGCCTGTTCGCCGCCACCGCGACCTTCCTCGGGGAGACCCATCCGGATCGCCAGGTGCCGTTCGTCATCGGCGTGGCGGGCTCGGTGGCGGTCGGCAAGTCGACCACCGCGCGCGTGCTGCAGGCGCTGCTGGCGCGCTGGGACCATCATCCGCGGGTGGACCTGATCACCACGGACGGATTCCTCTACCCGACAGCCGAACTCACCCGGCGCGGCATCATGCATCGCAAGGGCTTCCCCGAGTCCTACGACCGCCGCAAGCTGCTGCGTTTCGTCACCGAGGTGAAATCGGGCGCGACCGAGGTGTGCGCGCCGGTGTACTCGCACATCGCCTACGACATCGTGCCCGGCCAGTTCCACTGCGTGCGCCAGCCCGACATCCTGATCGTGGAGGGCCTGAACGTCCTGCAGACCGGTCCCCGGCTCATGGTCAGCGACCTGTTCGACTTCTCCATCTATGTCGACGCCCGCATCGAGGACATCGAGAACTGGTACGTGCAGCGCTTCCTGGCGCTGCGCAAAACCGCCTTCGCCGATCCGAATTCGCATTTCCATCACTACGCGAAGTTCAACGATTCCGAGGCGACCAGCGCGGCCAAGGAGATCTGGAACAACACCAACCGGCCGAACCTGGTGGAGAACATCCTGCCGACCCGCCCGCGCGCGACGCTGGTGCTGCGCAAGGATTCCGACCACACCATCAACCGGCTGCGGTTGCGCAAGCTCTAGCGGCTCACAGCTTCCACGCGGCATCCAGCCGTCCCGCCACATCGATATCGGTGGCGGCTTGGATATTCGGCTTACAGATCTCGGCGGCGATGTATTTCGAGACGAACCGCCGGATCTCGGTATCGACGCTGGCCAGGATGCGCAGCAGTTCACCGCGCCGGGACGCGCTCGCCACATTGATGCGCACATTGCTGGGTTGCGGTTCGTCGATTTCGATGATGACCCGCAGCGGTTCTGCTGTCCGCACGGTCAGATGCAGATGGATGGTCCCGTCCACATGGAAGGGGTACCGGTCGACGGACAGATCGATGAGCAGATCCACATCGAGCGGAATCACCAGATCGAACGAAATATGCTGCTCGACTTCACGATTCAACCGCGGCTGACCTAGTCGCACGGTGGCGGAGAGTTTCGCGATCCGCCCCGGCCCGACCCCTATCGGACCGAAATCGAAGGCTTCCCCCGTGAGTTTCTCGAACGCCCCGAGTATGCGTTCGGTGGACGCCGCGTATTCGAGGAATCTGCGACCGAACTCTTCGTAGGTGATGTAGTCGCCATCGACTGCCCGCAGCTCACTCATGCAATCCGACGGTACGGGAGCGACGTTCCCGCGAACACGGAAGCCGTTGCACTGCAATGGAACCGTGTTGCCGGGGTTACACCCCGAAGCGGCGGTGCCGGGCGGCGTAATCGCGCAGTGCCCGGAGGAAATCGACACGGCGGAACTCGGGCCAGTAGGCCTCGGTGAACCAGATCTCGGAATAGGCGCTCTGCCACAGCAGGAATCCGGAGAGACGCTGTTCGCCGGAAGTACGGATCACGAGGTCCGGATCAGGCTGCCCGGAGGTGTAGAGATGCTGGCCGATGGCATCGACGGTAATCGCCTGGACCAGATCCTCGCCCGTCTCACCCGCCTCCATCTCCTGGCGGACCAGCGACCGCACCGCGTCGGTGATCTCCTGGCGGCCGCCGTAGCCGATGGCCACGTTCACGTGCACACCACTGCGGCCTTCGGTGCGCTTGGCCGCTTCTCTCAAACGTCTGGCCATGTCGTCGGGCAGTTGATCGAGCGCGCCGACGATGCGGACGCTCCAATCCTGTTCCGGCGCGGACAGTTCGTCGACCACATCCGTGATGACCTCGAACAACGTCTCGAGCTCATCGGAGTCGCGATTCAGGTTCTCGGTGGAGAGCAGGTAGAGCGTGACCATCTCGATCCCGGCCTCACCGCACCAGCCCACCAGTTCGGCGATCTTGAGCGCACCCACCCGATGCCCGTGACTGAGATCGGCGAACCCGTTCTCCTTGGCCCAGCGGCGATTCCCGTCACACATCACAGCCACATGGCGAGGGTGCTGTCGACCGGCCAGCTGCTTGGACAGCCGAGCCTCGTAGATGCGATAAGGGAGTCCCCGCAGCTGAACCGCAAGCTTCACAAGCCGCAACCCTACGCTCCCCCACCTCTTCGCGACTCTTGCCGGTCGGAAGTGCCGTCGAACGTCCTGGACCGGACCGGCGGACGGGTGCGAAACCGATTCTGGGGTCCCCGACGAGTTACCCACCTCTCACGAAATCAGTCGCCAACCTACGGTACCGTAGGTTACTCAGGAGGTAAGTCGTGTCCGACACTGTGCAGCCCTCCGCCCCGGTGGCGGACGCCCTCGATACCGTTCGCGAAGAGCTGGCAACCGTCAAGGAAGAGCTCGCGCTGCTCAAGCCACGCATGCGCGGGATCATCCACGCCTGGGCCGTGGGTGTGGCGGCCATCGGCGTGATCGCACTGGTCGCCGTCGCGAGCACCATCTCGGCCACCGCGACCTGGGCGACACTCGTCTACGGACTGACCGTGTGCGGGGTGTTCGGCGTCAGCGCCACCTATCACCGGGTGAATTGGAAGACCGATCGCGCGCGCATGTGGATGAAGCGCGCCGACCACTCGATGATCTTCCTTTTCATCGCGGGCAGCTACACCCCGTTCGCGCTGCTCGGGGTGCGCGGCACCGCCGGAACCGTGCTGCTCGCGGCGGTCTGGGCGGGTGCGATCGCCGGCGTCACGCTGAAGATGCTGTGGCCCACCGCACCTCGCTGGGTCGGCGTCCCGCTGTATCTGCTGCTGGGCTGGGCCATCGTTCCGGTCGCCGGCACCCTCATCGGCAATGTCGGCTGGACGCCGGTGCTACTGCTGCTCGCGGGTGGGATTGCTTACAGCGTCGGCGGCATTCTCTACGCCTCCCGCTGGCCCGATCCGTGGCCGGAAGTGTTCGGCCATCACGAGTTCTTCCATGCCGCAACGGTCGTGGCCGCGCTCTGCCACTACATCGCGGTGTGGCTGGTACTGCTCACCTAGATCGACTGCATTTCTCCGCAAACGTGCGCTCGGACCCTGAAGAACTCTAAAGTCGGCTGCAAAGAGACGGACGACACCGAGGCACGAACGACGCTATGACCGACCCCACACTCACGACCCGGCCGACGTGATCAGCAAGCTCATCTATTGGGCGCTGCGCGCGCGGTGGGGCCTGTCGGCGGTCGTCATGGCCTGCAATCTCAGTGGCCTCGCGGTGATCACCACCGAACTGTGGCTCAGCGGCTTCTTCACCCGGCTCGGCGATCAGTGGGTGACCACGTTCATTCTGGTGGCGATCTATCCGACGCTGGGCGCGAGCATCGGGATCGTGCTGGCGGTGCGCGATCGCACCCACTATTTCGGCTGGCTGGATCAGCATCGCCCGCCCGCCGAATCCGAGGCGCGGCGGCTGCTGAAGCTGCCCATGGATATCACCTTGCGCGCCTTGGCGATCTGGCTGCCGGGCGTGATCATCGCGGCGGCCATCTTCGCGCACGCCACCCCGCAGAACGATTTCGCGGTGGTGCTGTCGATGTTCACGCTCGGCGGCCTGGAGTCGGCGGCGCTCACCTATCTCATCGTGGATCGCCTGATCCGCCCGACCATTCCGGTGGTCGCGGAGGTCACCGACGGCACCGCGCACTGGAGTTCCACCGTGCTGGTGCGGGTGCTGGTCACTTTCGCGGTGGCGGGCGCGGTCCCGCTGTTCATGCTGATCACGGTGCTCGCCGATCCGTCGTCGGCGCCCAACGAGCGCATTCGCACCGGCATCTATCTGGCGCTAGTCGGCCTGTCCGCGGGCGCGGTCGCCACCGCCGCGCTGTCCCGCGCGGTGGCCTCGCCCATGCACACCCTGCGCGATGCGCTGGACCGCATCGCGCGCGGTGATCTGGACGTGAACATTCCGATCGGCAGCACCAGCGAGATCGGCCGGCTGGAGCATTCGGTCAACGAACTGGCCACGAATCTGCGTGAGCGCGAACGCATGCGCTCGGTTTTCGACCGGCACGTCGGCACCGAAGTAGCGGCGCGGGCCCTGGCCGGCACGCCCGATCTGACCGGTGATCTGCTGGTCGTCACGGCGCTGTTCGTCGACGTCACCGGTTCGGTGGCGCTGTCCACCGAACTGGCTCCGCGCGATTTCGTGGCCAAGCTCAATCGCCTGCTCGCCATCGTCGTGGCGGCCACCGAGGACAATCACGGCCTGGTCAACAAGTTCGAAGGCGATGCGGCCCTCTGCATTTTCGGCGCCCCCGTCGAATTGGAGAACAATGCCACCCCCGCCCTGCGCGCCGCCCGTCGCATCCGCGACGAAGTAGCAGCGCTGGGCGAACTCGACGTCGGCATCGGCCTGGCGCGCGGCCTGGTCTTCGCCGGTGACGTCGGCGCCGACACCCGCCTGGAATTCACCGTGATCGGCGACGCCGTCAACGAAGCCGCCCGCCTGACCACCGAGGCCAAACAGGTCCCCCGCCGCATCCTGGCCTCGCAATCGGTCATCGATGCCGCTTCCGAAGCCGAGCGCGATAGGTGGCAGCTGCACGACATCCTGCACCTCCGCGGTCGCAAACAACCCACTCCGGGCTGGACCGACACACCGTCCGCGCCGAAAGCCCACCGCAACGGCACCGCCCCGCAGGCCGAGACTCCGCCGGCCGCAACCCCGGCCCCCGTCGCCGACCAGACCGCCGACCGCTAGTCATTCCACCCGCACCGTTCGCGCCGCCCACCGGGCATCCGCGTAAACATGGGCGACAAAATCAAGGTAGACACCACCCCGGGACTGTAGAACCGGCTGAATCCGGCGGCAACGAAATATCGCGGCCGCTCGGCCGCTAGCTCCGGGGTAGTGGGTGAGCGGGATCGGGTGCTACTTGCGGCCGATTCGGGCCGGGGCGGCGGGGGTGCACATTCGAGGTGTGAGCGTTCCTGTCAGCCGAACCGCCTCCGATCCGAAAACCCCGGCCGCCTCGCTGCTTTCGCTGGCCTTCCGCGCGATCGTCATCGCGCTCGCGGCGGGTGCGAGCGAAGCCGTCATCCAAGCCGCCCGCTATCTCGACCGCCCGGCCGCGGAGATCGGGGATCTGCTGCCGGGGCTCATGGTGCGGGCCACCGTCTATCTGGCCGTACTGGCGGTGGCCTATCGCATGGCGGACGGGTCGCGATGGGCCCGGAACACCCTGGTCGCCGGGCTGGGCATCGTGGGCCTGGCGTCATTGATCGTCGAACCGATCACCGCTGCCTTGGATGCCGACGGTCTCGGTGACCTGGTCTCGGGCTGGACGGTGGAGTCCTGGCTCATCGCGCTGTGCCGCATCACGCATATCGCCGCGGTGCTGGTAGCCGTCCCGGCCATGCTGCGCGCGGGATGGTCCGGCCGCGAACGATCCACGCATTGACGTTGCGGCACAGCGGGTTCCGGCGCGCCGGTTCCCGCGAGCTCGGCCATCGGACCGGTTATGCCGGAATCGGCGGCAGCAGTGCGCTTTTCAGTTCCTCGACGGTGGTGACCGGGAGATCGCAGACCGAGCCTCGGCAGACATAAGCGGCGGGATCGCCGTGCACCGGCGGGCGGTCGAGCAGCAGCGGGCCGGAATCGACCGTGCCGGAGACCACCACCGAACCGCCGGGGGCGGCCGCGTGGGCGGTGGTCCTCAGGTCGGTGTCCGGCTCGGTGTCGATGGCGATCGCGACCTGGATGGGTCCGCGGAGGGCGGCCTCGGCCACCGCCAGCCATTGGCCGGCGGAGCGGGGTGCGCGGGCCAGCAGTACCGCGGCGCGGCCGAGGGTCTGGTCGGCGAGTTCGCGGTAGCGGATGGCGCGGTCTGCATCGCTCAGGGCGGAGGCCGTGAGCAGGGCTTCGGCCAGGGCGGAAGCGCCCGCCGGGGTCGCGCCGTCCATGGGATCGCGGGGGCGGGTGAGCAGGGTTTCGGCGTCGTCGGCGGTGTCGAACCAGCTGCCGGGGGCGGCCGGATCGGCGAAATGCGTGAGTGCGGCATCGAGGATGCGGTGGGCGTGGCCGAGCCACTCACCGTCGCCGGTGGCCTGGTAGAGGGCGAGGAAACCCGTTGTGAGCCAGGCATAGTCCTCGAGCACGCCCGGCGCGGAACCGGGGGTCCCGCCGAGCGAGGCGCGAATGACGCGGTCGCCGGTGACGTGCACGTCGAGCAGGAATCGGGCGCAGCGTTCGGCGGCGGCGATCCATTCCGGTTGCCCGAGGCCCATGCCCGCTTCGGCGAGCGCGGTGACGGCCATCCCGTTCCAGGCCGTGACCACCTTGTCGTCGCGCTCGGGCTGCGGTCGGCGATCCCGCGCCTCCCGCATCAGTCCGCGAATCCGTTCCAGCCGTTCGGCTTCCGCTTCGCGCGCCGGGGCATCGTGCGCGCCGGGCTCGGAATACCGGGTGAGCACCGAGGTCCCGTGCTCGAACGTCCCGGCCGTGGTGACGCCGAAAAACTCTGCGGCCCAAGCTCCGTCGATGGCGCCCAGCAGTCCGTTGAGTTCCGCCGGGGTCCAGACATAGGTGGCGCCTTCGACTCCCGGGCTACCCGGCTCCACGTGCGTATCGGCATCCAGCGCCGATGCGAACGCCCCCTGCTCGGTGCCGAGATCATCGACGAGGAATCCCACCGTCTCCCGGGTCACCCGCACCGCCGTGTACTCCAGCGCTCCGAGTACGGAACCCATTGCCCCCGAACGACTCCCGGCATCGCTGCCCAGCCGCCGACCCAAATGCGCGTATCCCCGCAGCAGCAACGCATTGTCGTACAGCATCTTCTCGAAATGCGGCACCACCCACGCCGCATCCACCGAATACCGCGCGAACCCGCCACGCAACTGGTCGTAGATCCCACCCCGCGCCATGGCATCCGCGGTCTCGGCGACCGCGCTCAGCACCGCCTCGCTCCCCGTCCGCTCGTAACTCCGCAACAACCCCTCCAGCAGGGCGGACGGCGGAAACTTCGGCGCCCCACCGAATCCCCCGTTCTCCTTGTCCACATCCTGCAGCACCGCCGCCACCGCATGATCCAGCAGCTCACTCCCGAGCCCGATCTCATGCTCCGGCAACCCCGCCGTCTGCTGCCGCAACGCCTCCCCCACCTGCCCCGCCGCCTGGTCCACCTCGTCCCGCCGATTCCGCCACGTCTCCCCCACCGCGGTCAGCAACTGCGTGAACGAAGGCATCCCGTGCCGAGGCGTCTTCGGGTAATACGTCCCGCAATAGAACGGCTCCCCCGCCGGCGTCAGAAAACAAGTCATCGGCCACCCACCCTGCCCCGTCATGGCCACGGTCGCACTCATATACACCGCATCCAGATCGGGCCGCTCCTCCCGATCCACCTTGACGCAAACAAAGTTCGCATTCATCAACGCCGCCGTCGCCTCGTCCTCGAACGACTCGTGCGCCATCACATGACACCAGTGGCAAGACGAATATCCCACCGACAGCAGAATCGGCACATCCCGCGCCGCCGCTTCAGCCAAAGCTTCGGCACCCCATTGCCGCCAATCCACCGGATTGTCAGCATGCTGGCGCAGGTAAAGCGATGTGGCACTAGCTAATTGGTTCATGCCCACCAACCTCCCATTTCGAGCCGACGCACAACCCACTCCACCCAACCCATACTCCATGCCTCCGCTGTGAAATCGGCCGGATTGGCACAACCGTCCCAGTATCGCGCCCCAGGCTCGTGCGCCATCACATGAAGAGTAGTGCGCCATCATCTCAGACAGCTTGGGCGATGGCCGCTTCGAAAAGCACTCGACGCGGCAATACAAGGTTGTTGTACTGCCGACGGGTTGTTCGCCTGTCATGCTCGGGCGGAAGGTCGCCTGCCTCGACCGTGCCTGGACGAGTTGCGCGCCCAGAACGACCCGGTGCCAGCGGAGGACACCGCGCGGCTTTCACCGTTCGTGCATGAGCGCATCGGGCTGGACGGGCATGGCGCCTTCCATCTGCCCGACCTGCGCGGCGGTCACCGGCCACTGCGCGATCCGGACTCCCCCTCCGACTGAATTCCACTGCAGCGCCATCGATTTCCCACGCACCCGAAGCTCTCAGCCACACGATCTTTCGGCGTCGTGCGATCGACCGCGGTGCGGTCGGTGCAGGGGTGTGGGTGCGGGGATGTTGGGGTGAGCCAGCAGCGCTTCGAGGCGCCCGCGGTTGTCGTCGTCGATGGGGGTCCACACAGTGAGGATGGTGTCGGGGGTGGCGGGCAGTTCCATGCGGGTCAGCGTCAGCGCCAGCTCCCCGGCGCTGGGGTGGCGGTAGATCATGGTTTGGGTAGGTGGGGCGGCGACGTCACGGGTGGCCCACAGTCGGGTGAATTCGGGGCTGGCGGTGGCGAGTCCGCGGATGAGGTCGGTCCAGGCGGGGTCGTGTAGGTGATGGGCGAAGTCGGCGCGGAAGGAGGCCACCATGTGCGGCAGGCCGGCGTCGCGGTTGACGAAGCAGCGGTCCTGGGCGGGGGTGGTGAACAGCTCCCACAGCACGTTGCGTGAGCTGCCGGGGGCGGTCAGCCGTGGCCACAGCAAGGCGGCCGCGGTGTTGTGGCCCAACAGATCCCAGCGGGTATTGATGGCCGCGGCCGGATATCCGGTGATGGCGTCGAGGATCGATTGCACGGTGAGGGTGAGCGCTTCGGCGCGGCCCGCGGTAGCGGGGATCGGGACCTCGGCCAGGCGGTAGAGGTGAGCGCGTTCGGCGCCGTCCAGGCGCAGGGCGGCGGCGATGGCGTCGAGGACCTGCGCGCCGACGTTGATCCGGCGGCCCTGTTCGAGCCAGGTGTACCAGGTGACCGACACCCCGGCCAGTCCGGCGACCTCCTCGCGGCGCAATCCTGGTGTCTTGCGCCGCAATCCGGGTGCCAGCCCGACCTGGGCGGGGGTGAGGCGGTCGCGGCGGCTGCGCAGGAACGCGGCCAGTTCAGTACGGCGAGACGAGGCGGGGGCGGTCACGGCGTCCATCATCGGCCACACCCCGCAGGGGATGCCAGATGGTTGCCGGGTGCTGGCGACACCAGTGTCACCAGTGTCTTGGTACCGGTGCCGCGACCCCAGCAAGCTGCGATCGGCCACCATTCGACATTCCCCGACGAGGAGTCCATCGGTCATGACCGAAACAGCCACGCCCGCAACAGCGTCCCCGCAGCAGAGGTCCTCGGACGCGACCGGCACCGCGCCGTTCACGTTGCGGTTCGCGGTGCGCAGCTACGAGCTCGACACCAACCATCACCTGGCCTCCACGGTGTATCTGCAGTACGCCGAGCACACCCGCTTCGCGTGCGGGCAAGCAGCCGGGCTGTCTCCGCAGCGGCTGCTCGCCGACGGGTTCGGGCCGATCAACCTCGAAACCACCGTGCGCCACCACGCCGAACTGCGCGCCGACGACACCGTCGATGTGACGTGCGTGTTCGTGTGGGGGCCGGGCAAAACCCACCGCGTCGAACACACCCTGACCAAACCCGACGGCACCCTGGTCGCCGAAGTGCACAGTGTCAGCGGCCTGCTGGATATGCGGACCCGGCGCATGGTCGCCGACCCGGCCCAGGAACTGCGGTCGCGCGCCACCGACCCGGCACTGCTGGGGCTGGCGTGAGCCGTGCCGCAGCCGGAGCGGACAACGCCACGCGATATCGGCTGGGACTGATCGATCACGGTTTCGTGCCGCGCAAGCTGACCGTCACCTACACCGCGATCTGCACCGGGAACATCGATATCACGCTGCTGCACAACGCCTTCGGGTTGCTGTGCCGCAAGTATCCGATGCTGACCGGTACGATCGAGATCACCGGCAGGCAGTGCTGGCTACAGATTCCCGGCGACGGCACCAGCGCGGCCACCACCGAGACCGTGGCGGGCCCGATCTCCGACTGGCTCGCCGGTGCGGCGCTGAGCCCGCTCGATCCCGCACACAGCCTGGCGAAACTCACCATCGTCAGCGACGAGGACCGGACTGCGGTCGCGCTGCAGATCAGCCATGCGATCAACGACGCCACCCTCGGCTTGGAGCTGCTTGCGTATTTCTGGCGCGTCGCCGCCACCCTTGCCGGGACCGCCGCGTTGCCCGACACCACTCCGGTCCACCCGCACAGCCTCGAGCACGCCTACCGTGCGCGGAGCATGGCCCTGCCCGAACCCGATCTCCCTGCGGCGGGCGCGGTGCACAGCATCCCGGCCGCCGAACGCGGCGAGGGAGCGGGGTTCGCGCCCTCACCGGGAGGACGGATCACCTTGTCGCGGGCCGACACTGCCGCGCTGCGTGCGCACGCGCGGGCGGCGGGCACGACGCTGCACGCCCTGCTGACCGCGGCGATCGTGCGGGCCGAACGCGCGATACTCACCGAGTTCGGCGATGCCACCGATCTGCCGATGATCATGTTCCATCTGGTGGACCTGCGCGCCTACCTGCGGCCCGCGGCGCGGGCCGACGAGGTCACCAACGCGCTGGGGTTCGCGCCGACGGTCACCGCCTGCGAGCCTGGCACCGTCCTGGAAGTCCTCGCGGCCCAGGCGAAGACGCAGATCGTCGCCGGAATCGAGACCGGCGCAGCACTGGCGGTGATGCGGGCCGCGGCGGCGGTCGCCGCACACGGCGGGCCGCGCAAGGGTGTCGGGAACTTTCTCACCAACTGGGGCGAGATGCCCGAGCTCGCCGTCCCGGCCGGGGTCGAGATCGTCGACTTCCATGGCTTCGCGACCTCCGAACCGGTGTCCTGGGTCGGCTACTTCGTGTCCACGTTCGCCGGGCGCGCCAGCCTCGAGCTCGCGTTCTCGCCGCGGTTCCATTCCCCCGCGCAGATCGCCGCACTGCGCGCGCTGATCTGCGCCAACCTCGCCCAACTGAGCATCCGCGCCCGGTCCCGGTAGGGGCGCCCGGGCGTCCTCGCAGACGTCGAACGGCGCGGGCCGCAGATCCATAGTTTGGCAAACATCTCGAGTTACGTTACAGTCACTCACTGTAACGAAAGTCGGTGGTTCTCCCGCATCAGAGCGGGGCGGCACCACCCTCGTTTGAAGGAGAGACATTCATGAGCAACCACTTCGCCGCCTCGATCAAGGCCGCCCTGACCTCCCTGGTGCCGGGCGCGCACACCGACCGTGAGGACGATGGGGCGCCGAAGCCGACGGTGGTGCTGGTGCACGGCGCGTTCGCCGACGCGTCGGGTTGGGGGCCGGTCGCCGCGCGGCTGCACCGGCGCGGGTTCCCGGTGATCGCGGTCCCGAACCCGCTGCGCGGCCTCGCCCACGACAGCGCCTACCTCCAAGGCGTCCTGGCCGGGATCGAGGGCCCGAAGATCCTGGTCGGGCACTCCTATGCCGGAGCGGTCATCTCCAACGCCGCCCCCGCCATCACCGACGTCACGGCCCTGGTGTTCGTCGCGGCGTTCGTCCCCGACGCGGGCGAGGCTCTCGGTGGCCTGCTGGAAGCCCACGCGGATGCGTCGGTGCCGCCGCTGCCGCAGCAGGTGTTCCAGTACACCCGTCCCGACGGGTCGACCGGTACCGAGGTGTGGCTGGACCACGCCCAGTTCGCGACCGCGTTCGCCGCCGACGTCGACGCCGCCACCGCCGCCTACATGGCGGTCTCCCAGCGCCCGGTCGCCGCCGAGGCGTTCGGCGAACCCGCGACGGCCGCCGGATGGAAGACCCTCCCGTCGTGGGCTGTGGTCGCCACCAAGGACCACGCCATCGCGCCGAGCCTGGAACGGTTCATGGCCGACCGCGCTGGATCCACCGTCACCGAGGTCGATTCCTCACACGCGGTCATGCTCAGCCACCCCGACACCGTCGCCGAGGTGATCGAACAGGCGTACCAGGGCACCCGCTGACCCGCAATCTCCGCCGGGGACCGGGGAGGGGGCGCCCCTCCCCGCCGGCGCGGCAATCACCACCACCGAAGCCGCGCCGGAGCAGGACGACGCCCGAGTCGAACTCGCCTCGACAGCGACAGCCGAACCCGCGCGCTCGCGTGACCCAGAGGACGAAAACTCATGCAGCACACCCTGATTCCGCCGTTCACCGTCCTGCGACCGGGCGAGGGTCGGCACGTGCCGATCCCCGGATTCGGTGCGGACCTCAAATTCGACACCCACCTCACCCACGGCGCGGTGTCGATCGTGGAGCACCCCTTCGCAGTCGGCCAGATCACCCCACCGCACACCCACACCTTCGAGGACGAGTACTCGCTCGTGCTCGAAGGCGAGATCGGATTCCGCTCCGGCGACGCCGAAACCGTGCTCGGCCCCGGCGGATACGTGATCAAGCCGCGCGGTGAGATGCACGCCATGTGGAACGCCGGGGACACCCCGGGCCGGATCGTCGAGATCATCATCCCCGGCGGTTTCGAGCAGTACTTCGCCGAACTGGGCGAGCTCACCGCCACCGGCACCACACCCGCGACCGCGTTCGACGACCTCGCCGCCCGCTACGGGCTGACCTACGGCCACCCCGATTGGCTCGACGACGTGATCGCCCGCTACCACCTGAACCCACCCACCCACGGCACCACCGTCGCACACGGGTAAATACGCAGGCAGACAAGAGAAATGAGACGAGGGACATGAATTCGTTCGATGCTGCCGTGCTGGGGTTGCGTGCCGGATTGGGCGCCATGCTCATGGCGCACGGCTATCACAAGATCTTCCTCGGCGGCCGCCTGACCGGGACCGCGGCCTGGTTCGAAAGCCTGGGAATGTCACCGGGTGCGCTGCACGCACGCCTGGCCGCCGCGACCGAGATCGCCGCCGGGCTCGCGCTGGCGGCCGGGTTCCTCACCGCGCCCGCGGCCGCCGCGTTCGTGGCACTGATGCTGGTCGCCGTCGTCACCGTCCACCGGCGCAACGGGTTCTTCGTCATGGACTCCGGCTGGGAATACAACCTGATTATCGCCCTGGCCGCCGTCGCGGTCGCCACCCTGGGCGCCGGGCGCGCCAGCCTCGAACAACTGCTGTTCAGCCACCCCGTACTCACCGGCTGGACCGGACTGGTCATCGCGGTCGGCCTCGGACTCGCCGGTGGGGCCGTGCAACTGGTCGCCTTCTACCGGCCCGCACCTGCCGCCGCCGTGGTGAAGGCGTGACCGGACCACGCGGCGCGGCAACAGAATCGGTGAAAGGAATCCCTCTAGTGAAGATCGACGTCGTTTCCGACATCTCCTGCCCCTGGTGCTTCGTGGCCAAGGCGCGACTGCGCCGCGCGCTGGACGCATTCGGCCATCGCGACCACGTCGAGGTGAACTACCTTCCCTTCCAACTCAACCCGGCCCTACCCACGACCCCGCAACCGTTGCTGCAGTATTGGGCCGCGCGCGGCGGCCCGGCATTCCGTGACGAACACGCCGCCGTGGCCGACATCGCTGCCACCGAGGGCCTGCCGATGCGGCTGGACCGCGCGCTGGCGGTGAACACGTTCGACGCACACCGCCTGGTCTGGCTGGCGCGCCGCGACGGCGGCCCCGCCGCCGCGGCGGCGGTCGACGAAGCATTGGAACGCGCCTACTTCACCGACGGCACCAACATCGCCGACCCGCATGCCCTGGTTGTGCTCGCCATCGAAGCCGGGCTGGACGGCGACCGGATCGCCACGGCGTTGGCCACCGATACCGGGGCCGCCGAGGTCCGCGCGAGCATCGACCGCGCCCTGCGGGCCGGGATCCGTGCCGTCCCCACCTTCGTCCTCGACGGCCACGGCGTAATCGAAGGCGCCCGCACCCTCGCCCAGTTCACCGACCTGCTCTCCCACGCCACCACCGTGGCTTCGGCCACGGCGGCGTGCTGCCTCGACACCGGCTGCACCCGATGAAGGATTACAGTCGTGGCCTGTAACGAAACACGATCGGGGAGGCCATGACCGGACAGCACGCCGACGCCACCGACCACCCGCAGACCCGCAAGTCCGGGCCGCGCGGCGGGCGGCCCCGCGATCCCGCCGTGGACGAGGCGATCTTGCTCGCGACCCGCCGACGCCTGGTCACCGACGGCTACACCGGCATGGCCCTGGGCGATATCGCCGCCGACGCTGGGGTCACCCGCCCGACCCTGTATCGGCGGTGGCCGGGCAAACTCGAACTCGTCATCGACGCCCTCGACTACGGCCTGCGCGCCCAGCTCGCCGCCACCCCACCCTTCCCTCTGGACGAGATGACACCGCAAGAGGCGTTCACCGAAGCCATCCGCCGCGTCGACCCCTGCTACTACAACCCCGACGCCATCATCCTGCAGGGCGGATTCATCAGCGAAGCCGAACGCGTGCCCGAACTCCTCGCCCATGTCGTCACCCGCGCCGTCGAACCCCGCGTCTCCCAGGTCGAACACGTCCTGCGCCAGCTGATCGACCGCGGCGCCGTCCGCGCTGATATCGACACCCGCACCATCGCGACCATGGTCTTCGGCGGCTTCTTCGGGGCGTTCCTGCGCGGCGACGACACCGCCACCCGCGCCCAGCTGCCCGAACAGCTCACCACCACCCTCTGGCCCGCCCTCGCCACCCAGCCCTGACCGCGCCGCCGCGCGCGCCGATCACACATCGAGTTCGAAGGAATTCTGTTGTGACCGTGTTCGTCTCGACCACCGAACAACTCCTGACAGCCCGGGCCGGTGACACCGAGACGATCGTCGATACCAGCGAACTGACCGACAAAGAGATCATCGAACTGTGGCCCCGGATTGGTGGATCAAGGCACTACATTCGGCTACTTAAGACTGGTGTGAGGACCGGGTCCGGATCTGACTAAAGCCAGTTGCTCGAGCCGTAGGCCGAACCAAAGCTGGCAAGGTGCCGGATGCGCCCGAATCAAACCGGCGTTCGACCGACCGAATGAGCGCGGAATGATCGATCCAGGCCAAAAATATGCCATCTACCTGCATGAATAAGGCTAGTAACCTTAAACCATCACGTGGCACCAGTGACAACTCGCGTACCCGATGGACAACAGAATCGGCACATCCCGCTCCGCCGCCTCGGCCAGCGCCCCCGCATCCCATTCCCGCCAATCCACCGGATTATCGGCATGCTGACGCAGATACGGCGAGGTAGCACCGGCCAATCGGTTCACACCCATCACCCTCCGGAGACTCGTGGGCCATCACTTGCAGAGTAATCCGCGCACGTGCGCGCCGAGCACTCGGTGATGGCCGCGCTCAGCGGCGCAGGGCGGTCTCGTGTGCCAAGCGCAGGAGTTTTTCGGGGTTACGGACCGAGTAGAGGCCGGTGATCAGGTTGTCGTCGATGCGGATGGCCATGACGGTGTCGACTTCGCCGGCCAGGCGAAGGATCAGAGCGGGGTGCCCGTTGAGATGGGCGGGTTCGACCGCCATTTCACGGCCGATTCGGGGGAGGCTGGCGAGCAGGAGGGCGGCTACCGTGGCGGCGCCGGTAATGGGCTGCAGGGCAGCTTGTTTGATGCCGCCGCCGTCGCCGAGGAAGACCACGTCGGGAGCCAGGCGGTCGAGCAGGGCCTGCAGGTCGCCGGTTTCGATGGCGTGCTGGAAGGCGGTGATCACCTCCTGGGTTTCGGCGGGGGTGACGGCGCCTCGGGGGCGGCGGGCAGCGACATGAGCTCGGGCGCGGTGGGCTATCTGGCGGACGGTGGACGGAGATTTGGCTACGGCCGCGGCGATTTCGCCGTATGGGAGGTCGAAGACGTCGCGGAGGACGAAGACGGCCCGCTCGGTGGGCGTGAGGGTTTCGAGGACGAGAAGCATTGCCATCGATACGTTTTCGGCGAGCTCGACATCCTCGGCGACGTCGGGGGTGGTGAGCAGCGGTTCGGGTAGCCACGGACCCACGTAGGACTCCTTGCGACGGCCGAGGGCGCGCAATCGCATGAGCGCCTGGCGGGTGGTGATGCGCACCAGATAGGCCCGCCGATCCTGCACATCGCCGAGATCCACGCCCACCCATTTCATCCAGGTCTCCTGCAGCACGTCCTCGGCGTCGGCGGCCGAGCCGAGCATTTCGTAGGCGACCGTGAAGAGCAGGTTGCGATGGGTGACGAAGGCGGCGGTGGCGTCATCGGCGGTGGGACTCATACGCACACGATGCCGATCGGGTGCGGTTTGTGACATCGGCACCGGGTGGGATGGGTCACAGGAACGCGGTGTCACGGGGCGTGGACGGTCGGCATCTTGTGCTCGTTGGATCCGAACGATCAAGGGACACATCATGAATGCACGTTTGAACCTCTTCGGCAGCCCGGTCGTCGCCAAGGCGCTGGGGCATTACAGCGCGGTGGCGCCGGTGCTGATCGGTGAGTCGGCGCTGCCGAAGACCATCCAGAACCTGGTGATGATCCGCGCCAGCCAGATCAACGGCGACAGCTATGCCACGGATGTGCACACCAAGAACGCGGCACAGTCCGGGGAGAGCGCGACACGGATCAACCTGGTGGCGGCGTGGCGGGAAACCTCGGTGTTCACCGCCGCCGAGTGCGCCGCACTGGAACTCGCCGAGCAGGGCACTCGCATCGCCGATGGCGCGGGCGGGGTCACCGACGCGGCGTGGGCGCAGGCCGCCGCACATTACGACGAGGATCAGCTGGCCGCGCTGGTGGTATTCATCGCACTCATCAACGCCACCAATCGATTCGCGGTCATGAACCGGCAGCGGGGCGGGGATTATCAACCCGCTGCTGCCGTGTAGCCGTCGCCTGCGACTCCGGGCGCGGATCGAATCGATCGCGGGAGGGGGAAGACAGGAGGGAGTTGGCGTTGGCGGCGGCGATCATTGCGACACATACCGATGGCAGCGCGGTGAACATGATGGCGCTCCTAGAACCCGACGTACCCGTTACGGGTCACCCTTCAGGACTCCGAGAAGATACCCCGGCCGCGCATCCACGAAACCCGGGTCAACCGACTCGGCACTACTCAGTGGTACAGCCTATTGGTAGTCAGTACCACTGAGTAGCGAGGTTCGATCGCAGGAGGTCGTCACGGACAACTTGACCGAGATGTTGAAGGGCACGCTGGAAGGGTGTGTTCTCGAGATCATCGGGGGCGAGGAGACGTATGGGTATGCGATTACGCGCAGGCTGAACGAGCTCGGGTTCACCGATGTGATCGAGGGGACGATCTACGCGATTCTGTTGCGGCTGGAGAAGAACGGGCTGGTCGATGTCACGAAGCGGCCTTCCGATGTCGGGCCGCCGCGAAAGTTCTACGCGCTCAACGCAGCCGGGCGGAAGGAACTCGCGAATTTCTGGACGAAATGGGACTACGTCTCGTCTCGTATCGACGAGCTCAAGGGAAGTGGACGATGAGCTTCTGGGCGACGGTCACGGGCAGTGATCTGACCAAGGAATCCAAGGCTTTCGAAGCGCGCGCGGCGGCGCTGCCCGCGTCGGCAAGTACCAGGAATCCCTTCGAAAAAGGCGGTAGCGCACGCAGATTCGTCGCTAGCCGATACCCGCGAGAATCCGCTCGGCGACGCGGGTCGTGCCTGCCAGGTTCGGGTGATACGACCCGCTCAGCCGCTGAACCGGTCCCGCATCGATATCGGGAAGCAGACCGGACACCCACGGTTCACGGGCGCACGGCCCGTGCAGGTCGGCATCGGAGACGGAGATCGCCTGCGCGCCAGCCTGTTCGGCCGCTCGCGCGGTGAGGGCGATGAGATTGTCGTAGACCACGCGCGCACGAGCTGCCTGATCGCGATCCATCGGCGCGGCGGGGCATACGGCGGCGTCCTGCGCGACCGGGGGCAGGTACTGCACGAGCAGCACTTCGGCCGACGGCGCTCGGACATGCACCGCGTCGACCACGGCGATCAACGCGCGTTCTACCCGGTCGTAATCGGCGGCGGTGGGTTGCTTTGCGCCTGTGAGTGATTCGCAGAGCTGCCCCGCCGGGCCGAGCACGGCGGCGCAACCGCTCGCCGCGATGATCGAGCCGACCAGGTTCAGATCATTGCCGCCGATGGTCACCGTCACCAGTCGCGCGTCCGCGGTGACGGCCTCGAGTTGCGGCGGCCGCGAATCACCGGCGGACTGCGGCGTATCGAGAATGTTCGCGGTCGTGGCACCCGAGCAGGTCACATCGACCAGATCCAGACCGGCGGCCGCCGCGACCTGGTGCGGGTAGTTCCGGGCCGACCGTGCACAGCCGCCGTCGATGGTGTCGGGAAGGCCCGGGCCTGCGGCGAACGAACTGCCCAGGGCGACATACCGAGCGCCCGACGGAATCGGCTCGGCCGACACCGGCGCGGCGGTGACCAGACCCATCGCGACGGTCGCGATCAGAACACGCGGAACAACCGACATGTGTACCCTCCGGTCTCCAACTGGGTGCGCGGGCACATGGTATCGACCGCTGTCATCAGGCCCGGACCCCAGGTGATCCAGATCACTGCCCGCCCTGTCAGGAAGTCGGGACCTGTCTCGTTCAAGAGGCACGCGAACCAGACAGGAGCGAATCATGAAGCACCGCATCGTCGTTTTGGGCGCCGGATACACCGGGGCCGTCTCCGCCGGATTCCTGGCGCGTCAACTGCATGCCGACGACTTCGAGATCACCGTCGTGAACGCCGAACCGGACTTCGTCGAACGGTTGCGGCTGCATCAGCTCGCGGCCGGGTACGAGCTGCGGCACCGGCCGTTGGCGGAGATGTTCGCGGGCACCGGGATCCAGCTGCGAGTGGCGCGGGTGCTCGGGGTCGACGCCGGCCGCCGCAATGTCACGATCGCCGGGGACGGTGGCATCGACCAGCTCGAATACGACACTCTCCTGTACGCCCTGGGCAGCACCATCGCCGATCACGGTGTTCCGGGAGTCGAGGAGTTCGGCTTCCATGTGGCGTCGCGCCCGGCCGCGCTGCGCCTGCGCGCTCGCCTGGACGAACTGGGCGAGGGCGCGGAAGTACTGGTGGTGGGCGGCAATCTGACCGCCATCGAAGCCGCCACCGAGATCGCCGAATCCCATCCGGGACTTCAGGTCAGCCTGGTGACCCGCGGTGAACTCGGCGGCTGGCTGGGCCCGAAGGCGCGCCGGCACCTGCTGCGCGCCTTCGACCGGTTCGGTATCGCGATCTACGAGAACACGACCGTCACGCGCGTCGAGCAGCACACGGTGAGCACCGGCGACGGCTCCGTCTTCCCTTCCGATGCGACGGTCTGGACCGCCGGGTTCGCCGCGCATCCGATCGCCGCGGCCGCCGGGCTCGCGGTGGAGGCCGACGGCCGCATTACGGTCGACCGGCAACTGCGCTCGGTCTCGCACCCCGATATCTACGTGGCCGGCGACAGCGCGTTCGTCATCGGCGACAACGGCCGGGAGCTGCCCATGTCGTGCGCGTCCGCCGGCTTCACCAGCACGCAGGCGACGGCCTCCATCATCGGCGACCTGACCGGCCGCAAGATCGAGGCGGCCGCGCTGCCCTACGTCGGCAACCACATCAGCCTCGGCCGCCGGGACGGGATCCTGCAATTGGTCGATGGCGAGGCGCGTTCCAGGCGCGGAGCCGTCTGCGGTCGCCCGGCCGCGCGCGTGAAGTCGGCGATCGTGGGACTCAGCGGCTGGGCCGTCGGCCGCCCCAATCTCGGCAAACTCCGCCACCACTACCGCGCCGTTCGGGAAACCTCGACCGACCTGGTCGCCCGATAATGTCGATGCTCATGGACACTGCCACCGTGGCGAGTTTCGAGGCCAGCCGGGATCGGCTGTCCGCGATCGCCTACCGCATGCTCGGCTCGGCCGCCGACGCCGAGGACACGGTGCAGGACGCGTTCCTGCGGTGGCAGGCCACCGATCGCCGGTATGTGGAGGTGCCGGAAGCCTGGCTGACCAAAACCGTCACCAATCTGGCGATCGACCGTCTGCGTTCGGCGCACACCCGGCACGAACGCGCGGTCGGCGCGTGGCTACCGGAACCGCTGCTGAGCGGCGACCCGATGCTCGGCCCGGCCGACACCGTGGAGCAACGCGAATCGGTGACGTTGGCCGTGCTGCTGCTCATGGAACAGCTGTCGCCCGTCGAACGCGCCGTTTACGTACTGCGCGAAGCCTTTTCGTACAGCCATGCCGAGATCGCACGGATACTCGGCATTACCGAATCGGCGAGCCAGCAGCACACCCATCGGGCTCGCCGGCGCATCACGCCCACCGCCGGCGATACCGGCATCGCCCCGGCCGATGCCCGCCGCATCGTCCAGGCTTTCGTCGATGCCGCCGCCTCGGGCCGCACCGACCAGCTGGTGGCATTGCTGACTGAGGACGCGGTCGGTACCTCGGACGGCCTCGGCGGCCTGGCCAAGCGCGTGATCAGCTACACGAACCCCGCCCGGCTCGCCACCGCGATCCGGTCCGGCTTCAAACCCACTGCCGCCAAACGAGGTCTGGTGGGTGGCTCACCCACGCTGCATGCCGCGATCGTCAACGGATGCCCGGCCATGGTCGGCACCATGTGCGACCGGGTCGTCGGCGTAGCGATCCTGGAAGTTCGCGGCGAGAAGATCGCGGCCATCCGCAGCATCGCCGCCCCGGCCCGCCTGGCTCGGATCAACGCGGAATGGCAAGGGCGGCAACTCGATGCCCCGCTGATCGAATCCTGGTGAATCGCAGTGGGGCGCGCTGCGGCCGGGATGGGACCGGCCCGGGCGAGCGGATCGCGGACGGTGCCGTCAGTTCGACGGGCCCAGGGCGAGGGGTTCGTATTCGACGGTGTCGCCGGTGGTTTCACCGGCCACCGGGAAGACCGCGCTGCCACGGGCCCCATGAAGTCGATCACCTCAACCGCGATCGAAAGCACCACTGCTGACGCCCTCGGTGAACACATCCCAAGCCGCGGGCGTGAACATCAGCGCCGGGCCCCCGGCATCCTTCGAATCCCGCACCCCGACCACGTCGCCGAGGAACGCGACCTCGACGCATTCTTGGCCACCCTGGCTGTAGCTGCTCTTGAACCAGTTCACCGTGGCTCGTTCATCTTTCACGCTCGTACTCCTTCGCTACCCGCACCAGCAGGCTTGCAGATTCGGCTTCTGACAGGCTGGCCTGCTTCAGTCGCTGGTAGCTCCGAGTGTAGAAGCTGACATCGGCTTCTTTCTCGAGGTACATACCGCCTACCGCGAATTCCAGATACGTGACAGGCGGCTCGACGGGCTCGCCCGTGGCGTCGTGATCGAACTGGAGGACCACGAACGGGGGCATGACACTACCGCCCGGGAAGCCGACCGTGAACGGGAGAACTCGCAGCCGGATATTCGGATGCAACGCAGGCAGTTCGATGAGGCGGCGCAACTGGGCGGCCATGACGGCAGGGCCACCGACTACATGGCGCAAGGCTGCCTCGCCGACGACGACATCCAGGGTGGCCGGTTCGAGTTTTCGCATGACGATGTGCCGGCGGTGAGCCTTGATCTGTATGCGCCGATCCCACTCCTCCGGGGGACCGTCGGGCCAGATCTGTTCTACGAGAACGCGATCGTAATCGGTGGTCTGCAGCAATCCGGGGACCAGCTGAGGCTGGTAGGAGATGACCGTACGCGCGAGAGCTTCGAGGCTGACGTACACATCGAAGTCCTTCGGAATTACATCGCCATAGGAATGCCACCAGTTGGTGCTTGTCGCGGCCTGCTTCGCCAAACCGACCATTCCGTCCCGGATTTCGCCGGGCACTCCATAGAGCTCACAAGCCTTTTCGACGAAGTAGGTCTTGATCCGGCTGTTGCCACCCTTCTCGGCGCGTTGCAGCGTGGTCGCCCCGACCTCCAAACGCCTCGCGGCCTCTTCGAGGCTCATCGAGGTTCGCAGTCGCCAATCCCGCAGGTGCCGACCGAGCTGGCGGAGCGGCAGATTCAGGCCCGCGTGCGGCATAACGGTCCTTCCGTTTCGGATGGCTGTTGAAATCCGCTTCGGATCAAGGATGACAGCCAGGTCGGATGGGTTGCTGGGCTTTCGAAAAATCCTTATCGGATCATCCGAGAAGACCTGACACCGCCCATATTCCGCGTTTTCCTGGTATCGCGCCCGGCCGAGGGAGCACCACCGGATCGAGAGGATTGCCATGAATCTGCTTGATTGCGAGACGGATCCCGGGCCGTTGATCCGGGAGCACGCGCCGCTGGCCTGGCGGGTGCATCGCTACTGCGAACGCACTGCGTGCCGGGTGCGGCAGCGGGCGCGGACCGCGCTTCAGGAATTCGCCTGCCGTTCGGCGGGAATCGAGCTGGATCTGCCATGACCGCCACCGATCCGGTCTCGTGGGTCGATGACCATTGCGGCAATGGGCGGATCGTGCCGATCACCCGCGAACGCGCGGACGGCATTCTGGCATTGCACGAGAGCTGCGAACCGCCGTGCCCGCGGCGGATCAGCGCTCGCGAATATCTGGGCGTTCCGCCCGAGTCATCCCGGCCGCAGCGGTAAGCGCGCGGACAGCAGCGAGAGGCCCGGCATGTTCATCGAAATCTGTTTACTCACCGTTGTTTCCGTGCTCAGCGCGGCTTTTGCCGCACGGCAGCACGCGGTCCGGCACCCCAGCACGGCCCGGCACCGCCGCGACCGGTACTCGGTCGCGGCGATCCGGGCACGCGTCGAACGCGAGAATCAGCTGCGGCCGGCTTGCTCATGACGAGTAGTCACGAACGGGCACGGCGGTCCGTCGTCGCCGGTGCGGGGCCGCCACACCGCTGCACAACCCGATCGACCGCTAGGGTCGGAATCGTGCTCAATCCACCGGAGGGTTTTCGCGAGGACGATCCGGAGTCGGTGTTGCGCGCGGGCTGGGGTCTCGCGGTGCGGAGCCTCGAATACCGGCCGGTGGGGTTCGGCAGCCATCATTGGGAGCTGTTCGACGACCGTGGCGAGCACTGGTTCGTCACCGTGGACGAGGCGCGCTCGACGCTGGAGCCGGCGCTCGGGACCGCACTCCGGTTGCGGGACAGCGGGTTCGAGTTCGTGATAGCGCCGGTGCCGACGCTCGGCGGTCGTGCGACGGCCGCGCTGGGCGCCGAGTACGCGGTCTCGCTCTATCCGCACTTGCAGGGCGAGAGCTTCGCCTTCGGGGAGTACCAGGACAGCGATCATTCGAACGCCGTGCTGGATATGCTCGTCGCGCTGCACACCGCAGCTCCCGCGCTCTGGTCGGCCGCACCGCTCGACACGTTCGAGATCGACCGCCGTGCGGAACTCGAACAAGCACTCGACAATCCCAGCGCCCCAGAAGAAATCACCGGCCCCTATACCCGGCGCGCCGTGCAGCTCGTCGCCGAGCACGGAGCACAACTCCGGGCTGCGCTGGCCCGCTACGACACGCTGGCGACGATCGCACGATCGCATCCCGAACGCGCCGTCCTCACCCATGGCGAACCGCACGCCGCCAACACCATGCGCACCCCCGCGGGTTACGTCCTCATCGACTGGGAATCCGCCCGCATCGCCCCACCCGAACGCGATCTCTGGGACCTGTCCGATCCGACCGCCTTACAGCGCTATACGGAACGCACCGGCCACCCGCTGCTCCCCGAACTGCTCGACCTCTACCGCCTGCGCTGGGATCTCACCGAAGTCGCCCTCTACTCGCACGGTTTCCGAATCCCGCACGGCGACAGCGAGAACGACCGGATGAGCTGGCAGGGGCTGCTCGAGTCGATCGGCGTACTCGGCTCGCGGTAAGGCCGATCGGCCCGCAATTCGTGCCGGGAGTGTTCGACGTCGAACTCGCGTTGCGCCGTGGGAAACCAGCGCCGGTAACCCAGGCAGCCGGTGTGCAACCGACCGTCGGGTACTTTCAAGATCGGCCGGGGAACTCCGCGCACGCACTGATCGAAGGACCGGTGCCCGGCATCGCCGCGCAGTTCCGACGACCGGACCGGATCGGTGCGAAAGTGAGGGCGGTATGCGGGTTTTCGTGGCGGGAGCCAGCGGCGCGATCGGCGGATTCCTGATTCCGGAGCTGCTGGCGGCCGGGCACGAGGTGGTCGGAACCTCCTCCCGGACCAGCGGAGCCGAACGGGTGCGGGCGCTGGGCGCCGAGAGCGTGCTCCTGGACGTGTTCGACGCGGCGGCGGTGGAACGCGCTGTCGCCGCGGCCGCGCCCGATGCGATCATCCACCAGCTGACCGCGCTGGGCGGCGGCTCACCGGTCGACAATGCGCGCATTCGCCGGGTCGGTACTCGCCATCTGGTCGACGCGGCCCGCCGCACCGGGGTGGAACGCATGGTGGCACAGTCGATTTCGTGGGCGTACGAGCCGGGTACGGGACCGGCCGAGGAATCCACCCCGCTCGATCTGCAAGCGCCGGAACCACGTTCGATCTCGGTCGAAGGGATCCGCCGGCTGGAAGAGACGGTCGCCGAGATGCCGCACCACGTGGTGCTGCGCTACGGCATGTTCTACGGTCCCGGCACCTGGTACCGCCGGGGCGGAGTGGCCGATCGGGTATTGCGCGGCGACAACAGCGATCCGGCCGCCGCGGGACTCGCCGGACTGCCCGCCAATTCCGGAATCCGCTCGTTCCTGCACGTGCAGGATGCCGCGCGGGCCGCGGTCGCGGCGCTGCACTGGCCGAACGGGCCCGTCAATATCGTCGACGACGAACCCGCGCCCGCGAGCGAATGGGTGCCCGTGCTGGCCGCCGCGTTCGGCGCGCCGATCCCCGAAGCGGTGCCGGGCGGTGCGGCATGGGAACGCGGCGCGAGCAATGCCCGCGCTCGCGCCTTGGGCTGGAAGCCGATGCACGCTTCCTGGCGCACCGGCTTCAGCGCCTGATCAGGATTTGCGCGCCATCGCCGCGACGATGAGCTCCTCCCAGCTGGTGAGTTCCTTCTCCGCGGTGGTGGGCATATCGGCGTCCATGTGCCATTGCCGGCAGGGCAGCAGACCCTCGTCGACCAGGTCGAGACCGCCGAAGAAGGAAAGGATTTCCGCGTCGGAGCGGAAGCGGCCGCCGAAGGCCTCGCGGATCTTGCCTTCGGTGGCGGCGGCCTCGCGGGTCTGGCCGGGGCGGAAGTGGGAGATGTAGACGAAGCTGCCGGGGGCGAGCCGGTCGGCCCAGAAACGGACCACGCCGGCCGGGTCCTCGTCGTTCTCGACGAAGCTGAGGACCGCACTGAACAACAGCCCGACCGGTTGGTCGAAGTCGATCAGCCGCTCCACATCCGGCTGCTCGAGAATCTGCTGCGGGCGGCGCACATCGGCCTCGAGCATGGCGATGCGATCGTCGATGGCGAGCAGGGCGCGACCGTGCGGGGCCACGAACGGATCGTTGTCGATGTACACGATGCGGGCCTCGGGCTGATGCTGCCGGGCGACATCGTGCACGTTCGGTTCGGCGGGGAGCCCGCAGCCCATATCGATCAGCTGCCGGACACCGGACTGGGCCATGATGCGCACTGCCCGGAGCACCGCCGCTCGGTTCGTGATCGCCAGCTGTTCGGAACCGGGCAGGTCCTGTTTGAAGGAGTCGCCGAGATCCTTGTCGGCTCCGTAATTGTCCCGGCCGCCGAGAATATAGCTGTACGTACGAGCGACGCTCGGCCGAGATTGCCGTGCGCGCATGGCGTTGATATTCACCTGTCACCCATACCTTTCGGTGCACCAGCGGTCGGTGATCGCGCGGGGCCGTGCCCACGGTCCGGGCGATCACGATGGAAGGCTATTCCAGATCGCTCCGGAGCGTGGATTGTTCCCACGACGATACCGTCATCGGCACAGCGAACGGAACGGGTTGGTATCACGTGGTGACGCGTAATCGCAGTCCATGGGGTGCGACGGTGGTGCCGATGCGCGGGCGCAGCGGGCGATCGGTGATCGTGCTCAGTTCCCAGCGCGCCGCGACGGCCTGCAGGGCCGCGGTGAGCTCGAGCATCGCGAAGCGGGAGCCGATGCACACCCGCGGGCCCTCGCCGAACGGGATGAAAGTGCATGGCGCCTGGGCTGTTTGCGGGTTCCAGCGCTCCGGATCGAAGGTGTCCGGATTGGGGTAGATGTCCGGGTTTCGATGTTGGACGTACGCGCTGTAGGCGACCGCGGTGCCGGCCGGAATGTGATGCTCGCCCAGCATGGTGTCGACGGTGGTGACGCGGGTGAGGATCCACGGCGGGGTGTACATGCGCAGCGATTCCTGCACGATGCGATGACACAGCGCCGCCGCCTCGTCGGCGGTATCGGTCAAGGAGGGGTGCTCGGACGCCGCGACCACCTCGCGAAGTTGCCGCTGGATCTTCGGATGCACGGCCAGCAGATACATGGCCCAGGCCAGCGTGGTGGCGCTGGTTTCGGTGCCGGTGGCCACGAAAGTGACTGCCTGATCGGTGAGTTCGTCGTCGGTGAGCCAGCCGTCCTCGTCGTCGTGCGCGAGAATCATGCTGGCCAGCAGATCCGATTCCTCGGTGGTGCCCTGCCGCCGGCGCTCTTCGATGATCTTGTCCATGGCGTCGCGCAAACCCGCGATGGTGTTCCGCCACTTGCGGTTGCTGGGCAGCGGGAGCCGGGCCAGCCAGTCCGGGGTGAGCATGCGCCGGGGCACCGCGGCCACGAAATCGTCCAGGTCGGCCAGCGCCCCGTCCAATAGTTCCTCGGTCAGCGACGCGGAGAACAGCGTCCGGAACGCTATCCGCCCGGTGTAGGCCATGGTGGTCTTGCAGACGTCGAAATCCTCGCCCGCACTCCATGATTCGGCCATGCGCGTGGCCTCTTCCCGCATCACCTCCTGATAGCGCAGCATCTGCCCGGGCCGGAACGCCGGCTGCACCAGCCGCCGCAGCCGCCGGTGTTTGGACTGCGGGCAGGTGCCCACCCCGTCCCCGAACAGGTCGGACAGCTTGTCGAAGAACGGACCTCCTTTGTCGAAGGTGCGGTCGTCCTTGAGGACCCGATAGGTGAGCTCCGGATCGCAGAGCATGACCATCGGCATCGGCCCCAGCCGCAACCACACCAGATCGCCGCGTGCGGGCAGTCCGGCCAGAAAACCGACCGGATCCCGCAACAACGGCCACGCATCGCCAAGAATGGGAAGAGTGCGGGACATCGATCCCACCCCCTTGTATTCGAGCGGTTCGACGGAACCCTGATTATCCCGCCGCATCCCGCCTACCCGGGAGTTCGCAACCGGATCGCTACTCGTGATCTCGCTTAACCTGCCGACACGGACTCGCTGATCAACCACCCGCACAGGCCGATACGCAAGACTGAACTAATGACCCATAGGCAACCCGACGGCAACCGGCTCCGCTCCGTGCCGCGCGCCATCTGGTCCTACCTTCGCAGCGCCCCCGGCACCTACATCTGGCTGGCCATCCTCCTGATGAGCACGATGGTCGTGCGCCGGCTCTCGCCCGAAGCCGCCCGTGAGCTGCTGGGCAACCGCTCCACCAACCTGCACCACCTGGCCGAGGACCCGATCCACGTTCTCATCAGCAGCGCCTTCTGGATCGACGGCAGCCGCTGGCTCCCATACGCGGTGCTGTACACCATCTTTCACGCCCAGGCCGAACGCTGGCTGGGCACCCTGCGCTGGCTGGCCGTCCTCGTTCTCGCCCACGTCGGCGCCACATACCTCAGCGAAGGCGCCCTCTACTGGGCCATCCGTCACGGAAACGCTTCCCCCGACGCCGTTTTCACCCTCGATGTAGGCGTCAGTTACGCCCTCGCCGGCATCGTCGCGGTCCTCGCCTACCGCATCGCCCTCCCCTGGCGCCTGCTGTACATCCTCGGCGTGGCAGTCGTTTACACCGCCCCGCTCATTTCCGAACGCACCTTCACCTCACTCGGCCACTTCAGCGCCATGCTGATCGGCTTCGCCTGCTACCCGTTCACCCGTGGCCGCCCCGGGCCTTGGAATCCGCTCACGGTGCTGCGATCACTCGGCAGAACTGAAACATCGCCGGAGACAGCGAGGCCGAGCGGCAAGCCTGTTCACGATGAGTGACCAGCGCCTCGTCCCACCAATAGCTCGCGAGCAACTGCTCGCGCTCGATCAGCACCTGGTGGTCGGCGCGACCGGTGACCGCCAGGTGGCAGGCATAGCCGAACGGCAGACGTTCGACGCGCCATCCAGGCCAGGCGTCGACCACGTAATCGTGCAATGCGGGCCGAGATAACGTGAAGGTCCAGTAGGACAACCGTTTTGCGGCGGTGTCGATGACCGCGCCCGCGTGCGCGAGGCTCTCGTGCGGCAGCGGATACGGGGCTTCCCGGTCCAGCACCGCGACCCCTGAAGCCCCTTGCTCCGCAAGCCAGTCCAGCACGTATTCGTCCTCCAGCCGATAATCCAGCACGGCGTTGCCTGTGCCGATCACGCTGAGGACCGCACAGGGCGAGTCCTGCCAATCGGCGGACCATTCGCTCTCGCGCACCGTTATTTCCCGTCGCACCGGGTCCCAATCGATGAACCACTCGTCGCGGGAAAAGAACGGTGTGGACGAACTCGTCGCCGGCGGACGGAGATCCGGACTCACGGCCCCGGCGGCCTGCGGTATGGCCAGCGCGAGCTCTTCGTGCCCGCCCCAGGCGTAGCGCACCTCCCATCCGGCCCACAGTGGCTGTGCCCCGAAACGAGCCGCGTAGCTGTCGAAATACGTCGCACCCTGGCCCTCACCGCAGACATAGAGATGGCAACGCTTTTCGAGTAGATCCAGCGCGAATCCGTTGCAGTGATATCGGCCCAGGAAGTCGGAGCTCGCCCGTTCCGCGGGCACGCCCACCTGCCGAATGGCCGCCAGGGCCTCGGCCAGGTGGTCGGCGCGCGTGAGGTCCCACCAGCTCTGCTTCTGCCCCATCAGCAGGCAACGACCATCGGCGTCGCGCAGGACAAAGGCTGTGCTGCAACTCATCTCGCGAGACTAGCCATCGAAGATCAGGACAGGACTGGACACACGGAACAATCGCCGCGATGATGCCCGGGTATCGCTGTAGAGCCCAACGGGGGTTGGTTGCATGTCGTTGTCGAGTAAGTTCACGCTGGCCGTCGCGATTGCCGCGGGTGGGACGCTGGCCGGTGTCGGGGGTGGGACGGCGCAGGCGGCGGGTGCTTACGGTGCGATGGCTACCGACTATTCGCAGGTGTTCGATGCGGTCGACTATCCGACGCAGGAGGCGGCGAATCAGGCCGCGTTGCAGGCGTGCGGGAAGTCTTATTGCGTAATCAAATTGGAGTTGAAGAACAGTTGCGGGTCCGCGGTCGAGCTGCCCAATCGGGGGTGGTGGGGGCTGGTGCCCGGAGCGTCCTCGCTGTGGTGGGGAACCGGCGCCACCGCGGCCGACGCGGAACAGATGGCGCTATCGCAGGCTCCTTTTCCCTTGCAGCCGTGGGCCGTTGCCCTACAGGCCGCTTGGGGTAGCACTGTGACCTCGGCGCCGTTCGTCAAGCAGACCGCGTGCACTTCGAGCGCGCGGTGAGGCCGGGAACCATGCCGATGCTGCGCAAATTCGCCGCGCCCATGATCACCGTCGCCGCCGGGACGCTTCTCGTCGGCGGGGCCGCTCCGGCGCACGCCGCCCGTGACCTCTACGGCGCGATCGCGACGGGCGGGTTCAATGTCGGTGCGGCGTTCGACTACCCCACCCAGCACGAAGCCGACCAAGCCGCGCTGGACACCTGTCGTCAGTCCTCCAACGCCTGCTACATCCAAGTGCGAGTGCACAATCAGTGCGGCGTCGTGCTCGAACGCGATACCTGGAGCATCTACGCGGTCGTGCCGTCCTACACGTCCGGCGTGGGCGCTACCGCCGCCGAAGCGGAAGCGAACGCCAGGAAGCTGGCCGGGCCGGATCTGCACCAGCCGCCGCTTTTCGAAACCGTGAAACCGCTGTTCGTACTGGACACGATCTGCACCTCGAACGCGGGGTGACGGAACGGGTCAGGAGAAGGCGGCGGCCATCAGGGCGCGGCAGCGCACATCGGCGTTGATGGTGAGGCCCAGTCGGTTCGGCGTGTAACCGAAGCCGAGGCCGGTGGCGGGATCGGCGAAACCGAGCGCACCGCCGAGTCCCGGGGTGCCGTAGGCGCGATGGTCGGCCGAACCGAAGGCGAAGCGGTCGCAGGAGCGGCGGAAACCGGCGTGATAGCGGGTGGGCACCCGGAGCACCGCGTCGGATTCGGCGGCCGGGCCGGGCTCAGCCAGATGCCGTAGGATCGCTTCACCGACAGGCAGTTTCGGGGATCCGCCGACCGCCGCGCCATAGACGCGGGCCAGGGCTCGGGCATTGCCGATGCCGTTGCTGCCGCACACCTCCACCTCGAGCAGCTCGGGTCGATCGAAGTGTTCGGGCATGCCCAGGTCGGGGCTGATGGTGCTGCGGTAGAAGTCGCCGCGGCGCACCAGCAGCTCGATACCCAACTGCCAGGCGGGATCTCGCTCGTGGCGGATCGCCAGGCCGCCGGTGCGAACCAGCTTCGCGAGCCGGCCGAGCCGCTGCGGATCGGCCGAACCGATGGTGAAGTCGAGGTCCAAGGGCGCGGCGATATCCTCGGCCAGCACCTGCCCGATACTGCGGCCACGCGGATCGGCGCGGCGGACCAGCTCGTTGACGAACAGGCCGAACGAAATGGTGTGGTAGCCCTGCCGGAGTCCCGGCGTCCACGCGGGACGTTGCGCGGCCAGCACGACCGCGACACGATCGAGATCGCCCAGATCGGCGATGGTCAGCGGCGGACCGCTGAGCGCGTGCAAGCCCGCACGGTGATCAAGCAGCGCACGCACCGTGACCGCGCCCTTGCCGTGCGCGGCGAATTCCGGCCAGTAGCGCGCCACCGGCTCGTCGTAATCCAGGTGCCCGCCCGAAACCAGGGCCGCCACCACCAGCGCCGCGACACCCTTGGTGCAGGAATAAACAGGCACGATGGTGTCCCGCTCCCACTCCAGTCCCCGCCGCCGATCCCGATACCCGGCCCACAGGTCCACCACCGCCCGCTCGCCGTCGTACAGCGCGACCGCCGCACCGATCTCACCACGCTGAGTGAAGTTGCGCCTGAACGCATCAGCGACCTTGCCATAGCCGTCGTCCGCGTACCCGTGTAGTTCGATCTCGCTCATCGTGTGCCGAGCCTACGGGCCCGCCGGGGCCGCGGCCGGAAGTGGCAAAGAGTTGGCGGCTCCCGCGCACCTCGGAGTCGTGACGGCCCGGGCGGGTGTGGGTCAGCGCCGCGCCGCGCGCTCGGCGGGTTGGAACAGCTCGATCAAATTGCCTGCCGGATCGGCGATCAGGATCTGCCGGCCGCCCGGGCCGCTGATCCGATCGCTCCGGAATTCGACCTGGCTCGCACGCAGCCGTTCGATCTCGGCATCGAGGTCGTCGACGATGAGATGGATGCGATTGCCGCCCGGTTCGGCGGCATCGGCCGGGGTCGCCCGCGCGCCGGAGCTCGCCGGACCGGACAGCAGCAATCGCAGCGGCCCGCGCACCACGTCGGCGAAGGCGGGCGCGGCACTGTTGTGCAGGGTGAAGCCCAGCCGGGTGGTGTAGAAGTCGACGGCCGCCTGTACATCGTCGACGAGGTAGCGGACGCCGGCGTATTCGGTGGAAGTTGTCATCGGACACTCCTGTTCGTGGAGTCGAGAAGATTCAGGGTCGGCAGCAGATACCGGATCCGGCTGTCGATCTCGGCGGCCGTGGCCCGGAATTCGGGATAGCCGCCGGTGTTCGCGGCGTTCGGGGCCGCCGGATCGCGAATGCTCCAGTGGATCCGGCGCACCTCACCGCCGAATTCGGGACAGCGTTCACGGGCCTTGTCGCACAGCGTGATCACCAGATCGAACCGCTGCCCGGTGAGGCTGTCGAGGTGGCGGGGACATCGACCGGCGAGGTCGATATCGAAGTCCGCGCGCAGCACCCGCACGGTATCGGGGTGCATGGCCGGCCTCGGATCCGTTCCGGCACTGAACACTTCGAGCCGCCCGCCGGTGTGCCGGCGCAAGAGCGCCTCCGCGATCACGGAGCGGGCGCTGTTGCCGGTGCACACGAACAAGACCACCGGCGGCGCCGCGGTCTCGAATTCCGTTGCGGCGGGCGTCATCCGGAGTCCCGGATGCAGCGCCGCCCCCGCACCCCCGAGCAATTCGGCGCTGCGGTCCAGATCCAGGTGGTAGTAGCTGTCCCGGCCGTCGTGACTGCTGCGGG
The DNA here is from genome assembly GCF_001613325.1 of Nocardia yamanashiensis NBRC 100130. GTDB lineage: Bacteria > Actinomycetota > Actinomycetes > Mycobacteriales > Mycobacteriaceae > Nocardia > Nocardia yamanashiensis. The sequence continues at coordinate 265,050 of NZ_BDCD01000009.1, read as the reverse complement.
TCATGGTGACCAGGCCGCCGTCACGCAGCAGGCGCAGGTGGTAGGACACCAGATTCTGCGGCTCGCCCACCAGCGCCACCAGTTCGCGAACACGCTGGTCGCCGCTCGACAATGCCGTCAGCAGCCGCCACCGCACCGGATGCGCGGCCAGTTGAACGAACGGCGGGAGCTCGTGCCGGGTGGGCGCCATGCACCAAAGCCTAGCACTCAATACATCAAATGGATTTGATGTAATTCGGCCGGCACACGCTCAGGCCGGGTTCGTGGCCAGGTGGTAGAACGCCGTGTCGAGGGGTACGTCGACGGCGTACCAGGCGGCGGAGGGGTCGCCCGCGCGGGAGCACCAGGCGGTGGCGATGCACAGGCGGAGGGCTTCGCCGGTCGCCAGGCCGGGCAGGTGCCAGGCGAGGCGGGCCGGATTCGTGTAGCGGACACCGTATTCGGAGGCGCTGTCGTCGCCGTCGGGGGGCAGCACGTCCGCCCAGTCGGCGGGCAGCAGGCGGCCGTCGGCGGCTTGCATGGCCAGGAGTTCGGTGTCGGGGCCGCCGATCGAGACGACGAAGTTCTCGTCCTCGAGGCTGACCGCCGCCAGCCATTCACCGGGGTCGCCGCCGCCGTCCGCTCCGGCGGGCCGGTCCGTCAGTTCCGCCGCCACGGTCAGGCCCGGCACCGGGGCGTCGGCCACCACCTGCCAGATGGCGGCCCAGGTCGGGATGCGCTCACCGCTCTCCGCGGCGGGCACGTCGATGCTGCCCAGCAGCAGATCGACCGTGGCGGTGCGGGTGCGCCAGCGGTGCAGGCGGGCGCCGTTCGGCAAGCGCCACACGGTATCCGGCACCTGCGACAGCGTGTCCGAACCCAGTGCGACGGTGAACTCGACGGTGCCGAGCGGGGTGACGATCACGGCGGGCACGCGGTCCGCCTGCGCGAGCTGGTCGGTGGAAAGCATCCGCCTATCATGCCCCCGAACGAATTCGGACGTCATCGCACGTCACCGCTGACGGAAACGCCGGGAGGTGGCATCCTGCAGAAGGCTCACGCAGGCCGCCGCACCCGATCCCGACACAGGAGGCACCATGCCCGGGTTCGCCCGTATCCGCCATGTCAAACTGCCGGTGAGCGATCTGGCGCGCAGCGTCGCCTGGTATTGCGATCTGCTCGGGCTGGAATTGGCCGGCGAATTCCGGGAACAGGGTGTGCTGCGCGGCGCTCAGCTCATGCATCGCTCCGGATTCGGCATCGCGCTGCGGGAACGCGAATACTGCGTGGGCAAGCCCGATCTGGGCGGATTCGACGTATTCGCGCTGGAGGTCGATTCCGTGGACGATCTGCACGCGCTGGCCGCCCTCGCCGACGAATTGGAATGCACGCGCGGCGAGGTCTACGACCGCGGGGAATACGGGGCGGTGCTGGACATCATCGATCCAGACAATCTGGTGGTGCGATTCCTGGCCAACAATCCGTTCCGGGCCGGGAGGTTCGTCGGCGTGGACACCGACGGGAAGGGCGGTTTCTCGCTCTACGAAACGCCCACGCTGGGTTGAGGATTCAGCACCAGTTGCCGATCCGCCCCGCGCTGGAATTCGTACGCGACGGTCGGTCGCAGCGCGCTGCCGACGCCGCGGGCCCGCAATTCCGCCCGCACCCAGGCCACCAACTCGGCGAGGTCCTCCCCGGAATGGTCCAGTAGCGGGTACAGCCGCACCTCGCCCCGGCTCACCCGCGCCAGTTCGAGCAGCGCGGCGAGATGGAAATCCGCGTTCAGCCTGTCCGCGTAGGTGAAGAGCAGATGTGAGGACAGGACCAGGTCGAAGGTGTTGTCGGAGAACGGTAATGCGGGCAGCGCGGCGGCGACGTAGCGACCCGGATGTTCGCTCAGGTCGGCGGTGAACCGGCGCACCGCAGCGTGCCGCATGCGGCGGTGCACGGCCGGATCGCCGCCGTACCAATCCCAGCTGTACAGGCCGGCGTGCGCGGCGGACCAGGCATTTCCGCGATCGGTATCGGCCAGCGCGGTCTCTCGCAACTCCCCGGCCGGCTGCGCGTAGCACGGGTCCACGGCGATCACCTCGGCCCCGAATTCTGCTGCCTCGCAAGCGAAGCTGGCCGCACCGCCCGGGCAGTCGAGAATCCGCCCGCGCAGCTCGTCCGCACCGAGCGCGAACATGGCCCGATACTCGGCCAGCGACCGCGCGGTGAGCAGGAATTCTCCGGCGATCTCGGAATCCAGTCGATCGGTCACCGTTCCAGCCTCACACAGCGCCCGGCCGCACACCAGGACATTTCCAGCAGCGTAATTCGGTTGCGGCGGTGAATCGGCCGGGCGTACTTTTCTTTTCGCACCCGGTGCGCCGGTGACAGTTACTTCGGGTTCAATTCCTGGTCGCTCCACTCAGGGGGCGATGGCTCGCTTCGGGAGCGGTATTTCCACTGTCGCCACAATTATCTCGGGGGCATGGTGTGCACCGGCCCGGTGCGCAGACAACGGTTACTTCACATCTGATTCGGGTTCAGGCGGCGTCGGTTCGATTCCGGCCCGTACGCGTGTCACCGCGTGCGGTGGTGTAGTGGTAGCTCAACGGTACCGTCGTCGCTTTGTTCTCGGGCCGGTCACACCCCTGCCACCCCGCACGAATCAGGGGAAATCCCATGGCCAAGTTCAATATCGCACGCCTGCGCGGCCTGGTCGCGCCGCTCACCGCCACCGCCACCTCGCCCATCCGCGGCGAGCAGCTGCCGTCCGCGCGCACCCACGAGGGCGCGCCCGGCTACCGGCGCACGGTGCAGGGTGAGCTGTTCCTGCTCGCGGTATCGAACCTGGTGGGAGAGAACACTTTCTACGAAGCCGCCGGCGCGCGGGATCAGCGGTACGCCGCTCTGGTCCGCGAGGCCACTGTCGCCGATCCCGAATGGACCGCGCGCTTCCTGCGCTGGCTGCGCGCCGACGCCGCTATGCGCACCGCCGCACTGGTCGGCGCGGCCGAGTTCACCAAGGCGCGGCTGGATGCCGGTGCGGCCGGAATGTCGCGCCAGGTCATCGATTCCGTGCTGCTGCGCGCCGACGAACCGGGCGAGCTCATCGCCTACTGGCACGCTGTCTACGGGCGGGCGCTGCCCAAGCCGGTCAAGCGCGGTATCGGCGATGCGGTGCGGCGGCTGTACGGGGAACGCGCGCTCGCCAAGTGGGACGGCGATGCGCACAGCTTCCGGTTCGGTGACGTGCTGGAGCTGACGCATCCCGCCGCGGCTGCCGACAAGCCTTGGCAGGGAGCGCTTTTCGCGCATGCCATCGATCGCCGGCACCATCGGGACAATCCCATTCCGGAGGAGCTGCGGGTGCTGCGGGCCCGGGCGGGACTGCTCGCGACTCCCGTCGAACAGCGGCGCGCGCTCTTCGAGGACGCCGAAACCGCCCGCACCACACTGCGTTCCGCGGGCATGACGTGGGAGGCGGTCGGCGGCTGGCTGCAGGGCCCGATGGACGCCGCCGTGTGGGAAGCCCTGATCCCGGCCATGGGTTACATGGCGCTGCTGCGGAACGTCCGCAATTTCGACCTGGCGGGCGTCTCGGATGCGGTGGCGGCGGAAGTCGCCGCGCGCCTGGCGGATCCGGAGCAGGTGCGGGCCTCGCGCCAGCTGCCCATGCGCTTCCTGTCCGCCTACCGCGCGGCGCCGTCCCTGCGCTGGGGTCACGCCCTGGAGCAGGCGCTGAACCATTCGCTGACCTCGATCCCGGCGCTGCCCGGTCGCACCCTGGTGCTGATCGACACCTCCGGTTCGATGACGGCGAACTTCGCCAAGGACGGCACCCTGCGCTACTGGGACGCGGCAGCCCTGTTCGGCCTCGCCCTCGCCTCGCGCTGCGCACACGCCGACGTGGTGTCCTACTCCGGCGCCTGGGGCCCGGACGGCGGCATCGGCCCGTACACCATCCCCTTCCCTGCCCGGGCCGGGGAACCGGTACTGCGCGCGGTCGAACGCTGGAAGTCCGACGGCTACTTCATCAACGGCGGCACCGACACCGCGGGCGCGGTTCGCAAGCACTTCGCGAACCACGACCGCGTGGTCATCCTCACCGATGAACAGGCCACCGGCCACAACGTGCACACGGCCCTGCCCGCCACGGTCCCGCTCTACACCTGGAACCTGGTGGGCTACCGCCCCGGCCACGCCCCCACCGGCTCCCACAACCGCCACGCCTTCGGCGGCCTGTCCGACGCCGCGTTCACGATGATCCCTCTCATCGAAGCAGGCAAGCACGCGAACTGGCCCTTCTGAAAAACACCACGGCCCCGGTCCGTCAGGACCGGGGCCGTGTATTGCTTTTGCGCCGACGCGTCAGGCGGTGCTGCCGTTCGACGCCTCCGGCTTCGGCTGCTCCGCTTCGCGAGCGGCGACGCCGTGCTCGGTGCCCTCGTCGGCTTCCTGGTCCGGTTCCGGGTGTTCCGGGGAGAAGGTCGCGGGCAGGCCCTTGATGTGCTTGTTCATATTGCGGATGAGCAGCACGGTGCCGGCCAGCAGGATCAGGACGATGACGAGTCCCAGGGGTGACGCCTTGCCGAACTCGGGTCCGGTGGGCGTATTTCCTTGGGCGAGCAGGGTCAGGATCATCGGTCGGGGTCCTCGGTGTCGGCGTCGTCGATTCCCGCGAACAGGTCGGTTTCGGGGATGGCGGTCTGCACCCGGGTCTTGGCCAACTCGAATTCCTCGGTGGGCCACAGCTTCTGCTGCAACTCGGTCGGGATGGCGAAGAAGGCGCCGTTCGGGTCGATCTGGGTGGCGTGCGCGCGCAGGGCGTCATCGCGCGCCGGGAAGTACTTGGCGCATTCGACCTGGGTGGTGACCCGACCCATGATATCGCCGCGCTCGGCGGCGTATTTCCGCATCCGGTCCATCCAGTCCTGCATGGGGAACGGTTCGCCGCGCCGCGCGTACTCGTCGGCGAAGATCTCCAGGCGGGACAGGCTGAATCCGTGGTTGTAGTACAGCTTCAACGGCGTCCACGGCGCGCCCGCGTCCGGGAACTTCTCCGGATCACCGGCGGCCTCGTAGGCCGCCACCGACACCTTGTGGCACATGATGTGGTCGGGGTGCGGGTAGCCGCCCATTTCGTCGTAGGTGGTGATGACGTGCGGCTTGAACTCGCGCACCACCTTCACCAGCGCTTCGGTGGCCTCGTCGAGGGGCACCAGCGCGAAACTGCCCTCGGGCAGCGGGGGTAGCGGATCCCCTTCGGGCAGACCGGAATCCACGAAGCCCAGCCAGGTCTGCTCGACCCCGAGCGCCTCGGCCGCCGCCGCCATCTCCTCGCGCCGCACCTCGGCGATGCGATCCTTGATGCCGGGGGTGTCCATGGCCGGATTGAGAATGTCACCGCGCTCGCCACCGGTCAGCGTGACGACCAGCACCTCGTTGCCCTCGGCGGCATAGCGTGCGGTCGTCGCCGCGCCCTTGCTGGATTCGTCGTCGGGGTGCGCGTGTACCGCCATGAGGCGAAGACCACTCACTTCTCGTTCACCTCACCGATCACAATGCTCATCTCATCGCTTCCGCCGGAGTCCCAGGCCGTGTCCGATCTCTATTCCCTATAGTTCCATCCGATCGTTATTTGTTCCGACCTACCCCCCGGGAGTGCGCGTCATGACCGAAAGACCGGCCGACCGGTACGGGATTGCGCCGCGCAAGACCCGCCGCTGGCTTCCGTTCGCCCTGGGCGCGGTGGTCATCCTGGCCGGGCTCGGGGTGGCCTGGATGGGGTACAAGACCTACGGACCCAAGGACATCGAGCCGGAACGCCTGGGCTACACCGTGTTCGACGATTCCACCGTCGAGGTCGATTTCAAGGTGACGCGCAAGGACCCGAGCCAACCGGTGGTCTGCTACATCCGCGCCATGGATCCCGACAGCGTCGAGGTCGGCCGGCGCGAGGTGCTGGTGCCCGGCTCCGACAGCGGCACGGTCCGGCTCACCACCACGTTGAAGACCACCGCGCGGGCCGGCGCGGCCAATATCTACGCCTGCGACGACAAGGTGCCCGCATATCTTCGTGCCGGGTGAAAAGTCCGGTCCGCGACCCGCTTTGACGCTTCTACCTGCGCCTTTATAAAACGTGCTAGAATGACGCGATACACGGTTCCGGGGTTCGGAGCCGTGTTTGCTTGCATTGGCGGCAGGTGCGCTCGGGTATCTCCCCCAGGAACGCTCTGGCCGTCCAACCTCGTCATGCCTGGCCCCGGCTGGGTATGTCGGGATCAGGGAATCCCGGCCTGCCGGGGACAACTACTAGGGAGTGATCGAGATGACTGAGAACGTGACCTGGCTGACACCGGAGTCGCACGAGAGGCTTACGAGCGAACTCGCCGCGCTCATCGCCAACCGTCCGGTCATCGCGGCCGAAATCAACGAGCGTCGTGAAGAAGGCGATCTCAAGGAGAACGGTGGCTACCACGCCGCGCGTGAGGAGCAGGGCCAGCAGGAGGCGCGCATTCGCCAGCTGCAGGAACTGCTGAACAACGCCAAGGTGGGCGTGGCCCCGTCGCAGTCCGGGATCGCGCTGCCCGGCTCCGTCGTCAAGGTGTACTACGACGGCGACGAGAGCGACACCGAGACCTTCCTCATCGCGACCCGCGAAGAGGGCCTGGGGTCCGCGGACCTGGAGACCTACTCCCCCAACTCCCCGTTGGGTGGCGCTTTGATCGACGCCAAGGTCGGCGAGACTCGCGAATACACCCTTCCCAATGGCAGCACCATGAAGGTGACGCTCGTATCGGCTGAGCCCTACCACAGCTGAATTTCTGCCGCGATTCCGCGGACACTGTAAGAACGGCGCAGCGCCGCACCAATCCTGGTGCGGCGCTGCGTTTTTCGTCATGCGTCGAAGGTCCCCTAGGCCAGTGCCTGTTCGATGTCGGCGAGCAGGTCGCCGATGTCTTCGATGCCGACCGAGAGGCGGACCAGGTCGGCCGGGACCTCGAGGGCGGAGCCCGCGGTGGAGGCGTGGGTCATGGCGCCGGGGTGCTCGATGAGGGATTCCACGCCGCCGAGGGATTCGGCCAGGGTGAAGATCTTGGTGCGGGCGCAGAAGTCGAGCGCCGCTTCCTTGCCGCCGTGCACGCGGACCGAGATCATGCCGCCGAAGCGCTTCATCTGCTTCTGGGCGACGGTGTGGCCCGGGTGCTCGGGCAGGCCGGGGTAGATGACCTCGGCGATCTTCGGGTGGTTGGACAGGAACTCGGCGATGGTCTCGGCGTTGTCGCAATGCCGGTCCATGCGCACGGCCAAGGTCTTGATGCCGCGCATGGTGAGGAACGCGTCCATCGGCCCGGGCACCGCGCCCGCGCCGTTCTGCAGGAACGCGAACTTGGCGTCCAGCTCCTGATCGTTGGTGATGAGCGCGCCGCCCACCACGTCGGAATGCCCGCCCAGGTACTTGGTGGTCGAGTGGATCACGATGTCCGCGCCCAGCTGCAACGGCTGCTGCAGGTACGGCGAGGCGAAGGTGTTGTCCACCACCAGCTTCGCGCCGCCGGCGTGCGCCACCGCCGCCAGCGCGGCGATATCGCCGATGTTCAGCAGCGGATTGGTGGGCGTCTCGATCCAGACCAGCTTGGTGTTCGGCTTCATGACCGCCGCCACCGCGTCCGGATCCGACACCGCGGCCACGTCGTAGGTGATCCCCCACTGGGTGAACACCTTGTCGATCAACCGGAAGGTGCCGCCGTAGGCATCGTTCGGAATGACCAGGTGATCGCCGGGCCGCAGGTTCGCCCGCAGCGCACAGTCGGTGGCCGCCATCCCGGACGCGAACGCCCGCCCGTAGGTGCCCGACTCCAGCGCCGCCAGATTGGCTTCGAGCGCCGTCCGCGTCGGATTACCGGTGCGCGCGTACTCGTACCCGCCGCGCATCCCGCCCACGCCGTCCTGGGCGAAGGTCGAGCTGGCATAGATCGGCACGTTCACCGCACCGGTCTGGGGGTCCGGATCGAACCCGGCATGCACGGCCCGCGTGGAGAAACCCAGCTGATCACTCATGGCCCCAGCCTAGGTCGCGCAGAATTCGCGCCCGCTCCGGGGCGGGTTCTATCAGATCGCGAGCGGACTAAACAGGCAAACGGACCAATCTCGGGCACAGACACGGGCGAACCCGCCGGAATGTCTCGTATCGGCGCTCTGCCGTGTCTCTCGAAGGCACGGCCGGTAGACGGCGGGTGCGGCGGAGAGTGTCTCGAGGATGTACCGGAAGGTGTCTCGGGGAGCGGCTTATTCGCAGGTGGGAACCGGGGTGGGGCGGGATTGTGAGGGGGGCGCGGCGGTTCTAGGGTGGGGCGCATGGTGACCGTTGACGAACTCTTCGCTATCGATTCGCTGCTGGACGACGAGGAGCGGCAGATCCGCGCTACCGTGCGGGATTTCGCGGCCGAGCGGTTGCGGCCGCATATCGCGGAATGGTTCGAGGCGGGGACCTTCCCGGTGCGGGAGCTGGCACCGGAGCTGGGCAAGCTTGGGCTGCTGGGCATGCATCTCGAGGGCTACGGATGCGCGGGCACCTCTGCCACCGCGTACGGGCTGGCGTGCCTGGAGCTCGAAGCGGTGGATTCCGGTGTGCGGAGCCTGGTTTCGGTACAGGGATCGCTCGCCATGACGGCGATTCACAAGTACGGGTCGGAGGAGCAGAAGCAGCGGTGGCTGCCGGGCATGGCGGCCGGGCAGGTGATCGGCTGCTTCGGGTTGACCGAACCCGACTTCGGGTCGAATCCCGGCGGCATGCGGACGCGGGCGCGGCGCGACGGGGACGACTGGATTCTGGACGGATCCAAGATGTGGATCACCAACGGGTCGGTGGCCGATGTCGCGATCATCTGGGCGCAGTCACGCGAAGGCGAACGGGATGTGGTGCGCGGGTTCGTAGTGCCCACGGACACACCGGGATTCAGCGCACGGGAGATGAAGCACAAGCTGTCGTTGCGGGCCTCGCTCACCGCCGAGCTGTCCCTCGACGGAGTCCGGCTGCCCGCCGACGCGCAGTTGCCGCAAGCGCGCGGGCTGGCCTCGCCGCTGGGCTGCCTGTCCGAGGCGCGGTTCGGCATCGTGTTCGGCGCGCTCGGCGCGGCCCGCGATTGCCTTTCCGCCGCAATCGATTACGCCCGCACCCGGGAGGTGTTCGACAAGCCGCTCGCCGCCTACCAGCTGACCCAGGCCAAGCTGGCCGATATGGCCCTCGAACTCGGCAAGGGCCAGTTGCTGGCGCTGCACCTGGGCCGGCTCAAGGACCGGCACGCGGTCACCAACGAGCAGATCAGCGCGGGCAAGCTGAACAGCACCCGCGAGGCCATCGCCATCGCGCGCGAATGCCGGACCATTCTCGGCGCGAACGGCATCACCCTCGAATACCCGGTGCTGCGGCATGCCAACAACCTGGAATCCGTGCTCACCTACGAGGGCACCGCGGAGGTGCATCAGTTGGTGCTCGGCGAGGCGCTGACCGGTGCCAAAGCCTTCCGCTGAACCACATTCCGGACGTTCGGGGAGCAACTGCGCGATATCTCACAGCCCGATCCGAGAATGCTCCCCGATTGCTAGCATGACGGCGTGTTTTTGCCCGGCTCCGCCCTGCTCGTCGTCTCGGCGCGTAAGACCCTGAACCGACTGCAGCGCACGCACGGAGCCCCGGCCATGCTGGCCGCCCGCGAGCTCCCCGGTGTGTGCGCCGCGGTGGATCAGCACGCCGCCGCGGTCCGCGACATCCTGGAGCTCGGGGTGGAGAACTCGGCCACCGTGCCGGTGAGCGTGCTGCTCGCCGGATACGCGCGCGGACTCCTGGAGGACCTGCGCGAATCCGGCATCGGACTGCCGATCGTGCCGGAGGACTGGCAGCACGCCGACTGGGTGCACCTGCGCCTGGCGGGCGTCTGTGCCCTGGCGCGCGGCGACTGAACACCTGGACATACGAACGGCCCGCGCACTTCAAGTGCGCGGGCCGTTCGCGTATTCACTTGCGCGTCAGCGCATTCCGGAATCATCTTCCGGGTCGTAGCCGCTCCGGCCGGGCTGACCCGGCATCTGACCGCCCGGCATGGGCTGCTGCTGCGCTCCATAGCCACCCTGCCGGCCATAGTTCTGCGCACCGTAGCCCTGTTGCCCGTACCCCTGCTGGCCGTAGCCCTGCTGGCCGTAACCTTGCTGTCCCGCACCGGGAGCGGTGCCGACGGGTTGCTCGGCCCACTTGCCGGGCGGCATCTGCTGACCGCCGCTCATGCCCTGCTGCATCATGGCCTGCTGCTGCCGAGCCGCCTCGCGCGCCCGAGCCGCGTCCTCGCGGCCCCGCTGGTACGCCTGCGCGTGACCCTTGAGCTCGGGCATCTCGCCTTCGATATTGTTCAGCCAGCGATCCCAGCGCTGCTGCATCGGCCGGATGAGCCCGCCGCCGAACCCGACGATCACCACGCCGGCGATGGTCGCCAGCACCGTCACGAGAATCGGCATGGTCACCGAGGTGCCGACGCCGATCTGGTTCAGCGCCGCGATAATGCCTATGCCCCAGATGAATACGGCCGCGATGCGCCCGAGCATGGCACCGTACTCCAGGCCCGAGAGCATGTTCGCGATCATGTCCATGACCACCTTGGCGATCGCGCCCGCGATGCACACGATGACCAGCGCGACGGCCAGCCGCGGCAGCCAGGCCACGATCCCGTTCAGCATGGTGCTCACCGGATTCGGGCCGAAGACGCCGAAGCCGAGCTGCAGGGTGATCAGCAGAATCGCGTAGTAGGCGAGCCGCGCCATGATCTGCGTCGCGTCGTAGCGCGAGTTCGCCAGCATGTCCTTGATGCCGCCGCGCTCCACCAGCCGGTCGAAGCCGACCCGGTGCAGCACTCGAACCACCAGGCGCTCAATGATTTTCGCCACGAACCAGCCGATGAGGAGAATGGCCAGGAACCCGACGAATTTCGGTACGAACGTGGCCACCGAACTCCACGCGTCCGACAACCCCTGCTGGATATCGATAGCCAAACTCGAGGTGTACATGGGTACCCCGTTCCTCGTCGCTATCCGGCCCCGGCCGGATGCCGGGACTTGCTCCAAGGGCGGTTATACCCCCAGTTGATCTTCGCAATGCGTTGTTTGCGAAAAAGTTGCCAAAAAGGATGCCTACGATTTGCCGATCGGCTCCCGAACGACGAAAACGCCGGAGCCCTCCCCTCATCGGGGGGCTCCGGCGTACTCGCGATCAGCCGGGAAACCGGCAGGAATCGAGCAGCGGGATCAGTACGCGCTGTTGACGTTGTCCATCGAGCCGTAGCGGTGGGCGGCGTAGTTGCAGGCCGCCACGATGTTCGCGACCGGATCCCAGACATTGAACTCGGTGCCGGGCACGTGGTACGCCGCGAAGGTCGGGTCGATCACCTGCAGCAGACCCTTGGACGGGATGCCCATGGCCGCATTGGAGTCGTAGAGGTTGATGGCCTGCGGGTTGCCGCTCGACTCGCGCAGGATGTTGCGCATGATGCCGTCGTAGCTGCCCGGAATGTTGTTGGCGGCCATGATGTCCAGCGCGTGCCGGATCCAGCCGTCGAGGTTGTCGGCGTAGACCGGGGCAGGCGGCAGCGGCGCGGGGGCCGGCGCGGCGACCTCGGGGGCCGGCATGGGCGCGGGGGCCGGGGCGGGAGCGGCGTCGAGCTTGCCCGGGGCGGCCTGCATGGCGGGAGCGGTCGCTGCGAGGGTTTCCTTCAGCGCGACGGGCTCGACCTCACCCTGCGCGGAGCCCGCGGCGGTGATGATGGATCCGAAGACCCCGAGGGCCAGGGCGGCGGTGCCGGCGGTACGGGCGGCGGCAACCACCTTGCTACGTCTGGCGGGGCATTTCAGAGCGGTCATAGGGTTCGTGGGCATGGCGAAGTAGGATTCCTGTTCGGTTTCGGCCTCGCTGGGCCTCGAGTGGCAGCGCGCGGCCACGCGAGCACCCATTGGGATGCTCACCACGCACTACCGGTGTTTGTTATTTCTGTTGTGAGACCCGTTGCGGGCCAGGGAAATTGACGCTGAATCGGAGGTCAGCGGTGTCAGCGACGGCCGCGCGGGCCGAGGTGCCTCATCGCACCGTTGTCGTGATCACGTTCCGCATGTTTTCGACATCTCCTTGCGCCTAGCAGACTTGTGGTCTGTTTCCGACAAGGTCACAGCTTGATTGCGCTAGATGAACACAGCCTGAACCAAACATGAACAGACGGTGAACCGGTCCGGGCGGCAACCTCGGGACCTGCATTAATACAAGCGCTGACCAGGTGATTCAATTCAAACCACAGAGTGTTTCAGATCACAGAGAAATTTAGTCCCGATATTGCGATAAAGCATGAATCGCACCATTTGTCGGCGTTTCGCGTGCCATTCGGCGAACTTTCGGCGATCTTCCGGACGCCAATCACCGGCCGATCACGAACGCATTCACCACCGTCAACGCCATGCACGCGGGCGCACCGCGGATTAGGGTCGATCCATGGCATCCATCCGGGTCACCGAGGTGCTGGCGGCCCTTTCGCTCACCACCGATCTCGCGACCGGAATGCCGTTCGAGAAGGGCCTGTCGGTGTGCCTGGTGGCCGATGCCGTGGCCGGCCGGCTCGGTCTGGACGAGCCCGATCGGCGCGTGGTGTTCCACGCCGCCCTGCTCGGCGCGGTCGGGTGCACCAGCCGGGCCTCGGAGAACGCCGAGTCCTACGCCGACGACATCGCCTTCCAGCAGGCGTATCACACCCTCGACCCGGGTGATCCGGGCGTTTTCGCCGATCAGATGCGCGACTTCGGGTCCTGGTCGCCACTGACCCAGGCCGCTATGCGTGACCGTTTCGTGACCCAGGCGCCGCAGGGAGCGCCGATCGCGGTCCGATCGGTCTGCGAGGTCAGCCGGGCGCTGGGACCGCGTCTGGGGCTGCCCGAGGCGGCCGTACGCGCACTCACCGAGGTCAAGGAGCGCTGGGACGGTCTGGGCGCGCCCGACCGGCTGTCCGGCGAGGACCTGTCGCTGCCCGGCCGCATCCTGCATCTGGCCGAACAGGCGGTGCTGGCGCTCGGCACCCGGGACCGCATGGCCGCCGTGACCGAATTGCGGCGGCGCGCGGGCGGACACCTGGATCCGGATCTGGTGGCGGCGTTCGCGGCGGAACCGGACGCGGTCTGGAGCGTGCTGGATCAGCCCGATCTGCTCACCGCCGTGGTGGCGGCCGAACCCGGACTGCCCACCGTGATCCGGCCCGAGGACCGCGACCACCTGTGCACCGCCATGGCCGTGATCGTCGACCTGAAAGGCCGCTACCTGCTGGGACATTCGGGCCACGTAGCCGAATTATCCAATGCGGCAGCCGAATTGGCGGGGATGAACGCCACCGATCGCGCCGCCCTGCGCGCCGCCGCGCTGCTGCACGATATCGGGCGGGCGGCGGTCTCCAGCGCGGTCTGGGATCGACCCGGGCCGCTCGGCCCCGGCGACTGGGAAAGGGTTCGGCTGCACTGCTATTGGACCGATCGCATCCTGCGCCGCTGCCCCAGCCTGAGCGATCTGGCCGAGGTCGCCTCCGGGCATCACGAACGCCTCGACGGCAGCGGCTACCACCGCGGCGTGCGAGTGCACGACCTCTCGCAGTCGGCCCGGCTGCTCGCCGCCGCCGACGTCTTCGCCGCCATGACCGAACCGCGCCCGCACCGGCCCGCTCACAAACCCAGCGAGGCCGCCGCGCACCTGTCCGCCGAAGCCGCGGCGGGCCGGCTCGATCGGGAGGCCTGCGCCGCGGTGGTGGAGGCGGCGGGCCTGCGCCCGGCCCGCACCGAATATCCGTGCGGGCTGACCGAGCGCGAGGTGGACGTGCTGCGCCTGGCCGCCCGCGGCCTCTCCAATCGCCAGATCGCGGCCGACCTGGTGGTGTCCGAGCGCACCGTCGGCCACCATCTGGCGCACATCTACGACAAGACCGGCCGCCGCACCCGGGCGGGCGCGGCCGTGTTCGCCATGGAGCACGGGCTGCTGCCCGGATGAGCTGCGGCGTTCGCCGACCGGGCCGGAGGCGGCGCCGGGGCTCGTAGGCTGGAAAGGGCAATCCGTTCGGCAAACCCATCCGCGCGCACGGAAGGATCACTCATGGGTGAGATCGAGAACGCGCTGAACAAGCTCATCGCGCACGCACAGACGGAGCTGGCGGTCCGGCACCGCCGCGATCGGGAGCGGGCCCACCCCGGCGACGGCCGCAGCCGGTCCAAACTGGTGATCAATGCCGACCAGCTCGACCAGGCCGCGCGCGAGGTGCTGCGCCTGCACGAACGCGAAATGCCGAGCCTGCGCACCGGATAGGTCGATCGACCGATGTGAGCGGACCGGTTCGGGGCCGACCATCGTGGCATGAACGCTCACCGCGAAACCAGCAATGCCGATACCGTCGGCGCCCTCTACCGTGCCTTCGGAACCGGCGATATCGCCTTCATTCTCGATCAGCTCGCCGATGACGTGTCCTGGGACGCCGACTGGGCGGGCAATTCCGCGCAGCAGGCCGGGGTGCCGCATTTGCAGCCCCGGCGCGGGCCCGCCGAAGTGGCGGAATTCTTCGCGCTGCTGGCGGAATGGAAGTTCAACGAGTTCAGTGTGCTCGAGGTGATCGGCGACGGGCGCAAGGTGGTGGCCGAGGTGCGCAGCGATGTGGTGCTGCCCGGCGACCACCGGATCGCCGACGAGGAACTGCACCTGTGGACCTTCGACGACACGGGGCGGGTCAGCGCGTTCCGGCATTACGGCGACACCGCCAAGCACATCACGGCGATCGCGAACGGCTGACGGCGATGGCATCGATTCGACTGCGCCGCAAGCCGATCCGCTTCACACCGGAGTGGGCACGGGTGGCGCTGTGGCGGTTCCGGAACTGCGGCTTCGCGCATTGAAACGGCGGATGGCGCGCATGAGCAGCGGCAGCAACGCCATCATCAGCAGCAGGCGGATGGTCTGCACGCTGGTGATGAGGGGCAGGTTGGCGTTCATCTTGTCGGCGGTGGCCAGGACCGCGTTGATGCCGCCCGGGGTGGTGGCCAGATACAGGTCCGACATCTCCAGGTCGACGAGATAGGCCAGGCCCAATGCGAGCGCTGCCACCAGGCCGGACAGGGCCAGTACCGCCGTCATCACGGCGGGGATCATGCGCGCCATCTCCCGCACCACCTCGCGGGTGAAGCGGGTGCCGACCTCGAAACCGACCAGAACGAAAAGCAGATCCTTGAACAGGTGGGTCGGCGCGTAGCCGTGGCTGATGCCGGCGGCGGTGAGGATCGCGGTCAGCAGCATCGGCCCCAGGAGCGCGGCATTCGGCAGGCCGATGCGGCGACCGGCCCAAGTTCCGATGAGGCACAACATGATTGCGGTGGACAGGCCCGCGACCTGATCGCCGCGGCCGACGATCATCCAGAACGGCAGGTCCGGATCGGTGACCGCGCCGCCGAGCGTGACCGGGCCGTAGGAGATGCCCTCCTCGTCGTCGAGAATCGCGGCGACGGCGGGCGCGCTCAAGGCGACCAGCGCGACCCGCAGGTATTGCATGAACGCCACCCGGCGCGGATCGGCGTCCAGTTCCTCGGCGGCCGAGACCACCGCGGCCGAGCCGCCGGCCAGCAGGCCCAGCGTCGAGGTCGGGACATCCACCTTGGCGGCGCGCGCGAAAACCAGTGCGACACCGACGCTCAGCAGGACCGTCGCGGCCGTCACCACGAGCACGGGGATGAGCGCGAGGCCCAGCGTGGTCAGCAGCGAGATCTGCAGGTAGCTGCCCATGACCACGCCCAGCATGCCCTGCACGGCCGTATTCACCTGGCGCGGCAGCGGTTTCGGCAGCCGCCCGGTCATGGCCAGGCCCGCGCCCACCACGATGGCGAGGATCATCTGCGGCGCGGGGAATCCGATGCGATCCAGCAGCGCCGCGCCGCCCAGTACGGCGGCCGCGAGAGCCACCCAGGCGACCACGTGTCTCCGGTCCATACGAGACGATCTTGCTCGCCGACCATTAACGGACAGTAACGACGCAGTTATCGCGACGGAGCGACACGTGTGATCTCCGATGCAGGCAAAAAATCCTGTGTTCCAGGGCAAATCACAGCGGTGACATCAGAACGCCCGCCGGACCGGAAGACCGGTCATGGCGGGCGGCGAATGTGTGGCAGGTTACGCGAGGGCTCCGGTGGACAGGAAGCCCAGCAGATCGTGACGGGTGATCACGCCGACCGGCTTGCCGTCTTCGACCACCATGAGGGCGTCGGTCTCTTCGAGCGACTTGCGGGCGGCCGAGAGCGGTTCGCCGGAACCGATCAGCGGGAAGCCCGGGCTCATGTGCTTGGAGACCGGATCGGTCAGCTGCGCGCGGCCCTCGAAAACGGCCGACAGCAGATCGCGTTCGGTGACGCTGCCCGCGACCTCGCCCGCCATGATCGGCGGTTCGGCGCCGACCACCGGCATCTGCGAGACGTTGTACTCGCGCAGGATCTCGATGGCGTCGCGCAGGGTTTCCGACGGGTGGGTGTGCACCAGATCGGGCAGGCTGCCGGACTTGCCGCGCAGGATCTCCCCGACCAGCGGTTCGGCGTGGGTGCCGTCCTGCTTGAGGAAGCCGTAGGACTGCATCCACTGATCGTTGAAGATCTTGGACAGGTAGCCGCGGCCGCCGTCCGGAAGCAGCACCACCACAACGGCGTCCGGATCGCGCTCGGCGACCTTGAGCGCCGCCACCACGGCCATACCGCAGGAGCCGCCGACCAGCAGGCCCTCCTCGCGGGCCAGGCGGCGGGTCATCTCGAAGGAGTCGGCATCGGAGACGGCGATGATCTCGTCCGGGACGGCCGGGTCGTAGGCGGTCGGCCAGAAGTCCTCGCCGACGCCCTCGACCAGGTACGGGCGGCCGGTGCCGCCGGAGTACACCGAGCCTTCCGGATCCGCGCCGATGATCTTGACCTTGCCGCCCGAGATCTCCTTCAGGTAGCGGCCGGTGCCGGTGATGGTGCCGCCGGTGCCCACGCCCGCCACGAAATGCGTGATCTTGCCTTCGGTATCGCGCCAGATCTCCGGACCGGTGGTCTCGTAGTGCGATTCCGGACCGCCCGGGTTGGAGTACTGATTCGGCTTCCACGCGCCCGGGATCTCGCGCACCAGGCGATCGGAGACGTTGTAGTAGCTCTGCGGATCCTCCGGCGCGACCGCGGTCGGGCACACCACGACCTCGGCGCCGTAGGCGCGCAGCACGTTCCGCTTGTCCTCGCTGACCTTGTCCGGGCAGACGAACACGCACTTGTAGCCGCGCTGCTGCGCGACCAGGGCCAGCCCGACACCGGTATTGCCGGAGGTCGGTTCGACGATGGTGCCGCCGGGCTTCAGCAGCCCGTCCTTCTCGGCGGCGTCGATCATCTTGACGGCGATGCGGTCCTTGGAACTGCCGCCGGGATTGAGGTACTCGACCTTCGCGGCCACCAGTCCCGAGTCCGGACCCACCACGGAGTTCAGGCGAACGAGCGGGGTGTTTCCGATCAGATCGACGACATGGTTAGCGATGCGCATACCCATCATCGTTGCAGAAAGGAGATCGGGGCCTTCGCGCACGTCGGGGATATCACGGTCGCGGGAAACTAGCATCGGCCGCATGCGGACGCCGAAACGGGTTGCCACCGGCCTGCTGCTCGCCTGCCTCGCCGGTGCGGGACCGATCCTGCCGGCGCCGGCGGCGCAGGCCCGGAGCATCGAATTCCCGCAAGTCACCTCGCTGTTCCGGGATGCGCTGTGCTTCGGGCGCATCCGGTCCTGGGTGGAAACCGATCCGGTCTACGCGGGGCGGGCGATCTTCAATATCCAGGCGCTGCCCATCACCGGGTTCGGCGAGGGGCCATACAATTTCGCGCCGCTCTGCGAGACCGTGACCACCATGGCGTGGCGGAACACCAGCACCGGCGCGGCCGGCGAATTCCGGGTGACCGTGGTGGCCGGGATCTACGGGAGCATCCAGTACGCGCTGTTCCAGGACACCGGGCCGGGCCGCGTCGAGGTCAACGTCTTCACCGATATGCCCGGCACGCCGCAACGCGGGTCCTTCGAGGTGCCCGCACCGGTCGCGCCGCCGCCGGATCCCCACCCCGCGGCTGACGAGCCCGAACTCGATTGACAGGCGTGCCCAGCGGGGCACGAGAGCACCGAGAGTGAGGAATGTCCCAGTTCACTTACTGGGATACCGGCATACCGGATGTTTGGCCCGGATCACGCTCGTCGTAAATTCGATGGAGGTTCCACCCCCGCAATTAAGGAGTCCTCATGGCTGAGGCCGTCATCGTTTCGTACGCCCGCTCGCCCATCGGCCGCGCAGGCAAGGGTTCCCTGGTGAGCATGCGCCCGGACGACCTCGCCGCGCAGATGGTGCAGGCCGCCCTGGACAAGGTCCCCGGGCTCGCCGTCTCCGACATCGACGACCTGCACCTGGGCTGCGGCCAGCCCGCCGGTGAGGCCGGTTTCAATATGGCGCGCGCCGTGGCCGTGCAGCTCGGCTACGACTACCTGCCGGGCGTCACCGTCAACCGGTACTGCTCCTCCTCGCTGCAGACCACCCGGATGGCCTTCCACGCCATCAAGGCGGGCGAGGGCGACGTGTTCATCTCCGCCGGCGTCGAGACCGTGTCGCGCTTCCCGAAGGGCACCGCCGACGGCTGGCCGGACTCGCACAACCTGCGTTTCGCCGATGCCGAGGCCCGCACCAAGGAGACCGCGGCCAGCAACGCCACCTGGACCGACCCGCGCGAGAACGACCTGCTCCCGGACGTTTACATCGCCATGGGCCAGACCGCCGAGAACGTCGCCACCTACACCGGCATCTCGCGTGAGGACCAGGACCACTGGGGCGTGCGCTCGCAGCAGCGCGCCGAAGAGGCCATCAAGGCCGGGTTCTTCGAGCGGGAGATCACCCCGGTGACCCTGCCCGACGGCACCATCGTCACCACCGACGACGGGCCGCGCGCCGGCACCACCTACGAGAAGATCTCGCAGCTGAAGCCGGTGTTCCGCGAGAACGGCACCATCACCGCCGGTAACGCCTGTCCGCTGAACGACGGTGCGGCCGCACTGGTCGTCATGAGCGACACCAAGGCCAAGGCGCTGGGGCTGACCCCCCTCGCCCGCATCGTGGCCACCGGTGTTTCCGGGCTGTCGCCGGAGATCATGGGCCTGGGTCCGATCGAGGCCGTGCGCAACACGCTGAAGACCGCGGGCATGAGCATCAACGACCTGGATCTGTACGAGATCAACGAGGCGTTCGCGGTGCAGGTGCTGGGTTCGGCCCGGGAGCTGGGCATGGACCACGACAAGCTGAACGTGTCGGGCGGTGCGATCGCGCTGGGCCACCCGTTCGGTATGACCGGTGCGCGCATCACCGCCACGCTGATCAACAACCTGCAGACCCACGACAAGCAGTTCGGTCTCGAGACCATGTGCGTCGGCGGCGGCCAGGGCATGGCGATGATCATCGAGCGCCTGAGCTGAGACGATCCGACCTTTGGTCGAAGTAGAGAAGGTGTGGGGCCAGGCCCCCACACCCCCATAGGCCGCATCGGCCTTCTGGCGTGCGGGGCTAGTCTCCCCACGCCAACGGCCGCCCCGACCTTTTGGTCGGGGCGGCCGTTCTCGTTTCCGCGGATTATTACCTGGCAGGTAATCGACTTCGTTCCCGGGGCGGGGAAGTATCAAGGGCAACAACGAAGTACCTCTTCAGGAGCTCGAAATGCCCGGATACGCCATCGCTCATCTGCACGACGTCAACGTCAATGCCGACATCGTCGAATACCTCGAGCGCATCGAGAGCACCTTCGAGCCGTACGGCGGGAAGTTCATCGTCCACGGCGGGCGGCAGACCATCAAGGAGGGTCCGGCGAACTCGAACGTGGTGGTCGTCGAATTCCCCAGCTACAAGGAAGCTTTGGAGTGGTACGACTCCCCCGCCTACCAGGCGATCCTGCCGTTGCGCACGGAGAACTCGGTCGGCGTCGCCGTCATCGCCGAGGACTGCGGCGAGGACCACGTGTCCACCGATGTGCTGAAGGGGGTGACCGCCTAACGACGGAAGCTGCTCCGATCGATTGGCTACGGAGCCGGGCGGGTACCTGGTGGGCCCGCCCGGCTCGCCGACCGGCAACTGTCGCGGCAATGTCAATGTTGCTGCGAACAGCTGATTTTCACCCCGTGTCCAGAACACAGCTATCGCACAGCTGATCTAGTCTCGGCAGGTGCTGAGAATCCGGGTGAGCTGTCCCGCGGAATCGACCGCGCGGGTCCTGAGTCTGCTCGCCGCCGACTCCGGCGTCACCCGCGTCAGCCTGACCGCGGGCGGCAGCGTCACCCCGCCGGGCGATCTGGTCGAAGCCGATGTGGCGCGCACGGCCGCCGACGACGTGTTCGACGGACTGATCGCGCTCGGCGTGACCCGCACCGGCGCGCTCACCTTTCAGCCCGTCGAGTATCAGGTCGCCGCGCGGATACCGCGGTCCGGTGCGGACGACGATGCCCTGGTCTGGCAGGAGACCCTGCAAAAGGCCTGGCGCGGAGCCGAACCCGGTCCGGTGTACCTGACGCTGCTCACCATCGCGCTGCTGCTGGCGGTCGTCGGCGTGGCCACCGCCTCGCCGATCACCATTGTCGGCGCCATGGTCGTGGGTCCCGAATACGGTCCGCTGGCCGCCATCGCGGTCGGGCTGGTGCGCCGCCGGCGCGAATTGACCCGCCGCGGCCTGTTCGCACTGGCCGTCGGCTTCCCGCTGGGCATGCTGATCACCGCGGCGGCGACCTGGGTGTGGATTCGCCTCGGCTGGATCGACGTCGACGGTGTGGACAATGCCCGCCAATTCGACTTCATCTACGAAGTCGGCCCGTTCTCCCTGGTGGTGGCGCTGCTCGCGGGTGCGGCCGGCATGCTCGCCCAGATCACGGCTCGCTCTTCGGCACTTGTCGGGGTGTTCATCTCCGTCACCACGGTGCCCGCGGCCGGGCTCGCGGTGGCGGCCGCCTTCGCCGGGAAATGGCATGTCACGGCCACCTCGCTGATTCAGTTGGCGGTCAATCTGATCGGCATCGTGGTGTCGGGCATCATCGTGCTGGCCATTCGGCCCGGCACCGAACGCGAGGGCGGGCCGCTCACCCGCATCCGCCGCTGGCGGCATGCGCGGACGCGGTCAGGACTGCACGGCGGCAATGCCTTTGGCCAGTAGCGGGAACAGCAGCACCGTGGTGGCGCCCGCCGCCACCAGGATCGACGCCAATTGCGGGCTCATCAGCTCGGCCGAGGTGGCGACCTGGGTGACGGCCACGATGATCGGCAGCCCGGTGGCGGCGTAGAGCGCGAGTTGCACCCGGTCCTGCCGTTCGGTCAGATTCTCGCCGTGCGGGACGAACCGTTCGCTGAACCACACCGGCAAGCCCCGCGCGAGCGCGATGGCGGCCACGAACACCACCCAGGCCAGCGGATCGTCCGCCACGGCGCGCGGGTCGATGCCCATCCCCGACACCACGAAGAAGACCGGGATGAACAGGCCGAATCCGATGGTCTCCAAGGCGGATTCGAGTTCCGGATGCTCCTCGGCGATCAGGAAACGCAGGATGAGGCCGGCGGCGAAAGCGCCCAGCACCACGTCCAGGTCGAAAACTTCGGCCACGGCCATCAGCACGAGCAGCAGCAACAGCACCACCCGCACCGGCAATTGCTCGGTGCCGCCGGCGAGTTCGCCGAGCAGCCGCTCCACGCCCGGCACCCGGTCAAGCAGCCGCCGCGGCACCCACGCCACGATCAGCGCGGCGATCCCGAACAGGGCCAGCACGATCACCGCGGCGGTGACGCTGCGGGTGGTGAGCAGCACCGACATGGCGACGACCGGGCCCAGCTCGCCGACCGCGCCGTGCGCCAATACCGCGCGCCCCAGCGGCTGTTCGAGCAACCCGTCCTGTTTCAGAATCGGCAGCAGCGTGCCGAGCGCCGTCGAGGTGAGCGCGATGGCGACCGCGATCTGCGCGGTGAACCCGGCGTCCCCGGCGGCGACCATCACCAAACCCAATGCCAGCGCCAGCGACACCAGCCAGGTCACCCACGCCACCCGGCCCGGCTTACCGCCCAGCAGTTTCGGATCCAGCTCGTACCCCGCCAGCAGGAACAACATCCCCAGCCCGAGCTCACTGAGCAGATCCACCCCGCCCTCGGACCCCGCCCACCCGATCCCGTGCGGCCCCAGCAACATCCCGCACACCAGCAGGATCACCACACTCGGCACATACCCGCGCAACACCCGCGCGACCAGCGGCGCGGCCACCGCCACCACCGAAATCCAGCACAGCGAGGTGATCGCCGAGGGCGCGACCGCCGCGGCGGCCTGGACCGAGGACACCATCACCCGATCCTCACACGCGACACGCCCACGCCCCGGCCAGGACACGGACTGATCCAGCGCGGCTCGGTCACACAACAGCTGCGGGACGGGAAGGGACGGGAAGAGTTTGGGTCGGGACGTTCCCGGGTCTCAACAGGTCCGGGTCTCAACAGGTCCGGTCCGGTCAGGGTCGGGTCGGGACAGGTCCGGGTCGGGTCGAGTCGGGACAGGTCCGGGTCGGGTCGAGTCGGGACAGGTCCGGAACAGGAAGGGCGGGCACCGAATACGGTGCCCGCCCTTGGAAATCGGGGGTTCGGGGGCTTGCCCCCGAATGGGGCCCGGGGCTTTGCCCCGCTACCCCATCCCAGCCGCGCAGCGGCTTACCGGTCCTGGAAGTACGACAGCAGTCGCAGGATCTCGACGTACAGCCACACCAGCGTCACGGTGAGGCCGAAGGCAACGCCCCAGGCCGCCTTCTCCGGCGCCTGAGCGCGGATCAGCTGATCGGCGGCGTCGAAGTCCAGCAGGAAGCTGAACGCCGCGATACCGATCACCACGAGGCTGAAGATGATCGACAGCGTGCCACCGTCACGCAGTCCGAGCCCGCCGCTGGTGAAGAAGCTGGCGACCAGGTTGCCGAGCATCAGCACCAGGATGCCGATCATGGCGGCCACGATCATGCGGGTGAAGCGCGGGGTGACCCGGATCGCGCCGGTCTTGTAAACCACCAGCATGCCGAAGAACACGCCGAAGGTGCCGAGCACCGCCTGCGCGATCAGCCCGGAACCGCCGGCCCCGCCGAACTGGATATTGGTGAACATGAACGACAGCGCACCGAGGAACAGGCCCTCGAAGGCCGCGTAGCTCAGCACGATCGCCGGGTTGTCCTGCTTGCGGCCGAAGCTCGCGACCATGGCCAGCGCGAAACCGGCCAGGCCGCCGACGATCACGAACAGCGAGGCGAGGTTGTTGTTGGCGGCGGTCAGCGCATAGGAGATGATCGCGGCGACGGTCACCACACCGAGCGTGATGCCGGTCTTGGTGACCACATCGTCGATGGTCATCGGGCGGGTGGTCGGCACCGCGGGCTGGTAGCCCTGCGGCGGGTAGCCCGGCTGCTGGCCGTACTGGTGAGCGAACTGTCCGGCTCCAGCGGCCGCAGAGCCGAAGCCGGCGTAACCGCCGCCCTGCTGTTGCTGCTGCGTCAGGTTCCGGAAAACCGGGTTGGATGTGGAGCGCACAGTGCGTCCCTTTCTGGAGTCGCGGCGCACGTCGGTCGTGGCGCGGGTTCTGTCTCGTCCAACGACCCGGGCATGTGTCTAGTTCCCGGATCAGACCAACCGGACTTTACCCGACCTTTACCAGGGGTGCCGAGATGTTGTCGCGCCTTCGGCACAAAAAGCGGGAGATTCGGGGGCCGGCCCCCGAACCCCCTGGTCGGCCGAGATCGGGTCGAGCCCGCCGCCGGTCAATCGAGTTGCGACATGACCCGGTCGGCGATCAACGCGAGGTGATCAAGGTCTCCGAGATCGAGGATCTGGAGGTAGATGCGGGTGGTGCCGGTGGTTTCGGCGTAGTGGGCGATCTTGGCTACCACTTCGTCGGGGGTGCCGGCCAGGCCGTTGGTCTTCAGTTCGTCTACTTCGCGGCCGATGGCGGCGGCGCGGCGGGCGATTTCGGCGTCAGAGGTGCCGACGCAGGCGACCAGGGCGTTGGAGAAGGTGATCTCCTCCGGGGCGCGGCCGATGTCCTTGGCGGCGCGGCGGACTCGCTCGAACTGCTCGGCGGAGGCTTCGGCGGATTGGAAGGGGACATTGAATTCGGTGGCGTAGCGGGCCGCGAGGCGCGGGGTGCGCTTGGCGCCCATGCCGCCGATGATCACGGGGATGCGGGGCTGGTGCGGCTTGGGGAGCGCCGGGGAGTCGGTGAGAGTGTAGTGAACGCCGTTGTGGGAGAAGGTTTCTCCGGCAGGAGTGGACCACAGCCCGGTGAGGATGGCGAGCTGTTCCTCGTAGCGGGGGAACTTGTCGGCGGGGAAGGGAATGCCGTACGCGGTGTGCTCGGCTTCGTACCAGCCTGCGCCGAGCCCGAATTCGACGCGGCCCGCGGACATATTGTCGACCTGGGCGACCTGGATGGCGAGCACGCCGGGGTGCCGGAAGGTGGCGGCGGTGACCAGGGTGCCCAGGCGAATGCGGGAGGTCTCGCGGGCCAGGCCGGCCAGGGTGATCCAGGCGTCGGTCGGGCCGGGCAGGCCGTCGGCGTCACCCATGGCCAGGTAGTGGTCGGAGCGGAAGAACGCGTCGTAGCCGAGGTCTTCGGAGGCCTTGGCCACGCGGAGGAGGGTGTCGTAGCTCGCGCCCTGCTGCGGTTCGGTGAAAATGCGCAGATCGATTCGTCCCATGACCAATATTGTGCTGGTCGGTCGCTC
Source organism: Nocardia yamanashiensis NBRC 100130 (assembly GCF_001613325.1). Classification (GTDB taxonomy): domain Bacteria; phylum Actinomycetota; class Actinomycetes; order Mycobacteriales; family Mycobacteriaceae; genus Nocardia; species Nocardia yamanashiensis. Next base: position 240,218 of record NZ_BDCD01000009.1, on the reverse strand, counting down.
AATGGTTTCGGCCGCCCTGTTCCGGACGGCCGCCACTCATTCCCGGACGTCGTGCAGCCCGCGCACCGAACGCGTCACCGTGAATTTCCGATTCCGGCCCATCACATCGGTTTTCCCGACCATGCGCTCCATGACGCCGCGGTAATTCAAATGCGTGTTGTAAACCGTCCACAGTTCCCCGCCGGGCCGCAGCACCCGCCCCGCCTGCTGGAACATCTTGATGGCCGATCCGGTGTGCACCGCCGCCCCGACATGGAACGGTGGATTGCACAGCACCAGATCCGCGCTGTTGTCGGGCGCGCCGGACATGGCGTCGTCGCGCAGCACGGTGACCCGGTCGGCGACGGCATTGAGCTCGGCGGTAGCCCGCGTCGATGCCACCGCCGCCGCGGACTGGTCGGTCGCGGTCACCCGGATGCCCGGCCGGGATTGCGCCAGCGCCACCGCGAGAATGCCGGTCCCGCAACCCAAGTCGATGGCGTCCCGGGCATCGGGCTTCATTCGTTTCAGGTAGTCGAGCAGGAATCGCGTCCCGATATCCAGCCGCGGCCCGGAGAACGCGGCCCCGTGCGCCACCACCTCGAGTTCCCGATCGTCCAGTTTGTTCCGCATCGGAAACCGCGGCTCCCCCACCGGTTTCGGCTCGGTAGCCAGCAGGATGCGCGACTTCTGCCGTCCCCGGCTGGCCCGCACCGATCCGAAGGATTCGGCCAGCACCTCGTTCATCGCCGGGGTCAGGTACTTGTCCCGCCCGCCCGCGAACACCTCCACATCGGGGGCGGCGAAACGCGCGATCGCATCGGCGATTTCGGCAAGCCCGGAGAGCGCGCGCGGCAGGCGCCACAGCACCACCCGCACGTCCTCGAGCAGCCCGCGCCCCAGCTCGTGCACGCCGTAGCGATCCGTCAGCCCGGCCGCGCGCGCATTGTTGGCCAGCGCCAATTCGCCGGTGAGCAGGTCCTGGTGCACCCGCACCCCGTGCAGGTCGTGCGCGGCGACGGCGCCCAGGGTGAGCGCCCCGTAGCCGTCGTCGATCACCGCCACCCGGCCGTCGCCGGCGGCGGCCAGCGAATCGGCGGCCACATCGAGCAGCAGTCGATCGGCGGCATCCACCGCGTAGAGGTTCACCGCCTCCACATCCGGATACCGCCGCAATCGTCCGAACAACTCCTCGACCTCAACCACACCTACAGTGTGCTAGATCATTGCCGCCGCGTCGCATTCGGCCGGGTTAAATGCGAAAGGCAACCTATTCGACCCCGGTGTTATTCTGCGAGCCCGCAATTCACGTGCTGATCTTGCTTTTCGCCGAATACTCGAAATTCACCGGGGCGCGCGGCGCGGCATCATGGCCGAGGCCCCGATCATGACGGCGGCCATCACCGCCACGCCGATGAAGACCAGGTGCACCGCGTCCGACAGCGCCTCGGGCGCGGGATGGTCGGTATTGCCGATGCGGGAGTTGACCATCGCGCCGAAGACCGCGACGCCGACCGAGCTGCCCAGGTTGCGGGCGAACATATTGGTCGAGGTGACCACGCCGCGCTCGGACCATTCGGCGCTGTCCTGGGCGGCGATCAGGGTGGGACTCGCGACCAGGCCCATCCCGGTGCCGACGATGAAACACCCGAACGCCACCTGCAGCAGCGTGCTGTGCGCGCCGACCAGCAGCAGCGAGGCCGCGCCGACGGCGGCCAGGGTGCTGCCGATCAGCGCGGTGTAGCGGAATCCGATGCGCAGGTACACCTTTCCGGACTGCGAGGCCGACAGCGGCCAGCCCAGGGTGAGCGCGCCGACGGTCAGCCCGGCGATCAGGGCGCTGGTGCCGAGCACGCCTTGGGCGAAAGTCGGTACGTACGAGGTCAATCCGAGCAGCACCGCGCCGACCAGCAACGAGACCAGCGAACTGGCGACCAGGATGCGCCGGGTGAAAACCCACAGCGGCAGAATCGGATTCACCGCGCGCCGTTCGACCAGGCCGAAGATCACCAGCACCAGCGCGCCGCCCGCGAAGAGCCCCAGGCTGATCGGCGAGGTCCACGACCAGGCCTGGCCGCCCTCCAGCAGCGCGAGGATCAGCCCGCCCGCGCCGACCGTCAGCAGCGCCGCCCCGAGATAGTCGATGCGATGGCGCTGCCGCGGGGCGACCTCGGTGAACTTGCGCACGATCATCCAGGCGGCGAGCGCGGCCAGCGGCAGGTTGACCAGGAAAATCCATCGCCAGCTGAGGTATTCGGAGAACACGCCGCCCAGCAGCGGCCCGAGCACCGAGGAGGTGGCCCAGACCGCGGCCAGGTACGCCTGCACCTTGGCGCGTTCGGCGAGGGTGTAGATATCGCCGGCGATGGTGATGGACATGGGCCCGACCGCGCCCGCGCCGATGCCCTGCACCGCCCGGAAGGCGATGAGCGCGGGCATGCTGGTGGCGAGCCCGCAGAGCAGCGAGCCGAGCGCGAAGACCGCGATGCCGAACAGCATGACGGGTTTGCGCCCGAGCATGTCGGCGAGCTTGCCGTAGATCGGGACGGTAACCGCCTGCGCCAGTAGGTAAATGCTGAACAGCCACGGGAACTGCGAGAACCCGCCGAGCTGATCGGTGATGGTGAGCACGGCGGTGGCGATGATCGTGGAGTCCAGCGCCACCAGCGAGGTAGCCAGCATCAGCGCCGCGAGCATCGGCCCGCGCTCCGACCGCAGGCCGATCGACGCCCCCACTTCCGTGTCCGTCACCGGCAAACCCTTTCGTTAGCCCAACTCACTAAGTGAATCGAACACCACCCGGGGGCCGCTATTCCATTTCTCCTGGAAAAAGAAGGCAAGGCCGGGTCGCCGCAGTAGCGGCGACCCGGCCGGAGCAGGAGGGGCAGCAAGCTCCGCCAGCACCCCCGGACAACGGCGTCGCAGCAGCACAACGGGGCAGGAACTCTGCCAGCTGCAACACCGCCAGGCGGGAAGTCCGTCACCAGCAATACCGCCCGACAACGCCGCAGCAGCAACAGCCGGAGGAACTCCGCCACGAGCAGCCGCCGCGGCAGCACCGCCGGCAGGAACTCCGCCACAACTGCGGCGAATGTCCGACGTTCGCACGGCGTCGGGAGGCTCGGTTGCTTACAGTCCGGCGACCAGTTCGCGGAGTACCGGGAGGCTTACCGAGCCGGAGCCCAGCACTACGTCGTGGAAGTTCTTGATGTCGAAAGCGTTTCCGAGGCGGGTAACGGCGGCGGCGCGCTGGCGGCGGATTTCCAGCTGGCCGACCTTGTAGGCGACGGCCTGGCCGGGCATGGCGATGTAGCGGTCCACCTCGATCCGGATCTCCTCCAGGCCGACGGGGGCGTTCGCGACCATGAAGTCGATGGCCTGCTGGCGGGTCCAGCCCTTGGCGTGCAGGCCGGTGTCCACCACCAGGCGGCAGGAGCGCCAGGAGTCGGCGGCGAGCATCCCGATGCGGGTGAGATCGTCGGCGTACAAGCCCATTTCGTCGGCCAGCCGCTCGGTGTAGAGAGCCCAGCCTTCCACGAAAGCGGTGTTGGAGAAGGACATGCGCTGGAAGCGGGGCAGTTGTTCCAGTTCGTTGGCGATGGTCAACTGGAGGTGATGCCCCGGGATCGCCTCGTGGTAGGCCACCGCGGCGGTCTCGTAGCGGTTCTTGCCCTTCGGCTCGTGCAGGCTGACGTAATACGCGCCCGGCCGGGACCCATCGGCCGCGGGCGGGAAGTAGTAGGCGGCGGGCGCGTCGGCGGCTAGGAACTCCGGCACCGGCAGAATGTCGCAGGACTGCTTCGGGAGCCGACCGAACCAGTTACCCATTTCCGCCTGTGCCGCAGCGAGATACCGACGCGCGTCGGCCATGATCTCCTCGCCGTCGGCATAGCGCAGCGTAGGGTCCTCACGCAGCCGGGTGAAGATCTCACCGAGCTCGGTGCGCCCGAACAAGCGCCCGCCGACCTCGGCGTATTCACCGCGCAGCCCTTCGAGCTCGTCCAGCCCCAGCTGATGGATCTGCTCCGCACCCAGATCCGGCAGCGTGGTGTGATGCCGCAGCAACCGCCGGTACACATCCGCGCCGTCGTCGCCCAGCCAGCACAGGCCGGGCTGGTCGTCGGGGCGCGCGGCGGGCAGCAGTTCCTCGGCGAGGGCAGCCCGGTACGCGGCGAACGCCGGGCGGATGACATCGCGGGTCACCTCGGAAAGATCAGCACGCCAAGCCTTTTCACCATCCCAATCCACCGGCCCCGGGAAGGTGACGAACGGATCCGCGGCGATATCCGACCCCAGGTACCCGTCGAGCTGATTGAGCGAACGTTCGATGGTGATCCGCGCCGGCCGCCGCCCCGCCGCCAGCCCGGCCCGGAACCGCGCGACCGCCTGCTCCATCAACGCCCCGAACTGCCGGTACCGCTGCACCAGCTGCTCGGCGTGCACCGGCTCCGGCGCGTTCAGCTGCGGCGCCATGGTCAGCATCCCGGCATGCACCCCGGTCATCTGATCCGAGGCCATCTCCACCGGCCGCCATTCCAAATGCGATGCGGCGGAAGCGAGTTCGGTCCGCAACAGGCTCCGGGTGATCCGATCCTGCGCGTCGAGCCGTTCCGGATCGAGCGCGTCCACCTCGGCCAGCAGCCCCCGCCAGGTGCTCAGCAGCCGCTGCTCGGCATCCTCCGACAGGTCTTCGATGCGATCGTCGAAACGCCTGTCCCCCAACAGCGTTGCCTCACTGGGCGCGGACTCCAGCATGGCATCCCAGTACCGATCCGCGAGAGAGATGAGTTCGTCGTGCGCGTCCATGCGAACCATCATGCCCGCGCACCCCGCCCGCTGTCCCCGAGCGGGCATCTTCGCGCACGGCGCGCCGGGGCGCCGCCCGGATCAGAGCCGCGGCGGCACCGGAATGCGCATCAAATCCTCGGCGACCACGATGTCACCGTCGAAATGGGCGCGCGCATCGGCGAGATGCTGGTCGAGGGTGCGGTAGCGCTGGGAGAAGTGGGTGAGCACGAGCAGGCGCGCGCCCGCCTTGGCCGCCACCGAGGCCGCCTGCCCGGCGGTGAGGTGTCCGTATTCGACGGCGAGTTCCTCGTCGGCATCGCTGAACGTGGCCTCGATGACCAGCATGTCCACGTTCTGCGCCAGGTCGTACACGCCGTCGCAGAGCCGGGTGTCCATGATGAACGCGAAACTCTGCCCCGGCCGGGGTTCGCTGACCTCGTCGAGAGTGATTGCCCGCCCGTCGATTTCGACTCGCCCGTCCCGCTGCAGCTTGCCCACCACCGGCCCGGCGAGTCCCAGTTCGCGCAGGCGTTCCGGAATGAATCGCATGCCGTCGGGTTCGTCGAGCCGGTAGCCGAACGCTTCGACGGGATGCGACAACCGCGCCGCCCGCAGGCTGAAATCGGCTCCGGGCGCGGGCAGTTCACCGTTCTCGGTGATCGGATGCGGCAGCAGCTCGACCCGGCGATTGTGCGCGGAGGAGTCGACCAGCCGTTCGTAGAAGATCTCCCCCGAGGCCGGGAAGTACACGTCGACCGGATGCAGGGCCCCGTCCAGATTGATGCGCCCGAGCACCCCCGGCAGCCCGAAACAGTGGTCGCCATGGAAATGCGTGATCCCGATCCGGGTGATCCCGCTGGCCGCCACGCCGGCGAAACTCATCTGCCGCTGGGTGCCCTCACCCGGATCGAAGAGGAGACCCTCCCGATCCCAGCGCAGCAGATAACCATTGTGATTGCGCTGCTTGGTCGGTACTTGGCTGGCTGTCCCGAGGATGACCAGTTCGCGCTGTGACACGGCCGCCAGGCTACCGCCCGGTCGGCCGATCCTCGCGGCGGCGCAGCCCGGGCGCGTCACCGGCGATACCAGGCAGGGGTATCGAAACAGCGCACGGCACGACCACTAGACTGGCCCCGTGGTCGAACAGCAGGCACGTGGCACCCGGTGTATCCGGGCGTTCGGGCTGTTCACCCTCCTGGCCGGGATAGTGGCGATGCACGCCGTGGTCTTCGGCATGTCGCACGCCGAATCCGGTCATTCCGGCGGCTCCCACGCGGCGGTGACGGCCGCCGCCATGCCGCAAGAGCACGCCGCGGTCATGCCGCAGGAGCACGCCGCGACGACCATGCCCGGCTGCGGCGGCGATTGCGACAGCGGGCACGCCGGTATGCATGGCTGCCTGTTCGTCCTCTCCGCCCTGCTGCTCGGACTGGGCTTGGCCCTGCTCGGCTGGGTCGGTCTACGCGACCGGGAAACCACCACCGTGCGGGTGCGCCAGCCGCGCGCGCACCGGGCCCGTCCCCCACCCTGGACGGTGCTCACCCTGGCCGATTTGGCGATTCTGCGGATCTGATGGGCCGCCGCTGCCGCGTAGCCCCCACGCGGACGCGGGTTTTCGCATGCCCTTTTCCGGATTCAACGGCAATCTTCGCAATCGCCAAGGAGTACAACCATGTTCAGCACCCGCATCAAGCTCGCCCTCGTCGCCGGGACCTCGGCCGTCGCGCTGCTCACCGCCGGCTGTAGCAGCAGCGACGACAAGGACGGTTCCATGCCCGGCATGGATCACGGCGCGAGCTCCAGCAGCGCCCCGGCCGCGAGCAGCTCGGCCCCCCACACCGATTTCAACGCCGCCGACATCACCTTCCTGCAGATGATGTACCCGCATCACGCGCAGGCGGTGGAGATGGCAAAGCTGGTCCCGTCGCGTTCGCAGAACCAGGAATTGATCACCCTGGCCAAGAGCGTCGAGCAGGCCCAGTCCCCGGAGATGCAGCAGATCAGCACCCTGCTGCAGGCGTTCGGCAAACCCGCCCCGAGCGCGACCATGAGCGGTCACGCCATGTCCGGCATGATGACCGACGATCAGATGAAGCAGCTCGAGAAGCTGTCCGGCGCCGAATTCGACAAGATGTGGATGCGCATGATGATCGAGCACCATCAGGGCGCGATCGCCATGGCCAACACCGAACTGGCGACCGGTCAGAACGCCGACGCCAAGACCCTGGCGCAGGCCATCACGGGCGCGCAGCAGGGTGAGATCGATCAGATGAACCGCATGCTCGCCCAGAACTAGTCCAGCGAAAAGGCAACGGGTGCGCCGGATCCGGCGCACCCGTGGTGGCTAACTGCCGATGACCGCGTTCATGATGGTCCCGGCACTGGTGGCGGTGGCGCCGCCGATCATGGCGCCCGCCACCATCTTCGGTGATTCCAGGCCGCCGCCGCTCCACTTCTCCCAGGCGAAACGGCCGCCGCCGTAGGTGATGGCGGTGACGCCGGAGAGCATGGTGAACCAGGTGAAGTAGCGGACCAGCTTCATCAGCTTGTCAGCCACCGGCGGGGTTTCCGGGGTCGGATTGCCGATCTGCGCGACGACGGTGGTGTACGTGTCGTGCACGGCGGCGAGGAGCATGCTCACGATCGGTTCCTCTCGGATGCTGAGACGGTGCTGGCGGGGCGGAACTTGTGGCACAACTCTCACTAGTCGAGACAATTGAACCGCATCCGCCAGGTCGTCCGTGGGACGACACACCACCGGCACCGAACTCGAGCAGCCGATCAGCTACCGGTTTTGCTGCTCTCCAGCCGCTTGCCGAGCAGCGAGTGCTTGCGGCTGTAGGCGAAGTAGACGATCAGCCCGAGCGCCATCCAGACGATGAACCGCAGCCAGGTCTCCACCGACAGGTTGAACATCAGCCAGGCGCAGGCCACCACCGACAGGATCGGAATCAGCGGCACCAGCGGCACGCGGAAGCCGCGCGGCAGGTCGGGGCGGGTCTTGCGGAGCACCAGCACGCCCAGCGACACCAGCACGAACGCGAAGAGCGTGCCGATATTGACCATTTCCTCCAGCGTGCCGAAGTCCACGAACCCGGCCAGCAGCGCGCACACCACGCCGACGATGGCGGTGATCCGGACCGGGGTGCCCTTGGGGCCGGTGCGGGCCAGCGAGCGCGGCATCAGGCCGTCGCGGGACATGGCGAACAGCACCCGGGTCTGGCCCAGGAACAGCACCATGACCACGGTGGTCAGACCGGCCAGCGCGCCGATCGAGATGATGTTCTTGGCCCAGGTCACGCCGTTGATGGCGAAAGCGCTTGCCAGCGTGGCATTGTCGCCCTGCAGTTCGGTGTAGGGCACCATGCCGGTGAGGATCAGCGACACCGCCACGTACAGCACGGTGACGATGGCGAGCGAGCCGAGGATGCCGCGCGGCACATTGCGCTGCGGGTCCTTGGTCTCCTCGGCAGCGGTGGCGACCACGTCGAAACCGATGAAGGCGAAGAACACGATGGAGGCCGCGGCCAGCAGGCCGTACCAGCCGTAGGTGGTGCCGCCGCCACCGGTGACCAGCGCGAACAGCGTCTGGCGTAGGCCGGAGGTGTCATCGGCGACCGGCTGCGAGGCCGGAATGAACGGCTTCAGGTTGTCCAGCTTGAAGTAGGTCGCGCCGACCACCACGACGAGTGCGATGACGGCCAGCTTGATGGCGACCGCGACCGCGGACACCCGCGAGGACAGCTTGGTGCCCAGCGCCAGCAGCACGCCGAGGATGGCGATCAGCAGCACCGCGCCCCAGTCGAAGGTGACCGAGCCGAAGTGCCAGATCGGCATGTGCCCGCCCATGACCGTGCCCAGGTACTGCGACCAGCCCTTGGCCACGACCGAGGTGCCGAGCGCGAATTCCAGGATGAGGTCCCAGCCGATGATCCAGGCGGCGAGTTCGCCGAAGGTGGCGTAGGAGAAGGTGTACGCGCTGCCCGCGACCGGAACGGTGGAGGCGAATTCCGCGTAGCAGACCGCGGCCAGGCCGCAGGCGATGGCGGCGAAGACGAAGGCCAGCGAGACCGCGGGTCCGGCGTGATTGCCGGCGGTGCGCGCGGTGAGGGTGAAGATGCCCGCGCCGACCACCACGGCGACACCGAAGACGGTGAGGTCCCAGGAGGTCAGGTCCTTGCGGAGTTTGGCGTCGGGTTCGTCGGTGTCGCGAATGGACTGTTCGACCGTCTTGGTGCGGAACAAGCCGGTGGTGCGGGTGGCCGCGGGGCCGACCGCCTCAGGCTGAGGGTCCGGAGTCGCCACTGTCTCTCCTATATCTGGGCTTCTCGGCAACTGTGCAGTTCACGCCTCTTCCCGGGTCCTTGCTCTCGATCCCGGGGCGAGACCTGAGTTGTCGGCGTCACAGCGAACCGTATCACCCACTGGTACGAACCAGTTCAGCAACTGGTTGGACAACATTTGCCGAATTACACCTGACGATTACCCACTCCCGACGCTCCCCAGCGACCGGCCGGTCCCGATAGGGTTAGCTATGCGGTCCGGCGGCAAGTTCGAAGGCGGGGATCCGCAGGCGCTGGACCGGATCCTCGCCGGCGCACAGCGGGTGCGGGTGCGGGAGTTGCGCGGCGATCCGGACCCTTTGCTGGAGGAACGCGATCCGATTGCGATGCAGGCGCTCCGGGAGTCGCTGCGCATCGCCGATCTGCCCGGATTCATCTGCCGCTGCCTAGGCGATGTGGCCCTGGAATTCCTCGACGCGGCCGACGCCACCCTGGCCACGGTGACCCTGCATCACGGCAATTCGGTGCGCTGGGAGGGCTGGCCCGAGCACGCGCCGCTGGCCGACGGCGTGCGGATGCTGGAGTGGCTGGCGGTGCGCGGGGTGCCGGGGCCGCTGCGCGAGTACCGGGCGGCCGAGGAATGATCGAGGGCATGGTCGAGTTTCCCGAGCACAATGTGGGTCCGAAGTGGAAGGGCAAGCGGATCGGGTACTTCCGCGAGACCGCAGGGTACAAGCGGTATCGAGCGGCGTATCTCGACGGCTTCGCCCAGCTGCCCGCCGTCCGCGAATCCGTGGATGTGCCGACGAGTTTCGGGACCGTGCGGGCCTATCGTTTCGGCGACGGCCCGGCCACGCCGCTGGTCCTGCTGCCGGGACGGCAGGCCGCGACCCCGATGTGGGCGGCGAACCTGCCCGGCCTGACCGCCCTGCGCCCGGTGCTGACCCTGGATCTGCTGGGCGAACCCGGCGCGAGCGTGCAGACCAAGCCCCTGCAGGACGATGCCGATCAGGCCGGATGGCTGGCCGAGGCGCTCGCGGCGCTGGAACCGCGGCCGGTGCCCGTGCTCGGGGTGTCCATCGGCGGCTGGTCGGCGGTGAATCTGGCCGTGCACCATCCGGAGCGGGTGGCCGCGCTGATCACCTTCGACGCACCGTTCGTCTTCGGCGGCGTGACCTGGAAAATGATCATGGTGTCGCTGGGCTCGGTACTGCCGGGCATGCCGGACAAATGGCGTAATCGCTTGCTGGGCTGGATCTCCGGGGGCGTGCAAGCGCCGCAGGACCTGCCCGAGGGGCGGCTCATCGCCTCGGGCATGAAGGATTTCGCCGCCTACCTGCCGATGGTGAAACAGCCTTCGAAGGAACAGCTTTCGGGTCTCGAGATCCCGTTCCTCGGGATCTTCGCCGGGCGCAGCATCGTGCACAAGTCCAAGAAGCTGGCCGCGAAGGCGCGCAAACTGGTGCCGGCCGGGCAGTTCGAAGTGTGGCCGGAAGCATCGCACGCCATCAACGGCGAATTCCCCGAGGAGATCGCGGCGCGGGTGAAAACCTTTCTCGCCGAGGTCGATCCGGGTGCGGACTAGGGCACCAGCACCGCACGGCCGCGAATCAGGCCCTTGTCCAGGCGCTGGAACGCGTCCGGGCCCTCGGCCAGATCGAAGCGCTCCACCTCCATGTGCAGCTTCCCGGCCTGCGCCAGCGCCACACAGGCGTGCAGGTCGGATCTGGTGCCGCCCAGCGACTTTCGCACGGTCGCGCCCCACGGCAGTCCGGGGCCACCGGCGGGTCCGGCGGTGATTCCCGGATTGCCGTCGCCGATGCCGACCATGCGATACGCGCCGTTGGGGGCCACCGTCTCGACGGCCAGCTTGGCGGTGCTGTCGACGCCGACGAAGTCGAACACCGCTTCCGCGCCGCGGCCGTCGGTCAGGTCCAGGATCTGCTCGGCGGTGTCGTCGGCGGCCAGAATGCTCACGTCCGCACCGCAGGCCGCGGCCAGTTCCAGCTTCTCCGGCGCGGAATCGACGGCGATCACGCGCACCCCGCTGATCGCGTGCAGGATCTGCAGGGCCGCGTGCCCGAGCCCGCCGATGCCGATGGCGACCGCGGTGCCGCCCGGCCGCAGCACGTCCTTGGTCCCGCGAATCGCGTGGTAGGCGGTCAGCGCCGCGTCGGCGACCGGGGCGGCCTGGATGAAGTCCAGATCGCCGATGGGCACGAAGGTGCCGGCCGGAATGCGCACGTACTCGGCCATTCCGCCTTCCATGGTGAGGCCCGGGCAGGGCGGCATGGCGACGCGGCCCGCCGCGAGGCACACGTTCTCGTTGCCGCTCACGCACTCCCGGCACACACCGCAGGTCCAGAACAGGTACACCACGCCGCGCTCGCCGATCTCGCGGCCGGTCACGTCCGAACCGATGGCCTCGATGGTGCCGGCGATCTCGTGGCCGAGGGTCAGCGGATCCTCGCGCAGCTGGATCGGGAAGTTGACCAGGGTCAGGTCGGAGTGGCAGACGCCCGCCGCGCCGACCCGGATGAGCAGGTCGTTGGGTCCGATGTCGGGGACCGGAATGTCGTTGACTACCACCGTTTCCGGGCCGGTCCACTGGAGTGCTCGCATGGTGCTTCCTCTGTGTTTCTCACGAGTGACGCCGCGTTTTCTCGCGTGTGATCTGGCGCACAAGGTAGCATTCGCTTTACACTGTGTCTAGCGAATGACGGAATGTCTAATGGTGTTCGCCAAAACGCCCCCGGGGAATGAGACTCCTGTCTAGGCTGCCGTCCCATGAAGCAACCGCGGATCGCCATCGTGGGGGCCGGCATCTCCGGCATCTGCATGGGCGTCGCTCTACAGCGGGCCGGATTCACCGATTTCACCATCTTCGAGAAGGCCGCCGACTACGGCGGGACCTGGCGCGACAACACCTATCCCGGACTGGTGTGCGATGTGCCGTCGCGGTACTACCAGTTCCGGTTCGCCATGAATCCCGAATGGACGCAGCTGTATTCGGCCGGGCCGGAGATCAAGGACTATCTGGCCGGGGTCGCGCGCGAGCACGGCCTGCCCGCACACACCCGCTTCGGCGCGGAGGTGACCTCGGCCGAATACGATGCGGAGGGCTGGCTGGTCGGCACCGCCGACGGGACGACGGCGCGCTTCGACTTCGTCATGTGCGCAACGGGTTTCCTGCACCACCCGAACCGGCCCGACATCCCCGGGCTGACCGAATTCGCCGGGCCCGTGGTGCATTCCTCGCGCTGGGATCACGAGGTGGAGCTGGCCGGTAAGCGGATCGGGGTGATCGGCACTGGATCGACCGGCACCCAGCTGGTGAGCGCACTCGCCGGGCAGGTGCCGAAAGTGGCGCTCTTCCAGCGCACTCCGCAGTGGATCCTGCCGACCGTCAATCGCGCCTACACGCCGATCTCGAAGGCGATCTACCGGCGGGTGCCGGCCTTGAACACACTGGTCTACGGCATGCACCGGATGATCTTCGCGGCGTTCTCGCAGGGGCTGGTGCACCCGGGACGCATCCGGCGCTTCATCCAGTGGGTGGTGGCGCGAAACCTGCGGTCGGTCAAGGATCCTGAACTGCGCGCCAAGCTGACCCCCGATTATCAGGCCATGTGCAAGCGGCTGGTGGTGTCGGACCGTTTCTACGCGGCGGTGCAGCGGCCGGATGTGAAACTGGTGACCAGCGGTATCGAACAGGTGAAACCGGACGGGGTGGTGACCGCCGACGGCGTGCTGCACGAGCTCGACATGCTGGTGCTGGCAACCGGATTCGACTCGCACGCCTTCATGCGGCCGATGGCGATCACCGGCACCGCCGGACGCACCCTGGATCAAGCCTGGGCGGACGGGCCGCGCGCCTTCGAGGGCGTCATGATGCCCGACTTCCCGAACCTGTTCATGCTCATCGGCCCGCACAGCCCGTTCGCCAACCACCCGCTCACCGCGGTCGCCGAAGCGCAGTCCGCGCGCATCGTCGGCTGGCTGAAGCGCTGGCAGGCAGGCGAATTCGGCGCGCTCGCGCCCACCCACGCCGCCACCGACCGGTACAACGCGCGCCTCAAAGCCGCCGCTCCCAGCACCGTGTGGACCACCGGCTGCCGGAGCTGGTATCTCGGCAAGGACGGACTGCCCGAATTGTGGCCGTGGAGTCCGGGCCGCTACGAGAAACTGATTCGCAGCGCCCCCGATCCGGTCGACTACCGGCTGGAACGCGCCGGCGCCCGAAAGTGAGCGGGCCCGTGCAGATTTCCTCGATGCGTGGTCTGTCGCGACTGATCGGCCGGTGGTCGTTCGGCCCCGCCCCGGACTGGGACCGGGTCCGGCGGCGACTGGTCGCGGGCACCCGTTTCGTCAAAGCGCCCGCGGGCGTGACGGTGACGACCGGCTCGCTCGGCGGCACCCCTGCCGAAATCCTCACGCCCCGTTACGCTCCCACCGATGCGGCCATCCTGTATCTGCACGGCGGCGGGTTCGTCAGCGGAGCCCCCGCCATGCTCCGGCCGCTCACCGGCCCCCTGGCGGCGGCCACCGACACCACCGTCTACGCCCTGGACTACCGCCTCGCCCCGGAGCATCCGTGGCCCGCTGCGATCGACGATGTGCTCGCCGCGTACCGCGCCCTGCTGGCACGCGGCGTTCCGGCGAAACAGATTGCCGTCGCGGGTGATTCGGCCGGCGGCACGCTCACCCTGGATCTCGCCGAGCGGCTGCGCGCCAAGGGCTGGCCGCAGCCCGCACTGCTCGCCATGATCTGCCCGGTGCTCGACTACAGCACCGAATCATCGGCATTCCAAGGCGATTCGCCTCGCGAACCGCTGCTCACCGGCTCGCTCATGCGCGATTGCATCGACGCCTACCTGCCCGGCGTTCCCGAGTCGGAACGGCGCGCGATGTCACCGGTGCACCGCGACATCACCGGACTGCCGCCCATCGTGCTGCAATCGGCGGGCGACGACCTGCTCGCCGGGGACGCCCGCCGGTTCGCCGCACACGCCGCGAAATCCGGTGCGCCGCTGCGGCATCGGGAGTATCGCGGCCTGTGGCACGTCTTCCACGCCATGCCCATGAAAGCCTCCCGCGAAGCCATCGCGGACCTGGCGAAGCCCCTCACCGAAGCCCTGTACGGCCATCACACCGGCTACCGCTCGGGAGAATGACCGATGGCCGCGCTCGCTCACCGCTCAGGGCAGCAGGCGATGCGCGGCCCCGATCGCCATGTCGCGCACCAGCTTCGCGGGTTGTTCGAGCAGGCAGAGGCTGGTGAGGGCGGCCAGCATCAGCTGGCCGAGCAGGTAGGACATGTCCGCGCGCTCCTCGGCGGAGAGATCGTCACCCATGATCTGATCGAAACGCTCCAGCATGATCGCGTAGAGCGCCCGGCGTTCCCGGTCGGCGGTGCGGTCCCCGGAGATGATGGCCGACACCATGGCCGACATGAGCGGCAGTTCGGCGGCGGAATGGTCGATCACGGCCGCCATGAGTTCCGCCATCTGCTCCGCGGCCGAGCCCCCGGCCAGCCGAATCCCGCCCCGCGCTTGCTCTTCGGCGATCTCGCGCGCCCATTCCACCCCGGCGGCGGTCAACAGCTGATCCTTACTGCCGAAATACCGGTACACCGTGGCCCTGGCCAGCTGGGCATGGTCGGCCACCGCGTGCATGGTCACCGCCCCGTACCCGCCCTGCCCCGCCAGTTCGCGCGCCGCGACCAGCAGCCGCTGCCGCCGTTCCCGCTGACTGCTGGACAGCGGGTGCACGGTGGTGAAGGTGGCCGAGAGGGCACGAGACGACATGGCCTCATTGTGGCGTACCGGCCGCCGTGCGGTTCCCGCCCACCTACCGCGCAGCCGCGAAAACAGCTCTGCCAGCGGCGATTCGCCCTACCGGGCAGGCATCCGGCGACGGCTGCACGGCACACGCGGCGGGCCTCGGGCAATTCCCGGCGGTGTGCCACCCGGTCACCGTCTCCTGGACGAAAGGTGAAACTGATGGCCGCTGCTGATTACTCGCCCGGCACGGGCGTGATCGTGACCGGTGGCGCTTCCGGGATCGGGCTGGCCTGCGCGTATGCGCTGGCCGAGGCCGGACGGCCGGTGGCGCTGTGGGATGTGGCGGGTGCGGCCGCGCGGACCGCAGCGGCGGCCGTCCGCGAGAAGTACGGCACGACGGCCATGGCCGTGGCGGTCGACGTCACCGACATCGCGGCGGTGGAGGCCGCGGTCGATGCCACCCGGACCGCGCTCGGCAGTATCGGCGGGCTGGTGCACGCGGCGGGCGTGGTGCGGGCCGAACCGCTGGGTTACCTGGATGCCGGGAAATGGGATGCCGTACTGGATGTGAATCTGCGCGCGCAGGCGCTCATCACGCAGGCGATTCTCACCGATCTGCAGAGCAATCCGGGTTCGGCGGTGGTGGGCATCTCCTCCATCGAGGCGTTCATCGGGCAGGCGTTCATCCCGGCCTATTGCGCGTCGAAGGCGGGCCTGCTGGGGCTCACCCGCGCCATGGCACAACAGTTGGGCGGCAGCGGGATTCGCGTCAACGCCGTCTGCCCCGGATACATCGATACGCCGATGATGCGCACCAATATCCCCGAGGAGGTGATCGCGCAGGAGGCCGCGCGCTCGGTGTTCGGGCGGCTCGGCGCGGCCGAGGAGGTGGCGCGGGCGGTGCGCTTCCTGCTCGGCGATGACGCCTCGTTCATCACCGGCACCCACCTCACCGTCGACGGCGGGGTGACGGCCATCGGCGGGCAGTAGCGCGGTTCAGGCGAAGGCGTGGACGAGGATCGGCGCGACGAATTCGGTCAGCATGGCGCGTTCCTCGTCGGCGTCGCGGCCGGGCGCGGCCAGCAGCGAGACGATGATGCGGGTCAGCCAGCGCGCCAGCCGCCCGCGTTCCGGATCGCCCAGCCCGTTCGGGGTGAACAGGCTGGTCGCCAGCGATTCGATGACCGCGGAGTCCTGGCTGATCTCGCCCGCCGGGCCCGCCTCGCCGGCCCGGAACCAGGCGATGAGCATGGGGTCGGCGCGCACCTCGCGCACCGCGGCCAGCATGGCCTCGATGATCCGCTCGGTGGGGTCTTCCACCGCGCCGACCTCGGCCGCCACCCGCGCCGCGATGCGGCGGCTCTCGCGATGCACGAAAGCCAGCCGCACCGCCTGCCGATTGTCGAAATACCGGTACAGGGTGGCCCGCGAACAGCCCGCCGCCTTGGCGATATCGCCCATGCCGACATTGGTCACGCCGCGTGCGGCGAACAGTTCGGCGGCGGCGTCGAGAATCCGCTCGGCCGCCAGGTCGGCCCGGTCGGTTGCCAGCCAATCGCGGCTCATGCGCTGTCCCTTCGGTATTCGCGGTCACCCCGCCCGCACGGCTCAGGCGGTCACATGGAACGGGACCGACATGGGCCAGCGGACGTAATTTCCGTTGGACCAGACTACGTCGGGGATATCCACGGTGAACTCCGGGCAGCGGGCCAGTAGTTCCTCCAGCGCCACCCGGGCCTGCATGCGCGCGGCGGCCGCGCCCAGGCAGTGGTGATGGCCGTGGCTGAAGGTCATGATCTGCTTGGGGTTGCGCAGTACGTCGAGTTGTTCCGCGGTGGGGCCGTACTCGCGTTCGTCGTGATTGGCCGAGGCGTAGAGCAGCAGGACGCGGCGGCCCGCCGGGATGACGGTGTCGTGCAGTTCGACATCGCGGGTGGTGGTGCGCGCCAGGCCCTGCACGGGTGAGGTCATGCGCAGGAATTCCTCGACCGCGACGGTGATGCGGCTCGGGTCCTCGACCAGCAGGCGGCGCTGCTCGGGGTTGGCGCTGAGCAATTGCACCGCGCCGCCGAGGTTTCCGGTGGTGGTGTCATTGCCGCCGGTGATCATGGTGAAGGCGAAGCCGAGCATGGCGAGCAGGCCGTCGGTGTCGCCGTCCGCGCCGATGCCGGAGGCCAGCATGTGCGAGATAGTGTCGTCGCCGGGTTCGCCGCGGCGGCGATCGATCAATTGCGTGAAATACCCGGCCATTTCGCCGATCACGGCCATGACGTCGCCGCTGGCCTTGCTGATATCGCCGCTGGAGATGGCGCCGCCCACGATCGCGAAGGTCCATTCGTCGAACTTGGCGCGGTCGGCCTCCGGGACGCCGAGGTAGTGCGCCACGACCATGGTCGGCAGGGGTTTGAAGAGTTCGGCGACGATATCGCCGCCGCCCGCGGCCTTCAGCTTCTCGACGCGTTCGATGACGAACCGGCGCACCGCGGGCTCGACCGAATTCACCTGTCGCGGCGTGAATCCCGGGGAGACGCGGCGGCGGAAGTCGGTGTGCTCCGGCGGGTCCATGAAGACGAAGGGCCGCAGCACGCCGCCGCCGATGGCATCCATGCCGACGTAATCGAGGGTCAGGCCCGAAGCCGAAGAGAAGGTCTGCGGGTCGCGGGCGGCCGCGTACACGTCGGCGTGCCGGGACAGTACGTAGTAGTCGTCGGATTCGCGGCCTTCGGGCACGACGTGGTGCACCGGATCGTTTTCGCGCAGTGCGGAATACATGGGCCAGGGGTCACGCCAGGTTTCGCCCGAGCGCGGTTCGAACTTGACCGCATGAGACGACGTTGAACTCATGCATCGACGGTAAGACAAATACTCGATTCTGTCTAGAACCGGTTTCAGTCTTGGTCCCGGACCAGCTGGAAGGTGAACTCGCTGTCGCCGATCCGCACCGTCGCGTTATTGGCCAGAATCGCGCTGTCCACCACCCGGATACCGTCCACGAACACGCCGTTCGAGGAGCTCAGATCCTTGACCACATAGGTGAGGCCGTTGTCGATGACCAGGGCGTGATGGCGGCTGACCCGGCCGTCGGGCAGCGCGATGTCATTGTCGGAGAGCCGGCCGATCCGGGTCACGGTCCCGACGATGGGGAACACCTGGCCGTCGCGGCCGCGCAGGATCGCCTGCGGTTCGTGCCAGCTGCGATCCACGATGGTGGTGGCGCGGGTCGCCGAGGCGGCGGCGACCGCGCGCACGCTCAGCGAATCCTGGCGCAGGATACGGGCTTCCAGCTCCCGGATGCGCGGGCCGGGATCGATGCCGAGTTCGTCGGCGAGCACGGTGCGCAGGCGGCGGGCGGCATCGAGGGCGTCGGACTGACGGCCGGCCAGGTAGAGCGCGGTGATCAGCTGCTCCCAGAGTGATTCCCGCAGTGGGTGATCGCGCACCAGCAGGGTGAGTTCGGAGACCACGGCATCGGCGCGGCCCTGGGCGATATCGGCCTCGGCGCGGGCCTCGATGACGCCGATGCGCTCATCGTCCAGGGCCACCGCGTAGGCGTCGGCGAAACCGAGACCGCGCAGATCGGACAGCACCGGGCCGCGCCATTGCGCGAGGGCGTCGGAGAGGGCTTCGCTGGCGGCGGCGAAACGGCCGGCGGCCAGGGCGCGCAGGCCGTTTTCGCGGCGGATGCGGAAGCGGAAGACGTCGCAGGCGGCCTCCTCCACCACGATGCGGTAGCCGGTTCCCATGTGCTGCAACATGTTCCGGGCGTCGATGCCGCCGTCGCGCAGGGGCTTGCGGAGGTTGGACACGATGGCGTGCAGGCTGACGCGGACGTCGGGGGGCTGGTTCTCCTCCCAGACGGCGGCGGCCAGGGCATCGACCGAAACCGGGCGGTTGGCATGAATTACCAGGTAGGCCAGCACCGCTCGCTGTTTCGGACCGCCCAGCTGCTGCGCCACCCCATCGATGGTGAGCTCGACCGGACCCAGCACCCCCACCTGCGCCCGCACCTGCGCCATCGGCAACTCCTCACCATCGCCCCCGGTCAGACTCCCGCCACTGTAACTTCCCGGCCCGTCTCACGCCCCCCGGTTTCACGGCAGCAGGCGTTGCTCCTTCGCCACCGCCACCGCGGCGGCGCGGGTCTCCACCTCGAGTTTGTCGTAGATGCGGGCCAGATGGGTTTTCACGGTGGCCTCGCTGATGTGCAGGGCGCGGGCGATCTCGCGATTGCCGAGACCGTGCGCGAGCTGGGCCAGAATGTCGAGCTCGCGGGGCGTGAGGGTGGGGCGCGGGCGGCGCATCTGCGTCATGACGCGATCGGCCACCGGCGGGGACAACGCGGTACGGCCCTGGGCGGCGGCGTGCACGGCGGCGAAGAGCTCCTCCGGGCGCTCCGCCTTCAACAGGTAGCCGGTGGCGCCGGCGGCGATCGCGCGGGTGACGTCGGCGTCGGTGTCGAAAGTGGTCAGCACCAGCACGTACGGCGGGTTCGGGAGCGCGCAGATGCGCCGCGTCGCCTCGATGCCGTCCATATCCGCGCCGAGTTGCAGGTCCATCAGCACCACGTCCGGGTGCACGGCCGCGGCCAGCGTCACCGCCTCGGTCCCGCTGCCCGCCTCCCCCACCACCTCGATATCCGGTGCGCTGGCCAGCAAGGCCAGCAGACCGGCGCGCACCACCGCGTGGTCGTCGCAGATCAGCAGCCGGACAACGGTTTTCACAGCATCCACGGGGCCTCCCACCTGGTAAACGCGCGACTGGCGCACGGGTACGACCTGCGTGTCTTCATCCGGCAGCCAGGGGTACGACGGCCGATAGTACGGTCCCTTCACCCGGCGCCGATTCCACCATGAGCGTGCCACCCAATTGCCGCAGCCGAGCGCGCATGGCGGGCAGGCCGTGACCGCGCTGCTCGCCGCTGACCGGAGCCGCCGGGTCGAAACCCGTTCCGTCATCGGCAATATCGAGGACCACCTGATCGCCCAGGTAAGTGACGGTGAGCGTCACCGTGCTCGCGGCAGCATGCTCGCGGGCATTGGCGAGCGCACCCTGGGCGATACGGAGCAGCGCCGCCTCCACCTGCCCGGGCAAGGCGGCAGGCTCGCCGTCCACCTGTACCCGCACTGTCAGCGCGGGCGGCGAATCCGAGGAAAGACCAGGGGCATTCAGGCCGATCGGCCCCTTCCGTTCAGCCGGGGCATTCACGGCGATCGTGCCCTCGCGTTCAGCTAGAGCGTGCAGGGCTGCCACCAGTGATCCGCCAGCGGCGAGATCGGCTGGGGCGAGGTCGTCGACGAAACGGCGTGCCTCGGTGAGGTTTTGCTCGGCGACGGCGGCGGCGGTGCGGATGTGGGTGCGGGCGCGGTCCGGATCGGTTTCCCAGATCCGGTCGGCGGCCTGCAACAACATGCGCTGACTGGACAAGCCCTGGGCGAGCGTGTCATGGATTTCCATGGCCAGCCGCTGCCGTTCGGCCAGCGTGCCTTCACGGCGCTCGGTGGCGGCCAACTCTCGCCGCGTGGCTCGCAGATCGGCGATCAACGCGGCCTGCTGCTCGGTGTGCCGCCGCATCCCGACGAACAACGCGGTACTGATCGCCGCCACCGCCGGCGGGGCCAGCAGCAGGTTCGGATCCGCCCACCCGGCCAGCTTCACCTGCGCGATCACGATCAACGCCGTCAACGCCGTCACCAGCACCAACGCGGCCCGCAGCGGCAGGATCCGCAACCCCGTGTACAGCAACGCCACCGCGCACCAAGCGAAACTCGGCGCCAGCAACACCAGCACCACCCACGTGCCCACCAGCAGCGCGAACCACAGAACCCGCCGCGACTCCCGCAACTCGCTCACCACATACAGCACCGCCAGCACCGCGGCCAACGCGAAAACCCAAGGCGCCCGCGGACTGTCGTGATGCTTCAGGAAATACCGCAGCACCGAAGCAGCCAGCAACACATAAAACGCGCAATGCACGATGGTCCCGAGCAACCGCGAATCGCCGCGCTCTCGCTCTTTCACTGTCACCCGGTCCACCTCCTCCACGACATCGATCTGCGCAAACACCCTAATTCTGCCGCCCGTTCGGCCCGCCCGTATCAACCGATCGGCTGACACCCGGGTCACCCACCCCGCGCGCCGCGACCACCCGGTGAGCCGATGGCAAACCGCCCGCTCCACACCAGGATCGATAGTGCACGGGTTGCCACACGGCACCCGATCCGGCGCGCCGGGCATCCGGAGCGCGCAACCATGTACAGGAGCGATCGCCATGACCGAAACCAAGCAGCCCAAGTCCACCCGCACCCGGCTCATCATCGGCGGCGCGGCCGCGGCCGTGGTCGCCGCCGGTGCGATCGGCGTGGTCTCGGTGAACGCCCAGAACCCCGATCCCGGCGCCCGCACGCCCGTCGTCGTCGATGCCGCCGACGCCAACCTGACCACCAGCACCCATCTCTCGATCGCGGCCGCCACCAAGGCCGCCCAGGCCGCCCTCGACGCCGCCGTCAAGGAAAACCAGCACGTCACCGTGGCCGTGGTCGACCGCAACGGCAATACCGTGGTCGTCCTGCGCGGCGACGGCGCGGGCCCCCAGTCCTACGACTCCGCCCAGCAGAAGGCCTTCACCGCCGTCTCCTGGAACGCCACCACCTCCACCCTCGCCAAGCGCCTCGACTCGGCCCCGCACCTGGCCGATATCCCCGGCACTCTCTTCCTCGCCGGCGGGGCTCCGGTCGACGCCAAGGGCGGCGCTCCGATCGCCGGCATCGGCGTGGCGGGCGCACCCAGCGGCGACCTGGACGAGAAGTTCGCCCAGGAAGGCGTAGCCGCCCTCGCCAACTGAGCCGAACTTCTCACTGGGTCAGGCGATAGACGGTCATGTTGCCGATCGTGGTTTCGGGATAGTTCGCCTTGACCCAGGCGGTGATCTTGGCCGACGTCGATTGATCCGGCTCGCGGCGTTGGGCGTTCGGGGCGGTGGGGTCGGCCTGCTGCCCTTCGATGTTCTCGGCCTGTTCGCCCTCCTGGCTCTGCTGGCGTTGGCGAACCAGGTAGTAGCCGATCTGATGGTCGGCTACGTATTGCTGGAACTGTTCGAGGGTCGGGAAATCGTCTCGACCACTGAAGCCGCCGACTGCGAGTAGCGGTGCGCCGGTTTGCAGTTCGAGGGTACTGACATCGGAAGCTCCGACTGCGACTGCGGCCCAGCGGGTTCCGGCGGTGGTGATCAGCTCGGCTATTTGCGGATCGAGTTGGTTGTTGCCTCGTGCGGGCCCGTGGCTGTTACGCGGCGGTCCGGCCACCGGGCTGCCGCCTGAGTGTGGTTGGGCGACGGTTTCCACCGCATACGCAGTCGGAGCGACAAGCATGGAAAGCAGTGCAGCTATCCCGATTACGCGAGTTGCGCGGTGAGAGCGGGCGGGCAGGAGCAGGAATGCAGCGACGACGATCGCTGCCGCCAGGACCGCCCAGCGGAAGGACGGCAGCCAGTCGGGGGTCCGGCGGAGCAGTACGAAAGCCCAGGCGCCGGTGACGACAACGGCCGCGGCCAACGTGCCCCGAACGGCCGGATGGGTTCGGCGCGACCACAATTGGTTCGCGCCCACACCTATGAGAGCGGCGATCGCGGGAGCCAGAGCGATCGAATAGTAGGAGTGGAAACTGCGGCTCATCGTGCTGAGCACCGCGGCGGTCACCAGCAGCCAGCCGCCCCAAAGAAGCAGGGCGGCGCGGACCCGGTCGGTGCGCGGAGCGTGGCGGGTCAGCCAGAGTCCGGCAATCAGAGCAATGAGGGCAGCGGGCAGCAGCCACGAGAATTCGGTCCCGAGTTCGCCGGTGAACAGGCGGGTGATCCCGGGCTCACTGCCGAATCCGGCCATGCCACGGGGAAATTGGCCGCCGGGCTGCGGGGTTGGGGTCGCGGCCGCGCCGGCGCCGCCGGAGGGGCGGTAGTTCGGCATGCCGCCGCGGTTGTTGCCGAAGATGCGGCCGAGGCCGTTGTAGTCGACGGCGAGTTCCCACAGGCTGTTGGTGGTGGAGCCGCCGATGTAGGGGCGGGAGCCGGCGGGCCACAGGGCTACCAGGGCGACGTACCAGCCGGAGGACACCACCACTGCGGCCGCGGCGGTCAGCAATTGCTTTATGCGCAAGCCGATTCCGCCCGCACCCGCCACCAGCACCACCAGGGCGAGGCCGGGCAGCACCAGGAACGCCTGCATCATCTTGGTGAGGAAGCCGAAGCCCATGAGCACGCCCGCCGCCACCAGCCAGCCGGTGCTCGCCGACCACCATTTCGCCGACTCGGCATCGACGGCGCGGACGGTGCAGTACGCGGCTGCGACGAGTAGCAGCATGAGCATGGCGTCGGGGTTGTCGTAGCGGAACATCAAGGCCGCCACCGGGGTTACGGCGAACGCGAAGCCCGCCAGCAGCCCGGCGGCGGGACCGGCCCAGCGGCGTACGCAGGCCGCCAGCAGTCCTACCGCGGCGACGCCCATGAGTGCTTCAGGCACCAGCATCGACCACGAGTTGAACCCGAAAACGCGGCCGGACAACCCCATCACCCACATGGCGACGGGCGGCTTGTCGACGGTGATGGCGTTCTGTGAGTCCAGGGACGCGAACAGCAGCGCCTTCCAACTCTGCGTCCCGGCCTGCACCGCCGCCGCGTAGTACTGGTTGGTCCAACCGGCCCCGCCGAGCCCCCACAGATAGAGCACGGCGGTACTCACCAGCAGCGCGAGCGTCCCAGGCCGCTCCCAGCGCGGACGATCCGGAGCCCCGCCGAACCATCTCGCCCAATGCGCGATCCCCTTCGCCCGCCCCGGCGCCACCGCACCCGTCACACCGGTCATCACCGTCATCCACAACCCTTCCGCTGACCCACTCCGCTCGACCAGCGGAGCCTAGGACCGCGGATTGCGATCTTCCTGCGCCTCGGCTGGGAGTTCCCTGGGAGCGCCCGTGCAGCGGGAACGGCTCGCAAGACCAGCGCACAATGACATCCACCCTGGGTGGAGTAACCGCCCGTGCGACCGAACAGGAAACGCCGCGACGAGCGTCGGCTCGTCGCGGCGATGAAATCCTTTGCAGGACAGGTCAGGCGGTGGCCAGGGTGAAGGCGGCGGTGCGGACCACGTCGCCGTGCTTGAAATCGAGGAAGAGGCGGTAGACGCCCGGACCGGGGACCACGGTGTGGAAGGCGATATCGGGGCCGGGAGCGGTAACGCCGTCGCCGGGCTCGCCGTTCGGGTGCACGTGAATGTAGGCGAGATCGCCGGCGCGCAGGATCACCAGGTGGCCGAAGGCGGCCAGGTAGGGCTGGAGGTCGGTGACGGGCGCGCCGTCCTTGCGCACGGTCAGGGTGATCATCCGGCCTTCACCCGCAACGAGATCCCCGTCCAGGGCGACCTCGTAACCGTCCACCACGGTGGTGCGTGCGGCCACGGGTACCGGCTGCGGGGCGTAGTCGCCGGGGATGGCGAAGTCCGCGCCGAGGGTGATGGTGCGGCCGAGCGCGGTCGGGGCGATATCGGTGAACGCGCGATAGGCGCCCGCCGCCGGAAGATTCAGCTTCACCTGCCAGGTGCCGTCGGCCGCGAGCTCCGGGTGAACATGCCAGAAACCGGTGAGTTCACGCTGCACGACGATGAGGTGCAGGCGGCGGTCGTGAATGTCGTCGTACGCGGTGACGGCCTCACCGTCCGGACCGAGAATCCGGAACCGAAAGTCGATTTCACCTGCGGCGGTGATGGTTTCAGCCAAGTCGAGGGTGTACCCGTCTTGGGTGACCTGCAACCCACCGGGCAGCCCGCCGCCGTGAGCGTCATGACCGGCATGGGCGTCGTGACCGGCGTGAGCGTCATGACCAGCGTGAGCGTCATGACCAGCGTGAGCGTCGTGACCAGCGTGAGCGTCATGACCGACGTGGCCGGCATGAGCGTCGTGCGCGGCAGGTGCAGCGTGTCCCGCATGGTCGGCCGCGGCAGGCGCAGCATGTCCGGCGTGCGCCGCGTGGTCCACATGTCCGGTGTGGTCGTCGTGCGTGACAGGTGCGGCGTGCCGACCGTGCGCCGCGTGGTCGGCCTGCGCCGCATTGTCGACGGCTACAGCAGCAGTTACGTGGCCGGCGTGATCACCATGCGCGGCGTGGGCCGCGTGGGCACCGTGGCCGGTGTGCGCGGTGTGGTCGCCGTGGGCGTCAGCCGGGGTGGCGGTGTGGGTGGTGTGCGCGTTGGTGGTCATTGCCCCAGCCTCTTTCGTGATCTACTTCGTTGTCCGACAGAGAGAAAGTTAATACCCCCTGGGGGTATCTGCAAGACCCGGGGCGGTGATCCACGTCACCCGGGTTCGGATCACGCTGACGGCAACCGTGGCCGCGACCAATCCGTTCGATGAACATCGAACCCATGGCGAGCGAGAGCGATTACCGGACAAGCCTGTTCGCGGTGGGCATCGAACTCGACGGGGACGGCTTCCACCCCGCCGACGTACTGCGAAAACGCGTGAATGCCGCGGAGAACGCGGGTTTCACCTTCGCGACCTTCGATGATTCCCTCGCACCGGAGCGGCCGGTGCCGGGCGGGCGCATCGATGCCGTCACCCGGGCCGCCTTCGTCGCGCCCCGCACCAGCACACTCGGTTTGGTGCCGGTGGTGGCGGCCACCTATGCCGAACCGTTCCACCTATCCTCGCAGCTGGCGACCCTGGATTACGCCTCGTGCGGCCGGGCGGGCTGGCTGGCCGCCAACGATCCGGCCACCGCGCGCGCCTGGGGTGCTACCGAACTGCGCACCGAAGCCGAAATCAGCAGGGAGCGCGTCGATTCCATCGAGGTCGCACGCCGGCTGTGGGATTCCTGGGAGGACGACGCGGTGGTGCGCGACTACGCCGCCGGGAAGTTCCTGAACCGCGACAAGCTGCACTACGCCGACTTCACGGGCACCACCTTCTCGGTGAAGGGCCCGGCCATCGTGCCCCGCCCGCCGCAGGGTCAGGTGGTCGTGTTCGCGTACGAGACAACGGGTTCCGACGGCGTCGATGTCGCACTGGTGAGCGGCGCGACCGTACCCGACGCCCTGGCGGCGGTCGACCAGGCCCGCACCTCCGGCGTCCCGCGCGTCCTGGTCGATCTCGAGATCGCCCTCGGCGCCGAGCCGAGCCGCACCTCCGGCACGAATTCCTCGGCCCGCCTGCACTTCTCGGGCTCCACCGCCGACCTCACCGTCCTGCTCACCGATCTGGCCGCCCGCGCCGACGGCGTCCGCCTGCACCCGGCCTCGATCGACGCAGACCTCCCAAAACTGTCCCGCCACGTGCTGCCCGCCCTGCTGCGCTCGGGCCACGCGCACCGCCCGGTCCCCGGTTCCACCTTGCGCGCGAACCTCGGCCTGCCCCGCCCCGTCAATCGTTTCGCCAAGGAGCTCAACCGATGACCGAGGTCCCGTTCCCCGACGCCCAGGTGCATTTCGGCGTCTTCTTCCAGGGCGTCAATCACCACACCATCTGGTCGGATCCGAGCAGCGGTTCGCAGATCGACTTCGAGACCTTCCGCCACGTCGCCACCACCGCCGAACGCGGGCTCTTCGACGCCTTCTTCCTGGGCGAGGGCCTGCGCCTGCGCGAACAGGACGGCCAGCTCCTGGATACCGATATCGCGGGCCGCCCGGACGCCATCACCCAATTGGCGGCGCTGGCGAGCATCACCTCCCGGATCGGTTTGGTGGCCACCCAGAACACCACCTACAACGAGCCCGCCGACCTGGCCCGCCGATTGGCCTCCCTGGACGTGCTGTCCGGCGGCCGCGCCGGCTGGAATGCCGTCACCACCGACAATGCCTGGACCGGCGAGAATTTCCGGCGCGGCGGGTTCCTGGATCACGCCCTGCGTTATGAGCGCGCCGCCGAATTCCTCAGCGCGGCACGAGAACTCTGGGACGCCTGGGACGACACCGCACCTCGCACCGTGGAGCGCGACACCGCGCACTTCCGCTTCGCCGCCGCCCCCACCGTCCCGCGCAGCGCCCAGGGCCATCCGGTGATCTTCCAGGCGGGCGTCTCCCCCGCCGGCCGGGATTTCGCGGCCGCGCACGCCGAAGTCATCTTCTCCCCCTTCGGCACCCATTTCGAACCCGCCCGCGAATTCGCCACCGATATCCGCGCCCGCCTGGTCGCCGCCGGCCGCCCCGCCGACGACATCCGCATCCTGCCGGGCACCCAGATCGTGCTGGCGGAAAGCGAATCCGAGGTGGCGGAGAAGAAGCGCTGGGTGCTCGAGCATCAGATCACCGGCGCGACCGCGCTGTCGCTGGCCGGGCAGGTGTGGGGCAAGGACCTCTCGCACCTGGACCCGGACGGCCCGCTGCCGGCGGAAGACCCTGAGCAGAGCACGATTTCGGGCACTCGCGGCGCCCAGCGCGACGGCCAGGATCGCACCGCCATCGTGGCGCAGTGGCGGGAGCTGGCCGAGACCAAGGGACTCTCGTTGCGCCAGGTCGCCATCGAGACCACCGCCCGGTTCGGTTTCGCGGGCACCCCGGGTCAGGTCGCCGATGAACTCACCCGCTGGGTCCGGCACGGCGCGAGCGACGGGTTCAATATCACCCCGTATCTGGTGCCGACCGGTTTGGACGAAATCGTGGATTGGCTGATTCCCGAACTCCAGGAACGCGGTTCTTACCGCACCAGCTACACCGGCGCGACCCTGCGCGAACACCTGGACCTACGCCCACCCCTCACCCGCCGCTGAGCTCGGGGAGCTCACCGGTGGCGTATCGGGCGTAGGTCTGCACCGGCGTCACGGTGATGACGTCCGCGACCGCGACCAGTTCGGCGGGCACCATGCCGTGCTCGAAATGCTCGACGCTGGGCACGATCACGGCTTCCAGGGCCAGCCGCGAGACCAGCATGCGCAGCCGGTGCAGCGGGCGATCGGTGCACGGACCGAACACCACCGTCTTGCGCAGGTCGTAGCCGAGCCGCTGTGCGACGCCGCGGATCTGCGCCTCGTCCCATTCCTGCCGAGCCCCGGATACGTCACTCCGCAACCATCCGATGGCATTCGGTTCCGTTGTCATGGCTATCCCTCGAGGAGGTCTACGGCCGAAGTCGGTCGCCGACTTCAACGTTCATCCATGCCGCGCGATCGATCGACGGCGTGCGGTGGGGAAATTAGTGGGCAATCGAGGGTCATGGCGGCGCGGCAAATCCGTGGAAAGCCTATTCTCGGGATAGGTCCAGCACGAGGAGCCGCATGCCGTGACCGGTCGCAATGAGCTGCTCCTGGCAGCTCGGCTGCACATGGAGTCACCCGGATCGCCCGGCCGATCGATGACGCGCCGGGAATTGGCGGACGCCGTCAACGACCATGTCCTGCGCGCCACCGGCAAGCGCGGGGCGGTCGACGAACGGCATGTCGGCAAGTGGGAGCGAGGCGAAACGACATGGCCCAGAAGGCATTACCGGGCCGCACTGCGCGCGGTGCTGAACGTGACCACCGATGCCGATCTCGGCTTCGGCACCGGGCAGCCGGCGGCGGATGACGCGAGCGTGAACCGCAAGCAATTCCTCTCCAGCGCACTCGTGGTGACCACGGGCGCGGTGCTGGCCAATACCGCGCCCACCGAGACCGAACTGATCGACACCCTGGCGGGGCCGACCGCCAACTATCGGCGGATGGAGTCCTCGGTGCCGTCGGATCGGCTGGCGCCGGTGGTGGACGCGCACCTGAATCTGGTGTCGGGGGTGGTGCGCGACCGGCTGCGGACTTCGGGCGGGTTCCGGGTTTTGTCCGAAATCGCCGGGCTGGCAGCGTGGCTGGCGGCCGATCGCGGGGACGACGCGGCGGCGCGGCGGCGGTACGTGGAGGCCATCCGGCATGCGGAGCGGACGCATCATCCGCTGCTGGTGTCGTATATGACCGCCAGCCTGGGGCATTACGCGGTGGAGATGGGTGACGGGCGGGCCGGGCTGGTGCTGTTGCGCACGGCGGCGGGGCAATTGGGGCGCGGCGCGCCCGACAGTGCGATGGCGTGGCTGACCTCGCTGCTGGCCATCGCCCATGCCGCCACCGGGGAACGGCAGCACGCCCTGACGGCATTGCGGCGGGCCGAGCGGCTGGTGGAGCGGCAGCGCGGAGAACCGCAGTGGCCGTGGGTGTTCGCGTTCGACGCCCCTAAAGCGGCGCGGTATCAAGCCAGCGCCTTGACCCGGCTCGGCGACAATCGGGCGGCGCACGCGGCGTTCCAGCTGGCCGACAGTGCTCTGACCGCCGAGAAACCGCGGGCGCTGGCCAAGGTGGAGCACGCGCAGGCGCTGGCGCGCAGCGGCGATATCGAGGCCGGATGTGCGCTGGCGGCCGAGGCGCTGCTGGTCGGACTGACCTATCACAGCGAGCGGATCACCCGCACCGCCAGGGCATTCCGGGCCGGGCTGCCCGCGCGTACCGTCGAGGCCAGGGCGCTGGACGAAGCCCTCGCCACGCTGTACGGACGAGATGAGCAATGACGCGCATCGCCATCACCGGGCATCGCGGCCTGCCCGCGCCGACACTGGCGCTGGTCGAGACCGCGCTGCGGGACGCGGTGGCCGGGCGGAGCGACGACCTGGTGGGCGTGAGTTGCCTTGCCGACGGGCCGGATTCGCTGTTCGCGGACGCGGTGCTGGACGCGGGCGGGCGGCTCGAAGTGGTGATTCCGGCGCACGAGTACCGCGAGAGCCTGCCGGTCGAACACCATTGCACCTACGATCGGCTGCTCGCGGCGGCGAGTTCGGTTACCCGGCTGGACTTTCGGGAATCAGCGCCGGAGGCGCACCAGGCCGCGAGCTTGCGCATGCTCGACGACGCGGACGAACTGCTCGCGGTCTGGGACGGCGAACCGGCGCGCGGATTCGGCGGCACAGCCGATGCGGTGGCGGCGGCGATCCGGCGCGGCATACCCGTCGCCCGCATCTGGCCGCTTGGCGCGCAGCGAGATTGAGCCTCCCGGCAGCTCCTTCGTCATCCCGGAAAGTTTCGCGCGGCGACTTCAGCGGCGGGCGGGAGTGCGGCTGCCGGGTTGGAAGGCGGCCGCGCCGGGGCCGAAGAAGGCGATGAGCAGGAGGCCGACACCGAAGGCCGATGCCGCCTGGCCGCCATTGCGGTACGCGTTCCACCAATGGTCGGGGTGGTCGGCCGCGTGCACGAAAATGTAGGCGTAGGCCATCATTCCCGCGCCGAACAGGCCCGCGGCGAAGGTGTACGTGCCCAGGATCAGCAGTACGCCGACCACCAGTTCGAACAGTCCGGCCCACCACCACGGCCATTCACCGGGGGTCGCCTGGGGTGCGGTATTCGGCCACCCGGCCAGCGCGGACGTGCCCGAGAATACGAAGTTCACGCCGAGCACCAGCCGCGCCAGCAGCAGTACGTACGGCCGGAGTTCCTGCGCGTGACCATCATTGCCCGCCATGGGCTACCTCCCAGCGTCGCGGTTTCCACCTAGCTTTGCGCATACAGACCTAACGAATCGCGATTGTCGCAATCCTGTCGCAAACCACGGGTGAGGACGCGGTAACGTGCGAGTAGGTGTGAGCCATCCCCCACCGCCTTGACCTCAACTTCGGTTGAGGAACCAGGATGAGGGAACCCGCGGCCCCGCCCAGCCACGTACACCCCCACGGGCGGGGTCGCGGGATTTCCTCCCCGACAGCAGGAGGACCCAGCATGACGAGTGCGCCCATCATCGTCGCCATCGACGAATCCGCCGGATCCGCGGTGGGCTGGGCGGCGCGGACCGCCGCACTGCATCACGCACCCCTGCACCTGCTGCGCGTGCTCGAGATGACCGCCGCCGAGGGCCTCGGCCTGGGCTCGGTCCTCACCGAAGACGATTACGAACGCCTGGAGGAACACGGCCGCTGGCTGCTGGAGGCCGCCGCGCTCGAAGCCGCCACCGCCTCCGCCGAGATCGCCATCACCACCGAACTCACCCCCGGCATGGTGGCCCCCACCCTGATGGATCGCTCGGAGAAGGCCCGCATGCTGGTCACCGGCGCGCGCCCCGCCGGCACCCTGCGCCGCGCCCTGCTCGGCTCGGTCAGCTCCGCCCTGGCCCGCCGCGCCCACTGCCCCGTGACCGTGATTCGCGACGGCGTCGTGTTCCCGCCCGATACGCGCACCCGTCCCGTTCTGGTCGGCGTGGACGGGACCGCCGTCAGCGAACCCGCGCTGGCCGCCGCCATGGACGAGGCCGCCGCCAGGGGTGTCGATCTCATCGCCCTGCACGCTCACGACAACAGCGCGGAGGATCCCGGCACCGACGACTACGTCCTGGCCGAAAGCCTCGCGGGCTGGCAGGAGCGCTACCCGGAGGTCCGCATCCAGCGCGAGGTGGCGAACGACCGGCCCGAACGCTCGCTGCTCGAATGGTCCACCGGCGCACAGCTGCTCGTGGTCGGCACGCGGGGTCGCGGCGGATTCACCAGCAGGGTCTTCGGTTCCACCAGCCAATCGCTGTTGTTGTCGGTGGAGTGCCCGATCATGGTGGTGGGCGGGGAGTAGGCGGTCAGTGCGCGGCGGTGAGCGTGAACTCGGCGAGCACCGCCGCGGCCGCCGCGCTGCCCTGGATGCCGGGAAAGGCATTGATATCCACGATCAATGGCCGCCCCTCGACCTCGAGCAGGTCCACGCCGAAGATGCGCAGGCCGAAGACTTCGCCGGTGCGCAGTGCCAGCTCGCTCCACGGATGGACGCCGGCGAGCGGCAGGTCCGGAACCTTCGGTCCCGCGGCGAGTTCGGAACGGCGGCGGGCGGCGAACACCTGGTCGGCGACCACCCACAGTTTGTGATCCCAGCCGTCGCCGGGCGCGAAATCCTGTAGTACGACGGGTTCTTCGGGCCAGGCGGCGGTGAGGGTGCGCAGGTCGGCGGGGTCGTCGAGGCGGGCGACCAGGTCGTCGCGGCGGCTGTGCCTGCTCTTCACCACCAGCGGGCGCTCGATGGTGGTGAGTTCGCGCAGGGCGGGTAGGGCGGTGGTGGCCGGGAACGGGAGACCCGATGCTGCGGCCAAGTGCGCCATGCTGATTCGGTCCTGGCAGAACTCGGTGGCGGCGGCCGAGTTGAGGACGGGGATGCCGCGCCGTTCCAGGTCGCGCGCCAGCGAGATCGCCTGCGGGGTACGGGCTTTCAGCAGGTAGACGTCGGCGGGGTCGGCGGGGATAGCGGACGCGTCCGGAGCCAGATGTTCGACTCGATGCCCGCCGCCGCGCCAGATCTCCGTCGCGGCGGCCAGCAGCGCATGCGCCGGATCACCGGTCAGCAGGCTGATTCTCACAGCGCCCGGCTCGCCAGCTGTTCGGCCGCCGGCCATTCCGAACCGGTCCCGGCCAATTCGACGATCGCCTGCGCGACCGTGGCGACGGCATCGGGCACCTGCCGGAAACTCGGAAAGTCGTTGACGTCCACCACGACCGGGCCGTCGGGGCCGATCACGATATCGACGCCGAACAGGTCCAGTCCGAAGACCTCGCCCACCCGGGCGGCGATCTTGCGCACTTCCCGGTTCAGCCGCACCGGACGGTCGGCGGAGCCGGCGCCGGCCAGCGGCGAGGTGCGTTCGGTGCCGAACAATTGCCCGCGCACGCTGTAAACCTTCAGATCCACACCGGAATTCGGCACATAGGGCTGCGCGATGTGGACGCTGTCCGCCGCTCCCTCGTCGATCAGCACGTCCAAATGCTCGGGCCGCCTGATCAATCGCACCCCGCGTCCCGAACTGCCGTCGGCGGGCTTCACGACCAGCGGATACCGCGATCCGGGCACTCGCGCCAGGTCACGCAGCCGCGCCGCCGCCCAGGTGGCCGGGACCGGCAGCCCGCTGTCGGCGGCGATCATGGCCGCCTGCACCTTGTCCCGTACGCCCCGAATGGATCTCGCGTCGTTCACGGTGGTCAGCCCGGCCGCCGCGGCCGCCTCCAGCAGGCCCAGCCCGGGGCCGCCGGACACCGTCTTGAGCACCCAGGCGTCGTGCCGTCCGCGCCGTACCAGGCTGTTGAGGTCCAGCAGTTCCGCGCCCGGCCGCACCACATCCACCCGATGCCCCCAGCCGATGAGCTGACGCGCCACGTCCAACGGCATTCCATCGTGGCGATACTGCTCCTCGACCAGGAAGCAGAATCTCATCCGCGCGGCCATCACAACTCCCCGTCCCCGCCGGGTAGTTCACCCCCTGCGGCCCAACACTTTTGCCGATAGATCTGCCAAGATCATCCGTTCTACACCCGAAAGCGCAACACCGCGCGGGCTGGCGAACCCGGGGCGGCCGGAAAATCGAGTGATTTCTGTCGGACCCGCCAGGAATACTTGCGGCAACCCGATGAGTTGAGCGAACCGAACCCGTCTGTCCTTGTGTGGCCTTCCGGCGGCGGAGTCGGTGACTCGCCGTTGGCCACCCGACGCCCGACCCCACACCTGTACCGGAGGTTTCCGAATGCCCGCCGATCTATCCGTGCACGCACCAGGGCGAACGCCTACGGTAATCCGATTATTGGTGCTCGCGACGTTCGTGGTGATCCTGAACGAGACCATCATGATCAATGCGATCCCGCGGCTCATCACGGATCTGAAGGTCACCGAGAGCGCCGCGCAATGGGTTTCCACCGCGTTCATGCTCACCATGGCGGCGGTCATCCCGGTCACCGGCTGGTTCCTGCAGCGGGTCACCACGCGGCGCGCGTACGCCATCGCCATGGGCGTGTTCATCGCCGGTACCGCGCTGTCGGCGGTCGCGCCGTCCTTCGCGGTGCTGCTGATCGGGCGCGTGGTGCAGGCCGGCGGCACCGCGGTCATGATGCCGCTGCTGATGACCACGCTGATGACGGTGGTGCCGGAGTCCGATCGCGGCAAGGTGATGGGCAATGTGACGCTGGCCATTTCGGTGGCGCCGGCCATGGGTCCGGTGATTTCCGGGCTGGTGCTCCAGGTCGGTTCCTGGCGCTGGCTGTTCGTGCTGGTGCTGCCGATCGCGGCCGCGGTGACCTGGCTTGGGCTGCGCAAGCTGGAAGATATCGGTGAACCCCAGACCGGTTCGATCGACTGGCTCAGTGTGGCGTTCGCGGCGTTCGGTTTCGGCGGGCTGGTCTACGGGCTGAGCAAGTTCGAATCCGGTGGCGCGGTGGTGCCCGCCCTGCTGGTCGCGGGTGGCGCGGTGCTGATCGCGGTGTTCGCGGCCCGGCAGATCCGGTTGCAGCGCAACGGTTCTCCGCTGCTGGACCTGCGCATCCTGCTCTCCGGTACCTACACCAAGGCGCTGGTGCTGATGTCGGTGGCGTTCCTGGCCATGCTCGGCTCGATGATCCTGCTGCCGCTGTACCTGCAGATCCTGCGCCATCTGACCCCGCTGCAGACCGGCCTGCTGATCATGCCCGGCGGTCTGGCCATGGGTCTGCTCGGACCCACCGTCGGCAAGGTCTTCGACCGTTTCGGCGGCCGGGTGCTGGTGATTCCCGGTTCCATCGGCATCACCCTCGCCCTGGCCGGTTTCACCCAGATCTCGCTGTCCATGCCGTACTGGCAGCTGCTGGCCCTGCACATCCTGCTGATGGTCTCCCTGGCCGCCGCCTTCACCCCCGTCTTCACCCTCGGCCTGGGCGCCCTGCCACCGCACCTGTACTCCCACGGCAGCTCCATGCTCGGCACCCTCCAGCAGGTGGCCGCCGCCTTCGGCACCGCCCTGGTGGTAACCGTGATGTCCACCCGCCGTACCCAATTGA
Organism: Nocardia yamanashiensis NBRC 100130; assembly: GCF_001613325.1. GTDB lineage: Bacteria > Actinomycetota > Actinomycetes > Mycobacteriales > Mycobacteriaceae > Nocardia > Nocardia yamanashiensis. The sequence continues at coordinate 205,639 of NZ_BDCD01000009.1, read as the reverse complement.
TCGAATCCGGAACGGACGAGGTACAAGCCCACCTCGACGGCATGAAACTGGCCTTCGCCGTCTCCGCCGCCCTCTCCATCCTGGTGATCGTCATGGCGGTCCTGCTCCCCAACCGCTCCTCCGGCGACCCCCACGGCACCCCCGTCCCCGACGAAGAGGAACTCCGCACCCCAGAACTGGTCAAGGACTGACCACCCCCTGAGTACCCGAGGCGGATCCGCACCAGCGGATCCGCCTCGCTCGCTATTCGGCCCCGCTCGTCAATCGAGATCGACTCGCACCGTCATCAAGTCTGTGCCCACCGCCCGCACCGCCGTACTGTTGGCCCGCGGCAGCGTACGCAAACGTGCCACCGGATCATCGTCGAGGACCAAATGAGCGGTCCCGATATACCAGCGGCCGCGAATCCGCAGGCGGACCTTGTTGTCGGCCTTGATATTCCGGATGTATTGGGAGCGGTCGCCGAATTCGGAAACAAACCAGAACGAGGTGCCGGTGCGACGGCCGCCAATGGGGGTGATGCGGGGTCTGCCGGTGGTGCGGCCGGTGGTTTCCAGGAGCGTTTGGATGGGGAGGCGGGAGAGGATCGGATTGCCTATGCGGCGTTGGAGAGTGGTTACGACGGCATGCTGGAGATCGCGGCGGCTCACCATGGTTCGACGCTACGGGGGGTCCCCGGGAAATGCGAACGGAGTCGCCCTGATCGAGATGGGGCGACTCCGGACGGGGGTCAGTGGGTGGCGCGAGTGGTGGCGCGGGAATCGTGCCAGTGGCCGAGGTCGAAGAAGAGGGTGGTCCAGGTGTCCCACAGCTTCGGCCATTCCTGCTTCGGGCCCTTGCACTTCCAGACGGCGACCATGCGGTCGATGCCGGGGATGCCCATCGGATCGTCGAGTTCCACCACGCGCTGCACCTCGGTGAGGCGGGACTTCAGGTCGGCTTCGGCGGTGTTCAGGCCGACGAAGACGATCGTGGTGGTGGAATCCGGCGGCGGGCCGAAGAATCCGAAACCGCGGCTCGGGCTGTAAGTGGCGGGCAGGTCGTATTTGCCGCCCCACTGCTCGACGGCGCCGCCCTGCCAATAGCCCTGGGTGACGATGGCGGAATGCGCCTGTTCCTCGGGCGTCAGCGTGTCGTACCCGGTGTCGACGGCGGCGACCATGCGGTCCCAATTGGTGGTGCCCCAGAACGCCGACCGGATGCCGAGGTCGATGGGGGTCACGGTCTGGCCGCGCCAGCTGGGCGGCAGCGGCAGCAGCGTAAGGGTGCCGATGAAGGTCACGACGGTGATCGCGATGAGCGGAATCGTCGCCAGGTTCATCCAGCGCTTGCGATCGAACTGCCAGAAAGCAACCGCGCCGAGCGCGAACATGGCCGGGAAGAAGCCGGTCGGATAGTAGGGGCGGCCGTGCGTGATGACCACGAAGACGGTCATGAGCACCAGCGCGATCGCGATGAAACGATACGGGCGCAACGACTTCTGCTTGAAGACGCCCCAGAAACCGAACGCGATCAACGGCACGCCGAGGAAACCGGCGAAGCCCAGCCACTGCGGGAAGAATCCCGGCGGACCGTACCCGGTGGCGTCCTGCTCCGCGCCGATGATGGTGCCCATGGCCAGCTGCGGCCAGTTGTGCTGCGACTGCCAGTACAGAATCGGCACCAGGGACAGAGCGAGGATGCCGGTGGCCACCCACAGCGCGGGCCGCCGCAGGATCTCACGCGGACCGCACAGGATGACCGCGACCCCGAGGCACGCCCACACCAGCGGGATCATCCACTTGACCTGCATATCCAGCGCGGCGACCAGGCCCGCGATGACGATCAGCCGATCCTGGCGGGTGCGCACCCAGCGGATCAGCAGCCAGGTGATGACCGCGGTGAGGGTGGCGTCGAAGGAGAAAGTGCTCAACGCGCACTGGGTGACCAGCAGGTAGGACGTGGCGTAGGTGAACGCGGCCAGCAGCTGCACCTTGCGGTTCGCCCGGAGTTCGTAGGCGATGAGCGCCGAGACCACGACCGCGCCCACGCTCATGAGCACGGCCGGAACCCGCAGTGCCGTCACCGATCCCGGCGCCAGCACGTCCGCGAGATGCGCGAAGAACGCCACCACGACGCCCTGATCGGCATAGGTGTAGTCGAGCCGCCGTCCGGCGGAAAGGAAATAGAGTTCGTCGCCGAAGAACTCGTACCGGCCGGCCGTCGCCGTCAGCACGATCACCGAGATCACGGACATGAGCGCGACGCCGCGGAATGCGAACGGCGGATGGGCATTAGGAATGGCTTTCGGTTCGGTCTGAACCGAGACGACCGCTGTCATTAACTGTCCCCGATAACTTTCCGACAGACACGCGACGCCCCACTCCTGGTGGCGGCGTCGCATCTGTTCGCTGGCGAACTGATTCCTCCCCGGCAGCGAACTGGATGAGCATGCGCTCGTGGTCTGCTCGGATTTTGCAATTTTGCGAAACGTTAATGCCTCGCAAGGGCGTTCGCAAACGCGACGGACGGCGATAGCCATCCGCTTTCAATACAAAACCCTAGGTCAGAGCGATGACACTGACACAGCGTGCCAAAACGACCGATTCAATGACCGATTCGGTGCGCGATATAGGAACGGATCAGCACAGAGCGATAGCCCATCCAACCCAATAGAATTCGGGGCTTGCCGACAACCCGATCGCAAAATGTGGCGTAGCTCGCATCAACTAATACCACCAGTCCCCCACCTTGTCCGGAGATGCCTTCTCGCACTCCGAATTCCGATGCTGTTTGCCGTCTGTTCGCCTACCGATACGATGACCGATCCGTCGTGCGCCCGGCCCGTGATATGCGTGTGTTCGCCAGAAAAGATCCATGCAATACCAGCCAGTAAGGAACACATACCAGATGGAAATCCTCGGAGTCCTCTTCTCGCTCTTCGGAAAAGGCATCGGAGTGCTGAGCTCCGGATCCGACTACATGGCCAATCGCCGCTGACACCCGGGTCGCCCGTATCGGCCGGCGCAGTGCTCCCGGGGGTAGCACTGCGCCCCGGCGCCACCGGTGGTGCCGGTGACATCCGGGGCGCGGCAGGAAGGGATCAGCCGAGGTCCGGGTGGCCGACCCACTCGGTGATCGTCCAGCCCTTCTTCGGGTTGCCCTTGAGGATGACGTGGCCGCCGTTGCGCATCGGATCGCTGCCCAGCTTGCTCTTGTCGGCATTGTCGGCGTTCATCATGGCCCAGAACATGATGGTGCCGCCGTGCGAGAAGATCACCGGGTTGGAGCAGCCACGACGCTGCACGTCGAGCAGCGCCTGATCGACGCGACCGTCGAATTCATTGCCGTCGATGGAGCCCGGAATACGCGCGCTCAGATCGCCGGAAAGCCATTTGATCGGCGCCTGCAGGTACCCGGACATCGCCTCGGCTTCCGGGGTGCCCTCGTACTGGCCCGCCTCGATCTCCCGGAATCCGGGCTGCACCTCGAGGCTCAGGTTCTTCTTCGCCACGGTCGGCGCCGCGGTCTGCGAGGTACGCACCATATTCGAGGCGAACGCGCAGTCGTACTTCTTGTCGGCCAGCTGGGTGGCCAGCTTGTCCGCCTGCGCCTTGCCGCGAGCGGTCAGGTCGGGCCCGGGCACCTTGGTGTCGATCAGACCGGAGGTGTTGCCGGTGGACTCGGCATGGCGCACCAGGGTGATGACCATGTCGCCGCTGCTGAGGGAGCTGCTGCCGGAGTTGCCCCCCGAGCTGCCGAAGTCGATGTCGGCGGCCGCGACGCCGGTGGTGGTGGTTGCGACCGCGGTCGCCAGCACAGCGATGGACAGGCGAATGGATCGGATTCGCATAGGTGGGAATGCCTTTCATCAGGGGAACGCCAATTCAGGTATGCCAACACCGGAATTGGAGTGTCGCCCATCACAAAAGCAGCTATTTTCCCGAATCGGCCGTGGGGTCCCGTTCATCGGGATCAGCGGCAATGTGCCCCCGGGGTGGCACGTACAGCATCTACAACAAATCGGAACCGCCGTGAGCTGCGTATTTCCGCCGATATGCCGATTGTTCGGCGGGTTCATCGCCGGTCGTTGTAGCTGCTGGCTCCAGCTGCCCCTTGAGAGAATCAGCGACTTCACGATCTCCGGCGCACCCGGTGGCTGGGCGGGCCGGAGATCGTTTTCGGTCAGATGTGCGCGGCTGACACCTGATTCGGCTGTCCATCGCGCGCTGCCGATTTCGGGATCAGGGCGGTAGCGATCAAGCCGAGCAGGACGAATCCTGCTGCGAGATAGCCACCCAGCTCGATACCGTCGGTCATCGCGGTACGGCCCGCCGCCGCGATCGGCTCGGTCTGCGGTTGGGCCGCATACCCTTCGATTGCCGCGCCCGCGCTGTTGGTGATCGCGTGCGCGTGCTGTTCAGCTTGGACGGTAGGTATGCCGTCCGCAGTGAGATGGCCGGTGACCTGCGATCCGAGCGTGGTGAAGAAGACCGTGGTCAGGACCGCGATCCCAAGCGCGGAGCCGAGTTGGCGGAACGTGCTCTGGATGCCGGATGCCTGGCCGTTGTCGCTGTCCGGGATATCGGCCAGCACCACATTGGTGACCTGAGCGGTCGCGAAGCCGACACCGATGCCGTACAGGCACAGGATCAGCGCCAGCGACCACCATGAGCTGTCCGGTGCGGCGAACAGTGCCAGCGCACCCAGGCCGATGACCTCGAACGCCAGGCCGAGGCGAACCAGGTTGACCGGCGAGACATTCTTGTCGGCCAGGCCGAAGCTGGCTCCGCTGGCGATGAAGCTTCCGATGGCGATCGGCACCAGCGCCAGACCCGCCTGCACCGCGCTGTAGCCGAGGGTGAACTGTAGCCACAGCGGCAGCACCGCGACGATGCCGAACTCGCCGAGTCCAATGATCAGTGTGGCGATATTGCCGTTGCGGAACGACGCCAGCTGGAACAGGCTCAGATCCATCAGCGCCTTATCGGCGTCGCCGGCCCGGCGCAGGGCCGCCTGCCGCCCGAGGAATCCGGCGAGCGCGACCACGCTCAGAACGAGCGCGACCAGCACCGGCGACGGGCCGCTGTCCCAGGTAAAGCCACCGATCTCCAGCGTGTGATTGGTGGTGATCCAGCCGTAGACACGGCCCTCGACCAAACCGAAGGCCAGCAGGCCCAGGCCTAGCACCGACAACACCGAACCGAGGACGTCGAGCCGTCCCGGCATCCGGGGCGAACGCTCGATGCACGCCATCACACCGATCACGATCACCACGGCGAGCGGGACATTGATGCCGAAAGCCCAGCGCCACGACACATGCTCGGCGAGCCAGCCGCCCAGCAGCGGGCCCAGCGCGGCGGCCGCACCGATCGTGGAACCCCAGACGGCGAACGCCTGACCACGGGCTTTACCGGTGAATGTGACATTGAGCAGCGCCAACGAGGTCGGCAGGATCATCGCCGCACCCGAGCCCTGCAGGAACCGCGCGACGACCAGCAGTCCACCACCGGGTGCGAGCCCCGCCAGGATGCTGGTCACGCCGAAGACAACCACACCGGCCACGAATACCCGTCTCGCGCCGATGATGTCGGCGACGCGGCCGACCACCAGCAGCAGCGCCGCGAAAACGATCGCGTAGGACTCCTGAATCCATTGCGCCTCAGTGGAACCCGTGTTCAGGTCCTCGATGATCGACGGGATGATCACGTTCACGATCGTGGTGTCGACCACGATCAGCGCGACACCGAGGGCGATGGCGAGCAAGCCGAGCCAGTGCAGCAGTGGCGTCTTCACCGCCGCCTGCGGCTCGCCGGTTCCCGTGTCATCCATTGAAACACCTACTTCCATGATGGAATTATTCCATGGCGAAAGTACGCAACCTCGGAGTAGGTTGTCAACGGTGTCACCGGTGTCGCACCGGTGCGAGAAAGGTGGACAGGGCAGATGAACCACCCGGTCGCGCGGGCTCAGCAGGATCAGCTGACCGAGGGTCTGCGCGCCTACGGCGCGAACTATCGGGAATTCAGCCGACGGTTCGCGGCGTGGCTGGGTCTGCACTCCACCGATGCCGAAGCGCTCATCGAGATCCTCAGCGCCGAAGAACGTGGCGCGGCTTTGTCGCCCGCCCGCCTGAGCGAACGCATCTCGTTGTCCCAGCCCGCCACGACGGCGCTGTTGAACCGGCTCGAGCAGGCCGGCCATGTGATGCGCACGCGCGAGCACAACGACCGGCGCGTCATCACCTTGCGCGGCAGTTCGGAAGTGCACGAGCTTGCCGACGAGTTCTTCCGCCCGCTCGGCGAGCAGGTCGCCGCCGTCATGGCCCGGCACTCCCCCGAGCAGCTCCGGCAGTTCGAGAACTTCCTGATCGAACTTACGAGCGCGATGAACAGTCGTCTCGCCCAGCCGCTTCCGCCCTCACCGTTACGAGATGCTCAGGGCGGATGAGGATTACGGACTCGACATGCGGGTGATCCAGGCGATCAGGTCGGCCTCCACCTCGTCGCGGTTGATCTCGTTGAGGATCTCGTGCCTAGCGCCCGGGTAGACACGGTAGGTGATATCGGTCAGCCCGGCCTCGCGATATCGGTCGATCAGCAGATCACTCAACCGCAGATTGTCGTTGAGCGGATCCCGATCACCCACCATCACGTAGACAGGTAGATCGGTGGGAACGGTTGTCGGCTTCGAAAGCCGTTCGGCGGCAACCATTGCCAAGAGCGTCATATTCGCCGGGTCGAGATCGAACCCGCACCACGGATGCGCCACATACGCGTCGACCTGCGCCTCGTCACGGCTGAGCCAGTCCGCGGTCGTGCGTGTGGGCTGGAATCGAGCATTGAACAGCCCCAGCAGATCTCCCTCGGCCTCGGCGATCATGGCGAACAGCTGGTCGACTGCGGTGGTACCGCACAGCACGACATCGTCGACGAGGCCCGAGTGTTCGAGAATGTACTGCTGGACCGCGAAGGATCCGAGGCTGTGACCGAACAGGACAACGGGAATCCCGGTGTGCTTGGCCCTCAACAGCCCCGTAAGTGTCACAAGGTCCTCGACCAGTAGGTTCCACCCGTTCTCGCCGAGGTCGCCGGGCGTGCCCGCGATGCTGTGGCCGTGCCCGCGATGGTCCGGGGCGTAGACGGCGTATCCGGCGTCGGCGAGTCGCTCGGCGAGATGACTGTAGCGAGCGGCGTATTCGCCCATCCCGTGCGCGATCTGCACGATCCCGACCGGCTCCCGGTCGGCCGGCAGCCATTCCCGGACATGGATGACAGTGCCGTCGCTGCTGGTGAAGGTGGACATGGGAGATGCTCCTGCGACTTCGAGGGATGAAATATGAAGAGTGGCAGCGTGTTTCATGGCCGAGTGATGGCGCGTTTGAGGATCTTGCCGCTGGGGCCGGTGGGCAGTTCGTCGAGCAGCCACACGTGGCGGGGGTATTTATAGGCAGCGACGCGTTCGCGCACGAAGCGCTGCAATTCCTCCCCGGTGGTATTCGCTTCCGCGCTCAAGACGATCGCGGCGACGATCTCCTCCCCCAGATGATCGTCGGCGATGCCGAAGACGGCGGCCTGCACGACATCGGGGTGTTCGTAGAGCAGCTCCTCGATTTCGCGTGGGTAGATGTTGTACCCGCCGCGAATGATCATGTCCTTCTTGCGGTCGACGATGTAGTAGTAGCCGTCGTCGTCGCGCCGGGCGAGGTCGCCGGTGCGGAACCAGCCGTCGGGAATCGCGGCCTCGGTCGCCTCGGGCCGATTCCAGTAGCCGGACATGACATTCGGGCCGCGGACCGCGATCTCGCCGACCCCGTCGATCACATCGACCAACTCGACCTCGACGTCACGGATCGGCACACCGATCGAGCCGGGTTTGCGCGGCCGCCCGGCGTGATTGAACGTGACCACGGGGCTGGTCTCCGACAGACCGTAGCCCTCCAGGATTTCGCAGCCGAAGGTCTTCTCGAAGGCGGTGAGCAGTTCCACCGGCAGCGACGCACCACCGGATACACAGCGCCGCAACGACGTGACATCCGCTGTCGCCGCACCCGCGTCGTGCAGCAGCGCGGAGTACATGGTCGGCACACCCGCGAAGACAGTGACCCGGTCGCGGGCGATCGCCTCGAATACCGTGGCCGGATCGAAGCGCGGAACCAGTGTCAGCGCGGCCCCGCAATAGATCGCGGCATTGAGTGCGCAGGTCTGCCCAAAGGTGTGGAACAACGGCAGACAGCCCAGGATCACATCATCGTGGTGGAGCTCCTGCACGGTCGAGGCGTACACCTCGGCGTTGTGCGCGAGCCCGGCGAGCGTCAACGCCGCACCCTTGGGTTGGCCGGTGGTCCCCGAGGTGTAGAGGATCACCGCCACCTGATCCAGCTCCACCTCTGGACTGTCATGGCGTGGCGCGTGCCTCGCCAGCAGGGCGGCAAACGACGTCGGATCGATCGTCCGGACCATGGTCCCGCTCGCCGCCGCCCCTTGCGGACCCTCCCCTGGACCGCCCCTCCAATCGAACAGCACTCGTGCACCGCAATCGGTCAGGTAGTAGGCGACCTCGCGGGCCTTCAGCAACGGATTCATCGGCACCACAACGCATCCCGCGCGCAGGATCCCGTAGTAGAGAACCACGAACTCCGGCACGTTGGGCATCATCAGAGCCACCCGGCCCCCTGGAGTCACACCCTCGGCACGCAGCATCGAGGCGACCCGCGCGGTCCGCTCCTCGAGCTGCGCGTAAGTCAGGACCGTATCGCCCGATCGCACCGCGATCCGGTCCGGGACGCGCAGGGCCGACTGCAGCAGATTCACGGTCAAGGAGCGCATCGTCAACTTTCCGGTAGTGCCGAAAACATCGCCGAAATCGTCGCATCGATGTGATCGCACTCCCATGGATGCAGGGACAACATCACCGGTCCGCCAACTGTTCGCCGCAACAACCACGAACCGGTAACCTGCGGAAATGCCCCGTACAACGCCGCCGGAAGCAATCGTCGAAGTAGCCGGGCTCCTCCTGGAGACCATCGACGACCTCGGACTGCGGCTGGCCCGGCGCTTCCTCGCCGAACTCGACACCTACCGCAACGAGGCGCAGGTGCCCTTCGACACCATTCGCACCTCCTGCACGCGCAATCTCACTCTGATGCTGCGACACTTCACCACCACCGCACCGGTGGACCCGGAACCGCCCAAGGAGACCGGGCGACTACGTGCACAGCAGGGTGTGCCCTTGGCCGAAACCTTGCACGCCTTCCGCATCGGATTCGAATTCCTGTGGTCCGAACTGGTTTCCGCCTCACGACGCCACCCCGAGGTCACCGATGCAATGCTCGTCGCCCTCGCCGCGGAGGTCTGGGCACTATCGGGTGAATACGCGGTCGCGGTCGCGGCCGCCTACCGAGAAACCACCACCGAACTGGTACTGCAACGCGAACATGAACGCTCCGTACTGGTCGAGGCCCTGTTCACAGGCGTGATCGCCGACCCGACCACCCTCGGCGAAGCAACCCGAATCCTCGGCCTGCCCCCGACCGGCCGCTACGTCGTCGTCGCGGCGGAAGTGCCTGCCACCGGCCGTGAGGCCCTACCCGGCATCGAAATAGCATTACGCGCAGCACAAATCACCTCCGCCTGGCGATTGCTGCCCGACCAGCAGATCGGCGTACTCGCTCTGCCTGAATCCCGAGAACCATCGGCACTGAAGGCATTACGTGCCCATCGCACCCGCGTGGGTATCAGCCCGCCCTACGACGCCCTGCCCGAAACACCGCAGGCGCTGCACTTCGCCCGGCTCGCCCTCACCGGGCTACGCGACCGCCCCCGCGGCGTGGCCCGCTTCGACGACGACCCTCTCGCCATGCTGATCGCGGCAGCACCGGTCGAAGCCGAACGGATGACCCGAGTTTCGCTCGGCTCACTTCTGGCCCTGCCCTATGAAGAACGCGAACGGCTACTGCAAACCCTCCGCACCTGGTACGCCGAGAACGGCTCCGCCGCCGACACCGGCCGCAAACTCTTCCTACACCCCAACTCCGTCCGCTACCGCCTGCGCCGCATCGAGGAAATCACCGGCCGTTCCCTCACCGACCCCCGAGCCGTCCTCGAACTCGGCGCCGCCCTGCGTGCGTTGCACCGCCCGAATCCCAGGCGGAGTACGGCGGATCGCGATCGCCCCCTCGGAGGCTGACACCAAACTGTGATCCTGTCGAATGTCGAAAAACACCCCTCGCCAAGCAACTTGCACAGGGGGTGCTGTCGGTTGTGCCCCCGGTCGGGCTCGAACCGACACTTGGCGGATTTTAAGTCCGCTGCCTCTGCCAATTGGGCTACGGGGGCGTCTGGGCCAGACTACCGAGCCGTACGGTCGTGCTGGAATCACCCTCGGGGGTGATTTTGCGGGCCCGGGGGTCCGGGCCCGCGCGGGTCAGCGGGTGGCGCGGGGCGCGCCGGGGCCGGGGTCGATGCGGGTGGGGCCGGCGGCGGTGGGGGCGAGGGGGAAATCGAAGATGGCGGTGGGAAGGTAGACGGTGGCGCAGGAGTTGGGGATGTCGACGACGCCGGAGAAGCGGCCTTCGATGGGGGCGGCGCCGAGCAGCAGGTAGGCCTGTTCGCGGGAGTAGCCGAAGGTGGTGAGGTAGTCGATGGCGTGCAGGCAGGCGCGTTCGAAGGCGAGCTGGGAGTCCAGGTAGCGCTGTTCGCCGTCGAGGGTCACCGACGTGCCGGAGAAGGCGAGGTATTCGGAGTAGACGGGGCCTTCGTTGCCGGGGAGGAAGACGGCGTTCTCGGTGACGTTGTAGAGCTGCATCCCGTTCTTGATGATGTCCACGCGCAAATCGATGAAACCGCCCATTTCGATTGCGCCGCAGAAGGTTATCTCACCATCGCCTTGCGAGAAGTGCAGGTCGCCGACGGAGAGATTGGCGCCGGGGACGAAGACCGGATAGAAGACGCGGCTGCCGCGGGTGAGGTTCTTGATGTCCTGATTGCCGCCGTTCTCGCGCGGTGGGGCGGTGCGGGCGGCCTCGGCGGCGACCCGGTCGTAGTCCGCGCCGGCCAGCGTGCCCAGGATGGCGTCGCGGGGTTCGGGCGGAAGCGCCAGCGGCGGAACACGTTCGGGGTCGGTGGCGATGAGCGCGGCCTCGCGGGTGTTCCAGGTGGACAGCAGGCCCGGCGAGGGCGCGGTGCCCATCAGCCCGGGATGCATGATGCCGGTGAACTTCACGTGCGGAATGTGCCGGGACGTGGTGGTGTGGCCGCTGAAATCCCAGATCGCCTTGTAGGCGTCGGGGAAGTGCTCGGTGAGGAAGCCGCCGCCGTTGTCGGTCGGGAAGATGCCGGTGTACCCCCAGCCCTGCCCGGCCAGCGGACCCGAATCCTCCTGCGGGATGGGCCCGATGTCGAGAATGTCGACGATGAGCAGATCGCCCGGCTCCGCGCCCTGCACCGCGAACGGGCCGGACAGGCAGTGCACGGTGGTCAGCGGCGCGTCGCGGACGTCCTCGGCGGAGTCGTCGTTGCGAATGGCCCCGTCGAACCACTCCCGCACGTGCACCCGGAATTCGGTGCCCGGCGCGAGCGTCGCGACCGGCGGGATGTCGGGATGCCAGCGATTGTGGCCGACGAGCTTCTGATCGGTGAACCGCTTGGTGGAATCCAGCGGGAAGATCAATTCAGGCATGGGTTCTCCAGTTCTCAGGGCCGGGGCAGTTGCCGGTGCAGGGGATTCCGGGTGACGCGGGCGCGCCCGCCCGGCGCCGGGGCCGGCACCACCGCGGGCTCGGACGCGGTACGGGCGGTGGCGTCGAGCAGGCGCATGGCGCTCGTCCCGCCGTGCAGCAGCGCCCCGCCGCCGATCCGCCGCCGCGCGGGGGCGGCACAGGTCGGGCACGGGGCCGCCGCCGGCACCTCGGCCATCGGGTGGGAGCGTTCGAAACTGCCGCAGGCGCGACAGGCGAACTCGTAGCTGGGCACGCGATACCTCCGGTCGGGCCGGGGCCGACAACCCCGGCGGTTTGTTTTCATTTGAAGCTATTTCAGTTGACCACGATACGAACGGCGCTTCGTCTCGGCGGCGAAACCAGTGGATTAAGTGAAAGTTACGGAGATCAGACCCGGTATCCAGCCTGTAAATTTTCATATGCATTATATTCATCTGAAAATATTGACTCTATGGTCCTTCTCGTTGAGTCCCGGGGCCCCAGCACGGCCTCGACAGCGAGGAGAACGACACCATGAGCACGACAAGGTGGCAGCGGTTCCAGACCTGGGCCGCCCGCGACACCATCGAGGACTACTCCCTGCGCTACGCGCCCAAATCCTTCCGGCGCTGGAGCCCGATGGCCTGCGCGGTGGCCGCGCTGGGCGGCATCGCCTATCTGGCCGACTACTCCATCGGCGCGTCCATCGCCGTCACGCACGGTTCGGCCAGCGCGGTCATCGCCATCCTGGTCGCGGCGGTCACCATCTTCCTGACCGGCGTGCCCATCGCCTATTACGCCGCCAAGTACAACCTGGACATGGATCTGCTCACCCGCGGTGCGGGTTTCGGCTACTTCGGGTCCACCCTCACCAGCCTGATCTACGCCAGTTTCTGTTTCATCTTCTTCGCGCTGGAGGGCGCGATCATGGCGCAGGCCATGAAGCTGGCCTTCCACATTCCGCTGCCGATCGGCTACATCATCGGCTCACTGATCATCATTCCGCTGGTCCTGTACGGGATGTCGGCGCTGGCCAAGTTCCAGGTCTGGACCCAGCCGCTGTGGCTGATCCTGTTCGCCGCGCCGCTGGTCACCATCGCGGTCGGCGATCCGTCCGGTTTCGAGGGCTTCCTGTCCTGGGCCGGTGACGGCGGCACCGCCAATGTGACCGCGGTCGGCGTCGGAGCCGGTGCGGGCGTTGCGCTTTCGCTCATCGCGCAGATCGGTGAGCAGGTCGACTACCTGCGCTTCATGCCGGAGAAGTCGGAAACCCCGGCCTGGCGATGGTGGTCGGCGGTGCTGGCGGCCGGTCCGGGCTGGGTGATCCTGGGTGCGGCCAAGCAGCTGTGCGGCGCGTTCCTGGCGTTCTATGTCGCGGGGCAGGTCGGCTTCACCCGGGCCACCGAACCGATCGAGGAGTTCCTGGGCGGCTACGGCGCACTGATTCACAATCACGCGGTCGCGCTGACCATCGCAACGGTCATGGTGCTGCTCTCGCAGGTGAAGATCAATGTCACCAATGCCTATTCGGGTTCGCTGTCGTGGTCGAACTTCTTCAGCCGGGTGCTGCACGTCCATCCAGGGCGGGTGGTGTGGCTGGCGCTGCACATCGCCATCGCGCTGGCGCTCATGCTGGGCAATATGTTCACGGTGCTCAACAGCATCCTGGGGTTCTACTCGAACGTGGCGATCGCCTGGGTGGGCGCCATCGTGGCGGATCTGGTGATCAACAAGGGCATTCTGAAGATCAGCCCGCCGTACGTGGAGTTCAAGCGCGCCTACCTGTACCCGATCAATCCGGTCGGCTTCGTGTCCATGCTCGCGGGCTCGGCGCTGTCCATCGTGGCCTACTTCGGGGCGTTCGGCGAGTTCCTGCAAGCCTGGTCGCCGTATCTGGCGCTGGCCGTCGCCATGACCCTCACCCCGTTGATCGCGCTGGCCACCGGCGGCAAATACTATCTGGCGCGGCCGAATCCGCTGCGCGAGGAGATCGAGAAGGAACCGCTGTGGGCGGGTCAGACCCTGCTCGACGTGGTGGACGGCAAACGCTACGAACTCCCGGACATGGTGCACGACTGCCCGTTCCACGGCGGCCCGGTGTCCTCGCTGACCTGCACGCTCACCAAACACTGTGGCGAGCAGTGCCAGTCGGCGGCCTACACCGATTCGGTGGTCGCCGCGGATCTGCCGCTGGCGCCCGCGCGAGCGCTGGACTGAAAACCGTTGGTGGCGGGCCGGATTCGCCCGGCCCGCCATCGATCATCCGGTCAGTTGCGCGTGCACCTCGAACTGGAGCAGATCCGCGCCCGCGACGTAGACGGGCTGGGTGGTGTGCGCGCCGCGGACGCTCACCTCGCCGCGCGGGCCGTGGTAGCTGACCTGCGATGCGGTGCGTTCGATGGCGCGCAATTCCAGGCTGCGGGCACGCTGGGCCAGGGAGGCGAACAGCAGCAAGCCCTCGTAACAGGATTCGCCGATATTGTTCAGCGCGGGGGCGGAACGGCCGTACCGCGCGGCGTAGCGGCCCCCGAACGCCATGCTCGCCGGCGACACCACGCTCTCGAAATAGCCTGAGGCGGTGAACAATCCGCGCGCGCTGTCGACGCCGCCCGCGAGCAGCACGTCCTCGCCGATCATCATGCTCAGCCGCACCCGCCGCTCGTCCAGCCCCGCCGCGGCGAAGGCGGCGTTGAAGGCGGCGCAGTCCGCGCCCACCATGAACAGCAGCACCCCCTGCGCGGTGGAGGTGTGGATCAATTCGAGGGCGGCGCGGAAATCCCGGCTGCCCAGCGGCACGAAGGCCGCGCCGACCACGTCGATGTCGGTGGTGCGCGCGTATTCGACGGTGGCCCTGGCGGTTTCGCGTGGCCACACGTAATCGTTGCCGATCACGCACCAGCGCCGGATGCCGAATTCCGCGCGCATCCAGCGCAGGGCCGGAAAAAGTTGCTGTTCAGGGGTTTCCCCGACCATGTACACGCCGTCGGAATCCTCGCCGCCCTCGTAGAAGGTGGTGTACACGTACGGCACCCGGCCGGCGGTGCGCGGCGTGATGACCTTGCGGGCATTGGACAGATGCCAGCCCACCACCCCGTCGATCACCCCGCGCCCGACCATCTCGTCGATGCGAGCCGCCAAGCGCGGCAAGGGGGCTCCGGCGTCGACCAGGTGCAGCCGCACCGGGCGTTCCAGGATGCCGCCCGCGGCATTGATGTCCTCGACCGCGAGATCGGCGCAGGCCTCCGCGGACGGTCCGAACAGCCCGGCGGGGCCGCCCAGCGGCACCACCAGCGCGATGTCCACCGTGTCACGACGAGATTCGGGGACTACCACGGAAGCCACCACCGTAGTGCTTGCAAGTGAAAATAATTCATACGGCGCTGTACAGTGCTGAGGTGGACGATAGCACCGCGCTGGCCGCCTTGGACGATCTCACTCGCCTGGTGCGGCGCGCGTCACAGGAAATGGATCGGGCGATCGCGACCTGTCTGGGCGAAAGCTCGGTCAGCCGTTGGCATGTGCTCAATGCCGTCGCCGCCGGCGAGGGCGTCTCCATGTCGCAATTGGTCGATGCCACCCTGCTCAATTCCGCCACCCTCACCCGGTTGATCGACGCGATGATCGCCGACAATCTGGTGCACCGCAAGGTGGACGACGCCGATCGCCGCCGGGTGCTGGTGTTCCCGACCCGGCGCGGGCAGCTCACCCGCAAGGTGATGAATCAGGCCCTGGCCACCAGCGGCCTGGCCGATATCGCCGCCACCGCCACCGCGACCTCCGCCGTGAAAACGCTGACGGCGCTGGCCGATCGCATGGCCGCGACCGAACCGGCGCCGTTGTAGCTCAGTGTCGCCGGGCGGTCAGTGCACGCCTTCCATGTGCTTGGAGACCCACGGCGAGATCGCCCACACGACCACGCCCACCGCCATGGCGATGAGGCCGGTCAGGCCGAAGTAGGCGAGTTCGTGCGAGGGGTCGTAGAACTTGGAGAGCACGCCCGACATGGAGGTGCCGATGCCCACCGAGAAGAAGTACAGGGCCATCATCTGGGCCCGGAAGGCGTTGGGCGCCAGCTTGGTCGTGACGGCCAGGCCGATCGGCGACAGCAGCAGTTCGGAGATGGCGAAGCCGCCCAGCACCACGAACACGAACAGGATCGGGACCGTCTTGCCCTCGGTGCCGGAGAACAGGGCGAAGAGCAGGAAGGCCGCGCCCATACCGATCACGCCGAGGGAGAACTTGCGCGGAGTGGACGGGGCGCGGTTGCCCAGGCGCGTCCACATGATCGCGAACAGCGGGGACAGGGCGATGATCCAGACCGGTTCCATGGAGCCGATCCAGTTCGGCGGGGCATCCCAGCCGAAGACGTTCCAGTTGATGCGCTCGTCGGAGTAGACCGCCAGCACGGTGAAGATCTGCTGGAACAGCGACCAGAAGACGGCGTTGGCGATGAAGAGCGGAATGTAGGCGCGCACCCGGGTGCGTTCTGTGGCATCGACCTTCGCGCTGGTCAGCATGATGGCGAAGTAGGCGATGGAGGCCACGACGATGGCGCCGGTGGTGACGTCGGGCAGGTTGTCCAGGGTCAGCAGCCCGGTCACCCAGGCGATGACCACCACGGCGACGAACCCGGCCACGAACGCCACCGATTTCGGAATCGCGTTGCGCGGCAACGGGTTCGGGATATCCCGGCCGTGATCGCCGAGATTGCGCCGGAAGACCACGTACTGGGTCAGGCCCAGCGCCATACCGACCGCGGCCGCGCCGAAGCCCCAGTGGAAGCCGATATGCGACTGCAGCAGGCCGGTGATCAGCGGGCCGGCGAACGCGCCCAGATTGATGCCCAGATAGAAGAGGGTGAAGCCGCCGTCCGCGCGCGGGTCGCCCTTGGCGTAGAGGGTGCCCAGCAGCGAGGAAGCGTTTGCCTTGAGTGCGCCCGAGCCCAATGCCACCAGGATCAAGCCGACCGCGACGCCCGCCAGATCGGGAATGACGGCCAGTGCGATATGGCCCGCCATGACCACCACACCGCCGTAGAACACGGTGCGCTCCATACCCAGCACCCGGTCGGCAAGCCAGCCGCCCAGCACCGTGGACAGGTAGACCAGACCGCCGTACGCGCCGACGATGCCGGTGGCGGTGGCCTTCTCCATGCCCAGGCCGCCGTCGGTCACCGAGTAGTACAGGTAGTAGCCGAGAATCGTGAGCATGCCGTAGAACGAGAATCGTTCCCACAGCTCGACGCCGAACAGATTCGCGAGGCCGATGGGGTGGCCGAACAGGGTGCGTTCGGTGACCGGTTTCGCGGGGTGCGCTACCTCTGACATGAATCAGACCTTCCCATATTGGGCAATCTGACAGCAACCTCATCGGTTGACTCACGTCACATTTACCCGGAAAAGGCCTGATGAAACCCGGCTCGGCAAGCGCTGTGAATAGCTGGACGATCGCCAATCAGGCGATGGACAGCGCGATTCCGTCTAGGATGTCGTGCTCGCTCACGATGAGTTCGGTGATGCCCGCGCGGCGCGCGAGTTCGTCGGCCAGCACCTCGGTGATGACCGCGCCGCCGCCGATGACGTCCACCCGGCCGGGGTGCATGGGGCCCAGGGCGGCGCGCTGATCGTGGTCCATGCCGATCAGGCGGTCGCAGACCTGGCGGACCTCGGACAGCGGCAGGCGGGTGAGATGCACCTTGTCCGAATCGTATTCGGGGAGGTCCAGGGCGACGGCGGCCAGGGTGGTCATGGTGCCGGCGACGCCGACCCAGGTGTGGGCGCGTTCCACCGGGACCACGCCGAAGGCCTGGGCGAGGCGTTCGGAGGCGAAGAAGCGGGCGGCGGCGACCTCTTCGCGGGTGGGCGGGTTGCCGTGCAGGCAGCGTTCGGTGATGCGCACGCAGCCGATATCGGCGGAGTAGGCGGAGGCGACGCCGGAGCTGTCGCCCAGCACCACCTCGGTGGAGCCGCCGCCGAGATCCACCACCACGAAAGGCCCGGCGTCGGCGGCCAATTCGCCGACCGCGCCGGCGAAGGACAGGCGGGCTTCCTCATCGCCGGTGATCACTTCGGCGACCGCGCCGGGGACCACGCGGCCCAGTTCGGCGGCGGTCATGGTGAAGAAGTCGTCGCGGTTGGATGCGTCGCGGGTGGCCGAGGTGGCGACCATGCGGACCTTGGTGACGCCGTGCTGTTCCATCAGGCTCACGTAGTCGTGCAGGGCGACCCGGGTGCGTTCGACGGCTTCCGGATTCAGCGCGCCGGTGGCGTCCACGCCCTGACCGAGGCGCACGATCCGCATCTCGCGGTGCACATCGGTGAGATGCGGTGCGGCGTCGGCGTTCTCGCGCGCCACATCGGCGATCAGAAGGCGAATGGAGTTGGTGCCGCAGTCGATCGCGGCGATCCGCTCGGTCATGCTGAATCCTTTCGGCCCGGCCGGTTCACGCTCCGGCCGGTCATGACTAGTCTTCCGGCTGCGCCTGGCGCGGTTCGTATTTCGGCCAATCCGCGGGAATCGCGGTGCCGCGCAAGCCGTTGTCGGCGGCGGCGGCCACGGCTTCGTCGCCGAGCGGGTTCAGGCCGGGGCCCTTGGCCAGCGCGTGCGCGATCAGCACGTGCAGGCATTTCACGCGGTCGGGCATGCCGCCGCCGGCGAAATCGGTGCCGAGGTCCTCGATGGCATTGCGCTCGGCCAGGTAGCTGTCGTACGCGGCGCGGTAGGCGGCGGCGAGTTCGGCGTCCTGGGTGAGGCGGTGGCTCATCTCGCGCATCATGCCGGTGGTTTCCAGGCGGCTGGCCTCGGCGGTGAGGCGGGGGTCCGTCAGGTAGTACAGGGTGGGGAAGGGGGTGCCGTCCGGGAGTTTCGGGGCGGTCTTCACCACGGCGGGCACGCCGTCCGGGGTGCGGTAGGCGATCTCCAGGACGCCTCGGGGTTCCCGGCCGAGTTGTTTGGCGACGACCTCGAGATCCTGCTCGGTGGGGGGGTCCCCGGGGAGGCGGCGGGAGTTCTCGGCTGCGGTCACCTTGGTTTTCCTTCCTCGGTCGGGACTGTTGCGGGCGCTGGCTGCGCCGGATTCGGTTGTGCGGCAGCGGCTTGCGGCGACGAGATGGAGCGCCACAATTCCGTGTACCAGGGGTCGGGTTCCCGCGTCTTGGCGGCGGGGATCGGCACGGCCGGCTGTTCGATGCCGGCCACCTGCACGATGTAGGGGGTCTCACCGGGCATGACCAGGCGGAGGCGATCCTTGGCCTCGGCCTTGATGTAGCTCGGATCCTGTTGCTGCGCACGGCGATCGCGCAGCTTGGCCACGTCCTCTTCCAATTGCGCACGCTGGGAAGCCAACTGGGTGGCCTCGGCGCGCTGCGCGAAATAGGTGCGCAGCGGAACCGCGAGCGTCAGCGCCAGACCGCACAACACCGCGGCCAGCAGCACCGCGCGGCCCGTGGAAAGCCCGAGGATCTTGTGATCGGAACGCCCGGCCTTCGCCTTCCGCCGTCGCGCCACCGCCCGCTGCCCGGCGGTCGTGCGCGAAGTGGTCCGGCCGCGGGGGCTCTTCGCCGCCCCGCTCCCGGACCTCGACTCCGATGTGGTGCTGCGCGCCGAATCGGCCCGCTTCCCACCGGTGCGTGATTTGGCGGACCGCGACGGGCGGCGGTCACCCCGTCCGGCCGGACTGGTGCCGCGTGCCCGTCGCTCCGTCATCTCACACCTCGAACTCCGTTGGGATTCTTAGCCTTCGAACGCGAAACGCGGGAACGCGACGTCGCCCGCGTAGCGAGCCGAGTCACCGAGGGCGTCCTCGATGCGCAGCAGCTGGTTGTACTTGGCGACGCGCTCGGAACGGGCCGGGGCGCCGGTCTTGATCTGGCCGGAGCCGACCGCCACCGCCAGGTCGGCGATGGTGGTGTCCTCGGTCTCGCCGGAACGGTGCGACATCATGGTCTTGTAACCGTTGCGGTGGGCGAGGTCGACCGCGTCCAGGGTCTCGGTCAGGGTGCCGATCTGGTTGACCTTCACCAGCAGTGCGTTGGCCGCACCCTTGGCGATGCCCTCCTCCAGGCGCTCCGGGTTGGTGACGAACAGGTCGTCGCCGACCAGCTGCACCTTGTCGCCGATCGAGTCGGTGAGCGAAACCCAGCCGTCCCAGTCGTCCTCCGACAGCGGGTCCTCGATGGACACGATCGGGTAGGACGCCAGCAGTTCGGCGTAGAAGGCGTTCATCTCGGCGGCCGAGCGCACCTGGCCCTCGAACTTGTAACCCGAACCGGCGGTGTAGAACTCGGTGGCGGCGACGTCGAGCGCCAGCGCCACATCGGTGCCCAGCTTGTAGCCGGCCTTGTCGATGGCGACGGCGATCAGGTCCAGCGCGGCCTTGGTGCCCGCGACGTCCGGCGCGAAGCCGCCCTCGTCACCCAGACCGGTGGACAGGCCCTGGGCCTTCAGCACCGACTTGAGCGAGTGGTAGATCTCGGCGCCCCAGCGCAGCGATTCCTTGAAGGTCGCGGCGCCGATCGGGGCGATCATGAATTCCTGCACGTCCACACCGGTGTCGGCGTGCGCGCCACCGTTGAGGATGTTCATCATGGGAACCGGCAGGACGTGGGCGTTCGGGCCGCCGACGTAGCGGAACAGTTCCAGGCCCGAGGACTCGGCGGCCGCGCGGGCCACGGCGAGCGAAACGCCCAGCAGGGCGTTGGCGCCCAGGCGCGACTTGTCCGGGGTGCCGTCCAGATCCAGCAGGGTCTGGTCGACGGTGCGCTGTTCGACGGCGTCGAGACCGATGACGGCGGGGGCGATCTCGTCGAGGACACCCTCGACGGCCTTCAGCACACCCTTGCCGTTGTAGCGGTCGCCACCGTCACGCAGCTCGACGGCTTCGTGCTCACCGGTGGAGGCGCCGGAGGGCACCGCCGCACGGGTGAGGGTGCCGTCGTCGAGAGCGATCTCGACCTCGACAGTGGGATTGCCACGCGAATCCAGGATCTCGCGAGCTCCGACCTGTTCGATGATGGCCACGAAACGACACTCCTTCGGCTGCTGACTCGGCAGGTCGCACGGGTAGTCCGTGCGGGTCCGAGCCTAACGTGCGCACGCGCTCCTGTGACAACGCCCCGTCGGCGTGGTGGTCACTCCCCGGGTGGGGAAGGGGAATTCCGGGGGTTTCACCCCCGGACCCCCGCTCAGAAGCTGTCTCTGCCGCTGGGAGCTATCTCAGGCTTTGCGGCCGACGCTGTAGGCGGCGGCGCGGTCGCGGACTTTCTTCATGTAGGCGGTGGACTGGTTGTAGGTGAGGAGGGCTTTTTCCCAGCCGGGGGCGGCGGTGAGGTCGCCGCCCATGGCGCAGAGGTAGCGGGCGGTGGTGAGGGCGGCGTCGTCGATATTGTCCGGGTCGGCGATGCCGTCGCCGTTGGCGTCGACGCCCCAGCGCTGCCAGGTTTCGGGGATGAACTGCATGGGGCCGAGGGCACGGTCGTAGACGGGGTCGCCGTCGAGCTTGCCGCCGTCGGTGTCTTTGATGAGAGCTACGCCCGGAGAGCCGTCCAAGGCGATGCCGCGGATGGGCGGGGTGACCTTGCCGTCGGCGGCCACGTCGGCGCCCTTGTGGGTGCCGTGTTTGCTTTCGACGGAAGCGATTCCGGCGATGGTGGTCCACCCGATCCCGCAGTCGGGACGCGAGCGCGCCATGACGGCCGCGGCGTAGCCGTAGGCCTCGAGCGACGTCGACGGGATCCCCATGCCGGAGTTCTCCTCGGCCCAGGCGGCGAGCTGCGTCGCGCTGCGGCCGGGGGCATCGAGGTCGATGACGGGCAGGGGCGCGCCGAGCCCCGGTGGGGTGCCGTCGGGAATCGGCGTGAGATCGACTGAGCCGCAACCGGTCAGCAGCACGAGAGCACACACCGAGCCCAGCAGGCCGGCGCGAAAGTGAGCGGCGCGGACACCGGCCTTCATGAAACGCACCCCATTCATCATCCAGATGGATCGGTACTTCTTCCAACTTCGTGAACGCCGATGAGACGAGTCGCGCGCATCGATGCGGTTCGGTTACCCTCCCGCTTGCCCTTTGATGCATCGCAGCTATTTGTCACGACACGCTTTAGGTAAGCCTTGCCAAATCTTCTAGATGGGAATACCTTTCCCCACCGGGCCTGAAAACACCACGTCACCTCCCAGTCAGGAAGGTACTCCCCTTGGTGAAAAGCGTTCTCTCCGAACGTAAGACGCTTCACCCCACGGAACTCGAACGACGCGACCTGCCGGAATCCGCCGCGCGCGCGGTGCGCTATCTCGCGGCTGAGATTGCCGCCACACTGACGCCCGATCCCGAGACAACCGCCACGCTCGCCGATCCGATCCTGCTCGGCCACATCGACGCCCGCTACGGCCGGCTCCCCGACGCGGTGCACGAGGCCATGCGCCCGCCCGCCACCGACGCGGGTGTCACGGTGATCGGCCGGCTACCGCTGGGCGACGCCGAACTCGGGCAGACGCCGCACGATTGGCGGGAGGCCGCCGCGTGGGCCGGTGATCCCCAGCGCCGCGCCGCCTCCTTCGAACTCGATATCGCCATGCTGCTGCTGGCGCGTTGCGCGGGCGAACCTTTCGGCTGGCAGGGGCAGCAGGGCGGGCGGCTGGTGAACAATATTCTGCCGACGCCGGGGCACGAGCACGAGCAGTCGGGGGCATCGAGTACGACGCTGCTGAGTCCGCACACCGAGGACGCTTTTCATCCGGGCCGGGCCAATCTGCTGATGCTGGGCTGCCTGCGGAATCCGGACGGGGTGGGGACCACGGTCTCGTGCGTGCACCGCGCCGAACTCGATGGGGCGCAACGCGAACGGCTCGGGCGGGCCGCGCTGCCGATCCTGCCGGACGTGTCCTACGGCAGCGATTTCCCCGCCGCGCACACCCCGGCGGTGGTGACCTTGCACGAGGAGAACGGCCAGGCCACACTGCGTTTCGATCCGGCGTATACCCCACTCGACGATGCCGACGCCGAATTCCGGGCCGCCTACGATCGGCTCGCGTCCGAGCTCGAAAGGGTCTGTGTGACGGCCGCTTTGACCCCCGGCGAGATCCTGCTGGTGGACAATGACGTGGTGGTGCACGGACGGGTGCCGTTCACGCCCCGCTACGACGGCACCGACCGCTGGCTCAAGCGGGTCAATATCCGGCTGCCACAGCGCCAGCGCGCCGCCTACGAGGCCGCCGAGGACGGCTACGGGCAGTGCGTGGTGGCTCCGTTCCGCACTAGTCGAGGACCCGCGAAGTGAACAGCAGACCCACCCCGCTACGTGTGCTCAGCCGTAGCGACCTAGCCGACGTCCCGATCGCCCCGGCCGAGGTGGTGCGCGCCGTCGAGGAGGCGTATCTGGCCCTGGCATCGGGAGATTCCGACAATCCCCGCAAGCTCAGCGTCGCCCATCCGGAGGGCTGGTCGGTCGCCTACGCCATGCTCGGCCGCGACGGCCGCCGCCGGGTGGTGGCCATGAAGACCTCCTACAAGTTCGATCCGCATCACGATCGCAGCACCAAGCGCTACTACACGACGATCACGCTCTACGACGACGCCACCGGCATGCCCATCGCCATGATGGACTGCTCGCGCATCGGCGCCCTGCGCACGCCCGCGGTCTCCGCGCTGCTGGTCCGCGAGACCGCGCGCCCCGGCGCCCGCAGCGTGCTGCTGATCGGCACCGGCACCCAGGGCCGCAACGCCCTCCCCCATCTGCTGGCGGCCAACCCGCACCTGAACCGGCTGATGCTCTACGGCACCCATCCCGAGGGCTTGGAGTCGGTGTATCGCCAACTGCTGCACCATCATCCGCAAGCCGAGCTGGAGATCGTGAGCGATCCGGTGGCCGCCGCCCGCACCGCCGACGTGGTGCTGGCCACCGCCGGCCCGGGCACCAAGGTGGCCCTGGACGCCAAGGATCTCGCTCCCGGCGCGACGGTGGTGCTGGTCGGATACGGTCTAGCCCCCTCGACACTGACCGAGGCCGATCGCGTCATCGCGACCAGCGCCGAGCAGATGTCGCTCACCGGAACCGATATGGCCGGTCCGGACGGCCGACTACGCCGGGTCGATGCCGAACTCCCGCAAATTCTCGCGCGTCGCGCGGTGGGACGTATTACCGACGGGGAACGCATTTTCGTGTACAACAGTGGCCTGGTGCTCACCGATATCGCGGTCGCGCACGCACTGGCCGAGCGCGCGATCGCGGAGGGCCGGGGGACAGAGGTGCCGCTGTGGGACTGAGAAATACCCGATTCGCAGACGAGAGGGGACAGTTCTGACGACCGCCGCGAAAACCTTGGACTTTTCACCCGATTCATCCGAAATCACCGCTTTGCCGATGCCGGCCCATCGTGACGAATGGGAACAGCGACTGCTCGCGGACCGGAAAATGCTCGAGGTCTTCGCCACCGCGATCGGCGGGCCGTTCCACGTCATGTATCCCGCCCGGGTGGTCCGCAATATCCGGGCATTCCAGGCGGTGTTCCAGCGCACCGGCGTCCCCGGCACCATCTACTACGGCAAGAAGGCCAACAAGGCCGCGTGCGTGGTGGCAGCCTGCGTGCAAGCCGGTGCGGGCGTTGACGTTTCCAGCCTCGGGGAGCTGGAGGCCGCGCTGGCCGGCGGGGTGCGCGGCGCCGATCTGGTCGTCACCGGACCGGCCAAGTCCGAGGAACTGCTGGGCGCGGCGGTGCGGCACGACGCCCTCGTCGCCGTCGACGCGCCGGACGAGCTGGACCGGCTGGCGGGCACCGGCGCGCGGGTGCTGCTGCGGGTGCTGCCGCCGCATTCCGACAGCCGCTTCGGCCTCACCGCCGGCGAGGTCGAGCAGGCGCTCGCCACCCTCGACCGCGACGCGATTCGCTTGGAAGGCTTCAGCTTTCACCTCGGCGGCTACGAGGCCGCCCCGCGCGCCGAGCTGGCGCTGCGCCTGATCGAATACTGCCGCGAGGCCCGGTATCTGGGGCATCCGGCCGACACCATCTCCATCGGCGGCGGCTTCGGCGTGGACTACGTGCCCGCCGAGCACTGGCGCTCCTTCCTGCGCGGCCTGAATCCGCTGTGGTTCCACCGGGATCGGGCGCCGAAGCCGGAATCCTTCTACCCCTATCACTGCCCCGCGCCGGGTCCGGCCATGCTGGAAACCATTCTGGCGCACCGGCAACTGGGCGCCCGGCTGCGCACCGCCGATATCCGGCTGGCCATCGAGCCCGGCCGCGCCCTGGTAGATCGCGCGGGCAGCACGGTTTTCGCGGTGCAGGGCGTCAAAACCCGTACCGCACACGGTCATCCGTATTCCATCCTGACCGTGAACGGCTCCAGCCTGAGCCTGTCGGAGCAGTGGTTCGACACCGAATACCTGCCCGATCCGGCGCTGTGGCCACCCCGCCCGGGCCGCGTCACCCCCGCCTGTGTCGGCGGGGCCAGCTGCCTGGAGGACGACATGATCAGCTGGCGGCGCATTCCGTTCCCCCGCGCCGCCCGTCCGGGCGATCTGCTGATTTACCCGAATACCGCCGGTTATCAGATGGACAGCAACGAATCGACGTTTCACGAATTGCCGATTCCCCCCAAGGTCGTCCTGCGTGACGCCGAGGGTGCAAAATTCGATTGGACCCTCGACGGGACAACGGCGCTCCGCTGACCGGCCGCACCAACTCATCCGCGCACATTTCACCCGCAAGGAGATACGGACATGCAGGTTGTCACCACCCGCGTGACAGACCTCATCGGGCAGACGCCGCTATTCGAGCTGGCCGCCACCGAAACCGGTACGCGATTGTTCCTCAAGCTCGAACATATGAATCCCACCGGGACGGCGAAAATTCGAATGGCCCGCGCCATGGTGGACGACGCCGAACGCCGCGGCCTGCTGGCAACCGGCGGGCATATCATCGAGTCCACTTCCGGAAATACCGGACTCGGGCTGGCGGTTGTCGCGGCCGAACGCGGGTATCGCTTCACCGCGGTCGTCGATCACCACGCCTGCAAGGACAAACTGCGAGCAATGAAAGCCATGGGCGCACAGCTGGTCTACGTCGATGACGGCGGCGACTCCGACAGCCTGGCGACCTCGGCCCGCGAGGATCTGGCCGAACGGCTGGCCCGCGAGGAATGCGCGGCGGCGCTCGCGGCCGGGCGCACCCCCAATACCTACTTCACCGAACAGCACAACAACGACGCCAACGCGCTGGGCTACTACGCGCTGGCGGACGAACTGCTGGAGACGCTGGGCTGCGTGGACGTGCTCATCTCCGCGGTCGGCACCGGCGGCTCCATGTTCGGGACGGCCCGGCGGCTGCGCGATCTGGGGCACGAACCGCTGCTGTACGGCGTGGAACCGGTGGGCTCCATCGCCTTCGGCGGTCCGGCCGGGCCGTACTGGCAGTCCGGCACCGGCACGCCGGAGGGCGCGGATCCGGGCAAGATCGTGGCCGAGGATCTGGGGCTGCTCAAGGAGGGCGTCAAGGTCTCCGATGTGGACGCCTTCGCCGCGGCCCGCGTGGTGGCTTCGAAACTCGGCCTGATGATCGGCGGCTCGGCGGGCGGCTCGGTATGCGCGGCGCTGGAGCGCATGGACGAATTCCCGGCCGGGTCGACCGTGGTCAGCATCGTCTGCGACGGCGGCGAGAAGTACCTCGACACCGTCTTCGACGACGACTGGATGAGCGATCGCGATCTGATCGACGCCGATACCGAGAGCCGGATCGCCGCACTGCTGGATCGCTACCGGCCGCGGCACCGGAACCAGCCGCGCCGCCCGTCCTACGCCCACACCATTCTCGTGCCCGCCGGTCAGCAGGACGGGGTCGTGGCCGAATGAACCTCGGCCTCCGGCAGTCCGACGGGCGCCAGCTCACCGCGCTGGCCACGCCCATCGCGCTGACGCAGCTCGCGCAGGTGGCGGTGTCCACCACCAATATCGCGCTGATGGGCACGCTCGGCGTGCGGCAGGTGGCGGCGGGCGGGCTGGCGCTGGTGCTGTTCAACCAGATTCGCACCATGTGCGTCGGATTGATCACCGGCACCGGCAATCAGGTGGCGACGGTGGTCAGCCGCGCCGAGAAGCGCGGGCGCACCGCCGACGCCGAGGTGCGGGAGGTGGTGCGCTCCAGTTTCCTGATCGCCACCTTCGCCGGAATCGTCGGCGGCGCACTGCTGATCGGCCTGGGCTGGGCGCTGCGCTGGCTCGGGCAGGACGCCGCGGTGCTGGCCGAGGCCCGGCCCATGATGGTGGCGCTCGCCCCGGGCCTGCTGCCCTGCCTGTGGTTCCAGGTGCTGCGCCAGTACACCGTCGGCATGCAGCGCCCGCAGGCGCTGCTGCTGGTGACGCTGGGTTCGGTGGCGCTGAACGTGGTGCTCGCGCTGGCGCTCATGCACGGCTGGTTCTTCCTGCCCGAACTCGGCCTGACCGGTATCGGCGTGGCCACCTCGCTGGTCTTCCTGATCACCTTCGGGGTGTTCTGGGCGATGGTGCGCCGGGACGCGAAACTCGGCGCGACGCTGCCGATCCGGATGTGGCCGGTGCACGCCGGAACGGTGAAAGCCGAACTGCGCCTGGGCTTTCCCATCGCGCTCACCTACGGCTCCGAGGCCGGCATGTTCTCGGTGCTGGCACTGGTCATGGGCAGTATCGGGGCCGCCGCGCTGGCCGCGCACAATGTCGTCTACCAGATCGTCTACATCGTTTTCCAAGTGGCGATCGGACTTTCGCACGGCGCGTCCATCCTGGTCAGCAAGGCGGTCGCGAAAGACGAGTTCCCGCATGCCCGTTCGGTGGCGTGGCTGGCGCTGCGCTACGCGGCGGCGGTGGCGGCGCTCACCGGCATCGTCTACGTGGCGGCCCCGGACTGGGTGCTGCGGCCGTTCCTGGACGACACCGACGCCGATACCGTCGCGCTGGCGCACACGCTGCTGCTCATCGCCATCGTGCTGCAGTTCTTCGATGCCGCCCAGAACATCGGCGTCGGCCTGCTGCGCGGCCTGAAGGACACCAAGGCCGGGTTCCGGTTGTCCCTGGTCGGGTACTGGGCTGTGGGATTGCCCACCGCATTGCTACTTGCGTTTCCGGCGCATCTGGGCGCGGCCGGGGTGTGGTGGGGCTTGACCGCGGGACTCGCCACCACCGCTGTGCTGATGCTGCGCCGCTACTTCACCCTGTTGCACGAACGTGAGCAGGAACATCCGCGGGTGCTGGCCGGTAGCCTCGGGCATTGAGCCGACACGTAAAACTCACCTTCTCGCAAGCATGCCGTCACTGGCCACGGGCACGCTGGAAGAAAGGGCTTCGCTATTCTGGCGAACTGAATCGGCAAGCCAGAGGCGCACACCCAGAGCCGGGGAGGATCCGTGCACATCTCGAGAGTCGCCGAGTACCCGAAGGCCGACCACGTGCTGTTCCATTTCAGCGACACCCACCTGATCGCACCGGACGAAGACCTGTACGGCGATGTGGACGCCGTGGCGCGGTTGCGGGACCTGCTGGGGCAGGCCGAGCACAGCGGGATCCGGCCGACGGCCATCGTCTTCACCGGTGATCTCACCGATCGCGGCGAGCCCGGCGCGTACCGCAAGCTGCGGGAGCTGGTGGAGCCGTGGGCCGCCCGCATCGGCGCGCCGCTGGTGTGGGTGGCGGGCAATCACGACAATCGCGCCGAGCTACGCCAGCATCTGCTGGACGAAAAGCGTGCTGTCACACCGCTGGACAGCGTGCACATGTTCGACGGGCTGCGGGTCGTCGCGCTCGACACCACGGTGCCCGGGCAGCATTGGGGCGCGGTCACCGACAAGCAGCTGGAATGGCTGCGCGACGTGCTGGCCGAACCGGCGCCGTTCGGCACCGTGCTGGCCATGCACCATCCGCCCATCCCGTGCGTGCTGGATCTGGCGGTCACCGTGGAGCTGCGCGATCAGCGCCGGCTGGCCGATGCGCTGGACGGCACCGATGTGCGCGCGATTCTGGCCGGGCACCTGCACTTCTCCACCAGCGCCACCTTCGCCGGCATCCCGGTCTCGGTCGCCTCGGCCACCTGCTACACCCAGGACCTGGCCGTGGAGACCGGCGGCCTGCGCGGGCGCGACGGGGCGCAGGGCTTCAACTACGTGCACATCTACCCGGACACCATCGTGCATTCGGTGGTGCCGATCGGGGCCGGTCCGACGGTCGGCGAACCGGCCACTCCCGAGCAGGCGGCCAAGCGGCTCGCCGACGCCGGGATCGTGATCCCGCCCGCCGGCGGCATTCCGCACGTGCTGCGCCGCCGCGCCGCCGCCACCGAAACCGACGGCGAGACGGTCGGCTAGCGGTTCCGTCCGGCGCGGCGAATCCCGTTCAGGCCGCGCCGGATTCGAAGGCGGTGAGACCGCCCGCGACAGTGTCGGGCTTCTCCCACGGCGCCGGTTCCGGGAAATAGGTCTCCAGGAACTCCGATACCGCGCGCACCCGTTCCACCTCGGGGACTTCCGGGAAACTGCCGTCGTTGAGGCAGAAGAAGTCCACATTGCGGCGCTTGGCGAGCCCGTCGAGATGCGCCAGGCCGGTGTAGAGCGTGGTGTCCACGTACCGCACCTTGGCCGCCTCCTGCGGCACCGCGCGGCCGGTGAGCAGCGCGTAGTAGTGATACAGCGAATTGGTCACCGAGATATCGGTGGCGGCGCGGAAACGGCTGGCGCGAGTGCGGGCGAAATCCTCCGGGAATGCCGCCTCCATCTCGTGCAGCACGCTGCGCCGCAACGGCACCGGGGTGTGCTCCAGATGCCGGATGATGATGTGGCCGAAGCGATCCGCCAGCAGGCGGCGGTTCACCCGGGCCGCGTTCTCGAAACCGCTGCGCCGTTCGTTGTTGGCGCCCGGGCCGATTCGGGTGCCCGCCTCGATATAGCGGCTGATCCCGGCCGGGGTGAAGAACATCGACGGCCGCACCGGGCGGGCGAAGAACATATCGTCGTTGGAGTACAGGAAATGCTCCGACAGGCCCTCGATGTGCTGCAGCTGGCATTCCACCGCATGGGAATTGAAGACCGGCAGCGCGGACAGGTCGGAGAAGTGATCCGCCGCGCGCACGATGGTCACCTTCGGATCCTCGGCCAGCCAGTCCGGCACCCGGGAATCGGTGCAGATGAAGATGCGGCGGATCCACGGCGCGTTCTTGTGCACCGAACGCAACGCGTACCGCAGTTCGTCGATCTGCCGGATGCGGGCGTCGGCGTCATCGCCCTCCCCGACCACCACCTGCGCGAGCATTCCCGCACGGCGCGCGCGGAACTCGGGATCGGTGCCGTCCACCCAGGAGAACACCAGATCGATATCGAAGCCGACATCGGTGGGATGCGGCGCGAACATGCCGGCCAGGGTGGGCCAGCCGACGTCGTAGAGCAGCACCGTGGTGTGCTCGACATCGGCGACGTCGAAGACATTGCGGGTCAACGCGTTCGGCCGCGGGCATTCCACGGTGTCGCCGTGGTGATCCCACAGTTCGAGCTCCACGTGATGCGCCGGATCCAGGTCACGCCCCAGCCGGAACACATTGTGCTGCTTCTCGTTACAGGAGAACCCCGCCACCATCGCCGCGCCCAGCACCCGGCGCAGGGCCGCGCGATGCGTACTGTCGACCGCCAGCACCAGCCGGTGATCGGCATCGCGGACCAGCAGGAAGGACACCTCGGCCGCGGTCAATTCGGCTCGCAGATAACGCAAGTCGTCGATCACCGCCGCCGACACCACCAGATTCGCCACCGTGGCGCTCGACACCATCTCCACCGCACCCGGTACCGGTTGCTGCCCCGAACCCATATCCACCATCACCGTCTCCGCTCTGTTGTTGCGCTGCTACACCTCACGACCGATCACCGCGTGGCCGCGGTCCGCGCCGGTCCCGGATGACCCGGAACCGGCGCTCGCCACGAAACCCGGTGTGCGCATTCAGAAGAACGGTGCGGAGAGCGTGACGCCCGAGGTAGCGGGCAACTGATCTGGATCGGTCCGGAACATCATTCGGGTTCACCTCTCTCACTCGATGGACGCGGGCGCGTCACGTTGGCATTGCTGGTTTGCGTTCGTCTCCGCCAAGAACTGGACGGACGATCTTCACCGGGCGGTCATCGGCCGGTTACTCGCAAGACCCCGACTGGACGGGGGACTGTAACGAATGATGCAGCCGTTATCGCTTCTCGTCAATCCATTACCCCGCAGGTCCGGCCGTGTTTTCACACTCGTAACCGGCGAGTCGCGCCGGACGCGCCCTGCGGCCACTCGATTCGGACGCCAGCACGGTACGGCGACAACGACATACACTCGTGACAGCACAGTCCAGCCCGCTGTGCGAAACCGATGGTGAGGTGACGCGGATGGTAGCCGAAGCGCGGGAACGTCAGGAGCCCTCGACGCCAATGTACCCGGACCACCCCGAACTCGACACCCTGCCGGAGTGGCCCCGGGACACCATCGCGGTGCTGGTGACCACCGATCCGGCGCCGCACGCGATTCCGGTCTCGTGGCCGGTGCGCGCGGGTGACCGGCAGGTGCTGCTCAGCTTGAAATCCGATCGCGGGTCACTGGCCCGGCTGCGGGAGCGGCCGGAGGTGGCGCTGTTGATTCTCGGCGGCGGGAATGTGGCCCTGTGCGCACGCGGCCGGGCGCGGGTGCTGGCCGATCCGATGCCCGGGACCGCGGACTACGCGGCGGTCGCCATCGACGTGGAGGTGATCGACGATCACCGGCAGTCCGCGTTCGCGGTACTCACCGGCATTCAGCGCACGGTGCTCGACCCCGCCGAACTGAAGTACCTGGAATCGCGCGTGGCGACGCTGCAGGAAATGGCGGCCGGACGGCGTAATTGAACGTGCGCGAGGGGTCCCCGCATCGACCATAATCGGGTGGGGATGCGGTGTGACGGCACCGCGGGGAAGGAGAACTGTGAGCGTCAGTCTGGCCAAGGGCGGAAATGTTTCGCTGTCCAAGCAGGCCCCCAATCTGACCAAGGTCGCGGTCGGCCTGGGTTGGGATGTGCGGACCACCACCGGGGCGGATTACGACCTGGACGCGAGCGCGCTGGCCTGTGGAGCGAATATGCGGGTGCTGTCGGACGCGCATTTCGTGTTCTACAACAACCTGCGCTCGCCGGAAGGCACCATCGAGCACACCGGTGACAACCTCACCGGCGCGGGCGAGGGCGACGACGAGACCATCAATGTCGATCTCGCGGGCATGCCGCCGCACATCACGAATATCTTCTTCCCGGTCTCGATTCACGAGGCCGAGATCCGGCGGCAGTCCTTCGGCCAGATCCGCAATGCCTACATTCGCGTGGTCGACGCCATGACGGGCGCCGAGCTGGCGCGGTTCGATCTCACCGAGGACGCCTCCACCGAAACCGCCATGGTGTTCGGGGAGCTGTACCGGCACGGCAACGAGTGGAAGTTCCGGGCCATCGGGCAGGGGTACGCGTCCGGGCTGGCGGGTATCGCCCGCGACTACGGGGTCAACGTCTGAGAGCCGGCGTGACATCGCCGAGCGGCGGCGCGGGCAGGGTCCGCGCCGCCGCTGCTCATTGCGGACCGGCCGGCGATCCGGAGCACCCCTCGAGCCCCAGTACCGCGTTGCGTACGAATGCCTTTCGGGTGGTCGGGGACAGACTTGTACTCACGGTAGCGACCGAACGCAACGACCGAATCCGCCGAATTACTCATCCGCTACTCATCGCAATCCGGTGACCCAGGCGGCGATTCGGCTGCGGCTGCCGAAACCGAGTTTGGTGAGAATGTGCTGCACGTGGTTCTGGGCCGTGCGTTCGGAGATCACCAGTTCGCGGGCGATGGCGCGGTTGGTCGCACCGGCCGCCACCAGCACCGCCACCTGCCATTCCCGTTCCGACAGCGGGGCCGCCGCGGGCGGGGGCGCGTCGGCGGCGCGCAGCCGTGTCACCGGTTGCGGCGGTTCCAGGACGGCGCACAGGCGTTCGGCCCACGGGATCATGCCGAGGGCGTGGGCGGCGCTCACTGCCGGTTCGGCGAAAGCCGTTGCGGCCGCGTGGTCTCCGGACCGGCGCGCGACCTCGGCTTGCAGACAGGCGATCTCGACGGCGTAACCGGCCGCGCCGCTGCCGACGCAGGCCGTCGCGGCGGCGGTGAGTTCGGCGGCGGCTTTCTCCCCTTCGCCGAGCGCGCTGGCGCAGACGGCGAGGATCAGTTCGACCGGGCCGAGACTGCCCGCGGTGCAGGTGATGTGGCGGCCGCGCCACGGGCTCAGGCGGCCGTGGAAGAAGCGGACCGCGTCGAGATCGCCGATCGCGGCGGCGATCCGGGCGCCGACGGCGTAGTAGGCCAGCCGGAGATCGTCCGGAATATCCCACGCGGCAGGCGGTCCCGCGCGGCGGAACAGGTGCTCGGCCACCTCGACGCGACCCTGATCGGCGGCGATCCAGGCGGGTGCGAGCAGTACGAACAACTCCGCCCGCACCTCGCCTTCGGCCCGGGTCAGCAACTCCCCCACGAACTCCGGCCGATGCCCATAGTGGTGACCCACCATGGTCAGCAGCCCCGCATAGGCGAGCACCCGCGGATAACCACCGGGTTCCAGCGTCTCGAACGCCTCCCGCCCGAGCCGCAGCGCCGCCTCGAATTCCCCACGCGCCTGCGCCATCCCGGCCCGCGCCCGCAGCAACTGCCACCGCGCCACCGGCCCGCCTACTCGTTCCACACACCACCCCATCCGGATGATCTCCCGATCCATCCGATCCAGCCGCCCCCGCTGTCCATACACCTCCACCGCCCATAATCGCCCCCGCAACTCCACCTCCGGCCGATGCTCCGTCACCCCGATCTCGATCAACCGCCCCGCCAGCCGCGCCCCCTCCTCCACGAACTCCGGTCCCCCACAGGCACACTGCCGCGACCGCAGCGCATCCACCACCGCCTCACCCCCAGCCCGATCCGCCGCGATCAACGCCGCCGCCGACACCACCTCCGCATCCCCACCCGCCCCGCAATACACCGCCGCCTCGGTCCGCCGCGCCACCAACCGCGCCCGCAACTCCCCTATCGTCAGTCGATCGTCACTGGCTGCGAGCACTTCCACCATCGACGTGCGATCCGGGCCGGACAGCGGGAGGGCGGCGAGGGCGGCATCACACCAGTCTCGAAGGTCGCGGTCCCAGTCCAGGCGGCCGATCGGTTCGAGGGTGAGGGCGGCGGTCGCCAGGAGCAGCGGGTCGCCGGCGCGGCGGGCGGCGAAAACGACATCGCGGCAGCATTGGCGGGCGGCAGGGAGCCGGCCGGCTCGGAACGCGGCGTCGGCCTTCGCCAGGGCCAGGTGACCGCGCGCGGTGAGCGGCAGGGATTCCGCGGCGGTCGCCGAGGCCAGGTCGTACAGGCGTTGCGCTTCGTCGAAATCGAGTTGCGACAGGGCGTATTCGGCGGCGCGGGTGCACCAGGCGACGGCGGTCGGGCGGTCGCCCGTCACCGCCACCGTCGACCAGTGGTGGGCCAATTCGGCGAGGTGGGCGTCCAGGCAGTCCCGGTACAGCGCTTCGATCGCCGCCGCGGCCCGGTGATGGAGTTCGGTGCGGCGGTGCAGGGACAGGCCGGACATCAAGACCGAACGCACCAGACCGTGCACGAATTCGACGCGGCCCGGCGGCGCGGTCTCGGCCAGCACACCGGCGTGGACCGCCTCGTCCACCTCGGGCAGGCATTGCGCCGTGGTCCGCTCGACCAGTCGCGCCGCCACCGCCAGGTCGAACTCCTGGCCGAGAATCGCTGCGGCGCGCAGGAATTCCTGGGTCGCCGGGGACAGCATCGAGATGCGGACGGTCACGATATCGGTCAGGCGGGGCGGAACGTCGAGGCCGGCGGTCTCGGAGATCTCGTCGTCGCCGGGGCGCAGCGGCGGATCCTGTTCGAGGGCGGCGGGCACCGTGAAGGTGGACGGCGCCGGGTCGCTGCGGCGGGACGCGCGCGGTTCCGAGGTGAACTGCGGGAGTATCGGATTCGGGGTGGGGTGGCGCAGGCCGCGGGCGAGTTCACGGATGTAGAAGGGGTTTCCGGCGGTGAGCGCGTGGGCTTGCCGCACGAGCGGCACGGGTAGTTCGCGGCCGGATTCGCGGCGGAGGTAGGCGGCGGTGTCGGGGTGTGAGAGTCCTTGCAGCAGGACCGTTTCGACATCGGCTTCGGGGAGCAGGCGGGGGCGGACGGCGCGCCAGCCGGGTAATACCGTGTCGGCGGCGGTGCGTTCGGCGGCGCAGATCAGCAGGCGATGGCGGCGCAGCGAGCGGACCAGGTGCAGCAGCGCGTCCAGGGAGGGTTCGTCGGCCCACTGGATGTCGTCGACGATGAGCAGCGCGCCGTGCGCGGCGGTGAGCTCGTCCAGCCAGGCGGCGATGCGCTCGAAGAGCAGGGCGCGCTCGGCGGCGTCACCGGCTTCGGAAAGCGTGTCGGCCACGCCGGATTCGCCCATCAGCTGCCGCCATAACCAGAACGGCGGGGAATCGTGGAGTTCGACCGAGCGCGCCCACAGCACCGGGACCGCGGCGTCGGCGGCCTCGCGAGCCAGTGCGCCGAGCAGCCGGGTCTTGCCGATGCCCGCTTCCCCCGAGCACAGCACCATGCGCGAGCGCCCGGCCAGCGCCGCCGCGAGTTCGACCCGCAGCAGCCCGAGTTCCGCGTCCCGGCCGATCAATTCACCCTCGCCGGACATGGCGGAAGGGGCGGGAGTGACGCGGGACACATGGTCTGGGCACAACCTGCTAATCAGCGCCGATGCCGCCGGTGTTAGCCGCTCCCGCAAAGTCGACCGGAATGTCCGGTACGTGAAAGTCAGTGCTGTTGTTTGATCTTCGCCGCGATTTTGTCGGCGATGATCGCGGCGGTGCGGGCGTCCGCGGTGGCGCAACTGGCCGTCTCGATCACCGCATTGCCCACCGTGCGAATGGTGTTCGAACAGAACCATTTGTTCGACTTCGAGGTCAGCACCCAGTCCACCGACACCGCCGACGGATCGGAATTGTGCTGGATCGCCGTCACCCGCGTGGTGTTGGATTTACCGGTCTCGGTCGAGGTGTTGGTGACATCGCTGTCCTTGCAACTCGCCAGGAAAGCGCGGTACTTCGCCACCAGGTCCTCGGCCACCACGAAATTCTTGTAGGTGGTGACGGCCTGGAAAATATTGTGGTCGTAGTCGTCCCCCGGTTCCTGATACGACCGCAGCCGGTACCCGGTCCAGGTGTCGCCGTAACTGCGCTTGTCCCCGCTGTAGAGCAGCGAACCGCAGTCCGGCGGACTGTAGGTGTACTTCGGGACGGTCGGCACCGTGTTCTCGAACTTCTGCACCAGCTTGCTCGACGCCACGATCTTGCCCGTCTCGTCGGGCGTCAGCAGCATGTCCGGGATCTTGTCAGCGGTCAGCTTCGGCAGCTTCACCACCGCCGGATCCGGTGCCGCCGTACCGTTCACGACCCCGCCGCAACCGGTCACCAGAAAGAGCAGCGCCAACCCCATGGCGATACCGCGCCCCCGCATATGCCCTCCTCGCGCCGCGGTCAACCCGAGCATAGCGGCGAACGGGACGAGGGGCCGAGCGTCCGGTGAGGACGGGTCCGGCATCCGGCGCGCCGGGCGTTTCAGGCGATGCGCTCCCGCATCCACTGCGGGATCTCGTCCCCGGCGCGCGGGAAGGCGGCCAGTTCGCGGCGGCACTGATCCGGTTCCGGGACCGGCACCCACTCCGGAATCTCCTTGCGCGACAACTGGAATTGCACGCCGTCGGCATCGACCTTGGTGGCCACCCGGCCGCTCAGCCAGGTGCCGGTCATCTGGTCGTAGGACAGCTCCTTGTGCCGGCCCAGCAGTGCCAGCAGCTCCTCGGCCAGCACCATGTCCTCGTCGGTCTCGTCGGCCAGCTTCACATTGCGCACCGATTCGTCGGCCAGCTGCACCTGGATGCCGGCGTGCCCCTCCTCGCCGACCAGCACGAACCACAGCACCGCGAACGCCCAGCCCGGCGGGAGCATATCGGTGAGCACGCCGACCAGTGCGGCCTCGACCATCTCCAGATCGGCGGACAGGTCGCCGGAGCGCGCCATCGGGGCCTCGTCGCCGTCGGCCAGCACCAGCGGCGGATAGTGCGCCACCATGGCCTCGACCGCCTCGGCCACCGGCACGGGTAGTCGCTCGGGCAGGATGTACAGCGGGCGATCCGGATCGCGGCGTTTGCGCACATCGCCCAAAGCCACTACCCGGGACCGGAATTCGATGGGATCGCGCAGGATCACCTCGGCGAAACGTTCCTCGTGGCCGCCGCGCCGCAACCGCCCCACCCGCAACCGCAGCCGCTCCACCTCGTGCCAGCCGACATGCGGAAACCCCCGATAGGTGAAGCCCGCGTCGGTGATCACCAAGGTCGGCTGCGGTCTCAGCAGCTCGTGCAGCATGCCGTACACGCCGAAACCGAAGAGCGCCACGGTCACCAGCCCGCCCAGCCGCATCGCCGGATGCTCGGCGCTGTCCAGCACGACCGGCAACGGCAAAACGGTCAGCACCAGGAAGAACAGCAGCGCGCCGACGGTACCCGCCCGGGACGGGTAGAACTCGGTGACAGATCCACGCTCCTCGTCACTCACCCCGTTGACGCTAGCTGTTCCGCCTCCCCGGGACTAGAGCGCCCGGCCAAGTGCCGCTAACTCTTCGCAACGCGTGCCGGCGGCCAGGAGCCGAAACCATTTCGGGCGTACCCGGGGAGTTACCCCGATTCTCGCGAGATCAGTTGTCGCCTTGGGCTGGGCCTTTCGGCCAATATTCGAGCCAATCCTCGGCGGTGAGGGGGGCGCGTTCGCCGCGGGCGGATTCGGCGGCGTCTTCGGCGGTGCGGATAGCGGCGGCGAAGGTGAGGGTGGCTTTGCGGAGGCGTTCTTCGGCGCTGTCGGGGCCGCCGAGTTCCACGGTGCGGAGGGCGGTGGGGATCAGGGTGGCGGGGAGGCCGGCTTTGGCGCTGCGGGAGCGGACCTTCTCGGCGAGGGCCAGGGCGGGCTGGGCCATGGCGATGCCGTCCAGGCAGGAGCGGCGGGCCTTCTCGGCGGATTTGCGGAGTTCCCAGGCGGATTCCTGAGCGGCGATCTTCTCCGCCAGCGGCGCGGCAGGGTCGATGTCCTGATCGCTGAGGTGGGGGCTGCGGTTGACCAGCTTGGCGACCAGGGCCGCCGCCACGTCGGCGACGGTGAATTCGCCTGCGGCCTCGGCTATCCGGGAATGGAACAGCACCTGCAGCAGCAGGTCACCGAGTTCCTCGCGGATGGTGTCCGCGTCGGCCTCCTGGATGGCGTCCAGCAGCTCATAGGTCTCCTCCAGCAGGTACGGGCGCAGCGAATCGTGGGTCTGGGTGACCTCCCAGCCGCCGAAATTCCACAGCCGGTCCATCACCTCGACCGCTTCGCCGAGCGCCGCGGTCATGCGCGCGGTATCCGCGGCGGTATCCGGATCCAGGCTCACCGCGCCGCCGCGGCCTCGGTCGCGACCCGGACATCGACCGCGCCGGGCGCTTTGCCGTCCAGCGCGAGCAGCAGGTCGGCAACGAATTGCAGCACCTGCACATCGCGCACCCGCTCCGCGCCCACGCTGTCCTCCACCCGCGGCAGCGGCAATTGCACGATGCCGGTGGTCGGGCGGTAGGTGGCGTTCGGGTAGAGCCGCTTGAGGCGCAACTGCTTGGAGTCGGGCAGCTGCATGGGCGACACCTTGAGAGTGGTTCCGGTGACGCCGATCTCGGCGATCGAGTACTCGCGCGCCAGCAGCCGCAGCTTGGCCACCGACACCAGGCGGCCCACCTCCACGGGCAGCGGTCCGTAACGGTCCACCAGCTCCTCGACCACGGCCGCCAGCCCGGAATCGTCCTGGGCGGCAGCGAGTTTGCGATACGCCTCCAGGCGCAGGCGGTCGGAGCCGATGTAGTCGGGCGGGATGTGCGCGTCCACCGGCAGGTCGATGCGGACCTCCTTGACCTCCTCGTCCACGGTGATGGGCCGGCCGTCGGCGGCGGCGCGGTACGCCTCCACCGCCTCGCCGACCAAGCGCACGTAGAGGTCGAAGCCGACGCCCGCCACGTGACCGGACTGTTCCGCGCCGAGCACATTGCCCGCGCCGCGAATCTCCAAGTCCTTCATGGCGACCGCCATACCCGCGCCCAGATCCGAGTTCTGCGAGATGGTGGCCAGGCGGTCGTAGGCGGTCTCGGTGAGCGGCTTCTCCGGCGGGTACAGGAAGTAGGCGTACCCGCGCTCGCGGGACCGGCCGACGCGGCCGCGCAGCTGGTGCAGCTGCGAAAGACCCAGCGCGTCAGCGCGTTCCACGATCAGGGTGTTGGCATTGCTGATGTCCAAACCGGTTTCGATGATGGTGGTGCACACCAGCACGTCGAACTCGCGCTCCCAGAAGCCCTGCACGGTCTTCTCCAGCATGTCCTCGTTCATCTGGCCGTGCGCCACCACGACCCGCGCCTCCGGCACCAGATCGCGAATCCGCTTGGCGGCCTTGTCGATCGAGGCGACCCGGTTGTGCACGTAGAACACCTGGCCGTCGCGCAGCAGTTCGCGGCGCACCGCGGCGGCCACCTGCTTGTCGTTGTACGCGCCGACATAGGTGAGCACCGGGTGGCGTTCCTCGGGCGGGGTGAGGATGGTCGACATCTCGCGAATGCCGGCCAGGGACATTTCCAGGGTGCGCGGAATCGGCGTGGCGGACATGGTGAGCACGTCCACGTGCGTGCGCAGCGCCTTGATGTGCTCCTTGTGCTCGACGCCGAAACGCTGTTCCTCGTCGATGATGACCAGGCCGAGGTCCTTCCACCGCACGCCGGTCTGCAGCAGCCGGTGGGTGCCGACGACGATATCGACGTCCTTGGTGGTCATGCCCTCCAGGATTTCCCGGGATTCGGCCGGATCGGTGAAGCGGGACAGGCCCTTCACCACCACCGGGAATCCGGCCATACGCTCGGTGAAGGTCTGCAGATGCTGTTGCGCCAGCAGCGTGGTCGGCACCAGCACGGCGACCTGTTTGCCGTCCTGCACCGCCTTGAACGCCGCGCGCACCGCGATCTCGGTCTTGCCGTAGCCGACGTCACCGCAGATGACGCGGTCCATCGGCACCGACTTCTCCATATCCGCTTTCACTTCGGCGATGGCGGAGAGCTGGTCCTGGGTCTCGGTGAACGCGAACGCGTCCTCCATCTCCTGCTGCCACGGGGTGTCCGGGGCGAAGGCGTGACCGGGGGCGGCCTGGCGGGCGGCGTAGAGCTGCACCAGTTCGGTGGCGATCTCGCGAACCGCCTTGCGGGCCTTGCGTTTCGTGTTCTGCCAGTCCGAGCCGCCCAGCTTGGACAGCGACGGCATCTCGCCGCCGACGTAGCGGGAGAGCTGATCCAGGGAGTCCATCGGGACGAAGAGGCGGTCGCCGGGCTGGCCGCGCTTGCTGGGCGCGTATTCGATGACCAGGTATTCGCGGCGGGCGCCGGCGATGGTGCGCTCGATCATCTCCACGAAGCGGCCGATGCCGTGCTGATCGTGCACCACCATGTCACCGGCGGTGAGGGCCAGCGGATCGACCTGGTTGCGGCGTTTGGCGGGCAGTTTCTTGCCCTCGCCGGGTGCGGTGACGCGATTGCCGGTGAGGTCGGATTCGGCGACGACGACCAGTTTGGCGTCGTCGAAGACCACGCCGTCGTGCAGGGAGCCGCACAGCACGCCGACCAGTCCGCGCACCGGTTCGGCGCCCGCGGCCAGGGGTGCGGCGGGGACCTCGGCGTCGGCCAGGCGTTCCTGAATGCGTTGCGCCGTACCGTGTCCCGCCACCACGATGACGGCGCGGCCGCCGGTGGAGACGTGGGCGCGCAGCGAGGCGAAGATGGTGGCGACGAGTTCCTCGGAGCCGCGCGCGGACGGGGCGGCCAGCACCGGGAGCACGATCTCGTCCGGGTGGTCGGCGGCGAGCGGGCTCAGCGTCCACCAGGGCAGGCCGTGGCGGTCGGCGTCGGCGTGCACTTCGTCCAGGCCGCGGTAGGAGGATGCGGCGAGGTCCAGGCCGTACGCGCCGAGCGGGGCCGCGCCACCGAAGGACGCGGCCGTCCAGGAGGCTTCCAGGAACTCCTGCCCGGT
Organism: Nocardia yamanashiensis NBRC 100130; assembly: GCF_001613325.1. Taxonomy (GTDB): domain Bacteria; phylum Actinomycetota; class Actinomycetes; order Mycobacteriales; family Mycobacteriaceae; genus Nocardia; species Nocardia yamanashiensis. Next base: position 164,811 of record NZ_BDCD01000009.1, on the reverse strand, counting down.
GCGAACAAGGTCGGCGGCGCGGGTGCGGATCTTCTCCGGATCGCACAGCAGCACATGGGTTTGCGCGGGCAGCACGTCGGTGAGCAATTGCAGTTCGCCCGGCTGCAGCACCGGCAGCAGCGCTTCCATGCCCTCGACCGGTACGCCCGAGGCGAGCTTGTCGAGCATTTCCACCAGGGCGGCGTCGACCGGATTCTCGGTGGCGACTTCGGCGGCGCGGGCTCGCAGCTCGTCGGTCAGCAGCAGTTCGCGACAGGGCTGCGCGACCACCATGTCGACCGGGTCGTCGTGCAGCGAACGCTGGTCGGCGACCGCGAAGGAGCGCAACTCCGACACTTCGTCGCCCCAGAACTCCACGCGCACCGGATGATCCGCGGTCGGCGGGAAGATATCCAGGATGCCGCCGCGCACCGCGAACTCACCGCGCTTGCCGACCATGTCGACCCGCTCGTAGGCGAATTCCACCAGCCGCGTGAGCAATTCGTCGAAATCGAACTCGGTGCCCCGGCGCAGTACGACCGGCTCGATATCGCCCAGCCCGTGCGCCATCGGCTGCATGAGCGAACGCACCGTCGTCACGATCACCCGCAGCGGGGCGCCGTAGATCCCCTCGTCCGGATGCGCCAGCCGCCGCAGCACCTGCATCCGCTTGCCGACGGTGTCCGCTCCCGGCGACAGCCGCTCGTGCGGCAGCGTCTCCCAGGACGGGAACAACGCGACGCTGTCCCCGAGTATCTCCGCCAGCTCCGCGGCCAGATCGTCGGCCTCCCGCCCGGTGGCGGTGACCACCACCAGCGGCCGCTCCCCGGCAATGGTGGCGGCCACGAACGGCCGCACCGCCGAGGGCGCCACCAGCATGGCCGAGTCGCGCCCGATCAGGTCTCTGACCTGCTGGAGAGCGGCATCGGCACCAGCCACCGCGGCCAGTCCCGCCAAAGGTGGACGATGCTCGGGCATAAGGAGACTCCTGGGCGCAGATCAGCGTTTCAGCACGACCAACCCACTCTAGTCGCCCGCCCCGACACCCTCGTCAACCAACTCTCGGACCTCTCAGGGGCAAGCCCCTGAGGACCCCCGGAAAGCAAGTTCACAGGGGCTCGCCCACACCCAATGGGGTTTCAGGGGCTTGCCCCTGAGGGTCCCGGGAGTGGGTTACTGCACGTAGCGGCGGAGGCGGCGGGCGGCGAATTCGCGGAAGTAGGCGACCTTCTCGTCCGGGACGATGGAGGGGAGGAGGAAGAACCAGGCGCGTTCCATGCGGGTCGCCATCTGGTCGATGGATTCGGTGCTGACGGCGACGATGTGGACGCCGGTGGTCATCTCCTGCAGCAGCAGGCCGATGGTCTCCGGGTCCAGGTCCGGCTTCAGGTCGCCCTGCTGGATGGCGCGTTCGGCGAGCAAACGGTGCGTCTCGCCCCAGGTCTTGGCGATATTGTCACCGGCCGCGCCGCGGTAGTCGCCGATCTGGTGGGTGAGCTTGAGCATCGCGCCGACCATCGGATCGTTCATGGTCAGATCCGCCACCACGTAGGTGATTCCGATGCAGGCCTCGAGCGCCGGCACGCGGGGATCGAAGAAACCCTGGCAGGCGCTGACCAGTCGCTCGTTGCCCTGATCGACGACGGCGCGCGCGAGTTCTTCCTTGGAGCCGAAGTGAAAGTACAAGGCGCCCTTGGTCACATTCGACTGCGCGATGATCTCGGACAGGGACGCGTTCGCGTAACCCAGCCGCAGAAAGACATCGGCCGCGCCCGCGAGCACGGAATCGCGAGTGATCTCCGCACGCGCTTGCCTAGCCATCAGATCCGCCTGTCATCAAACCAGCCATCCTGAAGTAGACCGACATCCCGAAGTTGACCGACATCACAGTTCGAACAGCACTCGAAGGATGGGTGAACCGTACCACCCGGCTGCGCGATGCCAGCCGATTCGAGCATTCGGCCCGTCCTCCTTCGCAATTCGCTGGTTAACTGTCCAGTTCTACCGCCCGACAACGGACGTATCAGACCGTTGGGTTCTTTAAACCTTTGCCGCTCGGCCATTCCGAGGCGAGTTTCGGTTCCGACTCCAGATGGGTCAGACCGTTCCAGCACAGGTTCACCAGATGCGCGGCAACCACTTCCTTGGAGGGTTGCCGTTCGTCGAGCCACCAGGTGGCCGCCGTCGCGACCATCCCGACCAGCGCCTGCGCGTACAGCGTGGCAAGCGAGGTGTCGAACCCGCGGCGCTCGAAATCCCCGGCGAGAATGTGCGCCACCTGATTCACCGCCTCGTTCAGCAGCGAGGAGTACGTGCCCTCCGCCGCCGACACCGGCTGATCCCGCATCAGGATCCGGAACCCGTCCGTGCGCTCCTCCATATAGGTGAGCAACGCCAGCGCCACCTGCTCCAGCCGCACCCGCGACCGGTTCTGCGTCAGCGATTCCCGGATCATCTCGAGCAAGGTCGACATCTCGCGATCGACCACGACCGCGTACAACCCTTCCTTGCCCCCGAAGTGCTCGTACACCACAGGTTTCGACACCTGCGCCCGCTGCGCGATCTCCTCTATCGAAGTCGCGTCGTACCCACGCTCCGCGAACAGCGCCCGCCCGATCTCGATGAGCTGCTGCCGCCGTTGGGTTCCGGTCATGCGCGGCCGCGATGGCCTGCTGGTTCCGTCGCCCGACGTCATGCTCACCCATCCCTTCACGGCTGCTCGATGGGCGTCTGCCCCCATATGTTCTGTCTGTACCCTATCGACACACATGCCGGATTTCGCTTAAGCGGTTCGACGAACGGGCTCCGGCATGCGAGTATCTACATCGCAATGCCAGTCATGCCGCCGCGCGAACCGTACGGTCCGCGGGGTGATTGATCCGCCGTAGTGTAATGGCAGCACCACTGATTTTGGTTCAGTTAGTCCAGGTTCGAGTCCTGGCGGCGGAGCTCTCGAGCGGGGGCACTATCGTTGCCCCGGCACATAGCCGACACAGCAAAACTGTGGGCGGCGCAACCAAGAACTCAGCACGATGACCGGCAGCCGAGGGAGATCCATGCCACAGCAGACCGCCGTCGTCGTTCTCGCAGCCGGTGCCGGAACCCGAATGCGGTCCAAGACCCCCAAGGTATTGCACCCGCTGGCCGGCCGCAGCATGCTCGCACACGCGCTGCACGCGGCGAACGAGATCGACCCGACGTACCTCATCACGGTGGTGGGACACGACCGCGAAGCGGTCGGCGCCGCCGTCACCGAGGTGGCCGCAGAACTCGGCCGTGACATCGACCGCGCGGTCCAGGAAGAACAGCTCGGCACCGGCCACGCCGTGCAGTGCGCGCTCACCGAGATCCCGGAGGATTTCGACGGCGACCTGCTCGTCACCTACGCCGATGTGCCGCTGCTGGACGGACATACGCTCTCCGCCCTGCTCGACGAGCACCGCAGCTACTCCGACGGCTCGGCCGCCACCGTGCTGACCTTCGAACCCGAGGACGCCAACGGTTACGGCCGCATCGTGCGCGATGCCGAGGGCCGGGTGCTGGAGATCGTCGAACACGCCGACGCCACCCCGGAACAGGCCGCCCTCACCGAAGTCAATTCCGGCGTATACGTTTTCGACGCCCGGGTGCTGCGGGTGATGCTCTCCCAGATCACCACCGCCAACGCCCGCCACGAGCTCTACCTCACCGATGTGCTGAAGCTGGCCCGCGAGGCCGGACACGCCGTTCACGGTGCGCGCCTGCTGGATTCGGCCAAGGTCACCGGCGTCAACGACCGGGTGCAGCTGGCCGACGCGGGTCGCACGCTCAATCGCTACATCGTGGAACGGCACATGCGCGCCGGGGTCACCATCGTGGATCCGGCCAGCACCTGGATCGATGGGAATGTGCAGATCGGCCGGGACGCGGTCATCCGGCCGGGCGTACAACTGCTGGGCCACACCGTGATCGGCGAGGACGCCGAGATCGGCCCGGACTCCACGCTGACCGACGTGGTGGTCGGCGACGGCGCGAAAGTAGTTCGCGCGCACGGCGAGAAGTCCACCATCGGCGCCGGGTGCAATGTCGGCCCCTTCACCTACCTGCGGCCCGGCACCGTCATCGGCGAGGACGGCAAGCTGGGCGCGTTCGTGGAGACCAAGAACGCCACCATCGGCGCGCACTCCAAGGTCCCGCACCTCACCTATGTCGGCGACGCCACCATCGGCGAGCACAGCAATATTGGCGCGTCGAGCGTGTTCGTCAATTACGACGGGGTCAAGAAGCATCACACCGTGGTCGGTTCGCATGTTCGCACCGGCAGCGACACCATGTTCGTCGCACCTGTGACAGTGGGTGACGGAGCGTATACCGCAGCAGGTACTGTGCTGCGTAGAAATGTTCCACCGGGGGCTCTCGCGGTGTCGGGTGGAGCGCAGCGCAATCTCGAAGGCTGGGTGCAGCGCAATCGCCCCGGCACCGACGCGGCCAAGGCAGCGGAAGCGGCACTGGCGGCCAACGAAATTTCCAACGAGCAAAAGGATGGCGAACGTCCGTGACCGCGTTCTCTACCGACAACCAGAAGAACCTGATGCTGTTCTCGGGACGCGCTCATCCCGAGCTGGCGGAAGAGGTGGCGAAGGAACTCAATGTTCACATCACCCCTCAGACCGCCCGGGATTTCGCCAATGGCGAGACCTTCGTCCGGTTCGAGGAATCGGTTCGCGGTTCTGATGCCTTCGTGCTGCAGAGCTTCCCGGCCCCGCTGAACCAGTGGGTCATGGAGCACCTGATCATGATCGACGCGCTGAAGCGCGGTTCGGCCAAGCGCATCACCTCGGTACTGCCGTTCTACCCGTACGCGCGCCAGGACAAGAAGCACCGCGGTCGTGAGCCCATCTCGGCTCGCCTCATCGCCGACCTGCTGAAGACCGCGGGCGCGGACCGCATCATCACCGTCGACCTGCACACCGATCAGATCCAGGGCTTCTTCGACGGGCCGGTCGATCACATGCACGCCATGGTGCAGCTGGTCGAGTACATCCGGAACAACTACGCGCTCGACAATATCGCCGTGGTGTCCCCGGACGCCGGTCGCGTGAAGGTCGCCGAGAAGTGGGCGAACGCGCTGGGCGACGCGCCGCTGTCGTTCATCCACAAGACCCGCGACCCGCTGGTGCCGAACCAGATCACCGCCAACCGCGTGGTCGGTGAGGTCGAGGGCCGCATCTGCATCCTGATCGACGACATGATCGACACCGGTGGCACCATCGCCGGCGCCGTCAAGGTGCTCAAGGAAGCCGGCGCGCTCGACGTGGTCATCGTGACCACCCACGGTGTGCTCTCGCACCCGGCCGCCGAGCGCCTCGCCAACTGCGGTGCCAAGGAAGTCGTGGTCACCAACACGCTGCCGATCAGCGAGGACAAGCGCTTCCCGCAGCTGACCGTGCTCTCGATCGCCCCGCTGCTGGCGCAGACCATTCGCGAGGTCTTCGAAAACGGCTCCGTCACCGGCCTTTTCAACGGGTCGGCGTAGAGACAACTCTCAGGGGCTTCGCCCCCGAACCCCCAGATCGACAGCGCCGCCGTGCCAGTAGGCACGGCGGCGCTTCGTCGTGTGGTGGAGGAGGAACGCCCTCGCCCGCCGTGCCGCCAAGGCACGGCGGGCGTTTTCGGTTTCTGCTCACCGGGCACTTTGGTATCGAGCGGGTGCCAATCGACACCTGTGCCGGGGCGCGGCGGTAGCGTTGAGTGCGAACTTGGCGGTTTGCTACTGGTGCGCTGATGCGCGGAGAGGTGAGGCCGTATGGACGACCGGCGCAACGATGACGAGGACCAGTTGATGGACGAGGTCTTCGACACCGACGACGTCGAGGACCTCGACTACGACCTGGGTGACGATGATCAGGCCGATGAGGTTCGCGAGTACGAGCGGTACATCACCGACCCGCCCGAGGATCTGGTGATCCGCAATCGCGAGAGCGACGACGACGGCCGGTTGGGCATCGGCGAGGAACTCGATCAGGAATGGACGCGGCGCCGGCGGCGCGAGGAGTACCGGTCCGAGGACGACCGGCCCGCCGAGGTCGCCGCCATGGACATCATCGACGAACCCGGCGACTGAGGCTGCACTGTTTCGTTTCGGGCGCCCGGCTGTGATAACCATGGGGGGCTGTTCACACCACATCGAGGAGGGCGCGACATGAGCACGCCGCCGAATGAACCGCAATCCGACTCCGGCTCGGGTGAGCTCTTCAAGAAGAAGGACGCCCCCGAGGCCGCCGAATCCGCACCGGCGCCGAGCTCCGAAGCCGCCACGGGCTCCGAATCCACACCGGGCACCACGTCCACACCTGGCTCCGAATCCACGCCGGGCCCGCGTGCCGAACCCGTTCCGGGTATCCCGCAGCCGCAAGACGACATCACCATGCACTACCGGCCCGGCGCAGCGCCCGATGCGGGGTATCCGCCGTATCCGGGCAGCACTCCCCCGCCTCCGCCGCCGGGCGGGCAGCAGGGGTATCCGGCGGGCGGTCAGTACGGCTACCCGCCCATGGGTTCCCAGCCCGGGGGTTATCCACAACCGGGATACGGGCAGCAGGGATACGGGCAGGATTACGGGCAGCAGCCGGGCGCGGCGGGGCAGCCGGGTGGATTCCCGGCCTATCCGCAGCAGCCCTACGGTCAGCAGCCGTACGGCCAGGGCTATCAGCCCTACGGCCAGCCGCCGCAGCAGCACACCGGCCCGCAGGTGTTCTCCATCATCGGATTCATCTGCGCCGCCATCGCATTGATCTTCTGCCCGCCGGGGTTCGGCATCGCCGGCATCGTGCTCGGCATCGTCGGCCACAACAAGGGCGAGGCGCTGGGCAAGTGGGCGGCCATCGCGGCGGGCGTGTGCATGGTGCTGGGCTTGGTGATCGGTTTCCTGATCATCGACAGCGGAATGATCCCGACCGACAGCTGATATGACGCGATTCGACGGATTCCCGCTCGCCGGGCTCGATTTCTACGAGGACCTCGAAGCCGACAATTCCAAGGCCTTCTGGAATGCCAACAAGAAGGTCTGGGAGGAGTCGGTCCGGGACCCGATGAAAGCCCTTGCCGCCGAACTGGAAAGCGATTTCGGTACGGCCAAGATCTTCCGGCCGTACCGGGACGTGCGGTTCGCGGCGGACAAGACGCCGTACAAGAACCATCAGGGCGCGATCGTGCACACCGCGCAGTTCGGCGGCTGGTACGTGCAGATCAGCGCGGCCGGGCTGTTCGTGGCGGGCGGGATCTACGCCGCGCCGCCCGCCCAACTGGCGGCGCTGCGCATCGCCATCGCCGATGACGTGCGCGGGCCGGAGCTGGAAGGCATACTGGCGCGGCTGATCTCGGCCGGCTACGAGATCGGCGGCGACAAGCTCAAGACCAAACCCAAGGGTTACGAACTCGACCATCCGCGCATCGATTTGCTGCGGCACAAATCCCTCACCGCCGGAAAGCAATTCGGCGCGCCGAAATGGCTGACCACGCCGCGCGCCCGGGACGAGATCCGGAAAGCGTGGGAGGAACTGCGGCCGCTCAACGATTGGCTGGCCGCGGTCACCGAGCAGAAATAGCTCAGTCCGGTCCGTCCTCGCGCGCTTCGCGCCGGATGGACCGGACGCTGAGCCCGATCGCCATCAGAGCGCTTGCCGCGACCAATGCGGCAACCTGGGTGCGCGCCAGGCGATTCCGGCGGCACGGAACCACGAAATCGGGTCCGGTGCAGCCGGGATCGCGACAGATGGCGGGTCCGGTCCATTCGTGCCGGGGCGCGACCACCGAACCGCAGTCCACATCCCCGGCCGGATGCGGGAGCGGGAGCAACAGCAGCGCACCCGCACCGGCGAGCAGCAGCAAACCCGCCACCAGCCACAACCGGGCCCGGCGCCAGCCCAGCAACGACGGCAGAGCTACGCAAAAGGCGGCGACTCCGAGGACGAGGCCGAAAATCTCCCACGGCTTCACTGTCCCCGATCCTAGATCGGGGACAGGTCAACCACCGCCGGAATTGCCGGTTTACTACCGGCGCTCGGCCAGCAAAAGCGCGAACCGCTCATCCGGATCGGTCCACACGCGCTCGGTCGCGAAACCCGCTGCGCGCAACTCGGATTCGAGTCCCGCACGCTGAAACTTCGCGGAGATCTCGGTGCGCATCTGCTCGCCCGCCGCGAACTCCACGGTCATATCCAGCTCCGGAATGCGCACGGTCATATCGGCCGTCGCCTCCAGCCGCATCTCGATCCACTCGTTCTCGGCATCCCACAGGGCGATGTGCCGGAAGCGTTCCGGATCGAAGTCCGCGCCCAGCCGCGCGTTGAGCACATGCAGCACATTGCGATTGAACTCCGCGGTCACGCCGGCCGCATCGTCGTAGGCCGGCACCAGCACCGCCGGGTCGATCACCAGCCCCGCACCCAGCAGCAACTGTTCCCCCGGCTCCAGCACCTGGTGAATCCCGCCCAGGAACTCGGCCCGCTCCCGCGGCACCAGATTCCCGATGGTCCCACCCAGGAACGCGATCATGCGCCGCCCGCCGCGCGGCAGATTCTCCAGCGTGGCCGTGAAGTCGCTGACCACCCCGTGCACGCTCAGCCCCGGGAACTCGGCCGCCACCTCATCCGCCGAAGCGGTCAGCGCGGCCACCGAAACATCCTGCGGCACATACTTCTTCAACGGTCCTTCGGCGGTGAGCGCCTCGAGCAGCAGCCGCGTCTTGGCCGCCGACCCCGCCCCCAGCTCCACCAGCACCTCGGCCTGCGCGATCCGCGCGATCTGCCCGACCACCCGCTCCAGCAGCGCCCGCTCGGTCCGGGTCGGGTAGTACTCCGGCAGTTCGGTGATCTTCTCGAAGAGCTCGCTGCCGCGCGCGTCGTAGAACCACTTGGGCGGCAGGGTCTTCGGCGAAGCGCTCAGCCCCTGACGCACATCGGCCCGCAGCGCCGCGGTCATATCGTCGTCGGTCAGATGAATCTCCAGCGTCGCCGAGGTCATGAACCAGCCCTTTCGTCATCGGTTTCGAGCGATTCGACGGTCAGCGACCCCGGCCGGACGACCACCAGCTGCCGGTCCGCAATGGACCGCCAGCGGGCGTCGTCGTCATACGGCTCCGAGGCCACCACCGCGAATTCATCGGTGACCAGCACCGCCAAAGAGTGATGCCACGTTGTGGCCCACACCGTTTCCCCATCCCCCAGCAGAAAATTCAACCGGGCCTTCGGCGACCGGGCCACGATCTCCCGAACCACCTCGCGCAGCACGATTCCCGGCCCATCCCCCTTGTTCCGGCCGGTTCCGGCGTTGCCACCGGCAGCGCCGCTCGACGCCCCCGCTACGACAGTGGCGGATACCGACGCCGAGCCGAACCCCTCCGTGTCCGTCTCCGAGTGCCAACTCCAGGACGAGGTCCGCGGCACAGCACCGGAAGTGGCCGTCACGCTGACTCCGGCACCGAACGAAACCGCCGACCCTCCAGTCTCCGTACCGCTCCCGGTCGAAGCCGCCCGCGCCCCGTAACGTCCGGTGCCCTCGGTGCGAGTCAGCAAGTCGTGCAGGATCACCCACAGCACCGCGGAGTCGGTCAGCGACTCCGCCTCCAGCAGCGACGGCGAACCGAATCGTGCCGCGACGGCGGTCAGGGTGTTCCGCCAATCCGGGATGGCCCCGTTGTGGCTGAACGCCCAGTGGCCGTGCGTGAACGGCGCGCAGGCTTCCCGCTCGACCGGCATGCCGACGGTCGCCGACCGGATCGCGGCCAGCACCGCGGTCGACCGCAATTGCGGGAGCACCTCGTCCACCGCCGGATCCGTCCAGATCGGCGCGGCATTGCGGTACCGGCTCACCGTTGCCGCGTAATCCACGGCCGTATCGCGCGGATCGGGCGACGCGCCGCCGTGCCAGGTGACGCCCGGCCCGTGATCGGCAGTGGTCGACTCGGTGGGCAGCCACCAGGCGACGCCGAAACCGTCCGCGTTGATCGTTCCGCCGCCGCGCATTTCGCGCGGAGCCCACGACTGGGTGCGCAGCGAATGCGGGCCGCGGGTAAGCAATTCACCGACCGCCGTCGGCGGGCCCAGGTAGGCCAGGTGGCGGCACATCAGTGTTCGTCCGGGCGTAGGTCTCTGGCCAAGCGGAAGCCGGAGAAGATCTGGCGGCGGATGGGGTGATCCCAATTGCGGAAGGTGCCGCGGACCGCCACCTGGTCGGCGGCGAAGGAGCCGCCGCGCAGCATCTTGTAGTCGCCGCCGAAGAACACGTCGGAGTATTCGGCGTAGGGGAAGGCGCGGAAACCGGGGTAGGGGTCGAAACCCGAAGCGGTCCATTCCCAGACGTCGCCGATGAGGTGGTGCACGCCGGACGGGGAAGCGCCTTCCGGATACGCGCCGATGTCGGACGGTTCCAGGTGGCGCTGGCCGAGATTGGCGGTGGCCGCGGTGGGATCGGCGTCACCCCAGGGGTAGCGACGGGTGCGGCCCGACGCGGGGTCGAAGCGGGCGGCCTTCTCCCATTCGGCTTCGGTGGGCAGGCGTTTGCCCGCCCAATTGGCGTAGGCCTCGGCTTCGAACCAGCAGACGTGCACCACCGGCTGATGCGGGCGGACGGGCTGCATGGTGCCGAAAACCCGCCGCCACCACTGGCCGTTGGCGTCCCGCTCCCAGAATTGCGGGGCGGTGAGGTTCGCTTCGAGGCGGTGCGCCCAGCCGCGCTCGGACCAGAGTTCGGGGCGGTCGTAGCCGCCGTCGGCGAGGAAGGCCAGGTACTGCTCGTTGGTGATCGGCGCCGCGTCGATGGCGAAGGCGGGCACGTGGACCGGGTGCGCGGGGCGTTCGTTGTCCAGGGCCCACGGGTCGGTGTCGGTGCCCATGACGAATTCGCCCGCGGGGATGATCACTTCGCCGGAGACGTGCACCCGGGACGGCGGCGGGGCGGGAGCCGACAGCACGGCTTCGCCGGTGCGGAGCTGATGTGTGGCCAGCATGGTCTCGTCGTGCTGCTGCTCGTGCTGGGCGATCATGCCGAAGGCGAACCCGCGGTTCACCAGCTCATCACCGCGTAAAGGACTGTGCTCCAGCACATCCAGCACTTTGTCGCGGACGGTGCCCACATAGGTGCGCGCTTCCGCCGGGTTCAGCAGCGGCAGCGCGGGGCGGTCCGCGCGCGCGTGTTTGAAAGCGTCGTAGAGGTGATCGATATCAGCGCGCACGGGTTCCCGGCCGCCGACATCCCGCACCAGCCAAAGCTCTTCCTGATTGCCGATATGCGCGAGATCCCACACCAGCGGGCTCATGATCCGCGAATGCTGGGCCACCAGTTCGGCTTCGTCCACGCACTCGGTGAGACCGGCGGTGCGGCGGCGGGCGCGATCCAGGGTGTCTGCGATCTTGGTGCGGAGCTGTTCGGTCTCGGCGCGATCCGCGCCCGGGAGGTGAATGGTCATGAGAGAACTCCGAATTCGGTCATCGAGGTCGGGACGGCGGCATCCTCGGCGCGGCGGCGCGGCGCGGGACGGCCCGGCGCGGGCAGCCCGGCATGGCGGTGGCGCGGTGGCCGGGTGAGGGTGCCGATCACGAGTGGTCCTCGGTCGGGGTGCGGCCGCTGCGACATCGTTCCGCCGCGGCGGTCAGTTCGGCTGCCGCCGTATCGGTTTCGGCATGCGCGGCGGCCAGGTCGAACAGATCCACGGCGGCGGCGCGCAATTCGGGATCGGCCAGGCCGTAGCGGGCCGCGTCGGTCCATCGGTCCGCGGTGGGCTTGGCCAGGGTGGTCGCCTCGGCGACGAGCTCCGGGCGGGACAGCAGCGCGTCGAAGACGTGGATCGGCACCGTCCAGGTGTCGCCCGGCTGCGCGTCCAGGTAGCGGACCTCGAGGTGCCCCGAGGCCCGGACCGGCGGAAACAGCGTGGTCAGGTGGTAGTCGAGGTCGGCGCGGGTGGGGCGGCGGCCGAGTTCGTCGTCCAGCGCACCGCACAACCAGTCGGCGAAGGTGGCGCCCGGCGGAGCCGTCCAGTCCACGTCCTCGTCGCAGCGCACGCACAGCAGCGGAACATCCAGGGCCCAGTGCGCGTACCCGGCGATCGGATCGGCCCAATCCTGCACGGAGGGCCGGGTGCGCAGCGGATCGAGTCGCATCCAGGCCCGCATGCGCTGCGAGGCCCACTCCCCCGGCGGCGCGCCCGCCAGCACCGGTGAACAGGCGAAACCGGCCAGCAGCGCCGGTCCGGCACTGTAGAGCAGGGTCCAGCGCGCCGCCACTTCGGCGGCATCGGCCCCGGCGTCCACGCTGACCTGGGTGGCGGCGGTATTGCACATCATGAGCGCGCCGAACGGCCCGATACCGGCGAAGGACCGTTCCATGGCGCGATAGCGCGGCAGCCGCAGCACACGCTGCGCGGTCCGACTCGCGTCGGCGGCGGCGGAAAAGGTTCGAATGCCCCGGGATTCGAGCAACTCCCGCAGGCGGGAGGCATCGGCGCGGAGACTCGCGGCGAGCTCGGCGGCGGAGGCGAAAGGGGCGCTGGATAATTCGATCTGACCACCCGGTTCGATGGTCACCCGACTGCCACCCGGCAGCGCCACGGCCGGGGAATCGGGCGAGATGGACTGTGGCGTATGGATTCCCAGCGCGTCCGCCAGCACAGTCAGGTCCGGACGCGGATCCGACGCCGAACTCCCACCCTGGGCGGTGAGCCATTCCAGTTCGGCGCCGATCAGGCTCGGTGGACCCACCTTGAAGCAGACGCCGCCGATATACGCCTCGGCGGCCGCGCGGGAGGAGAACCCGACATCGGGCGACTGCTCGGTGCGGGATTCGGGCATCACCGTCACTGCCATGCCAACCTCCACTCCTCGGGCCGGCGGTCAGCCGACCCAAACCAGGGTAGCGACGGACTCCGACAACAAATCTGACGTTTTGGAGAACACACCACCCGTTATGGTCGATTCCATGGTGAACATCGCGCGGTTGCGCGCCGATACCCCGGGCTGCGAGAACCAGGTGTTCCTGGACAGCGCCGGCTCCTCCCTGCCCCCGCGGATCGTCGTCGACACCACCGTCGCCCACCTGCGCCGCGAAGCCGAGATCGGCGGCTACCGGGCCGCCAACGAGCGCCTGGAGGACCTGTACGGCGTCAAGGTAGCCATCGGTGAACTGATCAATGCCGGGCCGGAAGCCATCGCGCTCAGCGACAGCGCCAGCCGGTCCTGGACCGACTTCTTCTACTCGGTGCCGCTGGGCCCCGGCGACCGGATCCTGATCTCCGGCGCCGACTACGCCAGCAATGCCATCGCCGCCCTGCAGCGCGCCCGGCACAGCGGCGCGGTGGTGGAGGCCATCCCCAGCGACGGCAGCGGGCAGCTGGATCTCGACGCGCTGGCGGGCATGCTCGACGAACGCGTGAAAATCGTGTCGCTGGTGCATGTTCCGACCAATGGCGGCCTGGTGAACCCGGTCGCCGAGGCGGCCCGCATCGCGCACGGGGTGGGCGCGCTGGTACTGCTGGACGCCTGCCAATCCGCCGGTCAGCTACCCCTGGACGTGACCGAACTGGACGTGGACGCGCTCTCGGCCACCGGCCGCAAATGGCTGCGCGGGCCGCGCGGCACCGGTTTCCTGTACGTCCGGCCCGAGCTGGCCGCCACCATGGAACCGGGCCGGCTGGACCTGCACAGCGCCGCCTGGACCGGTCCGGACGAGTACACCCTGGCCCCCGACGCCGGTCGGTTCGAATTCTGGGAATGCGATGTGGCGGCCCGGCTCGGTCTCGGGGCGGCGGTGCGCTATCTGCTCGACCTCGGCCCCGCAGCGGTGTACGCGGCCATCGCCGAGCGCGCGGAGTACCTGCGCAAGACCCTGCAGGAGATCTCCGGCGTCACCGTGCGGGATCGCGGCACCCAGCACGCGGGCATCGTGTCGTTCACCGTGGACGGGCTGGAACCGATCGCGGTGCGCGACCGGCTGGCGGGCGAATCGATCACGGTGACGGTCAGCCATCGCGGTTCCACGCTGCTGGACATGACCGATCGCGGGCTCGGCTCGGTGGTCCGCGCCTCCCCGCACTGCTTCGTGAGCTTCGAGGATCTCGACCGATTCGCCGGAGTTCTCACGAATCTCACCGCCTGAACACGTACCGACCTCCCCGAAACGGTTAACAGGGTCCGCCGGCAGCGGGATAGTTAGAGATATCCCGGCCGGAATCTGCGTTGAGGGAGTTGGACCATGAGCCGGTTCACCGACGAGATGTACGCGACGGCCCAGCACTCTGCACGCGGCTTGGTGACCGGCGAGCCGGACGCACCGCTCCGGCAGACCTGGGGCGAAATCCACGGCATCGCACGGGCAATGGCGGGCGGGCTGGCCGCGGCGGGCATCGGGCGGGGCGACGCCGTCGGTGTACTGGCCGGTATGCCAGTTGATATCGCGCCCGCCTGCCAGGCGGTCTGGATGCGCGGCGCGTCGATCACCATGCTGCATCAGCCCACTCCGCGCACCGATCTCCAGATGTGGGCCCACGACACCGAAACCGTGCTGAACATGATCGAAGCGCGCGCGGTGATCCTGGGCGCGCCGTTCGAGATCGCCGAACCGCTGCTGCGCGAACGCGGCATCAATGTGGTGACCATCGACGCCATGCGGGCGGGTACACCCATCGACCCGCTGCCCACCGGCGAATCCGATATCGCCCTGCAGCAGTTGACTTCCGGATCGACCGGTTCACCGAAAGCCGTCCGCATCACGCACGGCAATTTCTTCGTCAACGCCTACGCCATGTTCGACCGCGTGAAATTCCAGCTGGACGACGACGTCATGGTGAGCTGGCTGCCGCTCTTCCACGATATGGGCATGGTCGGATTCCTCAGCGTCCCCATGCAATTCGGCGCAGAAGTGGTGTGCGTGACGCCCCTGGACTTCCTGGCGCGGCCTATCCTGTGGGCGGAACTGATCTCGAAATATCGCGGCACCGTCACCGCCGCACCGAATTTCGCGTATTCGCTGCTCGCGCGCCGGTTGCGCAACGCCCCCGACGGCGCGGTGGACCTGAGCAGCGTGCGCTACATGTGGAACGGCGCGGAACCGGTGGACGCCGACACCATGGACGCGCTCGCCGACGCCGGAAAACGGTTCGGGCTCAATCCCATGGCGCTCACCCCGGTGTACGGCATGGCCGAAACCACCCTGGCGGTGTCCATTCCGGATCCCGGGCTGGGCCAGGTCCTGGACGTGGTGAACGCCGATCTGCTGGAAGCGCTCGGCAAAGCGGTCCCGGTCCGGCATCCCGAACATCATCACGGCGGCATCCGGCGACTGCCCACCCTCGGCTATCTGGTCGACAATCTGGAAGGCCGGGTGGTGGACGCCGACCGGCAGCCGCTGCCGGTGCGCAGCGTGGGCCTGATCGAATTGCGCGGCCCCGCGGTGACTTCCGGCTATGTCACCACCGCGGGCTTCCGCCCGGCACAGGACGCCGACGGCTGGCTCGACACCGGCGATATCGGCTATTTCACCGAGGACGGACTGGTGGTGGTCTGCGGGCGCGTCAAGGACGTCATCATCATGGGCGGCCGCAATATCTATCCCACCGATATCGAGCGAGCGGCCTTGCGCGTCAAGGGAGTTCGCCCCGGCAATGCCGTCGCGGTGCGCCTGGACGCGGGCCAGAAACGCGAAAGTTTCGCGGTGGTGGTGGAATCCAACGACCACCAGAACCCGGACGAGGTCAAACGCATCGAGCACGAGATCGTGCACGCGGTGTTCTCGGAAGTGGGAGTGCGCCCGCGCAGCGTGACCGTGCTCGGCCCCGGTGCGCTCCCGAAAACCTCGTCGGGCAAACTCCGTCGCTCCGCGACGGCAACGGCCTTACGCGACAACTGATTTCGCGACCTTCGGGGTAACTCACCGGGTACGCCCGAAATAGGTTCGGCACCCAGCCGCCGGCACGCGTGCACATCTGGCGGCGGCACTCAGCCGCGCGCTGAAGTCGCGGAGAGGCGGGGGCGCTCAGTGCAATTGGTTCTGCGCGGCTTCCAAGCCGACGCGGAGCAGCAATTCCACGGCGTCGGCGGCCTGCTCGACGATGACCGGGACTTCCTTGCGCTCCGGCGCGGAGAAGGGCTTGAGCACGTAATCGGCGGGATCCTGCCGGCCCGGCGGACGGCCGATGCCGAAGCGGACCCGCAGATAATCCTTGGTGCCGATGGCCTGCGAAATGGAGCGCAGGCCATTGTGCCCGCCCTCGCCGCCGCCCAGCTTGAGCCGGACCGCGCCGAAGGGCAGATCCAGCTCGTCGTGCACGACGATGATGTCGGACGCGGGCACATTGAAGAACTTCGCCAGCCCGGCGACCGGGCGGCCGGAGAGGTTCATATAGGTGCGCGGCTTGGCCAGCAGCACCTTGCGACCGTCCAGGCGCGCTTCCAAGAGGTCCGCACCGGACTTCTTGTGCACACCGAAACGGCCGCCGACGCGCTCCGCGAGCACATCGGCGACCATGAAACCGACATTGTGCCGGGTGCGCTCGTAGTCGGGTCCGGGATTACCCAGTCCGACCACGAGCGCGGGCCCGGCCGTTGCCTCAGTCATAGGACAGCTGTCGCTTCAGTCCGGAAACCGTTGGGAGACGGAATTACTCGGCGGCTTCCTCGGCGGGCGCCTCGGCCTCTTCCTCGGCGGCGGCGGCCGGGGCGGCGATGATGTTGACGATCAGGGCCTCGGCATCGCCGGCCAGGGTGACGCCCTTCGGCAGCGCGATGGAGCCGGCGAGGATCTGGGTGCCGGCCTCGGCGCCCTCGATCGAAACCTCGATGGACTCGGGGATGTGCAGGGCCTCGGCCTCGATGGAGAGGGTGGTGGTCTCCTGGGTGACCAGGGTGCCGGAGGCGGCATCGCCGGTCAGGGCGACGTGCACGTCGGCGGTGACCTTCTCGCCACGACGCACGATCAGCAGGTCGGCGTGCTCGATGTAGCGGCGGATCGGGTGCACGACGACCGACTTGGTCAGCGCCAGCTGCTTCTTGCCCGCGATGTCCAGGTTCAGCACGGCGTTGGTGCCGTGCTCACGCAGGATGGCGGCGAAATCGCGCGCGTTGATCGACAGGTGCTGCGGCTCTTCGTTGTGGCCGTAGAGCACGGCGGGCACATTGCCGTCACGACGGGTGCGGCGGGCAGCGCCCTTGCCGAACTCGGTGCGTACAGAGGCTGCGAGAAGGCTGGCGTCGGACATGATTGTCTACTCCTACGGCTCGTCCGGGCTGTAATGTCAGCTGTCGCCAGGGGACGGTGCACCCTGACTGTGTTCGTCTGCTTCGTCATCGGCGAAGAACGAACGGGGACGGCTGAAGTGGCCGAGCCGCGTCGATCACGGTGGGCAGCTAGTGCCACACCCTCGCCGAGACAACCTGAGAACTCTAACATGCAGAAATTCCCTCTTTGCAGCGGGGGGCTCCGCCCCCGGCCCCCCGAAAGAATTAGGGGGTTCGGGGGCCGCCCCCGAACCCCCGTCCCGGGTCGGCACGTCCGCTATGCGGCGGATTTCTTGAAAGAGGCGGCGTAGCAATCGACGTAGGGGCGGCCGGAGCGGCGGACCAAATCGGCCATGAGTTCGTCGGTGGCGGTGCGTACGCCCTGCTGGTCCGCGGGGAGGAAGTAGCGGGGGCGGCCGAAGGAGACTCGGACCTTCGCGAAGCGCAGGAGTTTGCGATTGCGCGGGTTGACCTTGTCGGTTCCGGAGAGGACGACCGGCACGACGGGAGCGCCGGTTTCCATCGCGACCCGGATGACACCGGTGCGGCCCCTGTAGATACGGCCGTCGGGCGAGCGCGTGCCTTCGGGATGAATACCCCAGATGCCGCCGCCTTCGAGAATGCGGGTGGCTGCGGCGAGGGAATCGGATCCGGCCGTGCCGCCGGTGCGGTCCACGGGAACCTGACCGGTCGCTTTCATCACCCAGCGATTGATCCGGCCGCGCACGCCTGCACCGGTGAAGTACTCCTGCTTGGCGATGAAGGTGACCGGCCGGTCCAGCACCAGGCACAGGTAGAGCGAATCGACCACCGCCAGATGGTTGGCCGCGATGATCACCGGCCCGTCCTTCGGAACATGGTGCAGCCCTTCGACCTTCGGCCGCCCGACCAACCGCAGCAGCGGACCCACCAGCACGTGTTTCAACAGCCAGTACCACATGATTACCTCCCCGGATGAGCTTGTAGACACTGTCTACCATCAGATAGACAGTGTCTACAACACTTTCGGGGAGGTTGCGATGAGAATGACCGGCATGGGAGTCGAGGAACCATTGCGCGAACGATTGGTCAGCGCCGGCGTCGACCTGCTCGAGCAGGTGGGCGCGGGGCAACTCGGCCTGCGCGCCATCGCCCGCGAAACCGGCGTCTCGCACGGCGCGCCCCGCCGCTACTTCCCCACCCACAATGCGCTGCTGGCGGCCGTCGCGGTGCGCGGCTACGCCGACCTGAAGTCCAGACTCGAAGCGGCGCAAGGGAATACGGCCGTCGAGCGGGTGGAACGCGCCTGCCGCGCCTACCTCGACTTCGCCGTCGAGCGCCCCGAGATGTTCACCCTCATGTTCCGCCACGACCTCCTCGAAGGCGCGGGCGCGGACCTGCGCCGCACCACCACGCTCCCCCTGTTCCGCTGGTGGCGCGAGCTCGTCGCGGCCTGCGCCGACGACCCCACCGGCGAACGCGCGCTCAACCTGTGGACCAACCTGCACGGCATCGCGACCGTGGTGGTCAACCGCAGTATCGAGGCTGTCGCCCCGGGCGCGGACCCCGGACGCCTGGTGGCCGGGGCGGTCGCGAAACATCTGGCCTAGTACCCTGGACCGGTTGCCTCGTCCGCACAAAAGGAGTCCCCCGTGAGTTCCCCGACCTCCAGCGCGCCCGCATCGTCTTCCGGGCGGCTGGCCGACGAGGCGGCACGGCGGCGCACCTTCGCGGTCATCTCGCATCCGGACGCCGGTAAGTCCACGCTCACCGAAGCGCTGGCGCTGCACGCCAAGATGATTTCCGAGGCGGGCGCCATCCACGGCAAGGCGGGCCGCAAGGCCACCGTCTCGGACTGGATGGAAATGGAGAAGGCGCGCGGCATCTCGGTCTCCTCCACCGCGCTGCAGTTCGAATACGGCGACTGCGTGATCAACCTGGTCGACACCCCCGGCCACTCCGACTTCTCCGAGGACACCTACCGGGTGCTCACCGCGGTCGACGCCGCGGTCATGCTCATCGACGCCGCCAAGGGCCTGGAACCGCAGACGCTCAAGCTCTTCCAGGTCGCGCGCGATCGCGGCATCCCGGTCATCACCGTCATCAACAAGTGGGACCGCCCGGGTCAGGCGCCGCTGGAACTGCTCGACGAGATCATCGAGCGGATCGGCCTCACCCCCACCCCGCTGTTCCTGCCGGTCGGCATCGCGGGCGACTTCCGCGGCCTGCTGCGCCGCGGCGAAGAGGGCGCGCCCACCGAGTACATCCACTTCACCCGGACCGCGGGCGGCGCGACCATCGCGCCCGAGGAGCACTACACACCCGAGCAGGCCGCCGAACGCGAAGGCGACGTCTGGCTCAATGCCGCCGAGGAGAGCGAACTGCTCTCCGCCGCCGGGCAGGACCACGACCAGGAACTGTTCCTGGCCGGGCACACCTCGCCGGTCATCTACGCCTCCGCCATGCTGAATTTCGGTGTGCGCCAACTCCTCGACACGCTCGTCGAACTCGCGCCGCCGCCGCGCGCCCGCAAGGACGTGAACGGCAATCCGCGCGAGACCACGCAGCCCTTCAGCGCCGTCATCTTCAAGGTGCAGGCCGGTATGGACACCGCGCACCGCGACCGGCTGGCCTTCATGCGCATCGTGTCCGGCGAATTCGAGCGCGGCATGGTGGTGACGCACGCACAGACCGGGCGGCCGTTCGCCACCAAGTACGCGCTCACCGTGTTCGGCCGCGAGCGCACCACCGTCGACACCGCCTACCCGGGTGACGTGGTGGGTCTGGTGAACGCCACCGCGCTCGCGCCCGGGCACACGCTGTACGTGGACAAGAAGGTGGAATTCCCGCCGATCCCGTCCTTCGCGCCCGAGCATTTCGCGGTGCTGCGCGCCCAGTCGGCGGGCAAGTACAAGCAGTTCCGCAAGGCCATCGACCAGCTCGATTCCGAGGGCGTGGTGCAGGTGCTGCGCAATGACGTGCGCGGCGACGCCTCGCCGGTGCTGGCGGCCGTCGGTCCCATGCAGTTCGAGGTGATGACCGCCCGCATGCTGGGCGAGTACAACGTCGAGACGCAGCTGGACAATCTGCCGTACCAGCTGGCCCGCAAGACCGATGCCGCCTCGGCGGAGGAATTGCACCGCCAGCGCGGCGTCGAGGTCTTCACCCGGACCGACGGGGTGCTGCTGGCGCTGTTCTCGGACAAGTGGCGGTTGCAGTACATCGCCAAGGAGATGCCGGAGCTGACCCTCGAATTGCTGGTCGCCGGAACCGAATAAGGCTCAGCCGAGCGTGCCCGAGCCATCCGGATTGGATGGTTCGGTGCGCGGGGCGTCCGCTGGATCGCGGGCGATCAGGCCCCAGCGACTGGAGGTCAGGCGCAGGCTGGGCAGATCCGACAGGGACAGCACCACTTCGTAGGTGCGCTCGTAGCCGGTGTGCGCGATCCGCCATTTGCCGTCTTCGCAACGTACGTACTGGTCGGAATAGAAGGCCGCGCCGCGCAGCAGCATATTGTGGCCCGGAATGAGCACGGTGTCGGCCAGATACCAGGTCCCGGTGGCCGTATCCCCGTCCACATCGATTTCCGGGTGGTCACAGCGGTGTTCGGTGATCACGTGCGGGCCGAGCGTATTGCGCATGAAGGCGAGGAAGGCATCGCGCGATTCGAACTGGAGGTATTCGCTGTAGGTAGCGGTGGCCTCCGGGATCATCGTGTCCGCGAACTCCTCCCACGCCTTGGTGTCCAGGGCGCGGAGATACCGGAACTTCAACCGGCTGATAGCGGCGACGGCCTCGGAGTCCATACCTCCCACAATCCCATCAGGGATGCGGAACCTTCGCCGATTGCGGCAGATCTGTACCGGATTGCTATCAGAGCGCCACGTACGGAAGGGGGTTCGGGGGCCCGATCCCCGCGAGCCCCCCGCCGGATCCGGATGCGCTCAGTTGCCGATGCTGAAACAGGTGTTGCAGAAATCCTCGCCGAACTCGGTCAGCCGCAGGCTCTTTCGGACGATCTTGGGGACCCGGCCGGCCTTCTTCAGGGCGGTCTCCACCACCGGCTGCACCTCGAGCACCATGTAGCGCGACAGCACCACCGGATCCTCGGAGGTCATGGTCAGCCCGAGCCGGCTCAGGTTGATCAGATAGTGCCGCGCCCGGTCCGGATACCGGACTCCCGCCTGCTCGGGCACCGAGGTCAGATCGCCCTGGACCAGTTCCGAACCGATGCCGAGCGGCCGATTGGTCCGCACGTCCACCGACGGCTGCGGCCCGTTCAAGGCCATGAACCGCAGGATGCGCGCCTCATCGGGCGCGAGCTGATCGAGAATCCGGTCGTAGGCCGGGTGCACGTCCTCGGTGAAATACACGTCCGCGGACCGCGCCAGCAGCGCGTCCCCGCGACGGCGCAGCTCGTCCCCGCTCCCGGACCGCACCAGCCCGCCGTTGATCGACGGCGGCGGCGCACCCATGGGAGTCGGCACGTAGCTGACGATCTCGCGGACCGACCCCTCGGTCACGCCCAGCGCGCTGCGCGCGATCGAACGCAGCGCATTGCCCGTGCGCTCGGCGATATCCTGCGACGATTCCCCGTCGAGCGCGGCCTGGGTCAGTTGTTTGGTGATCTCGAGGCTGGTTCCGACCGCCCATTGACTACCGCGCACCGCGGTACCGGCGGCGAGGCCCGCCGCCCGGAACACCCCGCGAATCAGTCTGGCCTCGTTACTGATAGCCCGCTGCTCCACATCGGCACTGCGTTCCACGGCACGGGAACCCGGACGGACCACTTCGCCGGTCCTGTCGTCTGCCACGTCCATCTCCGAATATCGCCAGGTGAACTAGATCGTTCACAGATTATTGCCGTCGCGGGGCCCCCAGGCACCCCGAACCTGGCGAACCATGCGAAGGCTACCGCCTTCATGCCTGGCGTACCCCGCCAGCCATGACCCCCAACACCCCCAAAGCACAGGCGATATGGATGTGGTCAGGGCCATTCTCGTGGTCTCATCTGAGGTAGGGAACATCGGGGCCCGACACTGTGACCGAGATCTCCGACCCAGACACTCCGCCACTGGACTCGATTCCTAAAGAACCAGTAAGGTCCGAATCGGCCGATGGGGTTGATGCGCCGGCGGCGGTTCCGGTGTGCGGGTCGGCAGGAGGGTGTCGTGCTAGAGAGTGTTTTCGGAGTTCATCCGACAATTCTGCTGGAATTGATCACGATCCCCTTGTTCACCGGCGTGATCGGTTACATCACCAACTGGACCGGCGTGCTCATGCTGTTCAAGCCGATCGCGTTCCACGGTTTCCGGATGCCCGGTCTGGCGGCGCTGTTTCCCTACTTGCCCAAGCGGATTCAGGTGCTGCCGCTACTGCAGTACGACGGGCGAATGGGCTGGCAGGGGATCGTTCCGTCACGCGCGGACAAGATGGCGTCCATCGCCGTCGACAAAGGGCTGGCGAAACTCGGGAATGTCGGTGACTTCTATCGGGAACTGGAACCCGACAAGCTTGCTGAACATTTGACCGAAATTGCAGAACTTCAGATCCGCGACATCGTCGAAGAGATCTTGAAACGCGAACATCCGCAACTTTGGTACAACCTGCCCAATGGCGTGCGCGAGATGGTGCACGCCCGGGTGCGTGAGCAACTGCCGAGCATTCTGCGCGAACTCACCGACGAACTCGGCAACAACATCGATCAGCTGCTCGACGTCAAGTCGATGGTCATTCGCTATTTCCAGGCCCGCCCGCAGATGCTGAACTCGGTCTTCCAGGTGCTTGGGGCCAAGGAACTGCGGTTCATGCAGAACTTCGGGTTCTACTTCGGCGCGCCCATGGGTCTGGTGCTGGTCGCCATCCTGCACCTGACCGGCTGGTCGGCGCTGCTGGTGCTGCCGCTGGGCGGGGTGATCATCGGCTGGGTGGTGAACTGGATCGGCATCAATATGATCTTCGCCCCGGCCTACCCGAAGTGGTGGTGCCCGTGGCGGCAGGGGCTGCTCATCAAGCGGCAGGGGGAGATCACCGAGGGCTATGCCGATCTGGTGGCCAGCGAGGTCATGACGTTCGCCAATATCGGCGACGAACTGCTCAACGGCCCGCGCTCGGACCGCACCATGCAGATGCTCGAGGACACCCTCAAGCCGGCGGCCGACCGGGCGCTGGGACCGGCGCGTTCGGTGGTGAAGTTCGCGCTCGGCAGCCGCGAGTACGACTCGCTGCAGGCCAGCATCACCTCCGAGACCATGCAGATCGCGCCCGTCGCGTTCGCCGACCCGGCCTTCAATGTCAAGCAGGGTAAGCAGGTTCAGGAGTACATCGCCAAACAAATGTCGGCGCTGCCCCCGCCCGAGTTCGTGGACATGCTGCGTTCGGCCATCAAACAAGACGAATGGCTTTTGTTCGTCCATGGCGGCGCGCTGGGGCTGCTGGCCGGATACGCTCATCTCCTGATCTTCGGAACGGGAGTGGCTACCACATGGGTATGAGCGAATCCGGCTCGGGCGAGGACGATCCCGCGGATTTCGGCGTGGACGGCGCGGACACCTCCACCGAGATCGTGCTGCGCGCGAGCGCGCCGCTGCCGGTGCCGGTGGAACCGCGCGCGCCGTCGGCGGGGCCGGTCCGGGCCACCACCAGCGTTGTGCGCGTGGCCATGTCGGCCGCAGTCGAGGCGAGCGTATGGAGTCTGAGCACGGCGCTCGGGGTCACCTCGGTGGTGCTGCGCGGCAGTATGGCGGGGCAGGCGCCGCGCGAGATTCTCTCCGAAGCCGGTGCGCAGGTACGCCATTCGGTGCGGCAGGCGCTGGGCGTGCCCGCTCCCGCCGTCCCCGATCTCGGGGCGGCCGAGCCCGTGGGCGAGGCCGGGCACTCCCCCGCCACCGCACTGCGGGCGCGGGGGGCCGAATTGCTGCGCCGCTCGGCGGATTTCCACGACGAGGACGACTCCTGTCATCCGGCCTACGCGCGGATTCTCGGTGAGCTGGCGCCCGACGAAGCCCGCATCGTGCGTTTCCTCTACCTCGACGGTCCGCAGCCCGCGCTGGCGGTGCGAACCGGACGTACTTCCGGCAGAGCCGAATTCACGCTGCTCGGCGAGGACGCGGGGCTGCGGTACCCGAACCGGGTCGAGGAGTACCTGACCAATCTGGATCGGCTCGGGCTGATCGACGTATCGCGTGAACCGCTCGGCAATCCGAACCGGTATCAGCTGCTGGAGGCGCTGCCCGAGGTGCGCAAGCTGTTGAAGCGCACCAGTTTCGGGACCAAGGTGCTGTATCGCACCGTCGAATTGACCTCTTTCGGCGCCGGTTTCGTCCGTACCTGCCTACCGGTGCCGGTGCTGGATCAGCAGCTCGAACAGCACGGCTAGCGGAACAGTTCCGGAACCGCGGCGGGGAGCAGCGGCAGGCGCACGTTCGGGGTCGAGATGCGGCCCTGCGCGTGCAGTACGGCCTTGATCACGGTCGGATTGGGTTCGGCGAAAAGGGCTTCCGCGGGGACCACCAGGCGATTGCCGAGTTCGCGCGCGGCCGGGACCTCGCCGTCGCGCCACAGCCGGTGCAGTTCGGCGAGCTCGGCCGGGAAGATGTTCGCGGTGGCCAGGATGCCGCCCGCCGCACCCATCGCCAGTAGCGGTGAGACCAGCGTGTCCTCGCCCGCGAGCACCGAGAACGACGCGTCCCCGAGATGCGCGAAGAGCTGAGCGGTGTCGGCGTCCACCGAGCCGACGGCCTGTTTGATGCCCACGATGCGCGGGTGCGCCGCCAGCCGGACGATGGCCTCCCAGCCCAGGACGCGGCCGGTGCGATAGGGAACGTTGTAGAGCACCAAGGGAAGTGGGCCGTGGTCGGCGGCGTATTCGAAGTGCGCGACGATGCCGGCTTCGGAGGGGCGGGTGTAGTACGGGACCACCGTCAGGGCGGCCGTCACCTCGGCTTCGGCGGCCAGGGCGGTGAGCGCCCGCACGGTGCCGGCAGTGTCGTTGGACCCCGCGCCCACGAGCAGCGGGACGGCGTGTTCCCGGCAGACCTTTCCGCAGATCCGCACCACTTCCCGGCGCTCCTCGGCGGTGAGGGTGGCGGCCTCCGCGGTGGTGCCCAGGGCGACCAGTCCGGCCGCGCCCGCTTCGATCACGCTGTGCGCGAGGCGTTCCAGGTCGGCGGTGGCGAGTTCGCCGCTGTCGGTGAAGGGGGTGATCAGCGGGGCGAAAATGCCGGTGGGGTGGAAGGTCATGGGCCAAGTCTGGGCGGCTCACTAGTGAAGATCCAGTTACTCTTTTCGATGCCATCCGTAAGCTGAACTGATGCTCGATATCCGCAAACTCCGGCTGCTCCGCGAACTCGCCCATCGCGGCACCATCGCGGCGGTCGCGGAAGCGCTGTCCTACACCCCTTCCGCGGTGTCACAGCAGATCGCGGCCCTCGAACGCGAGGCCGGCCGCGCGCTGCTGACCCGCACCGGACGCCGGGTCACGCTCACCCCGGCCGGGACGCTGTTGGTCGAGCACACCGAAGCCGTGCTCGCCGAACTGGAACGAGCCGAAGCGGCGCTGGTGGCCGGGACCGCCCTGTCCGGCTCGATCCGCCTGGGCGCGTTCCCCACCGCCCTCCCCACGATCGTGCTGCCCGCACTCCTGGAAATCGGCCGCATCGAAAAGGATCTGCAGCTGACGGTCACCGAAGTCGACCCCGCCGAGGTACCGGATCTCCTGCGCGGCGGCCGGCTCGATATGGCTTTGGTGCACGAGTACGACAACGTGCCCTCCGCCATGGGCTCCGGCATCGAACTCGAACCGCTCCTGGACGAAGTGGTGTACCTGGCCTCCGCCACACCCCCGGACGTGCCGGGCGACCAGGTGATCCGCAGTCACGCCGAAAGCCGTTGGATCGTCGGCAATCACGGCACCCTCTGCCATTCGATGGCCATGCGGACGTGTCACTCCCAGGGGTTCGAGCCGCGCATCGCGCATCGCATCGACGACTTCGCGACAGTGCTGCGTCTCGTTGCCGCCGGGGGTGGGGTGGCGGTGGTGCCGCAGCTCGCGGCGATCGATGTGCCGGAGGGGGTGGTGCTCACTCCCCTGCCGATCGGCCGCCGTACGCGCATCGCCTACCGGCGCGGCAGCCGGAACCAGCCTGCCTTCGCGGCGGTGAGTGCTGGACTTCATTCCGCCGCAGCGCAGTTCGGCAACGCGAGCGAACGAGATTAGTGGGGTCGCCTCGCCTGCCGTCCCCGGCTGTGGTCCCCCAGCGACGGCCGTTCGCTCGCCTTCCAGCGTCGTTCCGGCCGTTGTCGCCATTTCGAACGGAGGGATTGGGACGAGTGGCACATGAGTGTGGGGACTGTCGGCGTGTCACCGCACTCATGTGCCGTTGATCATGGGCGGGAAGGGTTTCCCGGGGTGGCGTTTCAGATTGGTCAGGCGTTGTCGGCTAGTTCGAGCCAGCGTTCTTCGGTGGCTTCTTTTTCCGATTGGACTTGTTTGAGTTCGGCGCCGAGGGTGACCAGTTTGTCGGGGTCGGTGGCGGCTTCGGCGAGGGCGGTGTGGAGTTTGGCTTCGCGGTCGGTGAGTTTTTCCAGGGAGCGCTCGAGTTTGGCGAGTTCCTTGCGGGCGGCGCGGTAGGCGGCCGAATCCGTCGCGGGGGCAGCGGTATTCGATGCCGAAGCGGGGGTGGCGGCGGGTTTGGCGGGGGCGGTTTTGCCGGTGGTGAGGGCGGCGCGCTTCTTCAGGTATTCCTCGATGCCGCCGGGGAGGTTGGTGAGTTTGCCGTCGCCGAAGAGGGCCCAGGTGGTGTCGCAGACTCGTTCGATGAGGTAGCGGTCGTGGGAGATGACGACCATGGTGCCGGGCCAGCCGTCGAGCATGTCTTCCAGCTGCTGGAGGGTGTCGATGTCCAGGTCGTTGGTGGGCTCGTCGAGGAGCAGAACATTGGGTTCGCTCATCAGGATTCGAGTCAATTGCAGGCGGCGGCGTTCGCCGCCGGACAGGTCGCCGACGGGGGTGCGCTGTTTGGCGGGGGTGAAGCCGAGGCGTTCGGCCAGCTGGCCGGCGCTGATCTCCTTGTCGCCGAGCATGGTTCGCATGGCGACGTCCTGCACCGCTTCCAGGACGCGCATGTCCAGGGGGAGGTCGTCGAGTTCCTGGCGCAGCCAGCCGATCTTGACGGTTTGGCCTTGGATTCGCTTGCCGGACTTGAGTTCCTGTTCGCCCGCGAGCGCGCGCAGCAGCGTGGTCTTGCCGGAGCCGTTCACGCCGACCAGGCCGACGCGTTCGCCGGGGGCCAGCCGCCAGGTGAGGTCACCGACCAGTTCGCGGCCGTCGGGGGTGGCGAGGGTGGCGTCCTCGAGCTCGATCACGACGCGGCCCAGGCGCTTCCGGGCGAAGGACGCGAGTTCGACGCTGTCGCGCGGCGCGGGGACGTCGGCGATCAGGGCTTCGGCGGCCTCCACGCGGTAGCGCGGCTTCGAGGTGCGGGCGGGAGCGCCGCGGCGCAGCCAGGCGAGTTCCTTGCGGGCCAGATTGCGGCGGCGGGCCTCGGTGGCGTCGGCCTGGCGGACGCGTTCGGCGCGCGCGAAGATCCAGTCGTTGTAGCCGCCCTCGTAGGTTTCGACGGCGCCGCCCTGGACTTCCCAGGTGCGGGTGGCCACGGTGTCGAGGAACCAGCGGTCGTGGGTGACGACGATGAGGGCGCTGCGGCGGGCGACGAGATGCTCGGCCAGCCATTGGACGCCTTCGACATCCAGGTGGTTGGTGGGCTCGTCGAGGACCAGCAGATCGAGGTCGCGGACCAGGGCGGCGGCCAGCGCGGTGCGGCGGCGTTCGCCACCGGAGAGGTTGGCGACGGGGGTGTCCATACCGAGGTCGGCGATGCCGATGCCCTCGACGACCGAACGGATGCGGGTGTTGGAGGCCCACTCGTGCTCGGCCACGCCATCGGTCATCTGATCCTCGGCCAGCCCGGCGAGGACCACCTCGCCGACGGTCGCGCCCTCGGGCAGCACTCCGCGCTGGGTGACCACGGCCATACGCACGTCCGAGCGCTTACTCACCCGGCCACTGTCCGGCTCCTCGATCCCGGTCAGCACCTCGAGCAGGGTGGTCTTACCGCCGCCGTTCAGACCCACGACCCCGATGCGTTCCCCCTCCTGCACCCCGAGGGAGACGTTGTCGAGCAGCGGCTTGATCCCGAAACTCTTGCTGACTTGTTCCAGGTTGATGAGGTTGGCCATGGGTCCTCTGTGTCGTGCGAACGGCGAATTGCCCTCGGCCAGCCTACCGAGGTGGACCCAGGGGTTTTCTCAGCGCTTGGCGGTATCGGCCGGATCGGCGATCACGCGGGCTCCGGGGACCGGGCCGTGGGCGGTGCGGACGCTGCGGCAGACGCCCGCGCCGGAGAGTTCGGCGGCGACCGCGACGGCCGTTTCCTCGTCTTCGCAGAGGAAGGCGCAGGTGGGGCCGGAGCCGGAGACGATGCCCGCGAGCGCGCCCGCCGCCACGCCGCCGCGCAGGGTGCGGCGTAGTTCGGGTTTCAGGGACAGGGCCGCGGCTTGCAGGTCGTTGCCGAGGAGCGGGGCCAGCTGTTTGGCATCGCCGGAGGCCAGGGCTTGGAGGAGTTCCTCGGGCTGGCCGAGACGAGGCGGGTCGCCGACTTCGCGGAGGCGATCGAGTTCGCGGAAGACGGCGGGGGTGGACAGGCCGCCCTTGGCCAGGGCGAGCACCCAGTGGAAGGTGTTGCGGGACAGCACCGGGAGCAGTTTCTCGCCGCGGCCGTGACCGAGGGCGGTGCCGCCGTGCAGGGCGAACGGGACATCACTGCCGAGTTCGGCTGCGATTTCGGACAATTCGGTCCGGCCGAGGCCTAGTTCCCAAAGTTCGTTCAGGCCGACCAGGGCCGCGGCGCAATCGGCGCTGCCGCCCGCCATCCCGCCGGCCACCGGAATGCCTTTGGAGATCCCGATTTCCATCAGCGGCGCGCGGCCCGCCTGCTCGGCCAGCCGGACGGCCGCCTTCCACACCAGGTTGGAGCTGTCGGTCGGGACCTCGTCCGCGCCCTCGCCGGTCACCCGGACCCGCATGGCGGAGGCGGACGAGATCTCCAGATCGTCGCTGAGCGAAAGGGCTTGGAACACCGTGGTGAGATCGTGATAGCCGTCATCGCGGAGATCGCCCACGCCGAGGTGCAGATTCACCTTCGATGGGGCGCGCACGATCACGGGACTCGGCACAACAGACAGCACGGGGCAAGCCTAATCGCCCTCAGAGCAGCGCACCGCCCGTGGCGTCGATCCACTGGCCGGTCACCCAGCGCGAGTCATCGGAGGCCAGGAAGCCGACGATATCCGCGACATCGGCGGGCTGGCCCACCCGATTCAGCGGCGAGAGCGCGGCGGTCGCGGACTGGCCCTCGGGGGTGCGCAACCAGTCGGCGTTCATATCGGTGTCGATGGCGCCCGGGGCGACCGCATTGACGGTGATGCCGCGCGCGCCGAGCTCCTTGGCCAGGATCGAGGTCAGCGAATCGATGGCGGATTTGGTCATGGTGTACGCGATCAGCGAGGTCATGTGCCCGCCCTTGGTCAGGCCGGTGGACACGTTCACGATGCGGCCGCCGTCGCGCAGCCGGTCCAGGCCGAGCTTGGTGACGAAGAACGGGGCCTTGGTGTTGATCGCGAAGACGCGGTCGAAGGACTCCTCGTCGGTACCCCCGATGGGTTCCCGGATGCCGTCGGTGCCGGCGTTGTTGACCAGGATGTCCAGGCCGTCGGCGTGTGCGTCGAAAGCCGCCCAGAGGGCTTCGGCGTCACCCGGCACGCCGAGCGGGGCCGCGAACGCGAAGGCCTGACCGCCCGCCGCCTCGACCGCCGCCACGGTTTCCTTGGCCGCCGCGTCGTTCCCGTTGTAGTGCACGCCGACTCGCGCGCCGTCCCGGCCGAGTCGTTCCGCGATGGCCCGCCCGATACCCCGCCCGCTGCCGGTGACCAGCGCCGTCTTGCCGGTGAGTGCACCCATTGACCTGCTCCTTCATCCGTCGATCGATTTATCTAGCGATCGTTACAGAAAGGACCGTAACACATTGTTTAGCGAGCGCTATAAAATTGCCGCATGGCCATCCACACCCGGGGCCGGCCCCGGTCCTTCGATCGCGCAGCCGCACTGGACAAAGCGCTTCGCCTGTTCTGGGAACGCGGCTACGAAGCGACCTCGGTCAGCGATCTGACCAAGGAACTCGGCATCGGCACCCCCAGCCTGTACGCGGCGTTCGGGGACAAACAGAAGCTGTTCAACGAGGCCCTCGAGGCCTACGGCGAGCGGTACGGCGGGTTCGCGGCGCGCGCGTTCGCGGAGGAACCGACCGCCCGGGCGGCGGCGGAGCGGACCCTGCGCGAGGCGGCGGCCATCTACACCACACCGGAGCAACCGCCGGGATGCATGGTCATCCACGCGGGCATCAACACCACGAATAGCGAGATCCGGGACCTGCTGACCGGGCTGCGCAATGGCAATGTCGAGGCATTCGAACAGCGGATTCGCGCGGACATGGCGGCCGGGCTGCTGCCCGTGGACACCGATGCGCGCGCGCTCGCCCGCTTCACCGGGGGGATGCTGAACGGCATGTCGCAGGCGTCCCGCGATGGCGCCGACCGGTCGGAACTCGAGCGCGTGGCAGCCTTGGCCATGCTGAGCTGGCCCGATGCGCCGGAGCCGGAGGAGGCCTGAATCACTTCGGCGAAGCACTTGCGCCAGGTACCCATGGGGGGTATGTTTCTCGGTGTCGGGGATACCCCCTCACCGTATGAAAGCGCGAGCGAAGGAGTCGAACAATGGCCACCAGCACCTACACCGTCACCGGAATGACCTGCGGCCACTGCGTCGGATCGGTCAAGAAGGAGATCGGCAAGATCGACGGCGTGACCAGTGTCGACGTGGACCTCGCCTCCGGCCTGGTCAAGGTCGAGTCGAGCGCTCCCCTCGTGGACGCCGATGTGGTCGCGGCCGTGGACGAAGCCGGTTACGAGGTGGCGAGCTGAGATGAACGATCGACTCAAGTTCGCGGCCTTCGGTGGCGGACTGGTCGTTCTCTTCGGGGCCGCGCTCGGAATCGGGGCCCTGGTGGGCGACCCGTCCGGGCCGGCCTCCACCGCGAGTGACCACAGCCGGCACGCGAGCGAGGCGGCGCCGGGCCTGCTGGACAACGAATCCGGCTACGCGCTCGGCGAGATCAACGCTCCGGCCGCACCGAATCAGCAAGGGACCCTGAGCTTCCGGATCACCGGACCGCAGGGGGCCGTCACCCAGTACAACACCCTGCACGAGCAGAACCTGCACCTGATCGTGGTCCGCAACGACGCGACGCAGTTCCGGCACGTGCATCCGCAACTCGCCGCCGACGGGACCTGGTCCCTGGACTGGAAGTGGGCCGAGCCCGGCAGCTACCGGGTCTTCGCCGACTTCTCCCCCGCGGGCGGGCCCGGCGAACTGACGCTGAGCCGGACCGTGAGCGTGGCCGGGCAACCCAATCCGCAGCCGCTGCCGCCGCCGTCCAAGACCGCCAAGGTGGACGGCTACGACGTCACCCTCACCGGCGACCTGTCCACCGCCGGCAGCGAATTGAAGTTCACCGTCAGCCGGGACGGCAAACCGGTCACCGATCTGCAGCCGTATCTGGGCGCCTACGCGCACCTGGTGGCGCTGCGGGCCAGTGACCTCGCCTACCTGCACGTGCACCCGGAAGGCGAGGTCGGCAAGACCGCGCCCGGCCCGGACGTGGCCTTCCACGCCCAGGCGCCGAGCACCGGCGACTACCGCCTGTACCTGGACTTCAAACACGGCGGCGTCGTGCACACCGCCGAGTTCACCAACGCAACGTCCACTGCCGCAACCGAATCGGGTGCGCATACGCAACACGGAGGAGGTCACTGATGAGCGCCCCAGCCCCGGAGCGGTCGATCGAGCTCGATATCGGCGGAATGACCTGCGCCTCCTGCGCGTCCCGCATCGAGAAGAAGCTCAATCGCCTCGACGGCGTCACCGCGACCGTCAACTACGCCACCGAAAAAGCCAAGGTCAGCTTCCCGGAGTCGGTGACCCCGGACAAGCTCATCGAAACCGTGGTGGACACCGGCTACACCGCCGCCGTCCACCACAACGAACCGGTGAAAACCGCGGAATCCGACGGTGATTCGCCGCGCACCGCCACCCAGGAACTACGGCACCGGCTGCTGGTCAGCCTGGCGCTGGGCCTGCCCGTGGTGGCCATGGCGATGATCCCGGCGCTGCAGTTCACCAACTGGCAGTGGTTGTCGCTCACGCTGACCGCGCCGATCGTGTTCTGGGGCGGGGCGCAATTCCATCGGGCCGCCTGGGTGAACGCCAAGCACGGCGCGGCCACCATGGACACCTTGATCTCACTCGGTACCCTGGCCGCCTTCGGCTGGTCGGTGTACGCGCTGTTCTGGGGCGACGCCGGCATGGCGGGGATGAAACATCCGTTCAGCCTTGCCATTTCGCGCGGCGATTCGTCCTCGGCACTGTACTTCGAGGTGGCGGCGACGCTGATCGTGGCCATTCTCGCGGGCCGGTACTTCGAGACCAGGTCCAAGGAGAAAGCCGGGTCCGCGCTGCGCGCCCTGCTGGAACTCGGCGCGAAGGACGTCGCGGTCCTGCGGGACGGCGTCGAAATCCGGATCCCCGTGGGCGATTTGAAGGTCGGCGAGGAATTCCTGGTCCGGCCGGGCGAGAAGGTCGCCACCGACGGCGTTGTGGTGAGCGGTAATTCGGCGCTCGACATGAGCATGCTGACCGGTGAATCGGTGCCGGTCGAGGTCGGGCCCGAGGATGCCGTGGTCGGCGCGACGGTGAACGCCGGCGGGCTGCTGACCGTGCGCGCCACCCGGGTCGGCGCGGACACCCAGCTGGCGCAGATGGCCTCGCTGGTGGAGGAAGCGCAGAACGGCAAGGCCCCGGTACAGCGGCTGGCCGACCGGGTGGCGGGCGTGTTCGTCCCGATCGTGATCGCCATCTCGGTTGCGGCGCTGGGCTTCTGGCTCGGCACTGGCGCGGCCGTGGCGACCGCTTTCGGCGCGGCGGTGGCGGTGCTGATCATCGCCTGCCCGTGCGCCCTCGGCCTGGCCACCCCGACCGCGCTGCTGGTCGGCACCGGACGCGGCGCGCAGCTGGGCATTCTGATCAAGGGCCCGCAGGTGCTGGAGTCCACCCGGCGCATCGACACCGTGGTGCTGGACAAGACCGGCACCGTGACCACCGGCAAAATGTCCCTCGCCGAAGCGATTCCGGCGGCGGGCCAGGAGGTCGACGAGCTGATCTCGATCGCCGCGGCGGTCGAGCACGGTTCCGAGCACCCGGTCGCCAAGGCCGTGGTGAGCGGCGCCAAGGAGCGCGGGCTGGACACCGAACGGGTGGAGCAGTTCGTGAGCCACGGCGGCAAGGGCGTGCAGGGTCTGGTGGGTGAACGGGCGGTCGTCATCGGCCGCACCGAACTCCTGGCGGATTGGTCGGTCGAACTGCCGGAAGCCTTGGCGGACGCCAAGACTCGGGCGGAGCGGGCCGGTAACACCGCCATCCTGGTGGCGTGGGACGGCCGGGCGCGCGGCGTGCTGGTCATCGCCGACGCGGTCAAACCGACCAGCGCCCAAGCCATTTCGGAGATGAAGGCGCTCGGGCTCACCCCCGTGCTGCTCACCGGCGACAATGCCGCCACCGCCCGCACCGTCGCGGACCAGGTCGGCATCGAGCAGGTCATCGCCGAGGTGCTGCCCAGCGACAAGCTGGACGTGGTCAAGAAGTTGCAGGCCGAAGGCAAGGTCGTGGCCATGGTCGGCGACGGCGTCAACGATGCGGCCGCCCTGGCCCAGGCCGATCTCGGCCTGGCCATGGGCACCGGCACCGATGTCGCCATCGAGGCCGCCGACCTGACGCTGGTCCGGGACGACCTGCGCGCGGTGCCCACCGCGATCAAGCTGTCCCGCGCCACCCTGCGCACCATCAAGGGCAATCTGTTCTGGGCCTTCGGTTACAACGTGGCGGCGATTCCGCTCGCCGCGGCCGGGCTGCTGAACCCGATGCTCGCCGGTGCGGCGATGGCACTGTCCAGTGTGTTCGTGGTCAGCAACTCGCTGCGGTTGCGGCGGTTCCGCGGCTGAACCGCTCGCACGGGAACCTGTGGCACGGCAGGGCCGTCCGGATCTCGGATCCGGACGGCCCTTTCGCATTCCGGGATCAGACGCCCACCGGAGCCTCGTTCCCCGCGAAGGCGGCGAGCAAGGTCCGGGCCTCGAGGACCAATCGTCCGGAGCCGCGGCGTTGCGCCAGTTCCACCACGGCCGGATAGTCGGCCACCGCGCCACAGCGCCGCGCGCAATCGGCGGCCACCGCGAGGACGTCCGCGAGACCGGTCGTCTTCTCGCGGGCCAGCAATGGCGGCAGCAGGACGTCGATCACCGGCCAGGCGCGGTGCGCGCCCAGGGCCAGCACGGCATCCCGGAGCGAACCCGCCAGGCGCTTCCCGGAAGTCCATTCGGGGAGTTCCAGCAGGTCCGGTTGCAGCTGTGCGGTGGCGGCCAGCGTGACCAGGGCATCGACGCCGGCGGTGCGGGCCCGCGCGTCCTCGGCGACCAGGGCCCACATGACGCGGCGGTGCACCCCCGGGCCCTTGACGCCCGGCAGCTCCGCCAGCACCACCGCCGCGTGGATATCGCGGGGTTCCCACTCCTGCCAGCGGGCCAGCACCTCCGGATTCGGGAAGTCGACGGCTTCCACCGGCATCCAGCCCCATTCGTGGTCGGGGCCGCGCTGCACGCCGTCCAGGATCGCGGGGAGATCGGCGGGCGGTTCGCCGTTCAGGACGGCGGCCAGCCGGAATCCCTCGGGGATGCCCAAAGCCGCTGCCGCCATGGCGATTTCGGCGTCCGCTTCCGGAGCGACCCGCGCCAGCGCCTGACCGAATTCGAGATGTCCGGGTCGCACCCCCGCCTCACGGTAGCGGCGCAGGCGATCCACCAGTTCGGCGGCGGCGATCTGACCGTTCTCGAAGGTGGGGGTGGCCAGCGCGCAGGGCGGCAGCGGGGCGCCGGTCAGCGCGTGCTCGCCCCATTCGATCATGCGCAGGGTCACCATGTCCGAGTGTGAACTGCCCTGCGGCCGATCCCGGAGCAGGCCGGTGGCGACGGCGGCGACGGTCAGTTGATCCCAGCCGCGGTTCTTCCACCACTTGTCCTGCCACCACGCGGTTCCGGCGGAATTCACGACGGCCAGGTCGGCTTCCACCAGTGGGCGCAGCGCCGCGGTCAGCCCGGGACGGTCGGTGGCGGCGAATCGGATGAGGCCGTCGAGGAAACGTGCGCCGTAGAACTCTTCCTCGTCGTCGGCGGTCTTCAGCCAGCGGTACAGCTCGGCGGTATCCGCCGGGGTCTCGGGCAGACCGGTGAGGACGGCGGGCGCCGGCGGGAGGGGGAGCGGGAATTCCTCCTCCAATTCCGGCGCGGCTTCGACGGCCAGATCCATGCGGGTGTCGTCGTCCGCCTTGGGCAGGTAGCGGGCGATGAGCTTCTCGATGCGGGCGCGCAGGGCCGCGTCCTCGAGCGTCGCGAGGGCGGCCGACCAACTCCGGATCGCGGCCGAAGCGTGTGCGGGCTCGGCGCGCACTATCCGTTCCATCCAGCTCAATTGGGCGCGAACGAGTTTCTTCTCGGTCCGGGCGAGCGCCTCATCGGACAGCGCCAGCGCCTCGTCGTCGGATAGCAGGCCCGCGCCGTGCAATCCGATCAGGACCTCCTGGGCGTGCCCGGCGACCGTCGAGCGGCCTTCGGCGAGCAATCGCGCGTAAGCGTCGGTGCGGCCGGCGCATTCGCTCGGCTCGGCATGCAGGGCGGTGAGCACGCTGAGCCGGCTGGTCGCGTCCAAGGGGCGGCCGTCATTGCGTAGCAGGGCGTTCAGGGTGCTGGTGTGCAATAGGTCCCGATCGACTACGCCTTCCCGGGACAGCACGTCGAGGGTGTGCGGCCAGGAATCATCCGGGAGGTGGGGATTGTCGTTGAGGAACAGGCCGGTCACCTCCACCACGCGGCGGGCCAAGGCGGGCAGGAACGGGTCGATGCGCAAGCGCGCCAGCAGGTTCGGGCCGGCCGGCAGCTGATGCGCCTGCCACGGGTCGGGCAACCCGTCCGGGCTGAAGCGGCTCGTCAGCCAGGCTCGGACGAACTCGTCGGTGGTGGGAACCGGCGCGCCCGAGGTGCGGACCAGGTGCACGATCAGCGGGAAGTACGGCAGGCCCTGCCAGCGTTCGGCCCGGCCGGCGGCCAGCTGTGCGGCCAGTTCGGCGCGCCAGGCATTGTCGCGGTCGCCCGCTTCCAGGCAGGCCAGCAGGGCTTCGGGGGCGGTATCGGGTTGCCTGGTGACGCCCGCGCACAGCCACTGCGCGACCGCGGTGGGGGTGGACAGGCAGCCGAGGCCCCAGAGCTGGACCGCCACATGCTTTTCGGAGGTCGGCTCCCACCAATTGCGGCGGGGCAGGGCGGAGCGCGCCTTCTTCAGCGCGGGGACCATGGCCTTGCGTTCTGCCGCCGTCATCTGGGATATACGGGCGGGAATGTGCGCCGGTTCGATCTGCAGCAGGCGGTCGGCGTCGATCGTAGCGGTCATGAATTCACCTCGGGGTCAGAGCTTTTCGACTATCAGAGCAATACGGGTGTGGCACGGCGGACGATCCGCACCGCGAGGGCGTGCCGGCACGGCCCCCGGTTGCCGCGGGTCTCCGCCCACCAATCACAGGTGCAGACGAAGGTGCCGTCCGAGCCCGAACGAACACGGTGGGTGTAGCCGCCGGACACCACGTCCGCCAGTGCGGGATCACGTGCATCCAACCGCACCGCGTCGGCGGCGACCAGCTCGCGGGCCGCTTTCAGGCGTGGATTGTGCCGCTCGACTCGCCCTGCCGCATAAGGCAGTTCGCGATGGTAGTACGCCGCCTCGGCCATGTCGTAGCCGATGCGGCCGTCGACGCCGAGCCGGGTCAGCGCCGCGCGCACCCGTTCCGGCGTGAGGCCGGACCGCTCCGCCAGCTCACCGATCTCGATGCGCGGATCCCAGGCCAGCAGCACCGACAGCAGTTCCGCGTCCGATTCGGCGTCCGTATCGGCGAGGCCGTCCAAAACCGTTCCCTCGCCGGAGAATCCCCGTCCCGCCTCCGGTGACAGGGTGAGCGTGAGCCGCATGCCGGGCAGCCCGATCTCCCAGGCGGAGGCCAGCAGCGGGCTGTCTCCGGCGGCTTGCGGACCATAGATTCGCAGCGAATCCGCATGGCGCAGTACTCGTTGCAGTGCACCCAGTCGCTGCGGTCCCGGCAGGCACACGGCCCCCGGCACCGGCCGCGAGGTGATTCGCAACCGCCCGCCGGCGGCCACCACCCACTGCCCGCCCCGCGACGCATTGGTTCCCGAGCGCGGCAGGCCGCGCAGGAACCGCACCGCCTCGGCGGCCGAAACCTCGGCTCGCACATCGAATCCCGCCGTGATCACCTGCGTCTCGGCGAACCCGCGCAGCCACCGGTCCGGCAGCGGCACCTTCTTCTCCACCACCCGATCCCCGATGGTCGCCACCGCCAGCTCGTCCGGCCCGACGGTCAGATGCAGCGGATCGCCCGCCCCCACCCCGTTCAACGCATCCCGCAACGGCGTGTTCACGTCGACATTCGTCGTGCCGTAGCCGATGTCGCCGTCGATTCCGTTGTCCAGCACGTCGAGTCGCGCATGCACCCCGCAGCACGCGGAGAACGACTCGAACCGCAACCGATCCCCATTGGCCGTCACCACCGGATCCAGTGAAGCCGCCCGAGTCTGCCGCGGATCGTAATACCGCGCCCCCGCCACATCCGCCACCGCGAGCAGCCCGCCCGCCGCTACCTCCGGCCGCGTGACGAACCCGCGAAAGAACGTCGGATTGGCCACCGCCCCACCGGGCGTACTCCCCCCGCTGGTCTGCAACCCGAGCAGATCCCGTCCCCCGGACCGCTCCAGCCCCGAAGGCCGAAGATACGTAAGCGAATGCACCGCAGTCGAACTCATGCCCCGCACCGTAGATCCGCCCACCGACAGTCCGGAAGCCCCCGCCGCCCCCGCACCCCGATGTCACCACCCCCGACTACCCTGGCCCCCACCCGGATTGGAGCCCGCCATCGCCACCGTCACCGCCGAAACAACCATCGCCGCCACCCCCGCCCAGGTATGGGACGCCCTCCGCGACACCGCCAACGTCCACACCCGCCTACTCCCCGGCTACGTCCTAGACACCCGCATAGACGGCGACACCCGCTACCTCACCATGCCCACCGGCAACATAATCCGCGAACTCATCATCACCGTCGACGACGAAACCCGCCGCCTGGCCTACTCCGCCATCGAAGGCTTCCAACTCCCCCTCACCCACCACCACGCCTCCTTCCAAGTCCTAGACACCCCCACCGGCCAAGCCCGCCTCCTCTGGATAACCGACGTCCTCCCCCACCCCGCCGCCACCGAAGCCCGCCTCCGCATAGACCGCGGCCTCCAAGTGATGCGCGAAACCATAGAACGCGCCACAACCTCCTGACCTGCGACAACCCATCACCCCGCGATAGTCACAGGTTCGCCCCGGCGGTAGCGTGACAGCTCGTGTCGCCTTCCCCACGATCGCATTGCGGTTGGCGCACAACCGGACTCCGGTCGAACACCGCGGCTGGGATGCGCCGGACCGGCTCGGGTTGCCGGTCTACCTCTTGCAATGCGATCCGGATCGGATGTTGAGGGTGCTGGCCGATTTGAAGGATCATCCGGAGCGCCGGAAACTGCTTGCCCACGCGGGGGCCGGGGACTGGTTAGAGGCGGGGTTCGAGCTGTCCTGAGCGCCCCGGTGCGGGGGTGCAGCGGTAGGGTTCACCCCGCCGTCCTGGTACGGGATGGCCGACCGCTGCCTGAGGAGGAAAGCTGATGACGTCTGTCAATCCGGCCGATGCGCATCCGAGCATTGCCGAGTATCTGGCCGGGGCCGGGGTGGAGGCCGCGCCGGTGGCGGCGGGGACGCCCGGGGCGCCGGTGGTGACCATCGCGGTGCCGGCGGGGTGGCAGCAGGTGCCGGCGCAGTTGTTCCCGGGGGCCTATGGGGTGTGGACGCAGGCGCCCGAGGGCGGGTGGGCCGATAACGCGGTCGTGCTGGTGGTGAAGTTCTCGCAGGCCGTGGATGCGAAGGAGCTGTTGAGTTACGCGTTCGGGGATGCGCGGCGGCTGCCGGAGTGGCGGGACAGTGAGACCGATGTCGCGGACTTCGGGGGTTTTCCGTCGGCGGGGATCACGGGGAGCTACAAGGTCGAGCCGTTCCAGTTGTGGACGTATCACCGGTATGTGGTGGTGGAGAACGGGGATGACCAGTTCTTGGTGCAGCTGACGGTCACCATTCGCGATGATCACGATGGGGCGGACGCGGCGACCGTGATCGAAGGGCTGAGCGTTTCGCTCTGACGCCGGTGGGGTCCGGCTCGCTCAGTTCTGTGCGGCGAGCCGGACGAAAGCGGCGGTGTCGAGGGTTTCACCGCGGGCGGTGGGGGCGATTCCCGCTGCGGTGAGCCGCTTTTCGGCTTCGGCGGGGGAACCGGCCCAGCCCGCGAGGGCGGCGCGGAGGGTTTTGCGGCGCTGCGCGAAGGCGGCGTCCACGACGGCGTACACCTTGCGGCGGAACTCCTCGTCCTGCGGCCAGGGGGAATCCTCGAAGCGGTCGATGCGGACCAGCCCGGATTCGACTTGCGGTACGGGCCAGAAGATCTGGCGGCCGACGGTGCCGGCGCGGCGGACGGTGCCGAAGAAACCGGCCTTCACACTGGGGACGCCGTAGATGCGGCCGCCGGGGGTGGCGGCGAGGCGGTCGGCCACTTCCAGCTGCACCATCACCAGAGTGGTTCGGATACTGGGCAATTCGGCCAGCAGGTGGAGCAGAACGGGAACCGCCACGTTGTAGGGCAGGTTCGCGACCAGCGCGGTGGGCTCGGCCGGCAGATCGGCGCGGGTCACCTTCATGGCGTCCATGCCGACCACCGTCAGCCGGTCGGCCAGCTCGGGCGCGCGATCGCGGACCGTTTCCGGCAGATGCTTCGCGAGGGTCGGATCGATCTCCACGGCGATCACCCGATCGGCCACATCCAGTGCGGCCAGGGTCAGCGAACCCAGCCCCGGCCCGACCTCGAGCACCACATCCTCGCGCCCGACCCCGGCGGTCGCCACGATCCGGCGCATGGTGTTGGCATCGTGCACGAAGTTCTGCCCGAGCTGCTTGGTCGGGCGGACGCCGAATCGCTCGGCCAGCTCGCGGACTTCGGCGGGGCCGAGCAGAGCGGCTTTCCCGCGGCCGGCGTTCTCGGGTTCGGACATTCCGGTAAACCTATCAACCCGCCAGCTCAGGACACGGTCGGGGTGGCGAGGACACGCGTGGTGAAGGCGTCGATGGCCGCCCACATCGCCGGATTCAACTGGCAGTGCTTGCCGGTGCCGACCACGGTCGAGAAGTCCACGCCGTTGGCCGCGAACTGGGTGGCGAGCAGTGCGTGCAGCGGCGACGGGACGGTGGTGTCGGTGGCATTGGCCAGCAGCAGGATCGGCTGGTCGTAGCCCCGCACCGGCACCGCCATGTAATCGTTCAGCACCGCGGGCAGCGGTCCTTGCGACAGCGGCCGCGACAGCAGCGCGCCGATCGACGCGGCCTGCATGCGCCGGGTGATCTCCGGCTGGCACACGTCCCCGATGCTGTCCAGCAGCTGCCGCCCGGTATCGGTCAGGTAGCTGTCCACCTGCGCGTCCGGCCGCGCGGCCCGCAGGCCGGCCAGGATCCCGGCGATGAATCCGTCTATGCCGGAACCGGATTCGCCCGGCAGCCCCGGCACCCACGGCCCGGCCACGGGCACGAACTTCTCCACATCCGACGCCGGATCGATGGCGATGGTGCCCCGGAAGTCCAGCTCCGGCGCGGCGCTCACCTGCAGGTTGGAGGTGCCGAGCGCCGCCTGCCCGCCCTGCGAGGCCCCGGTGACGGCCCAGGTCCGCGACAGCGCCGGCTCGGCCGCCCGCGCGGCCCGCACCAGATCGATGGTGGCGGTCGCCTCACTGCGCAGTTCGAGATACGGATGCGGCCCGATCTCGAACAGCCCGAGCCCCAGATAGTCGGGTGCGACGACCGCGAAGCCACGGCTCACGAAGTACCGCATGATCTCGTCTTCGTTGGCGCGTTCGGTGGGCCAGGGCGCGGTGGCGGGATCGGATTGCCCGCCGCATCCGGCGCCGAGCCCGGTGGTGCCGTGGTCGTAGGCCATGATCGGCCAGCCGCCCGCCGGCGCCTGCCCCTCGGGCACGAAGAGCGCCCCGCTGGCCCGCACCGGCTCGCCATTGGAACGGGTCGTCCAGTACGTCACCACCGACCCATTGGGTATGTCGTGAAAGCTCGACGGCTGTGCGGTTGCCGAAATCAGGCTTCCCGCCGGATCGGCCTGCGCGACGGTCGCGGGCAGCGTGAACAACACACCGGCCGCGACCGCAGCGGCCATCGAACTTTTCACAAAACCACTGGTGAACAAGACAATTCCTCCATCAGCCCCGCCCGCAGCATCCGTCAGATCAGTTCAGAGCTTAACGAATCGGGAATTTGCCGATGGATTGCCTTGCCGGTCAAGCCGATCTCAGGAGACCGCCGGGGTAGCCAGAATCCGATCGCTGAACGCCCCGATGGCATCCCACATCTGCGGGTTCAGCTGGGTGTGCGAACCGGTGCCGACGACGGTCTGGAAATCCACCCCGTTGGCGGCGAACTGCGCGGCCAGCGCGGCGTGCAGCGGCGAGGGCACGGTGATGTCATTGGTGTTCAGCAGCAACAGAATCGGCGCGTCGTAACCGCTGGTCGGCACGGTCATGTACGAATCGATGGCGGTCCGGAAGCGCTCGTCGTTCAACGGCTTGTTCACCAGCTCGCCGAGGCTCATGCCCTGCACCGAGCTCATGATGTCGCGGAAGCACAGCCTCGAGATCCGATCCAGGGTCTGCTGCCCGACCGGCGTCAGGTAGCTGTCGAAGTCCAGCTCCGGATGGGTGGCGCGCAGCCCGGCCATGATGCTGACCACGAATCCGTTGACGGCCGTACCGGCATCACCCGGAATCGCCGGGACGTACGGACCGACGAAGGGCGCGACCTTCTCGATATCGGAGGCCGGGTCGGAGGCGATGACGCCGCGGAAGTCCAGGTCCGGGGCTTCGGTGCGCTGCAGGTGGCCCGCGCCGAGCGCGGCGTGACCGCCCTGCGAGAACCCGATGGCGGCCCAGGTGCGCGAGAGCCGCGAGTCGCTGCTGCGCGCCGCCTTCACCAGGTCGATGGTGGCGGTGGCCTCGGTCCGGATCTCCAGGTACGGATGCGGCCCGGTCTCGAACCGCCCCAGCCCCACATAGTCCGGCGCGACGACGGCGAAGCCCTTGTTCACGAAGTACTGGATGACCCGATCCTCGATGGGCCGGCTGAATTTGGTGCTGGTCTGCCCGCCGCATCCGGGACCCATTCCGGAGGTGCCGTGGTCGTAGGCCATGATCGGCCACCCGCCCGCCGGCGCCGGCCCGTCGGGGACGAAGAGCGCGCCGCTGGCCTGCACCGCTTCCCCGTTCGATCGGGTGGTCCAGTAGTCGACGATGGTGCCGTTGGCGAGTCCGCGGAAGCCGTCCGGCGCGGCGACGGTTTCGATCACGCTGCCCGGTGTGGCCGCCTGTGCCGGTACGCCCGGCAGCACCAGCAACGCACCCGTGGACGCCACGGCCGCGGTGAAAATCCGCGTCCGCCAACCGAACAACCGCATGAAACCCTCCATCAGCCCCGACCCATGATCAACAAACCCGATCGAGCCTAAACGATTTGAACAACGGACCAGTTTAAAAGCTCTCTGGCAATTCGCTATCCCGGCAAGCATTGACGCCACCTGAAACTTGTTCTAATTTCTCGCCATGTCGAGCAGATTTGATGGACGTCGGGTACTCGTCACCGGAGCCGGGTCCGGCATCGGCCAGGGCATCGCCCTGCGCCTGCTGGCCGAGGGCGCGCAGCTGGTGGCGGCGGATGTGAGCGAAAACGGCCTGGCCGCAACGGTGGAAGCGGTACCGGCGGACCAGCGGGACAAATTGAAGACGGTCGTCCTGGACGTGGCCGATCCGGAATCGGTGGCCGCCGCCACCGCGACGGCCTTCGAATTCCTCGGCGGTTTGGACGTTCTCGTGAACGCGGCGGGCATCATGCGCGCCGGGCACACCCACGAATTGCCCTTGGAGACCTGGAACAAGGTGCTCGCGGTGAACCTCACCGGAACCTTCCTCATGGTGCAGGCGGGCATTCCGCAGCTGCTCGATTCGCCGCACGGCGGGGTGATCGTGAACTTCTCCTCCACGTCGGCATTCGGCGCGGCGCCGTACATGGCGGCCTACACCGCGTCCAAGGCCGGTATCAACGCCCTGACCCACACCATCGCCCTCGAATACGTGAAGAAGGGCCTGCGCGCGGTGAACATCGTGCCGGGCGGCATCGGCACCAGCCTGACCGCGGGCCTCGACCTTCCGGCCGATGCCGATTGGAGCCTGATGGCCCGGCTCCCCGGCTGGCTGGAGGGCGGCACGCTGGGCAAGCCCGAGGACATCGCGGGCGTGGTGGCGATGGTGGCGTCGGACGACGGCCGCTACATGACCGGCACCGAACTCCGCATCGACGGCGGAGCGCTGATGTAGTCGAGAAATAAAGGGGGCGTGAGGTTCGACCTCACGCCCCTTCTCGTTTCAGCTGATACCGAGCCGGCTGGTGCAGGCGGGCCAGGCGCCCCACCCCTGCCGCGCCCGCGTCACCTCGGCAATGGCGATCTGCTCTTCCCGAGTGGCGAGATCGGCGCGCGGCGCGTACCGCGTCCCGCCCTGACGCTCCCAGGTGGACTGGTCGAACTGGATCCCGCCGTAGTACCCGTTGCCGGTATTGATGGCCCAGTTGCCGTTCGATTCGCACTTGGCCAGCGCGTCCCAGGTGGTCCCGTCGCGCACTTCCGGCACCTCGGTCCCGGGCTTGGCGCCCTTGCGAATGGTCTTGGGCGCGGCCGGGGTGACCACGGTGGCCTTCACCGGATCCTTGCCCGCCTCTTTGCCGTTCACGATGGACACCGCGAAGGTCACGTCCTGCACGCCCGGAATCCCGGGGTTCTCCACCACGGTCCGGCTCATATTGAGCGTCGGGTCCTCGATGATGTTCTCGGTCGGTTCGAGGGGCACCCGCTCGGTGCGGTTCTGCACGATCTTGCGGGTGACGGTGATCTTCATGCCGTCACGCAGCACCGTATCGGCCGACGGCTCCACGAAGTCCTGATTGATCAGCGGCCGGCCCTGCAGCTCCAGCAACTGCCCGACGGTCGGCGCGGCCAGCCGGACCAGCGAATGCGCGCCGCCGTTATCGGCCAGCTCGACCGTGCGCGGATTGGTGATCAGCAGCTGCGCGCCTTCCAGGGGCAGCGGGGTCGGCCGGGCGGGCGAGGTGAACACGTCACCGGGCAGGTTCAGTTTCACCACGGCCTCGGCCACGGTGAGCGCGGTGGTCCACGCCTTGGAGGGCGATCCGTCCACGATGAGCGCGACCTCGCGGGCCCGGTTCAGCGTGATGGTGGAC
Organism: Nocardia yamanashiensis NBRC 100130; assembly: GCF_001613325.1. Classification (GTDB taxonomy): domain Bacteria; phylum Actinomycetota; class Actinomycetes; order Mycobacteriales; family Mycobacteriaceae; genus Nocardia; species Nocardia yamanashiensis. Next base: position 119,901 of record NZ_BDCD01000009.1, on the reverse strand, counting down.
CCGTCCGCGACTTTCGAAGCGGCGGAAGGGGATACGTCGTCGCGCTCGGAGATGCCGAACCCGGCGTCCTTGAGCACGCCGCGCACGTCACCGAACATGGTGTGCTGCACGACCCGCTGACCGTCCACCACGACCGTGACGGTCTTCTTGTTCATGATGGCCAGGCCCGCGCCCACGGTGAGCGTGACGAGCATCGCCGCGATGGCTCCGTACAGGAGCGGCGATCGCGACGAGTTGATCTTCGTCAGTGCGTTCATCGGAAATCCCGGCATGGTCACAGTACGATAACGACGGCTTTGGCGATTGACAACCGATCCGCGCCGATCAGCGAAATCGAAGATCACGAGACGATATCGCTCAACAGGCAAATCACGATCGCGACACAGCATAGTGAGCTATCCCACACGGCGCTAATCGGGCAGGGCGTTTCGCACCGAAGATACGAAACGCGAAAAAAGCTGCGAGCGGCCGTATTCCGCCGGGCGGCGCGCTAGATGCCGTAGACCCTGCGCGCATTGGCGGTGGTGATCTTGGCGAGCTGCGCCGGATCCTGTTCGCGCAACTCCGCCAGCGCCCGCACCGTGTACGGCAACACGTACGACTCGTTCTGCGCACCTCGGAAGGGATGCGGGGTCAGGAACGGCGCGTCCGTTTCGACCAGAATGTGATCGTCGGGAACGAGTTTCGCGGCTTCCCGCAATTCTTGGGCATTCTTGAAACTCACCGTGCCGGAGAAACTCAGCACATACCCCTGCTCCACGCAGGCGAGGGCCATGTTCGCGTCCGAGGAGAAGCAATGGAAGATCACCTCTTCCGGCGCGCCCTCGTCCAGCAGCACCGCCAGCAGATCGTGATCGGCTTCCCGGTTGTGGATCATGAGCGGTTTGCCGAGGCGCTTGGCCAGATCGATGTGCCAGCGGAAACCCTCCACCTGGGTCTCGATATCCGCGCAGCCGTCGAGCTTGCCGGGCCAGTAGTAGTCGAGCCCGGTCTCGCCGACCGCAACCACGCGCGGGTCCGCGGCGAGCTGTTCCAACTCGATCTTGGCGGCTTCGTCGAGGGCGTTGGCGCGGGTGGGATGCAGCGCGACCGCCGCGTACACCCGGTCGTCCCAATGGGCGGCGCGCACCGCGAACCGGGCGGCTTCCAGATCGTCGGCCACGGTGACGATCTCCCGCACGCCCACCGCGCGGGCCCGATCGACCAGGGCGGCAACCGCTTCCGGCGTGGTCGCGCCGCACGCGTCGATATGGGTGTGGGCGTCGATGAGCGGCGACAGCGGCTCGGGCGGTTCGGGCGCAGGTCGGCGGCTGCTCTTTGCGGACACGCCGTTTAGAGTAGACAGCACCATGAGCGCATCCGAACGCCCCGCCTTCTACCTCACCACGGCTATCGCGTACCCGAACGGCGCGCCCCACATCGGGCACGCCTACGAGTACATCTCCACCGATGCCCTGGCCCGCTTCAAGCGGCTGGACGGGTTCGACGTGTTCTTCATGACCGGCACCGACGAGCACGGCCAGAAGGTGCAGCAGGCCGCCAAGGCCGCGGGCAAGCCGGAGCGGGAGTACGTCTCCGGCAACTCGGATGTGTTCGAGCGCATGGACCAGGCCCTCGACGTCTCCTTCGACCGGTTCATCCGCACCACCGACGCCGATCATCACGCCGCGGCCATCGCCATCTGGGAGAAGATGGCCGCCAACGGGGACATCTACCTCGACACCTACGCGGGCTGGTATTCGGTGCGCGACGAGGCGTTCTACACCGACGAGGAGACCACCGTCCTCGAGGACGGCACCCGCATCTCCACCGACACCAAGACCCCGGTGGAGTGGACCGAGGAGTCGAACTACTTCTTCCGGCTGTCCAACTATCAGGACAAGCTGCTGGAGCTGTACGAGACGCATCCGGAATTCATCGCGCCCGGCACGCGCCGCAACGAGATCGTCTCGTATGTGAAGGCGGGGCTGAAGGATCTGTCCATCTCCCGCACCACCTTCGACTGGGGTGTGCCGGTGCCGGGTGATCCGGCGCACGTCATGTACGTGTGGGTGGACGCGCTCACCAATTACCTGACCGGCGCGGGTTTCCCGGACGTCGAGTCCGAGCAGTTCCGCAAGTTCTGGCCGGCCGATCTGCACATCATCGGCAAGGACATCACCCGCTTCCACACCGTCTACTGGCCGGCGTTCCTGATGTCGGCCGGAATCGAGCTGCCCAAGCGCGTTTTCGTGCACGGGTTCCTCTACAACAAGGGCGAGAAGATGTCGAAGTCGGTCGGCAATGTCGTCGACCCGATGGAACTGGTGGACACCTACGGGCTGGACGCGGTGCGGTTCTTCCTGCTGCGCGAGATCTCCTACGGGCAGGACGGGTCCTACAGCCACGAAGGCATTGTGGGGCGGATCAATTCGGATCTGGCCAACGAGTACGGCAATCTGGCGCAGCGCTGCCTGAAGATGGTGGGGCGTGATTTCGGCGGGGTGCTGCCGACGCCGGGCGCGTTCACCGCCGACGATCAGGCGCTGCTGGATCGCGCGGGCGGGCTGCTGGAGAAGGTGCGGGCCGAATTCGACCAGCAGCAGATCCATTTGGGGCTGGAGCAGTTGTGGCTGACCCTGGGTGAGACGAATCGCTATTTCTCGGCGCAGGCGCCGTGGACGCTGGCCAAGGAAGGCACGGCGGAGGCCACCGAGCGCGAGGGCACCATTCTCTACGTGACCTCCGAGGTGCTGCGGATCGTGTCGATTCTGGTGCAGCCGGTGATTCCGGCGTCGGCGGGCAAGATCCTGGATCTGCTCGGTCAGACCGGACGCGATTTCGCCGATATCGGCACGCCTCTGAAGGGCGGGATCGCGCTGCCGGAACCGCAGGTGGTGTTCCCGAAGTACGTGGAGCCCAAGGCTTAAGGCTCGTCCGGCAGGCGCGCCGGGGTCAGCATGAACAGCTGATACTGGCGGTCGTTCGGGTGCCAGGAGTTGTAGGAACGCATGGTGAAGGCCAGGCGGCCGCCGTCCGGGGTGCGGACCAGGGCGGTCGCCCGGTTGTAGGTTTCCTCGTCCATTTCGGTGTTCCACATGGTTTCGAATTCCGGGATTTCGCGGCGGCAGGTTTCCAGGATCTGCGCCAGCCGCACCGGATCGGCAATGCCGGGGGCGCTGGTCTTGAGGATGTAGATCAGGCGGTGCACGATCTCGTACCAATTGATCAGGGTGGCACGGGCTTCCGGCACACTGGCCATCTGCTCGATCACATTCGTCGGGCGTTCGGCGTCGAGCGGTGCGGGGTGCAGCCACGGGAATGCCTCTCGGGCCACCTGATTGGCGGCGAGCACTTCGTATTCCGGGAACTTGTGATAGAACGCCGGAAACGGAAAGCATTCGAGATGGTCGAGATCCTCCGCGGTGAGCACCGGCGGCCATTTCCCTACCGCGATGGTGGAAATGCCCGGCAAGGCCAGGGTCGCCATCTTTTCCATCAGCCAGACCGGGGCGTCCATGGCGCGGCACCAATCCTCTAGCCGGCTGCCGGTGAGCGGGCGTTCGCCCTTCTCCAATTTCCGGTACAGCGACAGGCTGACGAACATGCGGTTGGCCACATCCTGCTGGGTCAGGCCGAGGCTCTCCCGCCGATACCGCATATACGCACGCAGCAGCGGCTTTTCCGTCCCCTGATCGATGGCTCCCAGCACGGGCTCGGACGATACCCGATTCGGAACTGAGGTCACCCGCCAGCAGCACCGAACGCAACAGTTTCACACCGCGGCCGATAATAAGGAAGCGGTTGATATCGGTTGGGCGAAAGAGGGCAGCATGCGGGAGCAGCAGGTGCGGGCGACATTGCAGCGCACCAGTTTCGACGAGCGGCATCGCGCCGCCCGGGACGCGGTACTCACCTCACAGCGCGGCCGCCTCATCGAGGCGATGGTGGAATGCGTGGAAGCCAAAGGTTATGCCGCCACCACCCTCACCGATCTGGTCGCCCGCGCCCGCGTCTCTCGCAGCACCTTCTACGAGCACTTCACCAACAAGGAACAGTGCTTTGTGGAGGCCGTGCACGCCGGCATGGACATCGTCCAAGCCCGCATAGCCGACGAACTCTCCCAGCTTCCTCCCGACGCCGATGCCGTCACCCGCATCGAATGCATCGTCAACACCTTCTGCGAAACCGTGGCCACCGAACCGGATTTCGCCCGCCTCATCCTCGTCGAATCCTTCAAGGTCGACGCCAGCGCGGTCGGCTTCCGAGACCAGGCCGTAGACGGTTTCGCCGCCCTCTACCGCCTCTTCTACGAACAAGCCCGCAAATCCGACCCCGCCCTCCCCCACCTCTCCGACACCATGCTGGCCCTCATCCCCGACGCCATAGCCGAACGCACCCGCCGCGTAATAGTCACCGAAGGCGCCACCCAAGTCCCCACCCTCGCCCCCACCTTCATCCAATTCGTCCACGCCGTCCTGGGTTTCACCCCCACCCGATGACCCGAGCCGCCCTGTGCAGAGCTGAGCCGGTCAGGGGTTGGGGGTCAGTGCGGCGCGGAAATGGTCGGCCAGGTCGAGGGCAATCGCTTCTTCCGGGGTGAACCAGGCGTGGTCGTCGTGTTCGGCGGGGTTGAGAGTTACTGGGTGAGTGGCGGATTCGATGCCTTCGTAGATTCGGGCGTGGATGCGGAGGGGGCGGCCGGTTATGTCCATCCAGGAGTGGGTGGCGCGTTCGGCGGTGATTTGGATTGCGAGGCCGGTTTCTTCGGATACCTCGCGGATGGCGGCGGCTTCGGGGAGTTCGCCGGGTTCGACGCCGCCGCCTGGGAGTTCCCAGCGGCCGGATAGGAAGACGCCGGGTGCGCGGCGGATCAGCAGGATTGCGCCGTCGCGTTCGATGCGGCAGTAGACCAGATGTTTTTCACCCACCCGACGATCTTGCCGGGTTGGCATCGGGGATGCCGGACGGGCTCGATCGTCGGGGGCTCGGGGCGGGGGGTTACTTGGCGGAGAGGCTGCTCAGGATGCTGGCGAAGGGGTTGCCGTCGAAGGAGCCGGTGCCGCCGCCGGTGGGGGTGCAGTCGACGACGGAGACGGTGGTCGTCTTGCTGCTGATTACTTCCTGGACGGCTTTCAGGGTGTGGGAGCCGGTGGTGGTGGGGGTCCAGGAGAAGGTGGCTTTGCCGTTGGAGGGCTTGGCTTTTCCGACCTCGGTGCTGCCGTCGGTCAGGGTGACGTCGAACAGGAATGAGGTGACCGTGACGTCGACGGTGACGGTGTAGGTCTTGCCGGTGCAGAACTTGTCGCCGGAGACGGAGATGCCGGTGACCAGGGCGTTCGCGCTCGGGGCGGCGAGGACCGCGGTGGCGGCCAGGGCGCCGAAGGCGGTGGCGCCGAAGCCGGCCCGGTGGAATTTCGTCATGAGTGTGCTCCTTCGGTACTCACAGCTGCGTGAGTAATCCGAAACAATAGTGCTTCACTCATTCATCGGTGCAGTTTTCGACGGAAAGCCACCGAGACCATGATCCTCGCCGCCGCCCGGCCGCCGCTCACCGAACCCAGTCGTAAACCACGGCGATCTCGCCGAGCTCCCCGATTTCCTGTTGTACCACTGTCCATTCCGATCCCGGCAGCCCGTCTTCGAAAAGCCGGTCACCACCGCCGGCGATCTCCGGGCAGATGACGAGGTAGAGGCGGTCGACAAGGTCTGCCGCCAGCAGCGGCTTCAGAATGCTCGGACTGGTGTTGACGAGAATGTCCCCGCCCCCGCCACCGTCGACCAATACCCGATGAACCCTTCGGCATTCCCCCGCCCGAGCACCGCCGTGGTGGCATGCTCCCACATCCGATTCATCTGATTCCGAGCCACCTCGGTCGTCGCATACTTGACGATGCGCCCCAGATCAGCCGCGCCTCCGGGCCCGGAGTACCGCCCATCGAGGGTGATGCTGATATTGGCCGCAACTCTGCGCGCATTCATGATTCCGCTCCTTCATCGTCGGTGTGTGCGCCGATGAGCTCGGCGAGATTGTCGAGAACCTGCCCCCATCCGGTTTCGATACCGGCGATGAAAGGCGCAGCCCCGATGGTCGTTTCGGCAATGGTCAACCCCAGTCGCAGCCGGGTTCCCCGCGAGACCGCGGCCAGGCTCAAGTCGTAACGACCGGTGAACGAAATTGCCCCGGCGGCGTCGAGCACCGCGAGGTCGAAGACGAGCACACCGGGCTCATCGGCCGCGAGCACCTGCCCTTCGGAGCGGTATCGCCGCCCCTCCTCGTCGCGATACTCGAGCACGACCCGCCCGCCCGGCCGAGGCTCCAAGACGCATTCGGCGATGGTCAACGGCTTCGGCGCCCACCAGGATCCGAGCAGATCCGCATCGGTCCAATACCGCCAGACCCGCTCCCGCCCCGCGTCGAAGGTCCGCTCGAACGCGAACTCGCGCCCATCCGCCCACCGATCCCGATCCGCCGCAATGGCTTCCCGATCGATGGCCGCCCGGTACCGTGCGATCACATCCCGCTCGCCCGCATGCGCCTCGGCTGTCTCGAGCAGCTCCCGCAGCCGAGCCGAAAAGGCTTGCAAAGGCCCGGTTTCCAGCGCATAGACCCGCCGTTGCCCGAGGGGAAACACGGTGACCAGCCCTGACCGCGCGAGCGTCTGCAGATGCTTGGTCGCCTGCGGCTGCCGCAACCCGGTCAGCTCGGCCAGTTCACCGACCGCCCGGGGCCGCTCCGCGAGCAACTCGACCATGCGCCAGCGCGCACTGTCCCCGAGCGCTGCCGAGATTTCGTCCATGCCCACAATATTCCATCAAGGGAATATTCCTGTCAAGGAATATTTTGCGAGGCGCCCCGATTACCGCGCCCAGGGTGCGATGACAGGAGGCTGCCCGGGGATCAGTCCCTGGCCACCGACCGGCAGCACGACGATCGCTTCGAAGGGCTCAGGATTGGGGTTGGCCATGGCGAATTGGTGATGGGCCGGGACGATGAGGGCGTCTCCGGCTGCGACGGTGAAGGTTTCGCCGTCCATGGTCACGTTCATCGCCCCGGCGAGGGCGATGAAGATCTCCTCGCGGTCGAGGGCGTGCGGCGGGGCGTCGACACCGGGTTTGATGCTGAGGCGCCATGCGCAGTTCTCCTTGGAGCCGCGGCTGGGGGCGGCCAGGCCGATGAAGGAAGCGTGGTCGTTCTCGAAGCGCGGGGCCTGGTCGGCGGTGATGTGCGGCATGAATCCTCCTGGGGCGGTGCGGAATCGGGGTCGGACTATTGCGCCCAGGGCGGGCTGACCGGGTCGCCGCCGGGGGCCTGGGCGTAGGCGCCGACCGGCAGGATGGCGACAGCCTCGAGGGGTTCGTCGCCCGGCACCGACAGCCGGAAGACGGTGTGGGCGGGAATCACCAGGGCGTCGCCGGCCGCGAAGTCGCGCGTCTCGCCGTCGATGGTGATGCTGCCGCGACCGGAGAGCGCGATGAAGATCTCCTCACGGGAAACCGCGTGCTCGTGGCCCGGATTGCCCGGGTTCAAGGTGAACCGCCAGACGCTGTTCTCAGTGGAACCACGACTGGGCGCAGCCAACCCCACGGCACGCATGCCGGGACCTTCGAACACGGGCGCATCTGCGGACTTGATGAGTGGCATGCTGTGTCTCCTAGTATTCAACCAAGGTGTTCAACTAATGTGTTCAACTGAAGTTGAAAATATCGGAACGAGGAGAGAAGAGTCAAGGATGGATTTCGGAGTCCTGCTCGGCCAGGCGTATCAAGCGTTCGTCCAGGACATGCACGCCGAGCTGGCCGCCCGCGGCCACCGCACGCTCGGCGCCTCGTACGGATACGTACTACGCAGCCTCGCCGAGACCGCGCTGACCGCAAGCCAATTGGGAGAACGGCTCGGAATCACCGCACAGGGCGCAGCCAAGGTGGTCGACGAGATGGTGAAGCACGGCTACATCGAACGCCGCGCCGACCCCGCCGACAAGCGAGCCAAGCTCCTTCATCTTTCCGACCGTGGCCGGGACATGCTCGATACGGTCCGAGCGTTTCACGCCGAGTACGAGCGAGCACTCATCGAGAAGGTCGGCGCGGACCAGGTAGCAACGCTACGAGCGGTGCTGGGTGAGATTGTCAGCACCGCAACGGATTCCGGTTCCGACCGAGCCTTCCGGCCACTATGAGGTGAGTACAGCGGCCAGTTGCTCGGTGCAATCCACGAGCCACACGGGATCACCATGGGCGCGCCCCCACAGGGCTTCCCGAACCGCACCGGCCTGCATCCAGCGGCGCGCCCGATCGAACTCTATTCCGGCTGCTTCGCAATAGATTTCGAGGAGCCGCAAAACCGCGGGACGAAGGTTCGGCGCATCGAGAAGCACGGATGCGAAACGCGGACTCCGAATCACGTTCAGCGCGTCCTGCGCAGGGTCGCCGACCTGACCTTTGGGATCCACCGCCAGCCAAGGTTCACGGTCGGAGGCCAGCACATTGGCATCGTGCAGGTCACCGTGCACAAGGGTGGCGGGCTGATCCGGGCCGAGGTCACGGAGCGTGGCCAGCGCGGCATCGAGGATGCGGGACGGTATCGGATCACCGAATTCGGTCGCGGTGGCGCGCATTTCGCGTTCCCAGCACTTCGCCTGATCGGCAAGCCGGGGCAGACCGGTCGGCCCCTCGACGGCCAGACGGCGGGACAGACCGCCTTGGATGACCAGCGCCTCTTCATGATTCGCGATGGTGGCGAGAGTGCGGTCGGTGGCACGCTCGAGCAGCATGGCGAAATGCTCGTCGGCGCGTGCGTAGAGGTAAGTGGCGCCCCGGCCCTGCCACGCCTCGTAGGCGTCCGGTTCATGGACGTTCCCCGGGTGCGGGAACGACACTTTGATGACCGCGGGTGGCAGGTCCGGGTTCCGGACCGGCACGACGATCCCGACCTGACCGTGCATGACCGGTCCGGCGGGCGTGCAGGACCAGCGCTGCAGGAGCTCGTCGACCACGTCGGGAAGCGCCGCGATCCAGGCCCGCCCCGCTTCGCCCTCACCTGCGATTTTGGTGTGGGCGAAGGCTTCCGGGATTTCGATCATGGTCAGGGGGTGAGGCGGGTGACGGTGCCGAGGAAGCTGGTTACGTAGGCGGACTTGGGGTCCCAGCCGGGGCCGGAGCCGAAGCGGATGGAGCTGGAGAGGGGGAGATTGTCGGCGATGGTGCAGGTGGCGGCGGTTTCGGGGTCCAGGCGGACGATGCGGCCGGCCAGGTTGAGGGCCACGTAGACGGCGCCGTCGGGGCCGACGGTCAGGTCGTCGGCGGAATTGAGGGGGCCGAAGCCGGGGAGGGTGTAGCGGGTGGGTTCGGCATTGGGATGGTCGATGTCGACGGCGGCGATGGTGGTGGTCATGTCGAAAGTGGTGGAGACGAACAGCTTTCGGCGCGCCGGGTCGTAGGCGAGGCCGTTGGTGGAGGTGAGGCCGGGCGCCAGCACCTTGGTGCTGCGGTCGGGGGCGATCTCGGTGAGGGTGGTGCCGGACCCGAAGTCCTTGCTGACCACGAAACCGCCGTCGGGCAGCAGCGCCAAGCCGTTGGGCATGCGCAGGCCGGTGGCCATGGTGGTGAGCGCGCCGGTGGTGAGATCGAGGGCGACCACGGTGCCGTCGGCGGTGTCGGTGAGACCGGACCGGGTGCTGTTGCCGGTATTGATGTAGGCGGTATTGCCCGACACCACGATGCCGCCGGGCGAATCCACCTGTGCCGCAGTCGAACGCTTGCCGTCGACGCCGAGCCGCTGCACGCCGCCGCCGGATCCGGTCAGCGCGGTCTCCGACAGCAGCAGATTGCCGCGGCCGTCGAAGGCCAGATTCTCCAGCAGCCCGTAACCGCTCGCCACCGTCGATCTGCTCCAGGCGCCGCAGCCGCCCGGAGTCGTTTCGGCCGCCGCCGTGCCCTGCGTGGCCAGCGCCAGGCCCGCGCACAATTGCACGGCCACAATGCTTCCGGCCAGTACCCGCCTCAATCCCATCAGGACAAACTAGTCAGTACGACCGACGAATTCCATGACGGATTCGCGACAACCTGCGAAGACTGTGTGCACCGGGCGCTCCGGAACCCCGGCGGCACCGGTCCGCCGGGCCCGAAAACCGGTGCCGCCCAGACAGTTTCGGGTGAATTTTTCTGTAACCGTGAGTTACATTCGCAATCCCCAGGATTCGAGGTGAGGTCCCTCACAGGGAACCCGCGCGTTCCTATCCCCTACCGGCCCCATTGTCCCGGTGCACAATGTCTCAGACGATTTCTGTGTATTCGCCCGGTCGCAGGTCTAGTTACCGTCCGGTAGCCTCATCTCGGTCACAGTTTCGGATTGCCATTCTTCGCACTTTCAGGAGTCCCCAGTGCCGCATTCCCGATTCGAGTCGATCGGCGCGTATCTGCCGACGAAACGCGTCACCACCCAAGAACTCATCGCGCAATTGAAAGAGGCCCCGGGCTTCGATCTCGAACGCATCACGGGCGTCAAGGAACGGCGCTTCCGCGATACCAGCCCGGACCATCACGAAGACTCGTTCACCCTCGCCATGAACGCGGTCGAGGACTGTCTTTCCAGGTCGCAGTACACGGCCGACGATATCGACGTCATCATCTCGACCTCGATCACGCGCAGTAAAGACGGCACCAAAATGTATATGGAACCGTCTTTCGCCGGTTCCATCGCGAAGGCGATCGGCGCCCGCGCCGATGTCATCACCTTCGATCTGTCGAATGCCTGCGCCGGAATGCTGACCGGCACCTACATTCTCGATCGCATGATCCGCTCCGGCGCCGTGCGCCGCGGAATTGTGGTCAGCGGAGAAGCGATCACACCCATCGCGGAAACCGCCGTCGCGGAAATCAGCGAGAAATACGATTTGCAATTCGCCTCGCTAACCGTGGGCGATTCCGGGGCCGCCGTGGTGCTCGACCAGGCCGTGGACGACAACGACAAGATCCACTACATCGAGCTCACCACCGCCTCGGAGTATTCGCACCTGTGCCTGGGCATGCCCAGCGACAAGTCCCAGGGCGTGGCGCTGTACACCGACAACCGCAAGATGCACAACGAATCACGCTTCCTGCTGTGGACCGATACGCAGGGCGGATATCTGGAGCGCGAAGGCCGTTCGTTCGCGGACGAGAACTTCGACTACATGATTCACCACCAGTTCGGCGCGGGCGCGATTCCGTTCATCAACGCCATTGCCGAACGCGAGTTCGGCGCGCCCATGCCGCCGGATCTGAATGTGCTGGAGAAGTACGGGAACACTTCCACCACTTCGCATTTCATCGTCCTGCACGATCAGCTGAGCCAGCAGGCCATTCCCACCGGCTCCAAGCTGCTCATGGTCCCCGCCGCGTCCGGCGTCGTCGCGGGATTCCTGTCCACCACGATTTCGTCGCTGAAGGTCTGAGGTCTGTCATGGGTGTGCGCATCAAATCCACCGGCGTCGGCCGGGCCACGGACGAGTACAGCATCGTCGAGCTGTCGGCGCGGGCGGCGCGACAGGCCATGGAACGGGCGGAGATTCGGCCCGACCAGGTCGGCGTGCTGATCAACGCGGGCATCTTCCGCGATTCCAATACCGTGGAGCCCGCAGTGTCGGCGCTGATCCAGAAGGCCGCCGGAATCGGGCTGGACTACGAGAAGTCCGATCCGCGCTCGTTCTCCTTCGACCTGATGAACGCCGGCGTCGGCGTGCTGAACGCGGTGCAGGTGGCGCAGTCGGTGCTGGAGACCGGCAGCGCGTCGCATGTGCTGATCGTGTCCGGGGATACCCATCCGTCGCTGCAGCGGGCTGCCGCCGATGACGAATTCCCCTATGCCACAGCGGGTGCCGCGCTGCTGCTGGAGCGCACCGACGAGCCCGAGGGGTTCGGCCGGGTGCACACCCTCACCGCACCGGGTACGCCGGGCGTGCAGTCCTACGTGGACGTGAACACCATGGGCAATCGCGGGCGTGAGCTGATGACCGTGGAGCGCGAGCCCGACTTCGAGGCCAGGCTGCTCGAACTGGCCGCCGAGGTGGGCCGCACCGCGCTCGCCGAAGCCGGAATCGACCCGGGCACAACGGCTCTCATCGCGTCCACGCCGAGCGACAGCTTCCCGGCCGAGCTCGCCGACTCGCTCGGCATCCGGTCCGAAGCGGTCTTCCGGCCCGATCTGTCCCAGGGCGATCCGCACACCGCGGCGCTGCCGCTGGCGTACGACCTGGCCGCCGAGGCGGACGAACTGCGCGAGTACGAGCATGTTCTGTTCGTCGCCGCCGGCGCCGGTCCGTCCGCCGCGGCGGTGGTCTATCGCCTCCCGGCGCCGGTGGGAGCCGCCGCGTGACCGTGGCGACCTACTGGCAGGCCATCGACCGCTTCCGGGCGGTCGTGGCCGCGGAGCCCGAGCGGGAAGCCGTCATCTACCCGGACGGCACCACCGCCGCGGGCCTGCCCGACTACCGGCGGCTCACCTATCGCGAGCTGGATCGCTGGTCGGACACCATCGCCCAGCGGCTCACCGCCGCCGGGGTCGGCACCGGCACCCGCACCATCGTGCTGGTGCTGCCCAGCCCCGAGCTGTACGCGATCATGCTGGGGCTGTTGAAGATCGGCGCGGTGCCCGTGGTGATCGACCCGGGCATGGGCGTGCGCAAAATGCTGCGCTGCCTGCGCGCCGCCGACGCGGAGGCGTTCATCGGGATTCCGGCCGCGCACGCCGCGCGGGTGGCGTTCCGCCGCTACTTCAAGGACGTGCGCACCGTCGTCACGGTCGGCCGCCGCTGGGGCTGGGGCGGACCGACCCTGGCGAGCTGGGGCCGCGAACCGAACGGCGCTGTGTCGCAGCAGCTTCCGGAGCCCGCACCGGCGGACGCGCCGCTGCTCATCGCCTTCACCACCGGCAGCACCGGGCCCGCCAAGGCCGTTCAGATGACGCACGGCAATCTCAGCGCCATGGTCGATCAGGTGGATGCCGCCCGCGATCGGGTCGCGCCCGGCACCTCGCTGATCACCCTGCCGCTGGTCGGCATTCTCGACATGCTGATGGGTTCGCGCTGCGTGCTGCCGCCGCTCATTCCGAGCGCGGTCGGCTCCACCGATCCGGCGCACGTGGCCGACGCGATCAACCGGTTCGGGGTGCGCACCATGTTCGCCTCCCCCGCCGTGCTGATCCCGCTGCTGCGGCATCTGGAGCGCACCGGCACGCAACTGCCCACGCTGCACAGCATCTACTCCGGTGGCGCGCCCGTCCCGGACTGGTGCATCGCCGGGCTGCGGCGGGTATTGGCCGAGGACGCGCAGGTGCACGCCGGATACGGTTCCACCGAAGCGCTGCCCATGTCGACCATCGAATCGCGGGAGCTGCTGGGAGGGCTGGTCGAGCGCGCCCATCGCGGGGAAGGCACCTGCATCGGACGGCCGGCGGAGGGGGTGCGGGCGCGGCTGGTCGCGATCACCGAAGAACCGCTGCCGACCTGGGAGCAGGCGGCGGCGCGCGAAGCCGATCTGGTGCGCACGCGCGGCATCGGGGAGCTGGTGGTGGCGGGGCCGAATGTGAGCACCGAGTACTACTGGCCCCGGACGGCGAATATCGCGGGCAAGATCCGCGACGGTGAGACCGTCTGGCATCGCACCGGGGATCTGGCCTGGATCGACGACGAAGGCCGGATCTGGTTCTGCGGGCGCAAGAGTCAGCGGGTGGAGACCGCGGCCGGGCCCATGTTCAGTGTGCAGGTCGAACAGGTCTTCAACACGGTCGACGGCGTGGCGCGCACCGCGCTGGTCGGCGTCGGCGCGCGCGGTGAGCAGCAGCCGGTGCTGTGCGTGGAACTGGAAGCCGGAGCCGACCCGGACTCCGTATCGGTGGAACTGCGCAAGCTGGCGCTGGAATTCGAAGTTACCCAAGCGGTTTCGGTTTTCCTGTTCCACCCGGAGTTCCCGGTCGACATCCGCCACAATGCCAAGATCGGCCGGGAACAGCTGGCCGTCTGGGCTACGGGCCAGCTTGGAAAGGACGAGGGAAAATGAGAACTGTTGTGCTGCGGGCTGTTCCGGTACTCGGCTGGCTGTACCTGTTCGCCGGGCTGGTGGCGGTGCTGGCGAAGCGCGCGCCCGCCAATCGATTCCTGCGCGCCGTGTGGTGGATCGACGCGTTCCTGAGCATCGTGGTGCACGCGGCGCAGATTCCCGCCGCGCTGCGCGCCGCCGAGGGCGGTGACCGGTCGGCCGTCGAAACCGCGGTGCTGACCCAGATTTTCGGGCTCACCTGGTGGAAGACGCAGGAGGCGGCATGAAGGCGCTGGTGACCGGGGCGTCCGGGTTCCTGGGCGGGGCGATCGTGCGCCGGCTGGTGGCGGACGGCGAATACGAGGTCGCGATCCTCGCCCGGGCGAGCAGCAAGCTGCGGGATCTGGAGGAGGTGATCGACCGGATCGAGGTGATCACCGGCGATCTCACCGACCAGGTTTCGCTGGAACGCGCCACCAAGGACGTGGACGTGGTGTTCCACAGCGCCGCGCGGGTGGACGAACGGGGCACGCGAGCGCAGTTCGTGGCCGAGAACCTGACGGCCACCGAATCGCTGCTGCGCGCCGCGCGCCGCAACGGGGCTTCCCGGTTCGTGTTCATCTCCAGCCCCAGCGCGCTCATGGACCGCGACGGCGGCGACCAGGTGAACGTGGACGAATCGCTGCCCTATCCGACCCGGTACCTGAACCTGTACTCCGAGACCAAAGCGGCGGCGGAACGCGCTGTGCTGGCGGCGAATACGGACGGTTTCATCACCACCGCGCTGCGGCCGCGCGCCATCTGGGGCGCGGGTGACCGGTCCGGGCCGATCGTGCGGCTGCTGAGCCGGGCGGCGGCGGGCAGCCTGCCGGACCTGTCGTTCGGCAACAAGGTGTACGCCTCGCTGTGCCATGTGGACAATATCGTGGACGCGGCCGTCAAGGCGGCGGGCTCCGAGAACGTCGGCGGGAAGGCGTATTTCATCGCCGACGCCGAGCAGACCGATGTCTGGGGCTTCCTGGGCGAGGTGGCGAGCGGGCTCGGGTACGCACCGCCGTCACGGCAGCCCAATCCCGTCGTGGTGAACGCGGCGGTCGCGCTCATCGAAACCATCTGGCGCATACCGTATGTCGCCACCCGCTGGTCGCCGCCGCTGTCGCGGTACGTGGTGGCGCTGATGACCCGCACCGCCACCTACGACACCTCGGCCGCCGCCCGGGATTTCGGCTATCGCGCGGTCGTGGATCGAGCCACCGGACTCACCGAGTTCCTGGCCTGGCTCGAAACCCAGGGCGGCGTCGTGGAATTGACCAAGGAGCTGCGGTAGCCGGTTCGCCGGCCGCCGTGCAGGAGAGGGAATCGTGAGCACCTTCCGCCGACCCATCACCCCCACCGAACTCATCTACTTCCCCATGCGGGATCTTGCTCCGCCGTTCCTCATGCAACTGGCCGTCGAAGGCGTCGGCACGATCGACGCCGAGCAGTTGCGGCGCGCGGTCGCCGTGGCGGCGGCCGCGAATCCCGGTGCGCGCCTGGTGCGGGACGGGAAGTACTGGGTGGACAGCGGGGTGGCGCCGGCGGTGCGGGTGCTCGAGCATCGCCTGGAATACCCGCTGCTGGAAGGCGATCCGGTGCTGACCTCGCCGATCGGGCCGACGCCGGACGCGACCGTCGAACTGCTGCTGCTGACCGGCGACACCACCACGCTGGTGTTCCGGGTCTTCCACGGCGTCATGGACGGCATGGGACTGATCATGTGGTTCACCGATGTGCTGCGGGTGCTGCGCGGGGAGGAACCGCTCGGCGCGCCCGATCCCATCGCCGATGCCGAACTGGTGCGCAAGGTCGGAGCGCCCGGGCGGCCGACGCTCATGCTGCCGCGCTATCGCTCCGCCACCGGGCGCGGGCGGCAGGAGCCGGGCGTGCACCGGCATCTCTTGCGGCACCGCACCATCGCGGCCACCGGGCGCGGGGCGCTGGAACGGGTCGCGGCCGTGCTCGCCTCCGAAGGCGGACCGGTCTCCCGCATCATGGTGCCGGTGGATCTGCGCCGCCACGATCCCTCGGTCCGGTCTACCGGGAACCTGGCGCTGCCGCTCTTCATCGATGCCACGCCCGGTATGACCTGGCAGGAGATCGCCGAGATCAAGCGCACCGGGCTGCGGGAACGCCGGGAACTCGACCAGATGGACAATGGCGGGCTCACCGCGCTGCCGCCGGCTGTGGGTCGCGGACTGCTGCACACGCTGAACGCGCTCGGCTCCCGTTGGGGACGAAACCTGGCCTCCGCCACCGTCTCCCACATGGGCCGCTACGACTACGACGCCCTCGCCGTACCCGGTTTCACGCCAATCTCTATCCGTATCCTGCCGCAGCACAGCGTCGCCATGCCGCTGCTCATCGGTATGACGGAAGGTGGCGGGCGCACCGAGCTCACGGTGTCGGCGCGCAACGGGCGGGGCATCGAGGAGCGACTCGACGCGCTGCTGGACCGCATCGTCCGCACCTTGGAAACCGAACTGGCGGAAGCGGATACCAGCGTGAGCTGATGGAGCAGCACGCCCGAATGGCAGCGCAGCAATACCGATCGGAGTGCTTGATGACTACGTGGGCGCGACTGGTGGTCGCCCGGCCGAAGACGGTGCTGGTGGCGGCGGTGTTGTTCGCGCTGGCGTGCGGGCTGTTCGGGACCGGGCTGGCGGAGCGGGTGAGTGCGGCCGGGTTCACCGATCCGGGTGGGGAATCCAGTGCGGTGGATCAGTGGGTGAAGGAGCGGCTGGGGCCGCAGAACCCGGACGTGATCGCTATTTACACTGCGCCCGAAGGGAAGTCGCTCGCCGATATCGGCCCGCAGGTGACCGCCGCCGTGGGACGGATCGATCCGGCGCTGCTGGATCGGCCGGTCGAGAGTTATTGGAACAGTTCACGGCAGCAGTACCTGCGCTCGGCGGACGGGCGGCAGGCCGTCGCGGTGGTGTTCGCGGCCGGTGACGACAATCGGCGGATCGCGGTGTATCCCGAACTGGCCGAGCATCTTCGCGTGCCGGGGGTCGATACGAAGCTGACGGGGTACAGCGCGCTCGCGGACGCGATCAGCACGCAGTCCCGGCACGATCTGATCGTCGCCGAGTCGATTTCGATTCCGCTGACGGCGCTGGTGCTCGTACTGGTGTTCGGCGGCGTGGTCGCGGCGTCGCTGCCCGTACTGGTCGGGTCCCTGGCAGTGGTGGGCGCGCTGGGCACGGTGGGCCTGCTGGCGCGGTTCACCGAGGTGAGCATCTTCGCCATGAACGTGGTGTCGCTGCTCGGGCTCGGATTGGCCATCGACTACGGGCTTTTCGTGGTCGGGCGGTACCGGGAGGAGCTCGGGCAGGGTCGCACGCCAACCGAGGCCATCGCCCGCACGCTGCACACCGCCGGGCGCACGGTGCTGTTCTCGGCGCTACTGCTGATCTGCGCGTTCGCGGGTACGTTCGTCTTCCCGCAGGCGGTCCTGCGCTCGCTGGGCTTCGGTGCGATCGCCGCCGTGGCGCTGGCGGCGCTGCTGTCGGTCACCGCGCTGCCGGCCGCGCTCGTGCTGCTCGGCCCGCGCATCGGCAAATGGAGTTGGCGCGCGGACGCTTTCGAGCGTTCCGAAGCGCGCGCCCAGCGTTTCTGGGGGCGTGTCGTGACGGCGGTGATGCGCCGCCCCGGCACGGTCGCGATCGTGGTCGGTGCGATCCTGCTCGTCCTGGCCGCGCCGGTGACCAGCGTCCGTCTCGGCGACGTCGACCACACGGCCCTGCCCGCCGGCAACGAAACCCGCGCCGCGGTAGAGGAATTGACCTCTCGCTTCCCCGCCGCCAACAGCGGTGCGACCATCCTGATCCGCGAATCCGACGGCAGCCCACTGCCATCCACGGCAATCACCAAGGCGCTCCGCGAAATCGGCGGCGTCCCCGGCGTCAAACAGGCGCTGCACCTGGAAACCCGGGACGACACCGCCGTAATTCACGCGGCACTCACCACCCCCGACCGCTCCCCCGCCTCCCAGGACACCGTCCACCGGCTCCGAGCGCTCGCCATCGACGGCCTGGACCTGCGGGTCGGCGGCGAGAGCGCGGCGACGGCGGACAGTGTCACCGCCGTCCTGTCCCGGCTCCCTCTCATGCTCATCGTCATGGTCGCCGCCACCCTGCTCATGCTGGCGCTGGCGTTCCGGTCGGTGGTCCTGCCGATCAAGGCCGTTTTCATGGCCTTTCTCAGTCTGGCCGCCACCTTCGGCGTCCTGACCTGGATCTTCGACCAGGGGCATCTGGCCAGCGCGCTGGCCGTCAGCCCCGGCCCGCTCTCCGCCGGGATGCTCGTCCTCATCATCGCGGTGGTGTTCGGCCTCTCCACCGACTACGAGGTCTTCCTGCTCTCCCGCATGGTGGAGGCGCACGATGCCGGGGCGGACACCGAGCAAGCCGTTCACACCGGGACCGTGCAGACGGCCCGCGTGATCACTGCCGCCGCAACGCTTCTCGTTCTCATCACCGGCGCATTCACGCTCTCGCCGCTGACACCGATGCGTTTCCTCGGACTCGGCATGGTCATCGCCCTGATCATCGACGCCACCCTGGTCCGCATGCTGCTGGTCCCGGCCTTGGTCAAGCTGATGGGACCGGCGAACTGGTGGGCCCCGCTTGCGGCACGCCGGAAGCCCGTTCCCGCACAGGTATTCGAGTCCGAGGACGCAGTCAAGGTGCGGGGCTGACCTCCGGGAAGAGATCGGGCGCATCCAGCTCCGGGGCGGGCAGCCCGCGCAGGAAGCGATCGAACATGGCCGCCACGTACGTTCTGGTCACCAGGTGCGCCCGCTCCGGGCCGATGGTGCCGAATGCCCTGGTGAGCAGCGGAGATTCGGTGATCACCCGCGGCGCGAAGGCGATATCGCAGAACGACCAGTGCCCCGCGCCCGCGAGTGCGAGGCGGCGCGTCCACCCGGTACGGCCGGCCAGCAGCTGATCGATCGACTTCCGGCGCACCTCCGGATCCGGGGTGTCGCCGAACAGGAACAGCAGGGGCCGCTGCGGATCGGCGACCAGCCCGGGGGCCAGATACGACGGCGGCGGATAGCCGTCCAGGTCGATACCCGCGCGAATGCGCGCGTCGCCGACCACCGCCATGGTCCCGCCCAGCGAATGACCGACCATGCCCACCCGCCCCGGATCCATCGCCGCGGCCAATCCGGTCGGCAGTGTCCGATGCCCGCCGTCCGCCATGGCCGTCAATTCGTCGAGCACGAACCGGATATCTCCGGCGCGCGCCTCCGACGAAGTACGCACCGCCGCACGAATATCGGTCAGATTGCGCAGGTCGTACCACTCGACCCGCCCGTCCGGCAGCACCGTGCCGGGCAACGCGCCATGCGTGTCCTCCACCGACACCACCACATACCCGCGCCCCGCCAGATCCTCGGCCATCGAAGTCCCGGTGCGCGCGGGGAACCCCACCGCCGGCGAGAACAACACCACCGGAAGCGTTCTCGCCCCGCCCGCCGCCGGCGCACCCACCCGCGCCCGCGCCGCCACCAGCGGCTGCGGCAACCCGACCAGCCGATTGTCGGCCACCGGATAAGACCCCCCGCCCACCGCCGGATAGTGCATCGTGACAATCAGTTCCCGCCGCGCCCCCCGCCGCCAAGGATCCGCCCGCTGCCCATCCACCAAATGCATGGTGGTAACCCCCACCTGCACCCCCACCACCGAATCCGGCTCCGCAACAGCCGTCCCAGCCCCACTCACCACGATCGACAGTCCGGCCGCGACCCCCGCAACCCAGCTGGTCAACCCCATTCCCGAACGGTATCCAAGATCACCCGCATTGCCGCTCAGCGACGCGCCCACCCACAGCATCGCCCCAATCGGCGTGTCAGGGTCCGAACTAGGCGGAACTCAACAGCGCCTATCGGCCCGAGCAGATCACCGACCTGACACGGCAGGGCACGATCTCGCAGGCGCTGAGCGCGTCAGTCGGCGGAGCGGGCGGCCAGGACGGCGTCGTAGAGTTCGCGGCGCGAGGCGCCGGTGCCCGCCGCTACCTCGGCGCAGGCGTCCTTGAGGCGCATGCCGGTGGCGGTGAGGGCTTCGACCTGGTCGACCAGGTCTTCGGGGGCGGTCGAAATCGGTTGGGCGCCTTCGAGGACGACGGTGATTTCACCGCGGGCGCCGTCGACGGCCCAGGCGGCCAGTTCGGCGAGGGGGCCTCGGACTACTTCCTCGTAGGTTTTGGTGAGTTCGCGGCAGACGGCGGCGCGGCGGTCGGGGCCGAGGATTTCTACGGCGTCGGCCAGGCAGTCGGCGAGACGATGGGGGGCTTCGAAGAAGGCGACGGCGCGGGGTTCGGTCAGGAGGGTGCGGAAGTACTCTTTGCGCTGACCGGACTTGCGGGGGACGAAACCGTCGAAGCAGAAACGTTCGACCGGGAGGCCGGACAGGGCGAGCGCGGTGGTTACCGCCGACGGGCCCGGCAGGCAGGTGATGGGCAGGTGCTGCTCGACGCAGGCGGCGACCATGCGGTAGCCGGGGTCGCTGACCGACGGCATGCCGGCGTCCGTCACCAGCAGGACGGTGCTGCCGGATTCGATTTCCTCCAGGAGCATCGGGATGCGGGCGGTTTCGACGTGGTCGTAGAAGCTGACCACGCGGCCGGTGATCTCCACGTCCAGGGCCTTGGCCAGGGAGCGGGTGCGGCGGGTGTCCTCGGCGGCGACGATGTCGGCGGTGGCGAGCGCGTCGCGCAGGCGCTGCGAGGCGTCGCCGATATCGCCCATGGGGGTCGCCGCGAGCACCAGCCGTCCGGTCGAGGTCGGCTCGCCGCTCACATCGCACTCCTTGTCGTCGGTGAAACCCGGCGCGGATATCGCGGAAACCCGGGCGGGTCGGCACCGCGGCCCGGGCGGGCATCCGCCCCAGCATACGGGCGGGCGCCGGGGCGGCCGGGCGGCGAGGTTCTCACCGTGGCGGACCCGAGCACCCCGCACCGCCTACGATCGAGGCCGTGACCCAGGTGACCGACACGCGACCGCAAGCCTCCGAAGACGCGGGTGTGGCGCTGTCCAGTCCGGCACCGCTGCTGCCCTCGCCGGACTACGGTCCGCTGGATCGGGCGCGCGGATGGGCGGTCACGCTGTTCCTCACCGCGGTCGCGCTGCTGACCCGATTCATCATGCTGAACTACCCGACCGACGGTAAGACGCCGGTATTCGACGAGAAGCATTACGCGCCGCAGGGCTGGCAGGTGCTCAACGGCGGCGGCACCGAGGACAATCCGGGCTACGGGCTGGTGGTGCATCCGCCGGTCGGCAAGCAGATGATCGCGCTCGGCGAATGGCTCTTCGGCTACAACGGCTGGGGCTGGCGGTTCACGGCCGCGGTGTCGGGAACCATCCTGGTACTGCTGGTGATTCGCATCGTGCGGCGCATGACCCGCTCCACCCTGATCGGCGCGTTCGCGGGCATCCTGATCATCTGCGACGGTCTCACCTTCGTCTCGTCGCGGCTCGGCATGCTCGACATCTTCCAAGCCCTGTTCGTGACAGCGGCTTTCGGCTGCCTGATCGTGGATCGCGACGATATCCGCGCCCGCATGGCGCTGGTCGCCGCCGAAGGACGCCTGGGGGACAGCGATTTCGGGCCCCGCTTCGGGGTGCGCTGGTGGCGGTTCGGCGCGGGCCTCATGCTCGGCCTGGCCTGCGGCACCAAATGGTCCGGCGCGTATTGGGTGGTCGGATTCGCCGCGCTGAGTTTGGGATTCGATCTCGCGGCCCGGCGCGGCTACCGGGTGCGGCGGCCGTTCGCGGGCGTCGCGGTGCGCGACCTGGGGCCGACCGTCTGGGCGCTCGCGGTGGTGCCGGTGACGGTGTACCTCGCTTCCTTCTACGCCTGGTTCGCCAGCGAAACCAGCTACGACCGCTGGGCCGTCGGCGTGAAGGTGGGCCGGGACGGAGCCTTCTCATGGGTGCCGGCGGCGCTGCGCTCGCTCTGGTTCTACGGCGGGGAAGTACTGACCTTCCACAAGGAACTCACCAATTCCGCAGGTAATCACCATCCTTGGGAATCCAAGCCGTGGACCTGGCCGATGGGTCTGCGGCCCATGCTCTACTACTACGCCGACACCAATGTGGGCGGCTGCGGCCAATCCCAGTGCGTGAAGGCCGTGATGGCGATCGGCACCCCCGCCCTGTGGTGGGTGGCGTTCCCGATGCTCGCCTGGGCCATGTGGCGCAGTATCGTGCGCCGCGACTGGCGCTACGCGGCCGTGCTGGTCGGCTACGGCGCGGGGCTGCTGCCCTGGTTCCTGTCGCTGGATCGGCAGATGTACTTCTTCTACGCCGTCCCGCTCGCCCCGTTCCTGGTGATGGGAGTGGCTCTCGCGCTGGGCGATATCCTCGGGCACGCGCCGCCGAGCGGGCGACGGCTCTCGGGTGCGACCAATCTACAGCAGTTCACGCCACCGAGCGAACGCCAAGGCCTGGGGCTGCTCGCGGTCTGCATCTACCTGGCGCTGGTGATAGCGAACTTCATCTGGCTGTGGCCGATTCTCACCGCCATGCCCATCACCCCGGCCAGCTGGCACGACCATCTGTGGTTGCCGAGCTGGAAATAACGCGGGGCTGCGCCCCACACCCCCGTAGGAAAAGAACGGGGCAGCGCCCCGGCCTCCAGTATTTATGGCGCGGAGCGGGTTTCGCCCAGCGCCGCGCGTAGGTAGCGCAGCGCGGCCTCGTCGTCCAGGCCGAGGCGGCGGATCACCGACACGTATTCGGTGGCCGCCCGCCCGGCCAGATCGCGGGTCGGATCGCCGGAGGAGGCGATGAAAGACCCCAGCCGCCCGCGGGTTTCGAGCACCCCGTCCTGTTCCAGCTCGCGATAGGCCCGCGCCACCGTATTGGGCGCGAGCTTCAATTGCGCCGCCAGCGCCCGCACCGTCGGAATCTTCGTCCCGGCCGCCAGCTCACCGGAGCGGACGCGGGCTATCAGCCCCTGCCGGAGCTGCTCGTACGGCGGAACCGTCGAGTGGTGGTCGACCGGGATGTCCAGCATGGCTTCTCACACCTCGTCACGCGACAACGGGCAGGACAGGCAGCGCGGGCCGCCGCGGCCGGAACCGAGTTCGGACCCCGGGATGGGCAGCACTTCGATTCCGGCGTCGAGCAGCCGGGCATTGGTCATCTCATTGCGTTCGTAGGCGACCACCACGCCCGGCGCCAGCGCCAGGGTGTTGTTGCCGTCGTCCCATTGCTCGCGTTCGGCGGTGACGCCGTCCAGGCCGGTGTCCACCACCCGCAGCCGGCCGATGCCCATGGCCTCGGCGGCCATCTTCAGGAAGGGATCGGGTCCGGCGATGCTCACCCCGCCGCCGTCCTGCCGGCGAATGGTGAACGCGCACAGCGAATCCTGAACGGCCGGGTACATGACCACCGCGTCCACGTCCACCATGGTGCACACGGTGTCCAGATGCATGGTGGCGCGGGTCTGGGCGATCGGCACCACCAGCACGGTGTGCGCCAGCTCGTCCTCGAACAGGCTGCGCGCCAGGGCTTCCGCGCCCGCCGCCGTGGTGCGCTCGCCCACCCCGACCGCCACCACGCCCGGCGCGAGCAGCAGCACGTCCCCGCCTTCGATGGGCGCGGTATGCGATTCGTAGGCTCGCCGCACGCCGAGGAAACGCGGGTGGAAGGCGTAGATGAGATCGGTCAGCGAGGTTTCCCGCGCGCGGGCCGGCAAGGCGAGCGAGGTGATGGCCACCCGCGGCCCCACCCAGAACGAGGAGTCGCGGGTGAAGAGCAGATTGGCCAGCGGATCGATCACGAAATCGTGGCCGTGGTGCATGCGCCGCACCAGCGAGGTCGCGTCGGCGCTGAACGGCAGTTCGTCGAAGGTCATGCCCGCGGTGAGAATGTGCGCGAGTTCGGGTGCGGGCACCGTGCGCAGATAGGCGGCCAGTTCGTCGGCCAGCCCGTGACCCAGCCGCCGGGCGTCCACCGCGCCGGAGATGCCCTGTATCCGCGCCGCCCCGCTCACCTGGATGGTCTCGGTGAGCAGATCCGCGAGCAACAGCACCTCGACCCCGCGCCCGCGCAACACCTCGGCGAAGGTGTCGTGCTCCTGCTGCGCGCGTTCCACCCAGGGAATGGCGTCGAAGAGCAGCTGATCGTTATTGCGCGGGGTGAGCCGGCGCAGCTCGTCACCGGGACGGTGCAGCAGCACCGTGCGCAACGCGCCGACCTCCGAGGTCACGGAAAACGGTCGCGCCGTCGGCGCAGCCTTTGTTCCCATATCCTGACGGTAGTTCCCCTGGGCAAAGATGGCATGCAATTCGCACCCGGGAAAAACCTCGAGTAATCTTCAGGTATGCAGACCGCGTCGTGGCAAGCGAAGGAATTGACGCCGGGCCAGCTGGCCCAACGGGCCGGAGTTGCGGTGTCCGCCTTGCATTTCTACGAGCGTGAGGGGTTGATCACAGCCCGCCGCACCAGCGGCAATCAGCGCCGCTACCCGCGGGAAACCCTGCGCCGGGTGGCCTTCATCCGCATCTCCCAGCGTGTCGGGATTCCGCTCGGCGAGATCCGCGCGGCCCTGGACACGCTGCCCGACGGGCGCAACCCCACCCGCCGCGACTGGGAGACGCTGTCCACCAACTGGCGCGCGGACCTGGACGAGCGCATAGAGCAGCTGATTCGCCTGCGCGACAACCTGACCGGGTGCATCGGCTGCGGATGTCTGTCGCTGGGCAGCTGCAAACTCGTCAATGCACACGATCATCTGGGCGCGGCGGGCCCGGGGGCGCGGGTGCTGGACGTGCACGCCGCGGAGAACTGCGCCGAAACCAAGACCTGCGGTCCCGCCACCGCCTGACCCCCTTCCCCCCTGTCGCGGAGGATCGGCCCCTACCGCTGATCCTTCGGGAGGAACGTGGTGAACAGGTCGTTGGCCTTGGCCATGGCGAACTCGTACGGCCAGGCGAACTTGCGCGCCCACCAGTAGCCGAAGCGTATGTCGAACTGGGTGTGGATCAGGTAGGTACCCTTCTCCACGCCCTTGAGGATCGAATCCGCCACCTGCTCGGGCTGGCGCGCGTGCCGGCGGAATCGCTTGATCCAGGCCTGGATTCGCGGATCGTCGCGGTCCGCGCCGACGATGTCCACCGACTGCACCAGCGGCGTGTCCACCGCGCCCGGCACCACCAGGTGCACCTTGATGTCGTGCCGCGCCAGATCGAATCGCAGGACCTCCGACACCCCGCGCAAGCCGAACTTGCTGGCGCTGTAGGCGGCATGCCACGGGAAGGCCAGCAGCCCGGCCGCCGAGGACACGTTCACCAGCGCCCCGCCGCGCTTGGCCGCGATCATCGGCGGCACGAAGTTCTCGATCACGTGGATGGGGCCCATGAGGTTCACGTCCACCATGAGCTTCCAGTGCCGGTGCTCGAGATTCTCGACCGTGCCCCAGGTGGACACGCCCGCGATGTTCATCACCACGTCCAGCGACCCGAGCAGTTCGTGCGTCTGCTTGGCGAACGCGGTCACCGCGTCGTAGTCGCTGATGTCGAGGGCTTGCGAGTACTCGACGATCCCGCCCTCGGCGCGCACCGCGGCCACCGTGTCGTCGAGACCCTCGGCGTTCAGGTCGGTCAGGACCAGCCGCGCCCCCTTGCGTCCCGCGGCCAGCGCGGTCGCTCGGCCGATGCCGCTCGCGGCCCCGGTTATCAATGTCTTCTTGCCGCTCAGGCTTCGATCACCCACGCCGATCCATCCTCGAATTTGACAGCTCTGTCAGACGGCACGCTACTCGCGAACATTATTGTTCGCGAGTCGGTCATTCTCAGGTATATGCCCCTAATTTCAGGGGGCCGAGTTGCGGCCGGTACCCGGAAGATCCAGATCCAACGCTATCCGGCCCGCGCTCAAATGTGCTTCGACTTCTTCCGCGGGCATCGGCCGCGCGATCAAGAATCCCTGCGCCCGATAACATCCCAATGCCACCAGGGTACGCGCCGCCACGGTGGTTTCGACGCCTTCGCCGACCACGCCCAAACCGAACGAACCCGCCAGTCCCACAATGGATTTCACAATGGCCAGATCGTCGGCGCTGGCGCCCAGCCGCTGCACGAAGCCGCGGTCGATCTTCACCGCGTCCACCGGCAGCGCTTTCAGATGCGACAGCGACGAATACCCGGTGCCGAAATCGTCGATGGCGATCTGCACGCCCATCCGCTTCAGCCCGCGCAAGGTCACCTGGGTGCGCGCCAGATCCTGCACCACCACGTGCTCGGTGATCTCCAGGCACACCGACGACCCGTCGATGCCGAACCGCCGCAGAATATCCTCCATGGTCTCCACGAAATCCAGCGAAACCAGCTGCACCGGAGACACATTGATGCGAATGACCACATTCGAGGCCAGCCCGCGCTTACGCCACTGCGAGAACTGCTCACACGCCGTGCGAATAACCCACCGCCCCAGCTCCCCCGCCAGATTGGTGGCCTCGGCGACGCCCACGAACGCCCCCGGCGGCAACAGCCCGCGCCGCGCGTCGGATGCTGCCACCGCACCAGCGCCTCCAGCGCCACCACCCGCCCGGTCCTGAGGTCCACCTCCGGCTGGTAATGCAGCAGCAGCGACCCGTCCGACACCGCGCCGCGCAGGTTCAGCTCGACATCGTCCTGCAACTCGAACTGCGCCCGCATCGCATCGGTGAACACCGCGACGCCATTGCCGCCGCTCGACTTGGCGGACAGCAGCGCGTGGTCGGCCCGGCGCAGCACATCCGCCACCGTGGTCTCCCCCGGAATCCCCAGCGCCACACCCACACTCGCGCCGCGGCTGACGGTCTCCTCGCCGACAGTGACGCGGCGGCCGATCAGCTGCTGGATGCGGGTGGCCTCCTGATCCGCGGCAGCGGCATCGAGGGGTTTGGCCGGCACGATGACGAATTCGTCGCCGCCCAGCCGGGCGATCATGTCACCGGGATCGAGATTCTCGCGCAGCCGTGTGGCCAGTGTGCGAATGAAATTGTCCCCGGCGGTGTGGCCGAGAAAGTCGTTGAGCGCCTTGAGGCGGTCCAGGTCGAGGAAGAAGGTGGCCACCGGGCCCTGACTGCCCGGTTTGAGCCGGTCCTCCATATGCTCGAGCAGCGACCGGCGGTTCGCCAGCCCCGTCAGATCGTCGTGCATGGCGATGTAGCGCAACCGCTCTTCGGCCACGACGCGCGCCTGCAATTGGGCGAACAGCGCGGCAATCGCCTTGAGCACATTGAGTTCCCGATTGCTCCACTCGCGGTCGCCCGCCTTGATGAAGCCCAGAATGCCGGTGGGTTCGCCGCGCGAGACCAGCGGCACCGCGGCCACAGACACCGATTCGATACCGGTGGCCTGCTGGATCAGCTGCTGATAGTCGGCGAATTCGGGAATCGGCCGGATGATGATCGGCTCGGTGGTGTGCGAGAGCTGACCGAGCGCCGAGGTGGGGTCGTCGAGATGGGCCACATGCAGCGGATCTTCGTCGTCGGGGTCGGGCACGACGCGGCGCGGCCACTCCGCGACCATCACCGAGACCCGGCGGACCTGATCGGTGAAGCGCAGAAAGCTGAAATCGACGTCGAAGTGCTCCACCAGCCAGGACAGCACCTGCTCGCTGGCCGCCGTCATCGTGGTGGCATCGACCGACATCAACTCGGAGGCGACCTGGGTCACCAGTGAGTCGAGCGTTCGCCGAGGCACCTTTTCTCCGATCTCACAAACCGCGGGTGTCCGCGCCCGGTATTGGAAGTCGCCTGCTCCGAACCGCTGGTTTCGGTGCGTATCCCAATCGCAGAACCGACACCACCGTTTCGTCCTCAGGCACTCCCGACAGCTCCAGGAAGCGGCCCTGAAGTGACGCTAGTGTATCGGCGAACTCCGGGGAAACCGTATGCAGTTCCTCGGGGCGTCGGGCGAACAGGAATACCGGCGAAACGGGCTGAACGGCCAATCCGCGGCGTTCCGCCTCGATCCAGACGCGCTGCAGCGTCGCGCCAGCGCGCGCGTAGGCCGCCAGCTCCGCGGGGTCGTCCAGGGGCGGGGCGGGCATGGTCAGCACCGCCAGCGCCGAACTGGTGCGCAGTTTGTCGCGGGTGCCGTCGACCAGGGCGCTGCCGCCGGACCAGGTGCGCAGCAGGGCCATTACATCGGCGCGGCGGGCGATCTCCAGCTTGGCGATCTCGTCGGGGGCCAGGTCCAGGGTGCGCAGGTCCATGCCGGTGCGCAGATCATCGCCGGGCCAGCGCAGCTCGGAGATCATCTCGGTGTGCATGGCCGGGGTCAGGTAGCGGGTGCGCTCGGAGGCGGCCAGCATGTCGGCTGCGTACTCGACCTCGGTCCGGTCCGAGATCCAGCGCAGCCCGCCGCCCGCGTGAGTCACGACGGCGTCGAGGGCGTCGCGCACCGCCGAGGGCAAGGGAGCGCCGGACCCGTCCCGGCGATTGGTGTGCCGGGTGAGCAGCGCCGGATAGTCCTGGGCGAGTTGCGGATCCGAGTCCGAACCCAGGCGCAGCACCGCGGTGAGCAGTTCCGGTCCGCCGGTACGCAATTCGTCCGCACCGAGGCGGCCTTGCGCGGCAGCCGCAGCGCGCGCGTTGTACAGCGCCGCGCCCAGGGCCAGCGCACTGCCGCGGTAGCCGATATCCATCATCGAGGTGCGTTCGCGGGCAAGCGAAATGGTGATCGCCGTGGCATCCGCGCGCAGGTTCCAGGGTTGCGCGTTACCGCCGGAGGGGGCGCGCTGCGCACAGGCCAGCACGGCCGCGATCCCCGATTCCGGTTCCGGCTCGGCGTCGGATTCCTCCGGCCACACCAGATCCTCGAACGCCTCCGGTTCGACGATCTCGTCGAGGGCGCGTTCGACATCCACCCGGGTCCGCCCGGATGGCAGCTTGATGCCCAGGCCGATCCGGCGCACCGCACTCGCCACGCTGGCGCCGCCGAGCTGCACCTCGCCGCCCAATTGCGGCCAGCTGTTCAGGGTTTCACCGACCTCGACCATGCTGGCCGCCAGATTCTCGGACAGGTTGCGGCCGTCCAGGATTCGAATCACGTGCGGGGCCTTGTCCCGGGTGGACAGACCGCGCAGCTCGGCCGAGCTGGTACCGCCGAGCATTCCGTGGAACGGGCGGCGGTTCGGGTCCAGATCGAAACGCTCCACATCCAGCAGTCCGCGATCGTTGGACTGCATGAGCAGCGGCAGCCGGTGCCGGCGCGCGCCCTCGCGCACGGCGAGCTTGATATCGAGCGAATCGCATTCCTCGACCACGATCGACAGGCCGGACAGGAAGGCATCCATATTGTCTTCGCCGACACCGGTTTCGAAGATCTCGACGGGCAGGTACGGATCGAGTTCGGCGATGCGGCGGGCGGTGACCACGGCCTTGTTCTCGCCGATGTCGAACACCGTGCCGGGAATGCGATTCAGATTGGACAGCTCGATGGTGTCGAAGTCGGCGAGCCGCAGCCCACCGCAAATGCCTTCCAGCGCCAGGGTGTACGCGACGGCGTGACCGACACTCTGCCCGACCACGCCGATGGTCAGCTCGCCGAGCTTTTCCTGTTCCGCGCGAGTGAGGTGATTGCGATTGCGGTCCAGCCGGAGCGTGCGCAGTATGCCCGGACCGGGTAGAGCAATGACCGAGCGACGCCATGGGTAATAAACCCAGCGATCGAGCTCCGGCCCTTCGGACAATTCCGGCGGGGATAGCAGACCGTCGAATTCGGCGCGCAGCAAATCGCGCCGGTCGGTGAATTCGATTGCGGGATCGGCGCGTAATGCCGCGAGTCGTACAGCGTCATCCGGATGGAATTCATCGAGCAGCAGCGGTCGGTACGCACCGGCCGCGAACGAGCCGGCGCTCATGCCTGCGCCAGTCCCTCGCCCCGGGTCCGATGGACCGTGCCGCCGGCGGTGAGTTCGGCCATCTCGGCCTCGATCAACCGCACCTGCTCGGGGGTTCCGACCGACTTATACGTCTGCATGTCCCACCACACCGGATGGGTGATGTAGCGCTCGTTCGGGTAGCCCGAGGACGGCACCCACCAGACCACTTTCATACCGCTGCTGGCGTAGCGGTCGAGCACGTGAGACGGGGCGATGCCGGTCGAATAGCGCACACCCAGCAGCAATGCGCTCTGCACGATGGCGCGGGCCACCCAATCCGCCAGGGCGTGGCGATGTTCCGCATCGCGGGCCACCCAGCCGGTCTTGGCTTCGACCACACCGCTGGGGATCTGGTCGGCGACCATTTTGCGGAAGGCGGCGTCGCCTTGGCGGCCGGCCCAGCTGCGCACGGCGTGCACCTGATCCACGTGCCGGTGCGGGCCCTCGGCGCGCACGCCGGCGACCACCCGGCCATCGGAATCGAGGGCGACGCAGAACAGCGAGGTGGTGCGGCCGTCGAGCCAGGCGTCGTACTCGACCGCCTCCTCGGCGCCGAAGGAACGGTAGACCTCGAGCGCGCCGTCCAGGTACTCGCGCCAGAGCCGCGGATCCGCGGCCGGTGGACCGATCAAGATCGTGCACCCGGATCGCGCATCACGGCAACGGAGCATCCCGCGACCTGCACCTTCGGCCGGGATGAGCGAGATCGGTTCGACTGCCATATAGTTCCCACTCCACTACTGCTGACTTCGCGCGACGAGCGCGCTCCCGCCCGATACGGTCATGTATCGACCGCTCCTGGCTTGGGCACCTAGGGGAGTATCCGTCAGGTGACCAAAATTGTCCAGATATCCGGCAAACGGTCCGATACCCGAATGTG
Source organism: Nocardia yamanashiensis NBRC 100130 (assembly GCF_001613325.1). GTDB lineage: Bacteria > Actinomycetota > Actinomycetes > Mycobacteriales > Mycobacteriaceae > Nocardia > Nocardia yamanashiensis. Next base: position 89,095 of record NZ_BDCD01000009.1, on the reverse strand, counting down.
TATCAAGAAATCCCCCCTGGTCAAACCATTGCTATTAGTCATGAAAAGCAACGACAAGACTGGTTGGTTCTCGTCTAGCTAACAATTGGTTAACGGTCGGTGGTCAGACCAGAATCGAGATGAAGAGCTCCAGATCCGCGGGACCGGTCCAGATCTCGATCTCCTCGCGGTAGGCGCGGGTGATCTCGGCCGATGCGGTGGCGTCGTCGACCTGGGCCCAGACATCCTCGGCCGGATCGTGATAGTCGCCATTGGGGCGGAAGCGGGCGTAGACGCCCTTGGGGACGCGGATCAGGACATCGCCGACGGGGGCCTGGTGCGGGTCCGCGTATTCGTAGGAGACCAGCACGTTGTAGTTGCCCGCGGGGTCGGGGACGTAGACCGTGGCGAGGGGGCGTTCGACGCCGTCGCGGTCGCGCAGGCGGTCGCGGAGGAACTCGATCAGGTCGCTGGTGCTGATCTTGAAGCTGGGGCGTACGCGCGGGACGACGAGACCGCCGTAGACACCGCCGGGGCGCACCACGATCGAATAGCTCACGGCTCCACCGCCAGGTACAGGTCGATCTTGTAGGCGTGCGGATAGCACTCGAAATCACCGGTGTGGATGCGCTTGATCTGGTTGTGCTCCTCGGCGTAGGCGATCTGCGTCCACAGGTCGGTCATGACGCGCGGGAAGTTGCCGACCGAGGAGAAGCGCGCGTAGGTGCCGGCGGGGATGCGGGCCACGATATGGCCGCGGGTCACCCGGTCGAAGGAATCGCACTGGTAGCCGACGATCTGGGTGTTGTAGGTGCCCAGTTCGGCCGCGTAATCGGTGTACGCGGACGCCAGCGGGCCGCCCAGTTCCTGATGCAGCACGGCGGCCCAGGCCACTTCCAGATCGTGGTCGCGCAGTTCTCCGAGGGCGCGTTTGGGGCTGCGTACCGGCAACCCCGCGACCCACGTCTCGTCGCGTTCGACGATCTCAAACTGCATCGGAAGTAGTAGCTCTCTCTGGGTGTTTTCCACAGCCCGTCGGGCGGCCTCAGCCATGCTATCAATCGAGCACAAGGGTGTTCGGCGACACGACTGAGGATGGGCTAAGTCGAGGGTCCGTGCTCCGGTGTTTCGATCCGCCGGCGGTGCGGGCGGGCGAGCGGGGCGCGCCAGTGCCGCCAGAGCGCCAGCAGGCGCAGGCCGACCGCGCCGGCGCCCGCCAAACCGCCTGTCCAGAAGGTGTATTGGCCGTAGTGCAGCAGCAGCGCGGTCACCACCGAGCCCAGCAGCGCCGGCACCGCGTACAGCTCCCCGTCGCTGAGCACGCTGGGCGTCACACCGGCCAGCACATCGCGGATGACGCCGCCGCCCACCGCGGTGACCACGCCGAGCGCCGCCGACGAAGTGGCCGACATGCCGAACTGGAAGGCGGTGACGGTGCCGGTCACGCAGAAGATGCCGAGGCCGATCGCGTCGGTGACGAGCAGCGGGGTGCGCACCAGGCGGACCGGGGGATGCCAGAAGAAGATGAGCGCGGCGGCCAGCAGCGCCACGCCGCCGTAGCTCAGTTGCACGAAGGCGGCCGGGGGCGTGCGGCCGATGATCAGATCCCGGATGATGCCGCCGCCGGTGGCCGTGGCGATGGCGAGCACCGTGATGCCGACCACGTCGAACCGCCGCCGCACGGCCAGCAGGGCGCCCGACACGCCGAATGCGAACACGCCCAGCAGGTTTCCGGCGCGCTGTGCCGCGTCGACGGCGGTGCCGAGCTCCACCAAATCAGCCATGTGTGCGGGTTCCCTTCGCAATCGCAAACTCTCGGCTACCCGCGAACCCTATGCTGTTGCCGCCACGCCGGGACCTCACACCCCGGTTCCGGCCCGGGTGCGCTTGAATCGACCCGTGTGCCGCACAATTGCCGAGCTGGATGCCCAGCTCACAGCGTGTCGCGCCTGCCCACGCCTGGTGGAGTGGCGGGAACAGGTCGCACATGACAAGCGTGCCGCCTTTCGTGACGAAAATTACTGGGGCAAACCGGTTCCCGGCTTCGGTCCGGACGACGCCCGGGTGCTCGTGGTCGGTCTCGCGCCCGCGGCGCACGGCGGCAATCGCACCGGGCGCATGTTCACCGGTGACCGCAGCGCCGACGTCCTCATCGCCTGCATGTACCGCGCCGGCCTCGCCAACCAGCCGACGAGCCTGAGCGTCGACGACGGCCTGCGCCTGCTCGGCACCCGCGTCACCGCGCCCGTGCACTGCGCCCCGCCCGACAACAAACCCCTGCCGTCGGAACGCGACAACTGCCGCCACTGGCTGATCACCGAACTCGGCCTGCTCGCACCCACCCTCCGCGCGATCGTCGTCCTCGGCGGCTGGGGCTGGCAGGCGCTGCTGCCCGCCCTCACCGAATCCGGCTGGACCGTACCCAAACCCAAGCCCAAGTTCGGCCACGGCGCCCACTACGAACTGGCCCCCGCCCGCCCCGGCCGCGCACCCCTCCACCTCTTCGGCACCTACCACCCCAGCCAGCAGAACACCTTCACCGGCCGCCTCACCCCGGCCATGCTCGAAGCTGTGCTCGCCGAAGCGGCCCGCACCGCCGGACTTCCCGCACGATAGGTAAGAACTCGCGCATTCACCGCGGCCGCCGGTCCAGTCCGCGCTCTTGCCTGTGCGTGCCCCGCCGAGTTCGGTCCGCCCCTCGCTGATTCGAGGTTTCAGGGCTTGTCCCGGAGAGTCACGCTCCCGCTGATGCGGGGTTTCAGGGGCTTGCCCCTGAGAGTCACGAGAGTTGTCTTAGCTACTATTTGGTCGTGAGCAGGGCCGATAACTCCGGAGTGGGCGGCGGCATCGATGGTGCCGGGGCCGGGGCGGCGGATCGCGGGGGCGTGATGACGGACGAGACGGGTGCGGTGAGTGCACCACCGAAACGGCGGCGGGCGGCGACTCGGCAGCGGCTATTGGATGCCGCGTTCGATGCTTTCGCCGAGGATGGGCTGGGCCGGTGCACGGTCGAACAGCTCTGTGAGCGGGCCGGATTCACGCGCGGCGCGTTCTATTCGAACTTCAAATCGCTCGAGGAACTGTTCCTCGCCATGTGGGAGCAGCGCTCGGCGCAAATGCTGACCCAGGTCACCGCACTGCTCGATGTCGATATCGAAGTCGGCGACCCCGGCCAGGCGGTGGAATTCGCTTTGCACGCGGTCCCCATGGACGACAAATGGTTTCGCATCACCGCCGAATTCACCGCGCACGCACTGCGCAATCCGGAACTGCGCCGGGTGATGGTGGCGCGGGAGGAAGCCATCAGCAATGCGCTGACCCCCGTGGTGGTGACGCTCCTGGAACGTGCGGGCCGCCGCGTCCCCGACCCGGTCGCCCTGGGCCGCTCCCTGATCGCCGTGCACGACGGCACCCTCACCCAATGCCTGCTGGAGCCCGACAATCCCGCGGTCCGCGACCATCGGGTCCAGCTGTTCCGCCGCGTGGTCGAGTCCTACAGTGAACCGCTCGCCTGACCCCCGAACCGCGTCACCGCCTCGCACACCCCCGCGATCGCGATCTCCCGGAATTCCGTCATCTCGTGCTCGATGGCATGCAGCACATCCACCGCGTGATCGGCGCACGCCCAGAAGTCCAGCTTGGCCCGTAATCGGGCGTCGAATCCCAATCCCTGTGCCGCCCGTACTCTTTCGACGAATCCCGCGCCCGCATCGGACCACAGATAACACAGGTCGTAGTCGGGGTCCCCCACCTGCACATCCCCGAAATCGATGACGCCACTGATCGATTCACCGGTGACCAGCAGATGATCCAAACTCACATCCGCATGAATCAGCGCCGGCTCGTACTCGAAGTTCGCATCCTCCGCCAGATACTCCTCCCAGATCCCCGCCAGCCGCCGCCCTTCCCGCTCCGGCAGCAACGGAATCACCTGCGCCCGAACCAATTCCAGATCAGCCGCGAAATCCTTCCGGAAGTCCACCTCCTCCACCCCCAATTCCACGGCCCGCCGCACCGGGAACCCATGCACCGAATCCAAGAACTCCGCCACCGCTTCCGCCACCGCACCACTCCCCAACAGCCCCCGCGCCACCCACTCGTCGTCACTCAACGACTCCCCCGGCACCGCCGGATACACACAGCACTCCCCCGGCCCCAGCGGATTGGCCGCCGTGAACGCGAACCGCGGAATCGGCAACCGCACCCGCCCCGCCAACTCCGGCAGCAACCGAGCCTCCCGCGCAATCCCTTCCACCGCGTCCTCCCCCTTCGGCAGCCGCACCACCCACCGCCCGTCCCCCGCCTCCACCAGCACCGCCAGCGAATCCATCCCCGCCCCCAGCACCGACAACCGCCCCGCCGCCAATTCCCGCCGAGGCGACCCCTCCAACATCCCCCGCACTCGCTCCGCCCAATCCGCCACCGTCTCCGTATGCGCACTCATATCCACCGCCCCATCCTAGGAAAACCACCCCTAACCTGCCGATTCGTTTTCCCGCCCGACCACCTGATAAAGTTCTGCAAGCGCAGGCCGGAGACGGACTTCGCGGGGCTATAGCGCAGTTGGTAGCGCGTCTCGTTCGCATCGAGAAGGTCAGGGGTTCGATTCCCCTTAGCTCCACCAATCGTGTCATTGCACGAACCGACTCCATTGGGGCTGGTACCGCAGAAGCGGTCCCAGCCCCAATGTCGTTTCCGGGTTGGGGGATGCGGAAGGTGGGGATCAAGCGGTCGGGTCCGGCGATGGCGACCTGGGCGACGAGGGTCTCGATGAGCGCCTTGGCCTGGGTGCGGGTGCCATTGGTGATGATGTCGGCAATTTGGTCGGCGATGCCGTCGAGCGTTGCGGGTTTCGGCGCGGTGGGTTCGTTCGTCAGGGCATCGGTGAGTTCGTCGCGCCGGGTGATGAGTTGGCCTGTCTTGGCGCGCAATTCACTGAGCCTTCCGGCGAGGAGCTCGGGGTCGAGGGTGCCGTTTTCGAAGGCGCTTAGGTACCGGTCGATCGCCTGCTGAGCTTTGGCGAGCTCGGCGGTGACGGCGTCCAGTTCGATGCGTGAGGTTCCCCGGGTCTATCGGCCTGTCGAACTCTGCGTCGAACCTACTCAGATATCTCCGCGCGCAGACCCAGCTGACCCAGGCCCTCTTCTACGACCAAATCGATGACGTGCGCGGGAATCGGCTTGGCCGAGCGGACGGTAACCTCCAAGATCGCAGACACTTGCGCGCCCTGCGCGGCGAACTGCAGGGCGGCGATCCTGACCACATCCCGCAGCTTCTCGGCCGGAATGTCGGCGATCCGTAACTCTAGCGTGGTCGGGCCTACCGACGGCAATGCCCTCGACGGACCCGGTGGATTCGGGTGCGGTCTGGGCTGAGGCCGGGGATCTGCCGGGGTTGGCTCCGGTTCGGGTTCCGTTTCGCCACGGCGGGAGTCGTGCAGATTTCTCGCGGCAGCTGCCCGGACAAGCCACGTACCCGGTTGGAACTGGATTTCGTCCGGCTCGACGGTCACACCGATACGCACCACCGAGTCCGGAGCCTGCCAATGTGAGCCGGATACCAAACCGAAGACTTCGCGCCGGATTCCTTCCGTCAAACAGTCACGAATCACGTTCTCCGAGGCGAGTTTCGGCAACCGGGGGAACCGTTGAAACGCCTTGAGCAAGACTTCGATCTCCACGGCGTCGGCGCCAGCGGGGACCAACCCGAAGCGATCCGACAGCAACGCGGCCGGAGCGAGCTTGTCCAGCAGGCCATCCGAGGACCGGAGCCGGTCGGAGACTCTGGACGTGACGGTCTCACTGGCCCGGGCAGCGCCGAGATCCAGATGGTCGAGCGCGGGCGTGCCGCCTTCGACCCCGTTGGCGAGCTGGTAGACATGGCGGTAGGCCATCACGAGGAGAGCGGGGAGGCGCTGTTCAGCACGTACGATCCGCTTCGAGAGATCATCCTGTTGCTCCTTGGTGAACTTCTTCAGCCGAGGAGTGTCGCCGTGCAGATCGCGCATCGCGGCGAGGGTCCGCGCCACTGAACGTGCCCGCCCAAATTCACCGGCGTCGGGAGCGACCAGAACCAGCGTGTTCTTATTGGTTCGTCCGGACCGGTCGAACTCATGGAGAATCTTGGTGGGCACCTCGATCGACGCCTTGGGATCCGCGAGCCCGACGCGATGATCGGGATGCAGCAGGGCAAGGCACAGCCGAGGTTCGTCGCGAACGTCCGCGGAGGTCAGCACATCGGTCTGGGTACGCCACGGGGGCTCGGCTGGCGCAACCGTCGCGGTCGTCTCGGCGAGCAGCTGGGCGATCGTCTGCTCGGAGACCGCGCTTTCGCGTTCGACGATGACTTTGTTGAGGTTGGGTTCGGTCGTGAACCGATACCGCCCGCCTTCGTAGCGCATGTACCAGGCCGCGTTCTTAATGGTGTCGCGAACGTCTTCGAGGGTTCCGCGCGAAATGCCCGGTCGTCCGACACCCATGATCATCTGAGCGTCGGACGCACCGAGGACCTTGTCCGAGCCGAAGGAATGAATGAAGGCCGTCGTCGCCAGCCCCGTTGCCAGTCCGGCCTTTTCGACCTCACCGCCGCGGCGTTTGTCCTCCATACGGGCGCGGGATTCGGCCCGGATGATGTCCGCGTTGAGGGCGGATTTGTAGGACATGCCGGTGATCTTGAGGACCTCGGCACGGACTCCCGGATCGTGCAACGGCAGGTCACCGGGGTGAATCAGCGGAGCAGACCGAGTTGAGTTGTGCAAGGCTTTGACCGTGTGGGAGAGGGTGCGGAGCGCGCCGCGAGTGCGCTGGAAACCCGACAGTGACCCCCAGCGATTCGTCAGCAGGTCGATGAGCTCGGGATGAAATGGGTAAGCCGTTGCGATGCGCTCCCTATACGCGGGCTCACGGAATTCCATGGGTATCGCATCACCGAATTGATCGGCGTAGTAGTCACCGTAGGCATCGGCAACCCGGCGCCGTGCGGCGGCCGTCCCGGTGGACTGGAAAAGCCTGGTGTGCAGGACCGGGAAGATGTCATCGCCCTCGACCGGAGTTACGACGCTCTCGGTGCGGCCGAATATCTTGCTCAACCGTTCCAGCAGGTCCTCGTCGTTGGCGCCCGCAAAATCCTCGAGGTGAGACGCGGTCAGGGTCGCGACCAGACATGCGCCGGGAACGGAGGCTACGGCGCTAGCGAGTTCCTTGATGAACAACAGCGCATTGGTGGTTCGAGTGCCGACCCCGCCGTCGGTGACGTAAGTCTTCGCCAGGTACTCCAGCGTCTCGTCCATGAGAATCAGACAGGGTCCGTGGCGTTTAAGCAGCCCGGCCAGATGGCTGACCGAGGTTGCCTCGCCGGCCTCGTCCGACGAGCGGACATACTCGTATGCGGCGCGCCCACCGAGCTGAAATGCCAAGTGCCCGAGCAAGGTACGACCGGGTGAGCCATTGGATTCCTCATCCAGGTCGGGTGTCAGATCCGAGCCGTCGAGCACGACCACGGTGGCCTGCGGGAGTACTCCCTGCGGAAGGGCTGGAGCTAGTTTGCTCGCCAGCTCGGTATCGGCGACAGCGTGCGCCTGGCCGAACAGGTGATAGGCGCACAGCATCGTATGCGTCTTTCCGCCACCGAATTCGGTTTCCATTCGATGCACCGGTTTGGCGGTGGGGTCTCCCGCCAGGCGCCTCCCGATCTCGGTCAGCGCGACACGAAGGTTCTCGGTGAGATAGGTCTTTCGAGCGAACAGGGCCGCGTCCAGATAATCCCTCGGACCTTCGCCCTTGCTGACTCTTCCCAGATCGGCCGCGAACAGCGCCTCGTCGAAGGTGCCAGCCACGATATCGTCGTGCGGACGGGCGATTTCGGTCCAGCCGGGTAGCGGGCGCACAGGATGCCTTTCGAACGGGGTACGGTAAGCGACTGCTACAGACCGAACAGAGTGAGTTCATCGAGCTGTGGAATGTGGTTGGCGGCGCGTTCCTCCAGAACATCGCGGTTGCCGCCCAATCCGAGGAGCAGACTTCGTTCACGCGCCCCCTCCGGGAGCAATTCAGTCACCGCGGTGACTAGGGCCCAGAAGGCCGGATCCGTACCAGCACCGGTGGTTCCGAGCAGCGAATCCAATTCCTGCCGTCTCCCGCGGTCGTGTAACAGGCCAGCCTGATGCATGATGTCGATCCACGAGGGCCTGGGTCCGAGCGCGATGACGCCTCGCTCGTGCGGTCCCAGCAACTTGTAGTCCGTCCCAGTCTTCTTGACCAGGCCGCCGGTCGTGGTGAGCCCGTCGAGCCGCAAATCGAAAGCCCGGCACAGCATGTATGCCTCGTCCGCCGGAATAGCGTTGCCGTTGTAGGCCCAACGCCAGGTCAGATAGAGCAGGGAGGCGCTGTCGAGCCGTTCCAGCGATTCCCCCTGGATCAGAGCCCGGGTCGCATGCCGGGCGACCGCCTGCCGAGCCAGCACCATCAGCTCGTCCACAGTCACCTCCTCGCCTGAAAGGCGAAGTACCCGGCGATATTTGGCGAACACCTCGAAGGCGGGACCGACAGCAGAGACGAAATAGTCGGCCCCGGAGAGTTTCATGTCGTCGAAGACCGCCAACCGTTCGGCGATTCGCGCATCAAGGTCGCGGACGATGTCGTCGTAGAACCCGTCGGTCTCCGTGGCGAGTTTGCGACAGACCAAAACCACCGAGGACGCCAGCACTGCGCCGATATTGGCGGTGGTGCGGCCAGCCCGTTCGGACTGCATCGGCCAGGAGGTGGTGACGACCAGGCCGGAATGCCGCAGAGCGCGGAGAAGGTGTTCCCATGCTTTGGTGTCGGTGTGGGCGAAGACGAGGGCGACGAGCCCGTCTTCGGACACGACTCGTGCGATTTCATTCAGAGCACGTTGTAGTCGGATCTCGAACTCCCCGCGCGAGATGTATTCGGCGGAGTTCGGCTGTGCCCGGTTTTGGATGACCTCCGCTTTCTTAGGCGTAAGCGTCGTTGCGAAGAGTTCAGGGTAAAGATGGCCGATAGAGCGTTTCAGCCAGACGTAGAAAAAATCCGACAGGTCGCTGTATTGAAATGCGTCGTAGTATGGGGGGTCAATTATGACTGCGTCGAACGCGCCGTCATTGAACGGTAGTTGTTGGGCATTGCCGCGCTGAACCTGAACCGGATTTCCCCTGACTGCTGTGGCGCAGTGTCGGATAACTTTCAGGATCCATTCTGTCGAGCTTGTCCAGTTGCTCGGTCCGTCACCGAAAGGGTCAATCTCGTTGAAATCCCATGCCATTCGAATCGACTGCTGAGGAAATGTGCTTCGTAGCGTTTCGCGACTGGATGCCCACGAGGTGAAGGACGAGTTGTAGTCGGCGATTCGGTCCAGTGCGAGTCCTAGATAAGTGGTCAGTGCACGTGCCCGCTCAGGCTCGACTTCTTGCTCAAGCATAGCGATGTGGGCTGCACGCACTGCCTGCGCCAGGACTGCAAGTACTACACGCTGGCGTGGGGTAAACATTCCCGCCCAGGTGTCTATTCCGTATGTGAGATTGCGAAGCGTCCGATACTGTGATCGGGTTACCTGCTCGTCCGGAATGGCCGAGATTCCCTCGGGGTAATCCACCAGTTCCTCGGCGCGCATTGCCGCGTGGCCAGCGAAAGCGCGGTCATTGGCTGTCGCTTCGCGATATTCGCGAACTCCCGCCCTATCGATCTCTAGCACAGCGTAGAGATAAGTGCCGAATCCCTTGTCTCGGGCGTATTCTCGTAGCTCGCGGTCGGGCCGGGAGGTGCCACACGCCGGACAAGTCGCTGTTACTTGAGACCCTCGGCTGGTTTTGGTGCCGATCTGCCAGTCACTACCGTCGTCCGGAACCCCGTCTGCGAGCCGCAGTTCGACACGATCGTCGAGGATGTCGTAGTCCAGGCGAATCCGATGCCTGCTCGAATCGGCTAGCCTGCGGGAGGAGATCAGCGGCACGATCCGGTCACACCGGGAATCGGCGCAAACCATGGTGCGTGCCCAGAAGTACACCGCAGGACGGGCATTCTCGTAGCGAGGAAGGATATCGGCCAACTCGTTGTCGGCCTTGGTGCGGACCCATTCAGCCCACCGTGAAAGTTCTTCGACGAAAACAAGATTGCCGCTGCTGTCGACCTCGCCGAAACGGGCTGGGAACTCCAAAGTGCAGCGTTGGATAAGGTGGGCGACGGGATTGATATCCACGGCGGTGGTGTCGCACCCCAGGCGCGCGGCCTCCAGCGGGATGGCCCCACCGCCCGCGAAACAGTCGAGAACCCTGGGCCGACGCGGCCACGCCGCCGAGATCGTATTGCGCAGCGCGCGGACCGCCCCTGTGCTGGCCTCGAAACGGGCCGCGTGCCCGATCTCGGCGAGCAGGGCGCTACGTTCCGAATCGGCTTCGGCACCCGGATCCGGCAATAGGCTCGCGGCGACGACCGTCCGCGCCATGGCCAACGGCCGGCGCGCCCACCATAGGTGCAGGGTCGAGATGTGACCGTGCCGAAGGTGCTTCTCGCGCAGCGATATCGCATTGACCGTCGCCAGTGGGAGCTTCTCTTCGATCAGCGCGCGTCGCACGAAGTGTCCTCGGTTTCGTCATGTGCCCGGTCGACGACCACCCCGAGGGGGACGGAGTACCGAACATCCCGGGTGGGTTGGATATTGCCGGCCAAAGTTGTCGCGGGATCGCGCACGCAGTACATCCGTGGAGTAGGAGTCGCGCAGTCGAGGACCACGTACAGCCAGTACATTCGCCCGAACTTCTGTGCCGCAATGTATTCCGACCACGTCATCTCTATGTCGCCGATACCCGCCTGCCCTTTTACTTGAATGTATCGGGTGCCGTCTGGCCGCTCCGAGACCAGATCGAAGCCGAGACCTTCGGCATCCGCCTGGCGGAGATCCTCGGTACCACAATCGTTTTCATGATCGATGGCGACCCGGCGGGCGACGTCGACGACGTCGCGGACAGCGCCGTCGGCCGGTGAGCTCCAGTCGTGACCCTGCCCAGGCAACATCAGCGCCTGGGCGACGAGCGTGACGGGCCCCCGATCAATTACACGCGTGCGGACGGTGTCGGCGATACGCCGATCGCGCCGTTCCTCCGCGGTCCGGCGCTGTATCAAAGTCCGGCGCAGCCGGCCTCCTGCCCCGTTTACGCCGTTGTCGACCTCGGCTTCGATAGCGAGGAGTTCCATATCGATTCGCGCTAGCAGGGTGCTGAACGAAGCATGGAGAAAGTCTTCTTGGATGTCGGCAGTGCGTTCGTGGCGCGCGAGCACCTGGCGCACCTGCTCTTCATAGACATTGGCGCGCGCCCAGTCAGTCAGGCTCTCCACCGGGAGTTGCGGCGGCGCCCCGATATCCGCGGCCCCGGCGCCGAGGGCGAGGTCGTACAGCACGCCGCCGATCGTCTGGAACTGCCCATCGTGTTCGAGAACGCATGCCATACCGCGGTGCACGGTACTGCCGTGCCCGTCCAAGACCTGTCCCTCCAGCACGTGCAGCAGCGCTGGACCGTCGAGCGTGGAGTCATGGAACACGGCGCCTCGTTCCAGATCTTGATCTGTTCTCTCGGTGAGGTATTCGAGTAGCGCATCGAACAAGACATGGCCCGGCCCGCAGAGCTCCGGGCGCGGTGCGCCGACCTCCGCGTCCTGCGCCACCGGATTGGTCGCGACGCCTTTGTCGAAGGTGATGCGCTCGTACCGGGGCTGCAGCTGGCGGACACCACCACGGTCGCGGTCGCGCGCAATCAGGATGTCCGGTGTACTCACCACTCGGAGACTGGCGCGATCGAGCCGCTCCTCGGCGCGACCACCCAGGTAGTCGACCGCATCCAGGAAGAACCGGGCGAGATAGCCGGGGGCGAGGCGGCGTTCCTCGGCGCGGCCTGTGGCTCGACGGTGTAACTGCCAGTCGATATGCCCGGTTGCCAGCGCTTTCTCGGACAGTTCTTGCATCCGTGCAATGATGCGTTCGTCGAAGCGGCCGTTGTCGGCGCCGAGCACTGCGAGTACTTCGCTGGGCGTGCGCTGTTCAGATATCACCGATTCCAGCAGATCCCGCAAGCGATACCCGGACAGGATTTCCCCGACCACATCGAAGATCTGATCACCAAGCAGCTCGTTGCGCCGCATGGCCTCGAGCTTGCCCAGCACAGTCGCGAGTACCCTGCCTTCCTTGGTGTTGGCGGCGACGAAGTTGAAAATGTGGACGTCTTCGGTCTGGCCGATGCGGTGGATCCGGCCCATACGTTGCTCAAGACGATTGGGGTTCCACGGAATGTCATAGTTGACCATCAAATGGCAGAACTGCAGGTTGATACCTTCACCCGCGGCTTCGGTGGCCACCATGATCTGCGCTGTCTCGCGGAACGCGCGTTCGGCGGCCACACGCTCGGCCGGCCGCATCTTGCCGTGGATCGTCGCGACGGTGAATCTCGTCCTGAGCTTCTCGACGAGGAAGTCCAGAGTGTCCCGATGCTCGGTGAAAATGAGAAGCTTCTTCGACGGGTCGTCTCCGACCCCGTAGGTTTCCAGGATCGTCCAGAGTTCACCGAATTTGGTCTCGGTATCGAGTCGCTCGGTTTCCTGTGCCCGTATGAGCAGCGGTCGAAGCAGTTCGAGCTCGGCTTCCAGCTCCTCGCGACTGCGGAACCCCGGTACCTGATCCAGTGCTTGTTCCTCGATGTCCCATTTCTCGTCCTCGGGGCGGTCACTGTTCGAATCTGGATCGACGTCGGTGAATCGCCCCGATCGGCCAGTATCGGGTTGCTCGAGTTCGCGCTCCAGCCGCTCGACGCGGCGGGCGAGGGTGCGGGTGATGGCGCGGATCGAGGATGCCAACCGTCGCTGCATTGTGGTCAATGCGAATCCGGAGACCGAAGGCGCGCCACCTTCAGCTTGTTCCCGGCGGATCTGAGCCAGCCCTTGCGTGATGAAGTATGAAACCTGTTGGTAGAGATCCCATTCCGCGCCGTCGAGGTCGTAGGTGACGGTATGTGCGACACGCGGCCGGAACAACGGCCGCCCACGCAGGTCGACCATCTGCTCCTTGGTAGTTCGCGAGTAGTGGTGGGGCATTATCTCGACCAGGTCCGGGCAGCGATCACCGTAAGCATCAGAGTCCAGCAGTCGCATCAGCGCCCAGATGGATTCCTCCCGTCCGGAGTGCGGTGTCGCGGTCAGCAGCAGGAGCCGATCGGCGCGACTGGCGACGCGCTCTGCCGCCTTGTACCGATCGGTGCGGGAATCGATGGCGCCGCTGCTCTTGACCTTCAGCGTGTACCCGTGTGCTTCGTCGAGAACCGCCAGATCCCAGGGTCGTTGAGCAGCGGTGAAAGAATCCAGCATCGACTTCGTCTTCAGCAGATCGCGGGAGACGATGAATACGCCGTCCTGCTCCCAGGGATTCGTCATGGGATCCGACTCGAGGGTTTCCCGGGTGATCCGGCGAGCAGGGATCTGGAAGCGTTCGTCCAATTCGCGTTGCCACTGAAAGCTCAAGTTGGCGGGAGCGACGATCAGCACCCGATCGGCCACATCGCGGAGTTGGAGCTCCTTGATGTAAAGCCCCGTCATGATGGTCTTTCCGGCGCCTGGGTCGTCGGCCAGCAGGAACCGGAGGCGTGGCTCCTGCAGCAGCTTGCCGTAGACGGCCTCCAGCTGGTGCGGCAGCGGATCGATGCTCGACACCGCCAGTGCACCCATATCGTCTTGAAACCTGGAGCGGATGCGGCGAGCCTCGATGCCGAGGCGGAACGCCCGGGGATCGGCATCGAAACTACTATCCCGGCCGGTACTGACGACTTCGATTCCGGGTAGCTCGGCTTCGGGCAAACTGATCCGGCGGTATCTTCCGCCCCGGCTCTCGAGGCCGAATTCCCAGAAGGCGCCCTGTCGGACGTGAACCACGGTCTCGTGATCGGGTTGTCCCGGCAGGCGAACCAGCGCGCCTGCCACTAACTGCTGCGGATCGAATGACATCCGCCGACGCCTCCCCTCGACGATCGCCGACCCTGGGCGATCGTTCAAGATCGTACATGCCCGGTTCCCGGGCGCAAGCGGCAACGATGCGAATAGTGACTTGGCACAGCACAATTGGGCGTTGCCGGATAGTGTTGTGCAGCTAGTCTTTCGGTGTGACGATTCGAATCCACAGGCTGGCACAGGTGTTGGGGGCAGACTTTCATCAACTGGAGCGAATTCATCTGGTGGGCTTATGCTCTCAATCCATCGCTGAGGACGCAGACCTCGACTTCAAGCAGGACAACGGATACCGCAAGGGCCCTGATGAGCTGGCGAAGGACGTCACCGCCATGGCCAACGCGAGGGGCGGCCTGATCATCGTCGGCGTCGCCGAAGACGGCGAGGGCAATGCGGTGCGACTCACCCCGGTCGACATCTCTGGGGGCATCTGTGATTCTATGGTCAAAGGGTTGCGAAGCAGGGTATTCCCCTTCTTGCCACCAGATTTCAGTATCCGGTCGATCACTGACGATCCCTCGACGCCGGACCTCGGGTACATTTTGATCGGCGTGCCGCGTAGCCCCATCGCCCCACACGCCGTGCGCCGGGTGGGGGAGAAGGATCAACTGCGGTACGGGTATGCCCGTCGGCTCGGCAGCACCACCGCCTGGCTTGACGAAGCTGAGATCGCGACCCTCTACAGGGATCGGTTTCGGCAGGCAGAGCAGCATGCGGAACGCGTGCGCAAGCAACTATCGGTCGACTCGAAGTGGCTCGCCAGCGATGAAGCTCATGGCGTCACATTAATCCTGTCTCTGGTGGCCGCGGTTAACGCCGAACGCCGAATCGACCGAGTATTCCTGAGCGATATCAGAAAGTTCGTCGGCGCGCTGTGTAACACGGGTGCCGGGCCTGCCATCGTCCTGCCGAACGCACTGCTGTCGGACCCGCCGCAGATTCGGCGCGGTCGAATTAAAGTCCACGGGAATGGAATTCGCGTTGTCTGGCATGCCGACGGAGGCGTCACGCTGCTGGTCGAGGTGGCGACTGCGGCGGCACTCGGTGGCACACCTGTGCTCAACCTGACCCATCTCGAGCATCGAGTGCTGTGCGCGTTGCACTTCGCCACCGCCTACGCGGAGTGGGCAGGAGCTTATGGCGACGTCGACGTCATGGCCAGCACTACATCGTCACCACAGGTCCATCTGGACCGTACGCCGCCGAACGGCAGCACCGACTACACACCGGGTGTACCGGTCACCAGTGACGCGAGTGAACCGTGCCATCACGTCGGCTACCTGGAGGCATTGACAACAGATATCGACCAGCTGAAGTCCCTCGCTATGAAGATCTCAGCGGACCTGCTTGCCGACTACGGAGTCTACGAGCCCACATTGATCCGAGCGGACGGCGTCATCCGTTCGGAACGGTTGTCTGCACTCGAACGAAAGCAGATGAACGAGTGGTTGGCGGCAGGGCAACTCGGGAACGGGGAAGCCGAAACCGAAAGTGCAGGGCAAGAATCCGGCCCCGCCGATGGAGAGTGACATCGCGTAGGCACCCTCGGATGACGGAGCGAACGGGCATAGGATCCTGGACCCGAATTGATTCCAGGGACATGAAGGCTCAGGAGTCGTTCTAGATGATGATCGGCTCTGACGGATCAGAACCCGCGATCAGGTCCGTTATGCCAGCCCTCGCCCGGTTCGAGTCGAGAATGGCACGGATGCCCGGAGCGTCGGGGTTGAAGGCGGCTTCGTTGTAGGGCTGATTGATGGCGGTGTGGTGGGCGATGCGGGGGCCACGTTCTGGTAAGTCGGCAAGATGGATTCGTTGGGTGGCGGTGCCGCTCTGGGGTGTCCACAGTGCCCAGACCGGGCCGGCGGGGCCGTCGGGATGCGCATGGTCGCGGGCCGTGGTGGCGATCATGATGCCCGGGTAATAGCCGGATAACGCTCGGTGCAGCGCTGCCCGGAATGCCGTCTCGCGTCGGGCCGAGTGCAGCGAGAACAGCAGGATGCCGAACTCGTCGGTGGGGAAGCGCTGGTAGGCGGCGAGTTTGCCGGTGAGGGTGGTCAATGACTCTGTGCCAGTGTCGTATTCGAGGAAGAATCGCACCGTGTGATCGTGCTGTTCCCAGCAGCCGTACCCGTCGGGGCGCAGTCCGACGGTTTCTCCGGAGTACAGATCCAGTTGGAAGCAATCGGTGCACTGGCGCTCCGACCACCAGTGGGTCAACCCGGCCACCGGCTCCGGGCTAGCGGAGTCGCGGTGGTGGGCGGGGTTGCGACGGGCAGCCAGGGCGCAGAAGAAGTCGTTGACTCCGAGGCGGTGGGCGAGTGTGGGCGAGCAAGCCAGTCGTTCGAGCATCAGGGCGTGTACGCCTGGCGCGGGTGGTTTCTCGGCGCGTTGGGCGGCGATGAGACGTACTCCGAGATAGCCGAGGGCGTGGCGGGTTTGGCTGGTGCCGCCGCCGTAGAGCGATTCACGGAAGGCGAACAGCATGCCCATCTCACGCAGCTTCCGCAGCCGGTCTTGTGCACGGCGGGTCGAGGTGAATTCCAGGGCGGCGATCTGGTCGGTGGTGAGCACCTTGTGTTCGGCCAGAATCGCAAGCAGACGTCGGTCACGGTTGAGCAGACGGAACCACGGGCCCGCGTCCGGGTGCCCGCCACAGTGGACGGCGCGGACGCCACGCCGCCGGAGGTATGAGTTTGTATGAGTATTGATATTGAGTCGGGATTTCGACCCACAGCCCTGATCAAGGTGTTGAGCGGCGCGGACGCGGTAGCCGTGTTCGGCGTTTGGGGTGGCGGCTATAGGACGCCGAGCATCCGACGACCCATCCGCGCCACCAAACGCCACCCCATCCGCAGCCGTGTTGTCGTGATGGCCGTTCATCGGGCATCACCGCCGACCGTTCGCCGCGCGCCGACCGCCCTGATCATGATGTCCGGCCCGTCGACCAGCACCGCGCGGTTCGTGTGCTGGTCCGTCGGGTCCACCAATCGTGTCATTGCACGAACCGACTCCATTGGGGCTGGTACCGCAGAAGCGGTACCAGCCCCAATGTCGTTTCCGGGTTAGGGGATGCGAGAGGTGGGGACGAGGCGGTCGGGGCCGGTGATGCCGACCTGGGCGACGAGAGCCTCGATCAGTGCCTTCGCCTGGGTACGGGTGCCGGTGGTGATGACGTCAGCGATGTGGTCGGCGACGCCATCCAGCGCCGCGGGTTCCGGGCTGTGGGTTCGTTCGCCAATGTGGCGGTGAGTTGGTCACGGCGGGTGGCGAGCTGGGTTGGGTTGGTGCGCAATTCGCCATGTCACAACCCAACCCGCTGACGGTCGAAGGGCGATATCCAGAGTGTATGGCCATAGAATTGCGTTCGTGCCTGTCTTGGCCCATTGGTGGCTCGCTGTCGCGGTTTGGTGCGGCGAGCGCGTCGGCCCACTTACGCCATACCGTTCAACGGTCACACAGGCCCGTCGTAGCGCCAACCCTGGGACTCACATGCCGATAGGCGAGCGCCGCATCGCGTAGGTGATGGTCTTGTGCTCCCAGCCGTCCTTCCACGAGAAGTGGACCGTCTTGCCGACTCCCTCAAACTCCCAGCGCATGAAACCGGGACGTTGAATCGACCCCCGAATTGGATTCTCAGGTGCGTTGAACTCCTCTAGTTCCCGGCCTTGATTGAACAGAGTGATCCCGAATTCAGCGCCAGCAAGGCGAACCGTACCTCCGCGAATCGCATTGGTCCCGTTGGCCAAGAACGGCTGCGCCGACCACCAATCGGAAAGTACCCGCTCAGGGTTGCTGAAAGGGTCGAAGGTGAGTGGGCTGTCTACTTGACTTGCCACGCACACTCCCCATGTCTCCGGCCAATCGGCACGGCCAAGCAAGATATCTACTGCCTCCGGGGGTATCGGCGTAGGCACGCGGCCGCCGTTTCCTGTGAATGCCTTCGCGGCCGCGTGGTTCAACAGGAGCTTCAAGACCCACCTCTGGAAATCGTTGCCCGAGATATGCACCTCGGCCTCTTCTCCCCAATCACCCGCCCCACCACGCCACTCAAGCGCGATGTCCCGAATGAACCGAGCAAAACTGATAGCCGCGTCATCCGCAGGGTGAAGTCCGTGGTTGTGGCTGGTGCAGAGCACATTGGCGACGAACTTCTTGGGCTTGACGGGGCGCACGATCCCCGCTCCGTGATTGTGCTGGATCGTGACGTTCGGGTCATCGAAGGTGAACAGTTTGATTAACCCGTGGGATATGTAGTGCTCACCCGAGATTGTGGCTGAGCAACCCCCACGGGTATTCGCGTAGCAACGCGGGTGACGGTATTTCGGATCACCCTCTTGATACAGCTCAATGATCTCGAATACCTGATCCGGCGGATACAACCCGCCACCAACACGGGCCGGTTGGCTGGGAGTCTCCCCAATTCTCACCTTGACGACTGCGCCGGGGCGCGTTGCACGGTTGGGAATCTGGTGAATTTCGATGATCTGCGCCGGAACATTGAACTTGCCGTCATCCGAATGGGCGCTGATGAAGAGTCCCAGGTGGTCGCAGGTCAGGTCCTTTGCAGCGATTTCATAGTGCGACACAACTCCGCGAGACGAGTCGCCACCTATCAAATCGACGCTGCGGAGCGTGGGTTCTCTTAGCTCCAGCGCTTCGTCATCTGGCGCGTTGAAGCACCCGATGACACCTGACAGCCGATACACCCATGTCCGCCGCACACGGCCCTCTGCTACACCGATGAACCGCGCGACCGGGCCGTACTCGTGCTCAAGAACCCAGTCGATCTCGTCTACTGTCAGCGGTCTTGTCTCGCGATCCTTGAAGATCGTGTCGCCGACGCGAACAGCCAGAACCGGTATGGCGATTGGGGAATCCGAAGTCATGCCGAACAGTACCGCCTGGATCTGTGCGTAATCAGGCTAGTCGCCGACGAGCTTGGCTGCGTCGCGCAACACGTGCCCGAGGGGCGTCAACTCCCGTGCTCATTCCGAAGGTCATTCCTCAGTCCCGACGAACCGAAGCGCGGAACATGTGGACGTGGACATGGAAGCTGCTATCAAGTGGACTCTTGATTGGTGCCGGGAACACGGCTACAACCCGTTTGTCGATGACGCTATGGAGTTGATCCATATGGTTCGACTCGGCACAGCCAGCGAGGCCGAGTTACATACTCGAGCCCGTGAGCTCACGATCGAGTGTCAACTGCGGAGCGTCGTTTACGAGCTCACGGACGAGGCAGAAGACCTGATAGAGAACGCATTCGACGAATCGGAACAGCCGCCTTGAGCCGGGCAGCCTGCTCTGACTCCAGAGAGATGCCTCGCCCTAGCCTACAAAACGTCGGATGCTGCGTAGGGCGCCTAGCGGGTTCGCGCATTGCCAACAAACAAAGAGCCGCAGGTCATGGACCTGCGGCTCTGCCGCTGGGGCGGCTGCTGACCGAGCTGGCCGCCCGCTCCCCCGCGGCGGCCGCGATCACCGACGCTCGGGGCACCTGGACCCGCGCCGAGCTGGAAGCGGCGGCGAACCGCCTGGCTCGCGCCTACCGGGAGCTCGGGGTACGGGCCGGAGATCTGGTCACCGTCGCGTTGCCGAACGGGGCGGAGTTCTATACGGCGCTGTTCGCGCTGTGGAAGCTCGGCGCTGTGCCGCAGCCGATTTCGGCGCTGCTGCCCGCACCGGAGCAGGAGGCAGTGCTGGCGCTGGCGCGACCGGCTCTGGTCGTCGGGGTGCGCCCCGGCGATCCGGGATTGCCCTGGGTTCCGGTCGGATTCGCACCCGACCCGGGCACTTCGGATGCTGCTCTGGACTCCGGGCAGATAGCCCCGGCCTGGAAGGTCCCCACCTCGGGCGGAAGTACCGGGCGGCCGAAACTGATCGTGCCGGCCCAGCGCGGAGAGCTCGACGTCACCAGCACCGCCACGATCCTGGACCAGCGCGACGGCGACACCCAGCTGGTCTGCGGACCGCTGTATCACAATGCGCCGTTCAACTTCTCGGTCTACGG
This sequence comes from Nocardia yamanashiensis NBRC 100130, assembly GCF_001613325.1. Classification (GTDB taxonomy): domain Bacteria; phylum Actinomycetota; class Actinomycetes; order Mycobacteriales; family Mycobacteriaceae; genus Nocardia; species Nocardia yamanashiensis. The sequence continues at coordinate 69,106 of NZ_BDCD01000009.1, read as the reverse complement.
ACTGCTGGCCGGGCAGCACCTGGTGGTGCTGCCGAAGTTCGACACGGTCACCGCATTGCGCGCCGTCGCCGGTCATCGGGTGAACTGGATCAGTCTGGTACCCACCATGATGAGCCGGATGGCACGCGAATTACAGCGCGCCCCGGCGGAATACGACATCACCTCGTTGCGATCCCTGTGGCACGGCGCCGCGCCGTGCCCGGACTGGGTCAAGCGGGCCTGGATCGACCTGCTGGGCGCACCGGCGGTGCACGAGATGTACGCCACCACCGAGGGCACCATGATGACCCATATCGACGGCACGGAATGGCTGCGCCGGCCCGGATCGGTGGGCCGTCCGCTGTGGGGCCGGGTCCGCGTGGCCGGCCCCGACGGCGCGGACCTCGCGCCCGGCGAGATCGGCGAGATCCTGGTCCGGCCCGAGAACGGCACTCCCACATACCGTTACGTGGGCGCGGAGGCGCGGTTCGTGGACGGCTGGGAGGTCGTGGGCGACCTCGGCGCCCTGGATGCCGACGGCTACCTCTACCTGGCGGATCGCCGCACCGACCTGATCGTCACCGGCGGCGCGAACGTCTATCCGGCCGAGGTGGAAGCCGCCCTGAGCGAGCATCCGGCGGTGCGCGGGGTCGTCGTACTGGGCCTGCCCGACGAGGATCTCGGGCAGCGGGTCCACGCGATCGTGGAGACCGCGACCGCCCTCACCGATGCCGAACTACACGACTTCACGGCGGCGCGGCTGGCGCGCTACAAGGTGCCCCGCAGCTTCGATTACACCACCGCACCGCTGCGTGACGATGCGGGCAAGGTGCGCCGCGCATCGCTGGTCGAATAGCGAATGCCCTCGGCGCACCGGCCCTCTCAATCGGGAGAGTCGGTGTGCCGCAGGGCGGTGACGATGGCGAGGGTGGGGGCGCGGCCGGCTTCGGTGTGGCTGAGCATGGCGTATTCGGCGAGGCGTTCGTCGCCGGAGGCGATGGCGTCGATGAGGTGCTGGTGTTCGTCTAGTTGGACTGCGGTGTCGCGGCTGGTGGTGATGAAGAAGAGCCAGGCCATGCGGGCGAGGATGGTGCGCATCAGCTGGGTGAGGAGGGTGTTGCCGGCCAGTTCGACTATTTCGCCGTGCAGTTTGGCGTTGGATTCGGCGATGCGCAGGGGGTCGCGGGGGTCGTGAGACGTGATGGCGGCGTGGGATTCTCGCAGCGCGGCCAGGAGGGGGGTGATGTCAGCGCCCTGGCGGATACGGGCGGCGGCGAGGCGGGCGGCCAAGGGTTCGAGGCCGATGCGGACGTCGAAAAGTTCCTCCACCGCGGTGCGGTCCCACCGGCGGACGACGGCGCTGCGCCGGGGTAGCGCGGTGACAATGCCGTCGAATTCGAGCAGGGTGAGGGCTTCCCGGACGGGGAGGCGGGAGGTGCCGAGCATGTCGGCCAGGCGGGCCTCGGGGAGTTTCTCGCCCTCGCGGTAGACGCCGGTGATGATGCTGCGGCGTAGGTCGTCGTAGATGCGGCGCGTCTGGGAGGTGTCGTCGACGGCGCGCGGCGACCGGGGGTCTGGGGGCACCCGCTCAGTCTACGAAGCGGATTCTGTCTACCGTTTTGATCGACGGATGGGACACGCCGCGCAATTCACTAGGTAGAAACATCATCATCACGACAGAGACACTCATCGCTTCGATTCTGTATACCGAATGGCACAGAGCGAGGAGAGTTGAGCTTGGCCGTCTATCTACTGCGACGTCTGATCCAGGCCGTGGTCACCGTCTTCGTCGTGGTCACGCTGGCCTTCGTGCTCGGGCGGTTGACCGGCAGCCCGGCGGCGTCGCTGCTGCCGGATACCGCGAGCGAGGCGGATATCGCCGCGCTCAACGCCCGGCTCGGCTTCGACAAGCCGCCGCTGACGCAGTACTTCGACTACCTGGGCGGGGTGCTGAGCGGGGACTTCGGGGATTCGTACCGGCAGCAGGGCACGTCGTCGATGACGCTGGTGCTGCAACGGCTGCCGGCCTCGCTGCAACTCGGCGGCACCGGATTCCTGGTGGGTGTGGCGCTCGCGCTCCTGGTAGTGCTCGCCATCCACCTGAGCGGGTTCTGGTCGCTGCGCGGGCTGGCGCTCGGGCTGGGCGCGGCGCGACTCGCGGTGCCGGACTTCCTTTTCGGGCTGCTGCTGGTGCTGGTGTTCTCGGTGACGCTGGGCTGGCTGCCGTCGCTGGCGAGCGCGAATCCGCTCTCGCTCGTCATGCCGGCGGTCACCATCGCCACCGCGCAGTTCGTCGTTTACACACGGCTGCTGGACAATTCGCTCACCACCGAGGCCGGTCAGGATTACGTGCGCACCGCGTACGCCCGGGGCGAGCGGCGCTCCACCGTCATCCTGCGCGAAATGCTGCCCAACGCACTACTTCCCGTGCTCACCGTGTCCGGCATTCAGCTCGGCACGCTGCTGGGCGGGCTGGTGATCGTCGAAACCGTGTTCGCCTGGCCGGGTTTGGGCCAGTTGATGCTCGGTTCGGTGTTCAGCCGCGACTTTCCGGTCGTGCAATCCGGATTGGTGGTCATCGCGGTCATTTTCGTCGTCGTCAACCTGTGCGTCGACGTGCTGTACGGCATCGTCGACCCGAGAGCGAGAGTCCGATGAAACCCCGAAATATCGCCGCCGGATTGGGTCTGGCGATGATCCTCACGGTCGCACTGTTCGCCCTGGCCTACCCGTTCACACCGGGTTACGACCCGTACGCACAGGAACTCTCGGACGCCTTCGTCCGGCCGTTCACCACCGCGCACTACCCGCTCGGCACCGATTCCCTGGGCCGGGATCTGGCCAGCCGCCTGGCGCTGGCGGGCCGCATCACGCTCGGGCTGGTGGTGGTCATCGTGCTGGTGAACGCCGCGATCGGCGTGGTCATCGGCACGGTGTCGGGCTATTTCCGGGGTGTGCTCGACAGCCTGCTGATGGGTTATGCCGATGTGCAGCTGGCGGTTCCGATGAGCCTGGTCATCATGGCGCTGTCGGCGATCCGCGGTCCGAGCGTCGGGCTGATGGCCACCATTCTGGGCCTCACGTTCTGGGTGGGGTACGCCCGGGTCGGCCGGTCGGTGGCGCTGGGGCTGTCCGCCCGCGACTTCGTCATCGCGCCGCGTCTGCTCGGTGCGCGCTCGACCTGGGTGATGCGCAAGCACATCGTGCCGCACGTGCTGGTCCCGGTGGGCATTCTGGCCACCGCCGACCTCGGCAACGTGATGATCATGATCTCGTCGTTCGACTACCTGGGGCTCGGCGTCCAACCGCCCACGCCCAGTTGGGGTCTCATGATCACCGACGGCCAGAAGTACATCCGGCAGGCGCCGTACCTGACCATCGTCCCGGCGGTGGCGCTGCTGCTGGTCATCGCCGGCACCCTGCTGGTCGGCGCGCGGTTCACCGAGACGGGACAGGGTCTGCGCCGCACGGTGCGCGCCCCGCGGCGGTCCCGGCGCGGCCTCGAGGCGGTGACGGCATGACCGGCACCCCACGCGCCCGCCTGCTCGAAGTCACCGACCTCACCGTCGGATACCTCACCCCGGCCGGCGAGCGGGTGATCCTGATCGACGGCGTCTGCCTGACCCTCGACGAGGGCGAAGTGCTGTGCCTGGTGGGCGAATCCGGTTCCGGCAAGTCGGTGACCATGCTCGCGGTGCTCGGCCTGCTCGCCCCGCCGCTGACCGTCTTCTCCGGCAGCGTCCGATTCCGCGGCCGGGAGCTGGTCGGCGCGGACGACGAGACGCTGCGCCGATTGCGCGGCGCGGAACTCGGCATGGTCTTCCAGGATCCGATGACCTCGCTCAACCCGGTGCGCCGGGTCGGCGTCCAGATCGAGCGGGCGCTGGCCGTGCATCAGCGCCTGGACGCCCGCGCCCGCAAGCGCCGGGTGGTCGAACTGCTCGCGGGCGTGGGCATTCCGCAGCCCGAGGAGCGTTCCCGCGCCTATCCGCACGAATGGTCGGGCGGCATGCGCCAGCGCGCCGTCATCGCCATGGCCATGGCGAACGACCCGTCGGTGCTGATCGCCGACGAGCCGACCACCGCGCTCGATGTGACGATCCAGGCGCAGCTCATGGAGGTGCTCGCCGCCGCCCGCGAACGCAGCGGCGCGGGCATGGTGCTGATCACCCACGATCTCGGCCTGGTGGCGCAGCACGCCGACCGGGTCGCGATCATGTACGCCGGGCGGGTCGTCGAAACGGGCACGGTGTGGCAGGTGTTCGACGAGGCCGCCCATCCGTATACCCGTGGGCTGCAACGGAGTCTGCTCGGCGCGGCGGGCGACGAGCGGGAACGCGCGTACGCGATTCCCGGCGCTCCCCCGGCGCCTGTAGACCGTCCGGCCGGCTGTGGATTCGCCCCGCGCTGCGACTTCGCGGGCAAGGACGGCGCCTGCGATATCACCACGCCGGTCCTGATCCCGCTCGGTACGGACCGCGCCGTCGCCTGCCCGCCCGCGCTCGCCGCCACCGCCATCCGACAGGACGTGTCATGAACCCCGCAGCCGTCGAGGAGGTCATTCGCGTCGAGGACCTGTCGGTGACCTTCACCAGCCGCCGCGGCCTGCGGGCCAAGCGCACCCTGCGCGCGCTGGACGGCATCAGCTTCGGGGTGCGCCGCGGCGAAACCTTCGGTCTGGTGGGCGAATCCGGCGGCGGCAAGTCCACGCTGGTGCGCACGCTCTTCGGCATCAACGAGCCGAGCGCCGGGCGGATCCGCCTGCTCGGGCACGATCCGCGGCAGTTGCGTCCCCGGGAGCGGCGGGCGCTGCGGAACCGGGTGCAGCTGGTCTTCCAGGATCCCTACTCCTCGCTCGATCCCCGCATGACCGCGCACGAGATCGTCGCCGAACCGCTGCGGATCGCGGGCGGCTACTCCCGCGACCGGGTGGTGCGCCTGCTCGCCCAGGTCGGGCTCACCGAGGACGCGCTGGCTCGCCGGCCCGCCGAATTCTCCGGCGGGCAGCGGCAGCGGCTCGGCATCGCGCGGGCGCTGGCACTGGAACCGGAGGTGCTGGTGCTCGACGAACCCGTCTCCGCGCTCGACGCCTCCGTCCAAGCCCAGGTGATCAATCTGCTGGAGGATCTGCAGGAGCGGCTGGGGCTGTCGTATCTGTTCATCGCACACGACCTTTCGGTGGTGCGGCACCTCGCGGACCGGGTGGCCGTCATGCATCTGGGGAAGCTGGTCGAGATCGGCGACACCGAGGAGATCTTCACCCGGCCCCGGCACCCGTACACCCGGGCGCTCATCGCCTCCGCGCCGATTCCGGACCCGCACAAGCGGATTCGCGACGCCGCGCTGCTGGTGCGCGGGGAGATGCCCGATGCCGCGAACCCGCCCGGCGGCTGCTCCTTCCGCACCCGCTGCCCGATCGCGAAACCCGAATGCGCGCAACGCGAACCGGCCCTCGAACCCACCGGCGCCGACGGTCACACCGTGGCGTGCCTGTTCCCCCTCCCCACCCTCGACCAGGAGAACTCGTGATATCCCGAACCCATTCCGCCATAGCCGGATTCACCGTCCTCGCCGCCGCGCTGGCCTTGACCGGGTGCGCACCGGCGGGCAGCTCCGGCGGCTCCGGCAACGAGATCGTGGTCGGCGCGGTCACCGAACCGGAGAAGGTGGCGGACCCGATCGTCGACGGGTCGCTCGCCGGATACAACTACTACTTCGCCGAATTCGATCAGCTGGCGCGCTTCGATCCCGATGGCAAGCTGAATCCGCTGCTGGCCACGGCATGGGAGCACAATGCCGACTTCACCCAGTGGACGTTCACGATTCGCGACAATGCCAAATTCCAGAACGGCGATCCGGTGCTGCCCTCCGACGTCGCCTTCACCTACAACACGATCAAGGCGACGCCCTCCGGCGACCCGGCCTCGTACATGGAGATGTTCGACAAGGCCGCGGTCGGCGCGGGCAATACCGTCGTCTTCACGCTGAACGCGCCGTTCTCGGCCTGGCCCTCGATCGTCACCGGCGTCTCGATCGTGCCCGAAAAGGTGTACACCGCACTGGGTTCCGCCGGCTTCGCGGCCGCACCGGTCGGCTCCGGGCCGTTCATGTTCGACCACTACACGCGCGGGGTCGAATACGTCGTCAAACGCAATCCGAACTATTGGGGTCCGGCACCGGCGGTGGAGAAGGTGACCTTCAAGACGGTGGCCGACGCGGACGCGCGCCTCAACGGCGTGCAGTCCGGCAGTCTGGACGTGGCGTTGATCGCGCCCAACCAGGTGTCGGCGGTCAGCGGATCATCCAGTGTGACGGTGAAATCCAATGTGTCCAACGGGGTCACGTTCCTGGGGATGAACTCGTCGGCGGGGCCGCTGGCCAACCAGAAGGTGCGGGAGGCCATCGCGCTGGCGATCGACCGGAACAGCATCGTGAAGAATGTGCTCGCCGGTAAGGCGAAGGTCGACAATCAGCTGATCGCGCAGAGCGTCGGCGGCTTCAATCCTGCCTATCCACAGGCGGTTTACGATCCGGTGAAGGCCAAGCAGCTCGTCGCGGAGTCCGGATACACCGGGCAGGCGATTCCGTTCCAGTACGCGACGAACGGGCGCATTCCGCTGAGTTCCGAAATCGCACAGGCGATTCAGGGCGATCTCGCCAAGGTCGGCATCACCGTCACGCTGAACGGCACCGATCAGGGCAGCTTCTCGCAGATCATTTACGGTACGAAGTCCGCGCAGGGGCTGTATCTCAATACCTACGCCCCCTCCACCATGGACGGTGACGCACCGGTGGCGTCCATGTTCGGCGGGCAGCAGAACGATTACGCCATGCTCCCGGCCACGGCGGCGCTGGTCGCCAAGACGCGCACGGTCGGCGGACAGGGCCGGATCGACGCCTACAGCGAGCTGTTCCGGTTCAATGACGCGCACTCGCTGCTCATCGGGCTGTACACGCCGGATACCAACTACGCGGTGGATCCCGAGCTGAAATGGTCGCCGCGGGCCGACGGGATGATCACGGTGGACGCCGCGAGCTTCGGGAGCTGAACCAGGTGAACAGTCTTCGTATCGCGAATGTGCGGCCGTGGGGTGGCGAGGCCGTCGATATCGTCATCGAAAACGGCGTGGTGGCAGCGGTTTCCGAAACAACCGCCGATGCCTCATTGGCGGGCGGGCTGGACGGAGGCGGGCAGCTGATTCTGCCCGCGCTGTCGGATGTGCACCTGCACCTGGATTCCAGCTGCCTCGGCCTGCCGTTCCGCGCCTATACGGGCGAGCCGGGGCGGTGGGGGCGCATCATGAACGATCGCAAGCATTGGCGGACGGCCGATCGGCCGGTCGCCGAACGGGCCGCCTTCACCCTGGCGGTGGCGATCGCCAACGGCGCCACCCGGATTCGCACGCACGCCCAGGTGGACGCCGATTCGGGGCTGGAGAAGATGGAGGGCGTGCTGGCGGCGCGCGAGCATTATGCCGATGCCGCCGATGTGCAGATCGTCGCCTTCCCGCAGGTCGGGATTCTGCTCGAACCGGGGGTGGTGGATCTGCTCGACGCGGCCCTGCGCGCGGGCGCGGACCTGATCGGCGGCATCGATCCGTGCGAGATCGACCGCGACCCGGTGCGGCATCTCGACGCCGTCTTCATGCTGGCCGAACGGCATCAGGTGGAGGTCGATATTCACCTGCACGAGGCGGGCGAGCTCGGGCTCTTCACGCTCTCGCTCATTCTGGAGCGGGTGGAGGCGCTGAGTATGCAGGGGCGCGTGACGATTTCGCATGCGCGCTGCCTGGCGAGCGGGCTGCCGGGGGTGCCCGCCGCCATCGCCCGGCTGGCCGCCGCCGGGGTGGCCATCACGCATGCGGCCGGTGGGCGCGGCTGGGAACTGCCGTTGGCGGAGCTGGCGGCCGCGGGGGTGCGGGTCGGGGTCGGGATGGACGGTCAGCGCGACTTCTGGTCCCCGTACGGCAATGGCGACATGCTGGACCGGGCCTGGCAGCTCGCGTTCGTGCAGGGGTTCGCCGCGGATCCGGAGATCGAGCATGCGCTGGGGGTCGCCACCTGGGGTGGGGCGAGCGTGCTGGATCGCGGATTGCGGCCGCTGGAGCGGTTCGGCTCGCATCCCGGTTTCGCGCCGGGCGATCCGGCCGAATTCGTGCTCGTGGATGCGGTGAGTCCCACCGCGGCGGTGATGGACCGGCCCGCCGAGCGCACCGTGGTCCATCACGGGCGGGTGGTCACCGTGGATACCGCATTGCCGGGCTTCGAGATTCCCGGTCGCTGGGCGGTGCGGTGAACGGGCGCCGCAGTATTCGGGCCGCGCACGTGCTCGCGTACGCGGACGGTGGGCACGTGCTGCTCACGGACGCGGAGGTGGTGGTCGAGGGGGCGCGGATCGTGGCCGTCGGGCCGGCCGGTGCGGCGGTGGCCGAGGAGGTGATCGAACTCGGCGCCGCGTTGCTGACGCCCGGTCTGGTGGATCTAGACGCGCTCACCGATATCGACCACACCATCCTCGATTCCTGGCAATCCCGCGAGCTCGGGCTGGGGTTGCAATGGTCGCGGGATTACGCCGAGCATCGGCGGCGGGCCGTATTCGACGCCGGGGAGCGCGCTTTCATCCGGGAGTACGGCTTCGTGCAATTGCTGCTGCACGGGGTGACGACGGCCATGCCGATCGCGTCCGAGGTGCACAGCGATTGGGCGGAGACCTTCGAGGACGCCGTCGCCATGGCCGAGGCGGCGCGGCGGCTCGGGCTGCGCGTCTACCTCGGGCCGAGTTACCGCTCGGGGGTCAATGTGGTGGATTCGGACGGCACGCGCTCCATCTATTGGAATGAACCGTTGGGGCGCGAGGGGTTCGAGGACGCCGAGCGGTATCTGGAGTGGGCGGCCACGCAAGAGTCCGATCTGGTGCACGGTGCATTGCTGCCGTGCCGCATCGAGACATTGAGCGAGGAGCTCATGCGCCGCACCGCCGCATTGGCCGAACGGACGGGCGTGCTCGTGCGGCTGCATGCGCTGCAAGGGCTGCTCGAACGCGAACTCGTGCTCGGCGAATACGGTGCGCCGCCACTGGCCGTGCTGGAGCGGACGGGTCTGCTCGGTCCGAAACTGCTGGTGCCGCACGGCATCTACGTCGATTCGAATCCGCTCGTGGACGCGGACACGGACACCGATATCGCCACGCTGGCGGCGGCGGGCGTCACCGTCATCCACTGCCCGCTCACCATGGCCCGCCACGGTGCGGCGCTGGACAGCTTCGCGCGGTATCGGGCCGCCGGGGTGCGGATGGCGCTCGGCACCGACTCGTTCCCGCCGGATCTAGTGCGCGGCATCGATATCGGCGTCACGGTGGCCAAGGTCCTCGCCCACCGCACCGATGCCGCCAGCTACGCGGACTACTTCGCGGCGGCGACGCTCGGCGGTGCGGAAGCTCTGAGACGACCCGATCTCGGCCGCATCGCCGTCGGCGCCACCGCCGATCTGGTCGCCTTCCGGCTGGATGATCCCCTGGACGGCGTGCTCGACGACCCCGTCCGCACGCTGTGCATGAACAGCACCGCCCGCGCCGCCGACTTCTCGATGATCGCCGGCCGGATCGTGCTGCGGGACGGCGTGATCGCGGGCATCGACCTGCCCGCGATGACCCGGCGCGCGCAGGAGCTGTTCGACCGGATGCGGGCGGCCTACTCCGAACGCGACTATCTGCGCCGACCGGTCGGTGAACTGTTTCCGCCGTCGTTCCCCAGCGGGTGATCCGGCCCGGTCACGATGCTGTGCGAGCCGGCTGCAGGCGGCAGCGCTCTATCTCGAACTCGGGGACGCGGTCGATGCGGTAGCCGGCGTAACTCAGTGATCGGTGGATATTGCGGCGGAAGCGGTCGAAGGTCAGGGGTGCTCGGGTGGAGGCCAGCAGGTCGCGGGTTTCGGGGCAGGACAGGGCTGTTCGGATGCGGGTCGTCCAGCCTTCGTCGAGATACCAGGGCAGGCGGGGGTGCTCGGTCGCCATGCCGGCGTCCACGACCGCCCAGTCGGAGTCGAGGTTCTTGTCGTGGCCGATTCGGGCGTCGGGGAAACGGAAGGTGTGGGCGGCGAGCGGGTAGGCCAGGCCCATCGGATCGAGGACGCGGACTTCCAGGGGGAGGTTCATGCTGATCATGCCGAGATTCATGTAGAACACGGTGTTGGGGGCGGTGGCGTCCGGGTTGTGGGGCGGGACCGTTCGCCAGTCCTGGAAGGAGGGGGTGTTGATGAGCAGGCCGCCGTCCGGGTGGCGGGCGACCTCGCGGAGCATGGGACGGATGCGCGGGTAGTCCAGGTAGTCCTCGGCGCGGATCGGGTGGGGGTGGCCGGTGGAGCGGGCGTAGTAGAGGCGTTCGTCGGCGATGCCGGAAGGGGTTATCGCGTTGGGGGTTTCGATGGCGGTCACGTCCGCGGCGAGCAGCGCCCAGCCTGCGATGGCGGAGAATGCTCCCGCTGCTGCCAGGCGGCCGTGGCGCGAATTTTGATGCTCGGCAATTGCTTTCAGCGGTAGCACCATGACCGGCAGTAGCAGGCAGAACAGTGGGGGCAGCAGCATACGGCCGTGCATAAAATCGCCGCCGACGCGAAGTTCGTAGAGGGTCAGCAGCAGACCTGCGCCGAGCATCAGCGTGACCACGGCGGACGGTGTTCGGAGCCAGGTGCGGATTCCGCGAATCACTTCGCGCGCAGTCGGTTTCACGTCTGCGAAGATCAGCGAAACAACGTCCGACAGCCAGGATCGGAGTGCGAACAGGGCGGCGACGCCCAGTATGACCAGGGGCACCCATAGCCAGTAGGGGCCGACGAAATTCCAGAGATAGACGAGTCCCTGCCGCCATTTCGAGCCGCTCACGTCCTTGGCTACGGCGGTGTTCGGGTAGGGCAGTCCGTAGTAGCCCATCCGCCAGATCTGGTAGCTCACCGGCACGAGACCTGCCGCCACCACGGTCGCTACGCGGAATAGCCATGGCCGCGATCGGCTCTCCGGCAGCGGAGCACAGCAGATCATGAAAACCGCTGGTGCGCCGACAAGTACGAGTTCCGGTCTGACCAGCGGTGCCAGGCCCGCGAGGAATGCCAACGCGAGAGAGCTTGTCATCCCGGGCTTTTCCGAACGACTCCAGGTGATGAGCCCGCGCCACAGCACTGCCAGCCAGCAGACGACCAGACTGGATTCCAGTCCAGAGGTGACGTAGTCGCGGGCGGGAGGCAGGGCGATATAGACGAGAACGCCTGCCGGAAGCAACAATCCGGCGCGAGCGCCGCCCCACAGCCGAGCAGTGCCCAGCATGGCGGCGACAATGGCCACGACCGACAGGATCAGGCCGCTGCCCACCGCCACGTACTCCAGTCGCGCCCGCGTCACCCAGCTGCCGAACCAGATGAGGTACGTCCAGGCCGTGCTGGTGTTCACTTCGACGCGCTCACCCGCATTGAACACCGGGCCGTTGCCCGCCAGCAGATTCCGCACCGTACGGAGCACGGTCAAACCATCGTCGGCGATCCAGCGCCGCTCCCAACCGCCAAACGTGAAAAGAATTGCGGCGGCGGCGATTCCACCGATCAGGCCGATTCGATACGGACGGTGCGCTACCGTTCGGGGCGCGACTTCCTCGTCCGCCGCCAGCGCAGGCAGCAGCGACAGTCCCACGCGAGCCATCTCCCTCTCATCGATCCCCCCGGCCGTCCGAATCCGACAGCCCGAACGGCAATCTTGAGGTCCCCGGCCGCGACCGGGCAGGCCACAGGAATCGGGGGCACGACATTCTCCCCCAACCTCGTTAGCATGAGTAAATTTTTTGATGTTCGAGGCCGCTCACCCGTTTTTCCGGTCCGCACGTTCCCACCCGGGCTACCGTCGGAACATGGCACTGTACGAGCACGTGCTCGCCGTGCGTGACGGCGACACCATTCACATCACCATGAACCGCCCCGACCGCCGGAATGCCTTGTCCGCCGGCCATCTCGGCGAACTCCGCACCGCATTCCGCGCCGCCGCCGACACCGACGCGACCGGCATCGTGCTCGCCGGCGCGGGCCCGGTCTTCTCCGCCGGCCACGACTTCGCCGACGTAGCCGCACGGGATATCGACCAGGTCCGCGAACTGCTCGAACTGTGCACCGACCTGATGCGCACCATCCAATCCGTGCCGCAGGTGGTGATAGCCCGCGTCCACGGCCTCGCCACCGCCGCCGGCTGCCAACTCGTAGCCTCCTGCGACCTGGCCGTAGCCGCCGCCTCCGCCGGATTCGCCCTCCCCGGCGGCAAAGGCGGCTGGTTCTGCCACACCCCCGCCGTCCCCGTCGCCCGCGCCATCCCCCGCAAACAACTCATGGAACTCGCCCTCACCGGCGACCCCATCACCGCCGCCACCGCCCTCGACTGGGGCCTGATCAACGCCGTCGCCCCCGACGACCAACTGGACACGACCGTCACCGACCTCCTCGCCCGCGCCACCCGAGGCAGCCGCGCCAGCAAAGCCCTCGGCAAACGCACCCTCTACGCCCAACTGGACCGCCCCGAAGCAGACGCCTACGCCATAGCCATCGAAGTCATGGCAGCCGCATCCCAACTCCCGGGCGCGAAAGAGGGCATGCAGGCATTCCTGGAGAAGCGGCAGCCGGTCTGGCCCGACTGATCATTCAGAGGGTGCCGTTTTCGATGTCGCGTTTCAGCGCCGCTTGGTAGGCGAGGTGGGATGAGACGCCGTTCTCCACGGTGAAAGAAAGCAGCAGCGGGTTCGTTGTGAAGGTTATGTGTTCGTTCACCGAGGTGGTGCCGTCGCCGTTGTCGGTGAAGGTGATCTTTTGATGGGTGAAGACGCCGGGGTCGTCGTAGCTGTCGGAGAGGTAGTAGTGGTCGGCGGGGTACAGGCGTTGCTGGGCTTGGGTTTTGGCGGGATAGGTGACGGAGCCCATCGGGATGTTTTCCAGCGCGGTGAAAGCGATGGTCCGAACGCCGTTTTCGGTGCAGTCGCGATGGGTGGCGATACCGGCCAGGAAGGGGTGGCGGCCGATGTCGTTGTGCAGGTTCGAGTACACCGCCCAGACCTTCTCCAGCTGGGCGTCGATGGTGATGGGCAGATCGACGGTTCGAGACGAATCCGCCGACGAGGGATTGGATTCCGCGGCCTGGTAGGTGGCCCATGCGGATTGCCAGGCCGCGGTTTCGGGGTTCGGGGTTTCGACGCAGGAGGGGGCGGAATCCGCCTGTGCCACGGGCGAAACCGCGGGCACGAACAACAGGGTCAGGGTGCAACCCACGAGATACTTCACGGGCGGACAGTAACGCGTTCCCGCCCGCTTCGCCGATCTGCGTGGGTTGCGGTCAGCGGTTACGGCGGGCGGGCGGCGCGGGCGGGGCCAGCAGGTCGCCGTGGGTGATGGTGCCGGCCTGCTTGACGCGGCGCAGGACCGGCGAGAGTTCGAAACTGTGAATGCCCTGGAGGGTGGCCATTTTGGTGGACATGAAGTGGTACAGGGCTCGGGTGCTTTCGCAGAAGAGCGTGGTGAACATGTTGAAAGGACCGGTGACGGCGGCGGTGTAGGTGGTCTCCTCGAAGTCGGCGATGGCGGTGCCTATCGAATCGAGCTGGGCGGGAGCGACATTGAGCCAGAGGAAGGTGGCGATGCCGGAACCCATTGCGGCCGGGGCGATATCGAGGTCGAAGTAGAGGATCCCGGCGTCGTGCAGGGTGGCGATGCGCCGTACGACGCGGCCTTCGGTCAGGCCGGTGGCGCGGGCGAGGGTGGCGTAGGAGGTGCGGCCGTCGTGCGCGAGCAGGTCCAGCAGTGCGCGATCGGTGTCCTCGATGTGGACGGTGCGCGTCGCCGACTCGCTGGATCTGTTGCCGGAGTGCAGGTCTCGGCGTCCGCGATAGTCGATGGCGTGGCGGCCGACGAAGCGGTGCAGGATCAGCGCGGCGGTGATATCGAGAACCGGGGCGGTGCGCTGCAGGCGCTGCACCAGTAGGTCGTCACGATCCTGCTGGGTGCGCGGATGCAGGGAGAAGGCGACCTCCGCGCCGCCCGCGGCAATGCTGATCCAGGCGGCGTCGTCCCGGCGGGCCAGCGCCTCGGCCACTTTCACGGCGCCTTCGGGGCGGCAGCGCACCCGGATCAGCCAGTCGTCCTCGCCGAGCGCGGGGGCATCGACCGAACCGATCACCCGGACCAGGCCCTCGCGGCGCAGGCGGCGGTAGCGGCGGGCGATGGTCTGCTCGGCCAGCCCCAGCTCAGCGGCAATCTGCCGGAAGGGCGCGCGCGGGTCGAGTTGCAGCTTGCGCACGATCGCCAGATCGAGGGGTTCGAGAATGGAAGTTTCCGCCGGAGAAGTGGCCGCCATTGCACGAATCCTACGTCGCGGCCGAGCACAGGCGACTTTCGATGCCTCGCGATCGGAGACTCGACGCCGACTTGTTCGCACTCCGGAAAGGACACCGGCATATGCGCAAATGGCTTCCGCTGCTGACCATCTGCCTCGGCACCTTCATGCTGCTCATCGACGTCACCATCGTGAACGTCGCCCTGCCCGATATGGCGGCCGATCTCGGCGCGTCCTTCGGCTCCCTGCAATGGGTGGTGAACGCCTACGCCGTGGCCATGGCCGCGCTGCTGCTGGGGGCGGGCTCGATCGCGGATTCGTTCGGGCATCGGCGGATCTATCTGGCGGGACTGGCGATGTTCGCGACATCGTCACTGGTGTGCGGGATTTCGCCGAACTCGGCGGTGCTGATCGCCGCCCGGGTGACGCAGGGCATCGGGGCCGCCGCCATGGCGGCCACCACGTTTCCCATGCTGAATCGCGCCTACGACGGCCGGGAGCGTGGCATCGCGTACGGCATGTGGGGTGCGGTCGCGGGCGCGTCCTCGGCGGTCGGGCCGATCGTCGGCGGGGTGCTGACCGAGGCGGCGGGGTGGCGGTGGATCTTCTTCGTGAACCTGCCGGTGAGTGTGGGCGTCATCGCGCTGGGGTGGTGGGTGTTCCGGGGCGGCGAGGAAACCCACCGTGCCCGAATCGATTTCGCGGGCATGGCGAGTTTCGCGGTGGCGGCCGCGACGGCAACCTACGCACTGATCCGTGCCAATGAACACGGCTGGTCCGATACCGGCGCGTGGTCGATGTTCCTGGTGTCGGCGGCCGCGCTGGCGGTGTTCGTGGTGGTCGAACGGCGGGTCGCGGAACCCATGCTCGAGCTGGCGCTGCTGCGGCAGCGTTCCTTCGCCGGGGTGCTGATCGCGGCGGTCACACTGTTCTTCGCCGCGTTCGCCGCGCTGATGTACACCTCCATCTGGTTGCAGTCGGATCAGGGTAGGACGCCGATCCAAACCGGGCTGATCGGATTGCCCTTGTCCGCAATGGCTTTCGCGGTGTCGGCCGGATTCGGGCGATACCTGCACGCCATGCACCCCGGGCGGATCATCGGCAGCGGACTGCTCCTCATCGGCCTGGGTGGCGTGGTCGGTGCGCTGCTGATGCACGGCGATGCGAGCTGGCCGGCGCTGGTGCCCGGCTTCCTGCTGATCGGGGCGGGCGTCGGAGCCGCCACCGCCACACTGGGTTCGGCGACCATGGCGGCGGTCGAACCGCGACGCGGCGGCATGGCGACCGGTGCGGTCAGCACCGCCCAGCAGCTGGGCATGGCATTCGGAACCGCGGCGCTGGGCAGTGTTTTCACCGCCCGCGCGCAGCGGATCCTTACCGACGATGCCTTCGCCGATCCGGCCGCGGCGGCGCGGGCGGTGGCCGGTGGACGCGCGGGATTGCTGACCGCCGAGGCTCCAGCGGCTTTGCGGGCGGCCGTGACGGACGCAACCCACACCGCCGCCGTGGCCGGGGTCCAGAGTGTCCTGGCCGTATCGGGCATCGTGGGCCTGCTGGGCGGCGTACTGGCCCTACTGCTGATCCGGCCCGCCGCACAACCCGACTGGTCCGACACCGCAGTCGAATCCGAGCCGACGAACGCCTGACGGACGCACTCGCCGCCGCCCGCCGTCGCGCGGCGCCACCCGCGGGCCGAGCACCACTCCCGCGCGTCGAAGCGCCCAACACAACGCATCGACCATGAACATCGCGCGCCGTGTGCGAACGCACCAGCAACTGCACACGGGCCGAGCACCGCGTGCCATCGCACCCGCCACCGCATGCCATCGTGCACACCGTGGCGGGTGCTGCTCGTGGTTGCGCTTGGGTAATGTCGCGACCGGTTCGTATGTCGTGGACGGGCCAGGAGGAGAGCGCTACCCATGCCGATGTTCGGACGAGACAGTGAGCTGAAGGAACTCGGCGCGCTCGTGACCGGAACCGATGGGCGGAGCGGGGTGCTCATCGAAGGGGAACCGGGGATCGGGAAGTCGGCGCTGGTCGAGGCAGCGGTGCGGGATGCGGCGGCCGCGGGGGTGCGGGTGTTGCGGACCAGCGGGGTGGAGGCGGAGCACGGGCTCACCTTCGCGGGATTGCATCGGCTGCTGTATCCGCTGCGCCGGGCGTTCGACGGGTTGCCCGCTCGTCAGTTGGAGGCGCTGACAACCGCGCTGGGCATGTCGGATGTGATCGATGAACCGAGCCCGCATCTGGTGGGGCTGGCGGCGCTGACGCTGCTCACGGATCTGGCGGCCGAGCAGCCGCTGCTGGTGGTGGCCGAGGATGCGCATTGGCTCGATCCCGCGAGTGCCGAGGTGCTCGCGTTCGTGGCGCGCCGCATCGAGTCCGAGCCCGTCGCCATGCTCGCCACCGCACGGACCGGCACCGGTTCGGCGTTGCACGAGGCCGAACTGAGCGTCATGCGACTCGGCCCGCTGCCCGACGATGACGCGCATGCGTTGCTGGACAGCATCGCTCCCGGGTTGAGTGCCCAGGCCCGCCGCCGGGTGCTCGCCGAAGCGCACGGCAATCCGCTGGCGCTGAGCGAACTTCCCACGGCGATAACGGATCTCGCGGAGTCCGCCGACACCTTGCCTTTGACCGAACGTCTCGAACGGGCATTCTCGGCACGCGGCGCGATGCTGCCCCCGCGCACCCGATCGGCGCTGCTCGTCGCCGCGCTGGATGACGACGGAGCGCTGGCCGAAACTCTCGCCGCGGCCGCGATCCTGCTCGGCTCGGAGGTGACGGCAGATGTGCTCGCCCCGGCGGTGCAGGCGCGTTTGATCCAGATCGACTCCGGCACAGTCACTTTCCGCCATCCGCTGGTGCGTTCGGCCCTGGTCGCGGCGGCCTCGCCCGAGGATCGCCGGAAGGCGCACCTGGCACTCGCCGAACTGCTGACCGACGCACCGGACCGCCGGGTGTGGCATCTGGCGGCGGGCGCCGCCGGTGCGGACGAGGACGTGGCGGCCGCGCTGGAGGCGGCCGCCGAACGTTCCCGGCACCGGGGCGGTGCGATCGCCGCGCTGGAACGCGCGGCCGCGCTCAGCGCCACCCCCGCCCGGCGCGCGGATCGCCTGCTGCGCGCGGCGGAACTGGCCGTCGACTCCGGTCATCGTGGCACTGCCGACCGGCTGGTCGATGCCGCGCGCGCCCTCCCTCTCACCGCCGAGCAGGAGGCCACCGCGAAGTGGCTGCTCAGCGGCTTCGAGGACGGTATGCGCGAAAGTCCCACGCGCATAGCCGAACTGGCGGCGCTGGCCACGGCCGTCGCCGCCGACGGATATCCGGATCCGGCCTTGCGCATCCTGTGGGGCGCGGCCATGCGGTGCTTCTGGTCCGAGCCCGGACCCGATACCCGGCGCGTGGTGCTGGCCGTCGCCGACAGCCTCGGCATCCCGGACGGCGATCCGCGCAAGCTGGCCATCGACTCCATCGTGGCCCCGCTGGAACGCGGCGAACAGGTACTGGGGTTCCTGCGCGGGCAAACCGCGAGCATGGGCGGCGACCCGGAAGTGGATCACTTCCTGAGCAGTGCGGCATATCAAGTCGGTGCGTTCGACCTCGCGGCTCAGTTCGCGGCGGCCGCAGCACCCGGTTTCCGCTCCGCCGGGCGGCTGGGGCTGCTGTGCCGGGCGCTGGCCATCGAGGCGTGGAGCCTGGCCCGGCTCGGCGATCTCGCGGCCGCCGCGCCCATCGCGGCCGAGGCGGCGGCCTTCGCGCGGGAGACCGGTGCGCCCTTCATGCACGCGGTGGTGATCGCCGTGCAGGCCGAAATCGCCGCGCTGCGTGGTGATTACGTGCGGGCGGTCGAGCTGGCGGCGGAGGCCGAGCGCATCGGATTGGCGGCCGGCGCGCGCCCGGTGCTGGCGACCGTGCAGCTCACCCGCGGTCTGATCTCGCTCGGCGAGGGCCGGTTCGAGGACGCTTTCACCGATCTGATGCGGATTCACGACCCGCGCGACCCGTCGCATTCTCCGGCGCTGGGCGCGTATTTCCTCACCGAGCTCGCCGAGGCGGCGGTGCGGGCCGGGCGCGCCGACGCCATGACGGAGCTGCTGCGCGAGTTGGAGGTCACGGCGGCGGCCACCTCATCGCCCGCCCTGCACATCGGAATGCGTTACGCACGTGCGGTTCTCGCTGGTGACGCGGCCGCCGAACTGTTCGCGACCGCGCTGGCCGCGGATCTCACCGGCTGGCCCGCCGAACGCGGCCGCCTGCACCTGGCCTACGGCGAATGGCTGCGCCGCCAGCGCCGGGTGGTCGAATCACGCACCCATTTGCGCACGGCGCGTGAGACTTTCGACGCCCTCGGTTTCACCGCCTGGAGCGAACGCGCACGCCTGGAACTGCGCAGCGCCGGCGAATCCAGCCCGAACCGCGATCCGGACGCCCGCGAGCGCCTCACCCCGCACGAACTGAGCATCGCCCAGCTGGCCGCCCAGGGCCTGACCAACCGCGAAATCGGCCAGCGCCTCTACCTTTCCCACCGCACGGTCAGCACCCACCTGCACCGCATCTTCCCGAAACTCGGCATCAGTTCCCGCGGCGACCTGGCAGCCCTGCTACCGACCTTGACGGAGACGGCCGGCTGACCGATCAGCGCAGCCGGGAGCTGATCGTCCGGAGTTCGGTGAATCGGCTGAGGGTGTCGTGTGCGCGGGCGGCGTCGAATTCTGCTGGGGTGTCGTCGAATCCGGTCGGTGTCGCGTTGACGGCGACGGTTGTGGCGTGCATGCGCCGGGCCACCGCTGCGGCGGCTGCGGGGTCGGCCGACCATACTGCGCCGGAGAGGCCGGGGCCGGAGCGGTTGGCGATGCGGAGTGCGTCGTCGATGTCGTCGTAGGGGATGACGATCAGTACTGGGCCGCATATCGCTTCGTCGGCGATGCGCATGTCCGGCGTCACGTCGGCGAGGACCGTCGGGGTGACGTAGAAGCCGTCGCGCAGGCCGGGTGGGATTCCCGAGCTGCCGAGTGCCGGGTGCGCGCCTTCGGCGATCGCGGCTTCGATGTGCTCGCGGAACCGTTGCTGCTGGTCGCCGCGCGCCATCGGGCCGATTCGCGTCGCCGGGTCACGCGGGTCGCCGACCGGCAGCGATTCCGCCAGGCGCACCACCGCCGCCACTACTTCCGGGTAGCGGGAACGTGGTGCGAGGAAACAGGTTTGGACCGATCCGAGCCGCGCGACCGCCGGGACGGTATCGAGCTCGGTGTCGGGCAGCACCACGACTACCGATCGGCCGCATACCTCGACATCGACTCGCTTCAGTCGCGCACCGGCGAGTTCCGCGACCCGACTGCCCGTCTCGGCCGACCCGGTGAAGGTGATCATGTCCACCGCCGGATGCGTGATCAGGTGCTCGCCGACCTCCGGTTCCGCGGGCAGCACGCTGATCACCCCGTCGGACAATCCGATTCGATCCAGCAGTTCGGCCAGCAAGCCCATGCTCAGCGAGTTCTCCGGGGATACCTTCAGCACCACCGAGTTTCCGGCGAGCAGCGCGGGCACGACCTTGGACGTCACCGCGAAGCACGGCGAATGCCACGGCACCAGCGCGGCGACCACGCCGACCGGGGCTTGCCGAATCACGCTGTGCATCCGCGTATCCGGCGTGCGCTCCCAATCGAAATGCTCGGCCGCCGTGAGATAAGCGTTCACCTGCCTGGTCAGACCGTCCTGCCCCGCCCGGGTGAACCACACGGGCCGGCCGGTTTCCGCGGTGATCAGGTCTGCCATCAGTCCGGCCTTTTCTTCCCGCAGCCGATTGAACCGCCGCAGCACCGCGATCCGCTCCCCCGGCGGCAGCTCCCGCCACGCACCGCCGTCGAAGGCCGTCCGCGCCGCCGCCAGCGCCCGATCCATATCGTCGGGCCGGGCCTGCGCCGCCCGTCCGAGCACCGATCGATCGTGCGGGGACAGGATCTCCAGCAGCGCCGGTTCGCTGGGTTCGACCCAGCCCCCGCCCGCGTACAGCCGGTCGTAGGTGATCAATTGTCGCTCCTGGCGGGCGAATTCCGTGGTCGCGCCCTTCACCTCCACTCTGGCGCGCGCGACCCGGCCCCGGCATCCGTCAGGTGACGCCGTGCCTGACGTACTCAGGTGACGATGCGGCGGGTGTGGGCATAGACGGCGGCCTGCACGCGATCGCGGACGCCGAGCTTGGTGAGCACATTGGAGACGTGGGTTTTCACGGTCTGCTCGCCGACCCCGAGCGCGGCGGCGATCTCCGGATTCGTGTACGCCTTGGCGATCAACTGCAGCACCTCGTGCTCGCGCGCGGTGAGCGACCGGAGTTCCGGTGCGGCCGGGAACGGTTCGATGCCGGTGGTCAGCCGGGTGATGAGACTGCGGGTGAGCCGCGGATCGATGAGCGCGTCCCCACGCGCGGCGGTGCGAATGGCGGCGATGAGGTCCTGCGCCGGTAGGGCTTTGGAGAGGAACCCGGTCGCGCCCAGCCGCAGTGCCCGGTAGAGGTTCTCCTCGGTGTCATCGCTGGTCAGGGTGAGAATGCGGGTGGTGTTCGCGAGTTCCGCCACCGTTTCGACGATGGCCGCCTCGTCCAGCCCGGGCATATCCAGGTCCAGGATGGCGATATGCGGCCGCTGCCTGCGCATTTCGGCGATGGCGGCCGCCCCGTCCCCGACCTCGGCCACACAGCGGAAGTCGGGCTGGGTGAGGATGGCGGCGCGCAGCCCGGACCGGAACAGCACGTGCTGATCGGCGAGCAGCACCGAGATGACCGGGTCGGGACCGTGCGGATCGAGTCCCGCCGTAATGGTGCGCGCGGTCGCGGGCGTCGCGGCCTGTGCGTAACCGGTGGAGAGCACGGTGGCGGCGAGCGCGATCAGGATGGACGACACCACCCGGATCAGGGTGTGCGCCGATTTGGTCGAAGCCATCTCCAGAGTCTGCTTCAGCGGAGGAATCCCGCATAGTTGGTATTCAGCAATTGGCTCTCGACCTGCTTCATGGTGTCGAGGCCGACGCTCACCACGATCAGCACCGATGTGCCGCCGAACGCGAGGTTACGGGCCGGGCCGGAACCGCCGGCGGCCAGCAGCAGGGTCGGCAGGACGGCCACCGCGCCGAGGTAGAGCGAACCCGGCAAGGTGATACGGCTGAGCACATAGTTCAGGTAATCGATGGTCGGCCGGCCCGGCCGATAGCCCGGAATGAAACCACCGAACTTCTTCATCTCGTCCGCGCGCTCCTCGGGGTTGAACGTGATCGCGACATAGAAGTACGTGAAGAAGACGATGCAGCCGAAGTACACCGCGACATAGACCGGGTTGGCCGGATCGACCAGATACTTCGCGATGAATTCCTGCCACGCCGCCGGATCGCCCGAACTCCGCTGGGTCAACTGCGCCAGCAGATTCGGCAGATACAGCAGCGAGGACGCGAAGATCACCGGGATGACCCCGGCCTGATTCACCTTCAACGGCAGATAGGTCGAGGAACCCCCGTACAGCTTCCGACCCACCACGCGCTTGGCGTACTGCACCGGAATCCGCCGCTGGCCCTGCTCGAAATACACCACACCGATCACGGTCAGCAGCACCGCCGCGCAGATCGCGGCGAAGGTCAGCGCGCCGTGGCTGTCCAGAATCGCCTTGCCCTGACTGGGAATTCGCGCCGCGATACCGGCGAAGATGAGCAGCGACATGCCGTTGCCCACCCCGCGCTCGGAGATCAGCTCGCCGAACCACATGACCAGCGCCGCGCCCGCGGTCATGACCAGCACGATGACGACCATCCCGAAAATCGAATCGTCGGAGAGGATCCGCTCGGCACAGCCGCGGAAGAGCTGCTTGCGCGCGGCCAGCGCCACCAGGGTCGTGCCCTGCAGCACCGCCAGCGCCATCGCCAGGTAGCGGGTGTACTGGGTGATCTTGGCCTGGCCCGCCTGGCCTTCCTTGCGCAGCTCCTCGAAGCGCGGGATCACCACGGCCAGCAGTTGGGTGATGATGCTCGCGGTGATGTAGGGCATGATGCCGATCGCGAAGACCGACAGTTGCAGCATGGCGCCGCCGGAGAACAGATCGATCAATTGATAGATCCCCGCCGACGATCCGCCCGAGGCGAGTTCGGCGCACGCGCGCACCTTGGCGTAGTTCACCCCCGGCGAGGGCAGCGCCGCACCGAGGCGATACAACGCCAGCAGCCCGAGCGTGCAGAGGATCTTCCGCCGGAGATCCGGGGTGCGCAGAGCCGGTACGAAGGCGGAAAGCACCGCGTCCTCCAGTCGAATGACATTGGCGGACAGCGATTGTCGGTCCGACCCGAGGTCTTCGACGCTACGGAGCGCGACCGGGCCCGGCGTCGGTCACGAGGCGGATTTCGGCCTCCCCCGATGGAGGGAGCGATCAGTCGCGATCGTCGTCCTGGCCGCCGTCGGCGCCCTCGCCATTGTCGATCCGGCGCGGGCGCACCCGCCGCCGATTGCCCGGAGCCGGGGCGTCCTCACCGGCTCGCTTGCGGCGCAAGGCGCCGAGATCGATCACGCTGCCGTCGTGTTCGGCCGCGCCCGGCTCGGATTCCGGGGCGGGATGGCCCGCGCGGCCGGGGTCGACCGGCCACCAGCCGGTCTCGCGTTGCAGTTCCTGGCGGGTCACCGGCCGGGTCGGCGCGGGGTCGTAGGCCGAACCGCCTTCGCGCAGCCACGGCCGCTGCGGCGGCTCGCCGGCTTCCTCGGAGGCGCGCCGGGGGCGGCGCGGCAGCCGGATGACCTTCGAATCGTCTCCCGTTTCGGGCGTCGCGCTCTCGGCGGGCTTGAAAGCCTCCAGCTTCCGGCGCAGCCGCTCCACCGCATCGAACCTGTTGCCACCGGGTCCCGGTAAGGATCCGCGTCCCGGTGTTTCCCGATCGGACATCGAACTAGCCGCCGGCGAGTGCCGCGGCACCCGTCCGCACTACGACCGCCGATCTTCCGATCCGGTCCCCGAATTTCTCGCTGATTGCATAACTCACGACCACATTCTCCCCCAGTTCTCCCGACCCATGACACCGCGTGGATCCGGCAATGGTCAAGGCGACATTCCGTACCGGGCGGCCAGCTCCGCGGCGCGGTCGCGCAGGTTGTCGCGTAACCATTGCGGGGCAAGGGCTTCCGCGTCGGTGGCGAGCTGCCACAATGCCCATTCCGCGTGCCGCCGATCCTGGAACGCGGCCTCGATTCGCAGCCGGCCGTCCGTGTCGGAAGTCTCATTCCGGATGGTCAGCGCGGTGCCGAGCAATTCCTCGCGGCGCGCCGGGTGCAGCCGGATCAGCACGCTGACCTGGTCGCCGCCGGTCCGGAAACGGGTGCTGCGTTCCTGCCAGGCGCGGCCGAGGTCGACGCGGTCGGGGCGGTCGGCGGGTTCGGGCAGTTCCTCGGCGGCCAGCACCCGCGACAGCCGGTAGGTGCGGTCCTCGCCCGCGCGGATCGCCAGCAGGTAGACGTGGTCGCGGACGGTGACCAGGCCGATCGGGTCGACCGTGCGCCAGCGCGGGTCCTGGTCCACGGCCGCGTAGTGGATGCGCAGTTTGTGCCCGGCGAAGACGGCGCGGCGCACCGCGGCCACCACCGCGCCGGAACCTTCCTCGGGGTGCACGCGGCGGGCGAGCAGGTCGGTGTCCGGGTCGATCAGCAAGCGTTCGGCGGCATCGGTCGCGGTGTCGCGATGGCCCTCCGGCAGCGCGTCGACCACCTTGCGCATACCGGAGGCGAGGGCCGAGCCGAGTCCGAAAGCCTGTGCGCCCCGGCGTGATCCGGCGACCAGCAGGGCGAGGGCCTCGTCGTGATTGAGTCCGGTGAGTTCGGTCCGGAAGCCGGGCAGCAAGGCGAAGCCGCCGTGCCGGCCGCGTTCGGCGTAGACCGGGACCCCGGCCGCGGACAGCGCCTCGATATCGCGCAGCACGGTCCGGGTGGAGACCTCGAGCTCGCGGGCCAGTTCGGGGGCGGAGAGCCGGCCGCGGCGGCGCAGCAGCAAAACCAGTGAGACCAACCGGTCGGCGCGCATGAAAAAAAGTCTATCGGAATACCTGACACAAGATGTCGTGATTAGCCGGAAGGCTGGTGCTCATGACGAACAAGACCGCTGCGAATCACCCCGACGACCTGGCCGGGCTCTTCATCGAACGCGCCAATGCCGGCGATGTCGACGGCCTGGTGGCGCTGTACGAACCGAACGCCGTGCTGGCCTTCCCGCCCGGCAGCCTGGCCACCGGGCACGCGGAGATCCGCAAGGTGTACGAGCAGTTCGTGGCGGCCGCCCCGGTGCTCGTGCCCGGCCGGCAGCATCCGACCCTGGTCAGCGACGACCTGGCGCTCACCGCGGTCACGCTGACCAGCGGCGAGGTGACCGTGGAGATCGCCCGCCGCCAGCCGGACGGGACCTGGCTGTGGGCCGTGGACCAGCCGAACCTGCTGCCGTAGCGGGACCGCTGGTTTCGCGGGCGTCGGCGAAACCGCCGGCGCCCGCGCTCGCCAGCACGCCGTCCGCATCGGCGATCAGCCATTTGCCGCAGACACAGCGCAGGTAGCGGATGGCGCCGTGGGTGGAGACGACGGCGGGTGCGGGCCAAGAGCAAGCCGGGCAGGTAGCGGACATGACTTCACCCTGATGTAATGAGTCAGTGCATTTCAACCCTTACGGCGGGGTGGCCGCCGAACTGGCCGCCCGGCTGGTGAATGCCGCGCCCGGACAGGATCTCGCGCGACTGCTCGCGGAGTGCGGATACAAGCCGATCGGGACCATCGACGCGCGGCAGGACGCCGAATTGCGGCGGTGGGCCGGAGAACTCGGCGCGGTGTTCCACGATCCCACCGTCGACCGCCTCAATGCCCTGCTCGCCAAAACCGCCGGGCGGCCCTACATTTCGACCCACGACGGCCGCGCACCGCACCTGCACTACTCCGACGAATCCGCACCGATCGACGAAAGAGTGAAGGCGTACACCGCCTTCGGCCTGGCCGCCCTGTTCTGCGAGGACCCCGCCCGGATCGGCAGCTGCGCCCGCACCGGTTGCGACACCGTCTTCGTGGACACCTCACGCAACGGCCGGCGTCGCTTCTGCACCACCCGCTGCTCCACCCGGGTACACGTGGCCCAGCACCGGCAGCGCGCGGCCTCCTGAGATCGCCCTCTTGCCGGGTCTTCGGAATTCATACAATCCGCGCGTGACTCTTACCGTCGCCGACCTGTTCGGCTACACCGATCGGGAGCTCGACACCGATCTACAACGCTGGCTCCCCGACGCCGAGCCGGTGCGGATACCGCCGCAGACCCGTCCGGTAGCGCCGTTCCTGACCCGCCTGTCCCCCGGGTCGGCCGCCGCGCTGGCCGCTTTCGACCGCCGGGTCCGCTCGGGGACGATGCCGCAGTTCCTGGATGTGTTCGACTGGTCCTACGGCTTCGATTTCGCCGGAAACGATTGCGGCATCCTCGATTCCGATTACGAGACCGAACTGACCGACGACGATGTCTACTCGATCGGCGCGGACGGCGGCGGCAATCTGTTCGTCGTGCTCGCCAATGGCCAGGTAGCGGTCTGGTTCCACGAGGAGGAGGTGGTCGAGGCCGGTACCCGGTTCGATGATCTCGACGTGTTCCTGTGGTCGTTCGTGCGGTATCGCGCCGTGCGCGCGGGCCGGCTCGATCGCTCGGCGGTGGAGGCGGACTTCGTGGCGCTGGGACAGGACGGCGCGCTGGAACCGAACCTGGGGCTGCTGCGGCTCATGAAGTAGCCATGCGCCGCTACCCTGGGCGGAATGGTTGCTCCTGCCGATGCCCTGGTGCCGATCGTCGCTGATCTGGAGGCGGTGACGGCTACCGGCTATGAGGATGATCCGGCTGCGGCGGGGCTGGATCCCGCCGCGATCGAGTCGGTGTGGGAGGCGGTGCGGGAGTGGTATCGGCTGGGGACTACGCCGGCTATTCAGGTGTGTCTGCGGCGTAATGGCAGGGTGGTGCTGAATCGGGCGATCGGGCATGGGTGGGGGAATGCGCCGGGGGATGGGCCGGATGCGGAGCGGGTGCCGGTTACCACCGAGATGCCGTTCTGCGGGTTTTCCACCGCCAAGGGGGTTTCGGCGGCGCTCATGTTCATGTTGATCGAGCAGGGGGCGTTCGCGCTGGAAGATCTGGTGTGCCGGTACATTCCGGAGTTCGCGGCCAATGGCAAGGCGGGCATCACGATCGGGGATGTGCTGTCGCATTCGGCGGGGGTGCCGTTCGTGACGCCGCCGTACAAGGGGTATCAACTGGTGGTGGACGAGGAGCTGGCGGTGCGGGCGCTGGCCGATCTGAAGCCGAGCTGGGGGCCGGGGCGGTTCCGGGTTTATCACGCGCTGACCAGCGGGCTGATTCAGCGGCTGCTGGTGCAGCGCGCCACCGGGAAGCCGATGCGGGAGCATTTGAGCGAACAGGTGTTGCGGCCGTTGGGGTTCCGGTGGAACAACTTCGGCGTGCGGGACGAGGACGTCGATCTGGTGGTGCCGAGCGTCAAGGTCGGGGCGGGGCCGTCGCGGGTGTGGAGCTATCTCGCCAAGCGGGCGCTCGGCGGCGGGATGGGCGGGGCGGTTTCCGAATCGGCGACCCGGGCTTTCCTGACCGCGGAGCTGCCCTCCGGGAATCTGGTGACCACCGCGCAGGAACTGTCGCGGTTCTACGAAATCCTCGCGCGCGGCGGGGAATTGGACGGCGTGCGGATCATGCGGCCCGAGACGCTGCGGGCGGCGGTGCGGCCGGCGAACCGGATTCCGGGGGCGGCCGGACGGGTCAGCCGGGCGGGGTACGAGCTCGGGGCACGGCGGTCCAAGTTCGGCCGCCATACCGAAACGCATTTCGGCCGCAGCGGTTTGACCACCCAGTACGGCTGGGCCGATCCGGCGCGCGGCTTGTCGGGGGCGATCCTCACCAGCGGTAAGGCCACCACCGACAATGACCGGCCGTGGCGGTTGTGCGCGCGGATCTCGGCGGCGGTCGGCCTACTCGACCCCGCCGACCGCGTCTTCGACCTGTGAGCTGCCGGGCAGCAGCAGGCCGGTCGCGGCGATGAGCACGCCGATTCCGGCCGCCACCAGGAAGACTCGGTCGTAGCCGGTGGCCTGGGCGTGCTGCCCGGTCACCGGACCCGCGACCGCCGCGAGCACGGCCAGGCCGATCGATCCGCCCGCCTGCGCGGCCGTATTGGCGAGACCGCCGACTATGCCCGCGTCGCCCGCGGGCGCATCGGCGGTCGCGGTGGCCATCAGGGTCGGGAAGGTGACGCCGATACCGATCGCGATCAGCAGCGTGGGAACGAGGAATCCGGTGAGATAGCCGGTGTCCGCGTGCGCCCGGGCGAGCCAGCCGAACCCGATCAGGAAGCTCGCACCGCCGGTGAGCAGCAGGGGGCGGGCACCGAGGCTGGGCAGCCGGGCGGCCGCATAGCGCGCGACGAGCAGGAAGGTGACCGCGGCGGGCGTCTGCCCGAGTCCGGCGCGAAGGGCGCTGTAGCCCAGCACATTCTGCAGGAACAGCGAGGTGAAGTACCACATGGCGATGGCGATGAAGCCGAAGAGCAGCAGCATCGCATTGCCCAGGACCACGCGCCGGATGCCGAAGAGCCGCAGGGGCATCATCGGCCGGGACGCGAAGCGCGCCTGCACGACCACGAACACGGCCAGCAGCAGCACACCGGCCGCGATCGGTCCCAGCACCTCGGCGGCCTCCCAGCCGTGGTCGGCGCTGCCCATCACCCCGTAGATCAGCGCGGCCAGGCCGGAAGTCCCGGTGACCGCCCCCAGCACATCGAGCGATTCCCTTGCCCCCGTGCGGTTCTCACTCAGCGCGAGCACGGCGAGCGCGATGAGCGCCGCACCGATCGGCACATTGATCAGGAACACCCACCGCCACGACAAGCCGGTGGTGATGGCCCCGCCCGCGACGGCCCCGGCCATCCCGCCCACTCCTCCGGCCGCCGACCACGCACCGAATGCCTTTGCCCGCGAGCGCGGTTCGGTGAAGCCGGTATTGATCACCGCCAGCGTCGCCGGAGCCAGCAGCGCGGCCCCCGCGCCCTGCACCACCCGGGCCGCCACCAGCAACTCCGGACCGGTCGCCAATCCCCCGGCCAGGCTGGCGGCGGAGAACACCAGCAGGCCCGCGATCAGCATGCGCCGCTGCCCGAACAGGTCCGCGGCCCGGCCGCCCAGCAGCATGAAGCCCGCGAAGGTGAGCAGATAGCCGTTCACCACCCACGCCAGCCCGGACGCGCTGAACCCGAGATCACGCTGCACCGAAGGCAATGCGACGTTCACGATGGACGAATCCAGAATCACCATGAACTGGCAGGCGCAGACCAGCGCCAGCACCAGCCCGGCGGCGCGCGGCCCCGCCTGCCGGATCACGTTGCCGCCCAAGGCTTCCCCCGCAGCGTTCCGGTTCATGCGTTCACCGCTCCGGCATCGGCGAGCCGGGCGCCACCATCGCCCACGAAACCCCCGGCCTCCGCGTCGACGCGCTCCGCTCCCAGCAGCCGGATGGCGATTTCGGCCAATCGCCGCCCCTGATAGGCGGCCGCCGCCAGCGTCGCCGCATCCGGTCCCGCACCGGCCGGACCACTCACATGCGAAGTGCCGTACGGGTTTCCGCCCGCCTCGGACACCGACGGATCGGTGAAACCCGGCGGCACTATCAGAGATCCCCAGTGGTAGAAGACATTTCCGAGCGACAACAACGTCGCCTCGCTCCCGCCGTGCCGGTTGAACGCCGAGGTGAACGCGGTCACCGGCTTGTCCGCGAGCCGCCCCTCCCGCCACAGGCCCCCGGCCTGGTCGATGAACTGCTTGAGCTGCGCGGCGGGCGCACCGAACCGGGTCGGCGTGCCGAAGGCGAACGCGTCGGCCCACGCCAGATCCTCGAGATTCGCCTCGGGTACGTCCGCGGTGGCATCGATGTGCTTGCGCCACAGCGGATTCTGATCGATCGCGCGGTCGGGCGCGAGTTCGGCCACCCGCCGCAATCGCACCCGGGCCCCGGCCGCGGCGGCCCCATCGGCCACTGCTCGCGCGAGTTCGTGCACCCCGCCGGTGGCGCTGTAGTAGATGACGGCGACCTTCACGGCCATGTCCGGCTCCCTCGGTATAGAGTTAGTTACGCACATAACTGTTATGCACGTAACTAAACCCTGTCAAGGAGTGTCCGTGGACTTCGAGCAAGCCGATGCCCTCAACCAGGCCATTCGCCTGCTGACCCTGCGCCATCGCGCCCGGGCCGCCGCGCTGCTGGCCCCACTCGGCTTGCATCCGGGGCAGGAGGCGCTACTGCTCGAACTGGCCCGCACCGGCCCGCGCATCCAGGCGCAACTCAGCGATGCGCTGGGCTGTGAGCCGCCCAGCGTCACCCTGATGACTCGCAAACTGGAAGCCTCCGGCCACATTCGCCGGACCCCCGCACCGGGCGACAAACGCGCCACCGTCGTCGAACTCACCGACAGCGGACGGGATCTGGTCGATCAGGTCAAGCGGATCTGGCGCGAGCTCGCGCAGGAGACCGTGACAGGCCTGCCGCCCGCTACCGTCGCCGGACTGCCCGGCCTGCTCGCCACCCTGACCGCCAATGTCGACAACCGGCGGCCGCGGGCGCAGTGACCGCGCGCCCGGCGCGGAAGTCGTTCAGCCGCCGTAGGTTCCGACGATGACGGCCCGGGCGAGCGCGGTGGCGAAGAGGTTGAAGCCGAGCACCGCGCCGCTGGTGAACTCGTCCACGCCGAGGGTGTCGACGCCGACCGCGTGCACCGCGAAGTAGTAGCGGTGCGGGCCGGTGTTCGGCGACGGAGCGGCGCCGGTGTACTGGGCGATCCCGGCGTCGGCGCGCAGAGTGACCGCGCCGGGCGGGAGCGCGGAGCCGTCGCCCGCGCCGGTGGGCAGGGAGGTCACGTCGGGCGGGATGTTCGCCACGCACCAGTGCCAGAAGCCGGACACCGTGGGCGCGTCCGGGGCGTACATGGTGACCGCGAAACTCTGGGTGTCGTCGGGGAATCCGGACCAGGACAGCTGCGGGGAGATGTCCAGGCCGCCGACCGCGGCCGCGGCCTGATCCAGGCGCAGGGCGCCGTCGTCGGCGATGTCGTCGGAAGTCAGGGCGAAGCTGGGCAGCTCGGGTAGATAGGCGTAGGGATCAGCGCGCACCAGAACTCCTCTCGATGGCCGTTTCCGCCGCACCGCAACCGCCCGCGCCTCCCGGTGGCCGCGTCGGCACCGCGTGCCGAAACATAGCAAGACCTGCGCGAACAACCGCGGATCCGGGCCGGATCGGAGCGGCGGCCGGAATTCGTATGCTGGATGGGGCAATCCCGCATGTTTTCTGTTGGAGGTAGTTGGATATGGCTCGGATTCCCTCGGTTCCCACCGCCCTGCTCGCGGCCGGCGGCCTCACCGGCGGCTTCGCGCTCGCGCAGGCCACCAAGAAGCGTCAGCTCGGCGGCGTCGTCTTCGGCGCGGGTGTGGCGGCGTCGGTGCCGCGGTGGCGTCAGACCGTCGGGACCGGCGGGGCGGCCGCGCTGACCGGGCTGTCGATCGGCGCGATGGGCGCCTCGCACCCGCTGGCCAAGAAGATCGGCGCGTGGCCGTCGGTGGCCGTGGTGTCCGGCGTGGTGGCGCTGACCGCCTGGGCCGCGGTGGACCGCAAGGCCTGATACCCGATCCGCTGTGCGCGGGGGCGCGATAGCAATCGGTTGGCTACCCTGAGTACGGTGAGCCTCAGCGCTCGTTGCACCCACCGAGAACCCGATTCCGTGGAGGGCGAAGCATGCTGCACACCGATATCCCCACGCACAGTGAGATCCTGGCCCTGGCCCGGCAGACGGGCCCCTGGTGCGTCACCGTCTACACACCGACCGAGGTCGATACCCCCACGCCGGACCGGAACCGGGTGGCCGTGGAGAACCAGGTGAAGCAGGCCCTGGACGCCGTCGAGGACAAGGAGGCGCGCGCCGCGCTCGCCGAGGAGTTCGCCGATCTGCTCGAGGACGAGGACTACTGGCGCTTCCAGTCCCGCACGCTGGCCATATTCGCAACCCCGGAGCAACTGATCACCTACCGGGTGCCGAACCGGCTCGAACCCGCCACCACGGTGGGCGGGAAATTCCTCGTCAAACCGCTGCTGCGCACCGTCACCTTCCCGCAGGCGGCATACGTGCTGGCGCTGTCGGAGAACGCGGTCCGGCTGGTGGAGATCACCGCCGATCAGCCCGCCCAGGACGCGCCGGTGCCGGGCCTGCCCGCGAATATGCAGGCATACCTGGAACTTCCGCCGCTGGGCCGCAATCCACACGGGCGTTTGCAGGGCAGCGAGGGCCGCAAGGTCCGGGTGCGGCAATACTGCCGCGCGGTGGATCAGGCTTTACGAAGTGTATTGACAGGCTTGGACATTCCCTTGATTCTGGCCGCCACCGAACCCACCGCCTCGTTGTTCCGCTCGGTGAACACCTATCCCCATCTGCTGGACGAAGGCATTTCCGGCAATCCCGAGCGACTGTCCGACGCGGAGCTGGCCGATCAATCGCGCGCCCTCCTGGACAAGCATTACGCCGCCGAATTGGCCGAGCTGCGTGGTGAATTCGAACAGCGCCGCAGTGACGGCCGCGGCGTGATCGAGCTGTCCGATATCGCGCGCGCCGCCACCTACGGCATCGTGCACGCGCTGTTCGTGGATATCGACGCCGCGGTGCCGGGCGGGCTGGCCGACGACGGTTCGATCACCCAGGTCACCGGCGCGAACGGGGATGCACCGGGCGTACTCGACGAGATCGCGCGACGCACACTGCTTTCCGGCGGCCGGGTGCTCGCCGTGCGCGCCGAGGACATACCCGAGGGCGGTCCGGCGGCGGCAATTCTGCGCTACGCGCCCTAGCCGTAACGAATTCGGCCGATCGCCATCCGATTCGCCCGGCGGGACCGGCCGGGCGTGGAATACTTCGGCCCTATGCAGTACAGGGGATTCGACGATCCCGATGAGCACGAAGATCCCGAGTCGGCCCAGGCCCGAGTGTTCCTGGGCGAACTCGAGAAACAAATCGCCGCACTGCTCCGCCGGATGCAGACCGCGCCCTCCCCCGAAGCCCGGCAATCGCTGAATGCCGAACTAACTCAGCTGCGCCGCTACGTCGAGCGAATTCATCGCCGGTTCCCGGATATTGCCATCGTGCACCATTTCCGGCCCGGTCCACCCGGGTCGCCGGCTCTGTGAACGCCGATACGCCCAGTGCAGCAGGCCGATTCCGGTGAGCCCGGCGGCGGCCGTGCCCAGCCCGGCGTACAGGCCGGGCTGCGTCCAGGTGAGCTCGAGTTCGGCATCGCGGGTGCCCGCCGGAATATCGACGGCGAGGAAGGTACCGGCCACCGTGGTGTGCGGAATCTCCCGGCCGTCCAGCGTGATTCGATAGCCGGGCCAGGCCAGCCGGGCGAACACCAGCCGTCCGCCGGCGCCGGAGGTGACCCGGGTGACGGCGTCCGTGCCGTCGGTGGCGACCGGCGTGGCGAGCACCTGTGCGGTGTGCGCGATCAGATTGTTGTCGGCCGACACGATGCCGCCGGTCCGCTCCAGCACCCAGATGTAGCGCTCATGGCCCGGATAGGACGCCCACTCCCAGCCCTCGGGAGCCGGGCGCTCGCCCGCGTCCGGGTACTGGGCGCGATGCAGCACCACCCGGTCCACCCGCATCAGATCGACAATGGTTCGCCCCGTGGAGGATTCGACGGCGAACGCCTTACGGAAGGCGTCCGGGCAGGTGCTGCCGTCCCAGGCCATGCACAGCAGTCCGGCGAAGGCGGCGTGCCCGACCGGGGTGTAGGCGTTGACGTACTTCAGCCCGAGCGCCTTGCCGTAATTGCCGATGGCCAGCGAGCCGTAGGCGGCGCTGATATCGCGATCCTCCGGGGTCAGCACCGCCCGGTCCGCGAGTTGCAAAGTGACGCCGGGGAAATCGGGGAAGGCGGCGGTCATCTCCGAACGCCGTTCCGGGAAGTTGTAGGACAGCGGCGTGGACGGCGCACTGCGCACCTGCGTGTAGGCGATGGGGAACATGGCGGCGATGATCAGCCCGCACGCCACCGCCACCCCGCGATTGCGCGCCAGCCACAGCGCCGCGCACCCGAGCCCCGCCACCGCGGCCACCGCCAGCACGTGCCGCACCGCGATATCCGGCGCGGCCGACACCGATCGGATGAACAGCAGGCCGATCAAACTGCCGGCGGCCAGGTTCCGCCGGCGCGAGGACGCGAAAACGCCGTGGCGGCTGAGCAATACGCACACCAGCACCAGCAGCACGATGGCCAGCATGGGCAGCACCCGCGCCGGCCAGCGCAGCGGCCCGATCGCGCCCGGACCGGCCGTCCACATCAGCACGGCCACCGCGAACAGCCCCGGCCCGGCCAGCTCGCGCGCCGAATGCAGCGCCGCCCGCCAGTCGATGAAGGCCAGCGCCGGAATCAGGAACCAGGCGATATAGACCATGGGCAGCGGCTGCACATGACCCCACCAGGCGGTGAAAGCCGGTGTGGTGCTGGGCAGGCTGGCATTGAGCGATTCCGACCACGGCACCGTCAGGAACGGATCGTTGTGGATGCGGGCATTGCCGCGCCAGGTCACCTGTGAGGACAGGAAGCCGTTGAGATTGGCCAGCAGCGCCGTCAGCACCGCGAAACCGGAGGCCAGGGCCAGCCGCAGCACGGGCCGCCACTGCCGTTGATAGATGTACTCCCCGGCCAGCACCGCGACGATCATCAGCGCGGATTCGACCGCGGGAAAGGCGTATTGGATGGTGAGCGCCAGGTACAGGAAGATCAGCAGCGGGATCGGCCCGCGCCGCCCGCGCGCGTAGAGCACCGCCGAGGCCCAGGCGTGCAGCATCCACGCCGTCCCGGTGTGCGAGGTGAACCAGCTGGCCTCGTCGAAGAACAGGAACCAGCCGCTGAGCGGGAACGCCACGCCCGCCACCGCCGCCCACGGGGCCCGCGCGCCGTAGGCCAGGCAGATCCGGAAGACGCCCAGCGCCGCGATGATCGAGAAGATCAGTTTCACCACGGTGGCGTAGACCGCGAGATTGTCCATCGAGGGCGCGAGCAGATAGACCAGCAGCTGGGGCGGGTTGTAGAGCCCCGCTTCCTCCAGGGTGTAATTGCCCGCCATCCATTCCCACGGCAGCAGTGCCGGAAAGCGGCCCGCGCGCAATTGTTCACCCAGGGCCACCCACATGGGGGCGTATTGCGCCTCGGTGTCATCGGTGTAGAAATGGCGGGCGTCGGCCAGCAGAACTACCGCATAACCGGCAATTACCCCGAGTGCGGCGACCGCTCCCCAGATCCGAATCCGTTTGCTCGATTCGCGTGTCGCACTTGTACTCACGAGCGGCGAACTGTAGGCGCGATCGCCGCCCGCCGCAAGACCTTCGCTCACGAATTCATCAATCGGACGTCTTTATCCGGAACGCAGGATGCCGGCGATCAACAGCAGCAGCGATTGCTGGGCTTGCGCTCCGGCGGTATCCGGGTCGTCGGCGTGCGCGACGATGAGCGCGGCCTCGCTCAGCGCGCTGATCAGCAATTGCGCCAGCACCGGAATCGGGGCCTCGGCGATCAGCCCGGCGGCGCGGGCGCGTTCCAGCTGGGCGGTGATCAGCCCGAGGCTGTGCTCGGTCTCGAATGCCCGCCAGGCCTGCCAGCCCAGCACGGTGGGCGCGTCGGTGAGCATCATGCGGAGCATTGCGGGGCGGCGGCAGATCTCCAGGAAGACGTTCAGGCCGACCGCCATGCCGCCCAGCAGATCATCGGGATCGACGGTGGCTATGGCGGTTTCGATCTCGGCGGTGATCTCCACCTCGAGTTGCTCCAGCACGGCCAGGAACAGACCGCGCTTGTCGCCGTAGTGGTGGTGCAGCGCGCCCCGGGTGACACCGGCCGCCGCGACCAGATCCTCGGCCGAGGTGCCCGCGAAACCGCGCTCGGTGAACAGCCGGCGACCGGCGTCCTCGAGCGCGGCCCGGGTGGTGCGCGAGCGGTCCTCCTGGCTACGGCGTGGCATGCAGCCGAGTGAACTCCAGGATCGCCTCGGTGAGCAACTCGGGCTGGTCTTCGGGGAGGAAGGTGTAGGAATCGTCGATGAGCCGCAGGGTGGCGTCGGGGAATTCGCGGGCCAGGCGTTCGGCATTGGCGACGGGGAAGAGTTTGTCCTCGCGCGCCCAGGCCAGCAGGATCGGGATATCGATCGCCCCGAAGTGTTTCGCGGCGTCCAGGGTGTAGCGCTTGTTCAGGGTTTTCAGCAGGCGGCGCAGGTCTTTTCGAATGGCGGCGGAATTGCGGCTGGGCAGCAGATAGGAATCGGCGATCTCCGGGGGCACCGGGCGTTTGGCCACCCAGCCGAACGCCATGGGCAGGCGGTGCAGGGCGCGGACGCGCATGGATTCGGTGAGCGGGCGCAGCGCACCGGGGATGCGGGCCAGCGGCGGGAGCAGCTTGAACGGTTGCGGCAGGAAGTACTCGTGGCTGTCGACCGAGGACAATACGACGCGGCCGATGCGGGAGCGGTCGCGGGTGAGCAGCACCTGGGTGATGGCGCCGCCGGTGTCGTTGGCGACCAGGGTGACGTCGGTGAGATCGAGGCGTTCCAGGAAGGCCGCGATCAGATCGGCGACGCCGGTGGGGCTGAGATCGGCGGTGGGGACCGGGATTTCGTGGGAACCGAGCGGCCAGGTCGGGGTGAGGCAGCGGTAACCGGCGGCCGCGATGCCGGGCACCACCTTGCGCCAGAGATCGGCATTGACGAGGAGGCCGTGGACGAAGACGACCGGCGCGCCCGCCCCCGTTTCGTGGTACCTGATGCGGCCGCCGGGAAGATCGATCTGCTGGGCCCGGCCGAGTGATGCGCTGAGAGCCATCGCTTCTCCAATGTTGGGGTACCTCCACACTGTTACATACATACGGTATGTATGTCTATGGGGGCTCGAAGAAAGTCGGCCTCAGCCGCTCAGCTTGTCCCGCCAGAGCTCCGCCGAGCGGACCATGTCCCGGCCGACCTGATCGAGGTACTCGCTCATGCCCAGCAGGCGCATGCCCGCCGGAGTGGCGATGCCGAGCGAATCCGCGCCGTCCCGCGCCTTGGCCGCGAGGCGCTCGTTGGACCGCGCGCCCGCGATAGTGGCCCGGTACCAGGCGGATTCGTCGATGAAGTAGCGGTCGCGCCGGGTGCCCGCGTCCCGTTCGCGGCGGATCAGCTCCTGACTCTCCAGATAGCCGACCGCGGCGGAAACCGTTGCGGGACTGACGCTCAGGTGCCGCACCAGCTCCCCCGCCGTCACGCTGCCGGAATCCGCGGCGTACAACCGCGCCAGCACCGCCGCCGCCATCTTGGGCAGCCCGGTCTGGGTGAACAGTTCGCCGAACTGCGCGCTGAACTCGGCGATCTGTTCGGAGCTGCGCCCGTATTCGTCCGCGCCGGTGACTCTTTCGACGCGTTTGGGGCGCGGAATCCGGCGGCGGGAACGCACCACGGTGGCGGCGTGCGCGAGATCGGCGCGATAGCGACCGGGGCCGCCGTTGCGGGTCACCTCACGGCTCACCGTGGAGGTGGGCCGCCCGAGCTGCCGGGCGATCTCGGCGTACCCCAAACCCTGTGCCAGCCCGGAGGCGATGCGACGCCGATCATCGGGCGTGAGTCTTCCTCCGGGCATGGCGGCTCTCCTTCATCAGTGCTGCGAGGCGGCTCGAGCTTTGCGCAACGGGGCCCTCCTATTGCAACACACGACCAGGGGAATTGCCTTGGGGTGCAGCCGGTTCGATAGCTTGTATAGTGTATCTACCTGGCTTTATACCGTTCTCGTGTTCATTCGTTCATTATCAATAGTGTGAACGCAACGTAGCGTTCGCGATCATTCGAACGACCGGACCGGCTCAGTCCGCGAGCGCCGCGACCGCCAGTTCGGCGACCGCCCGGGTGCCGCTCGCATTCGGATGGAAAGGCGTGGTGGCTGCCGCAGGGAGCAGCGGTTCGATCCAGCGAGTGCCCGCCGGCTGGCACATGTCATGTCCGGCAACGGCATTCACGTCCACGCCGATCGCGCCGACGGCCGCGCCCACCTCCAGCTGCATCGTCGCGAACCGGCGCAATGCCGCGGTCAGATACGTGACATCGCCGCGCGCGAACGGCGCGGCGGGCCAGCAGCCGTCCGCGGCCGGGAGCGGGGACAGGTAGTTCACCACGACGATGGTGGCGTCCGGCAGGCGATCCCGAATCCCTTGCAGCACAGCGGCGACCCGCGGCCGGATCTCGTTCTCGATCCGGGCGGTGAGCTGATCGAATCCGGCGCTCGAGTTGTACCGCTCGCACGGATTGCCCTCCGGATCGGTGACCGCCAGCGCCGCGCACGGACCAAGGGTGAGCGGCAGGCTGAGATCGTTGCCGCCGATGCTCACGCTCACCAGATCGGTGTCCGGCGTCAGCGCGTCGAACTGCGGCGGATTGAAACCGAGACCGACGAACTGCGCCGTGGTCATATTCGCGGTGGTGGCGTCGCCGCAGGTGCTGTCCACGAACTGCCCCGGCCGCAGTGCGGCCGCCAGGTAACTCGGATAGTTCTTGTGCGATCGGAAACAGCCCGGGGTGCCGTACTGGTCGAGCAGGTCACCCACCGCCGCATACGAATCGCCCAGGGCGACATAGCGTTCGAAGCGCGGGGCGGCCGCGGCGGGCGACGCCGAGAGCAGGGCGCCCGCGGCGAGACAGGTCAGCGCGGTCAGGACGGCGGACAGTGATCGCATATCGTTTCCCTCGGGTCGCACCGGGTTCCAGCAGGTCACGAGTTAATCAGAGCCGCTTAAAAATGGAAGCCAGTTTGCTTAATCCGTGTCCGGAAAGCGCTATAGTGGCTCCGTGACCAGCCCAGACGCCCGGGAACTCATCCTGCTCGCCGGTGAGCGCACCATTGCCGAACGCGGACCCGATGTCGCCCTGCGCGATATCGCGGTGGCCGCCGGCCAGCGCAACAACTCCGCCGTGCACTACCACTTCGGCTCCCGCGACGGGCTCATCGGCGCCATCATCGAGCGGCACCAGCCCGCACTGGAATCGCGGCGCACCGAACTGCTCGCCGATCACGAGGCCGCCGACGCACCCGATTCGGTGGCGGCGCTGGTGGGAATCCTGGTGCGGCCCATGTTCGATGTGCCCTACAGCGAGGGGTCCACGCATTACGCGCGCTTCCTCGAACAGGCCCGCGCGCATCCGGCGGTGAGCGGACCCGATCTGCACGAGCAGCGCTGGTCCGCCACCCGGGTGCTGGTCGGGCGGCTCTACAAGGCCATGTCGGCGCTGTCCCCCGCCATGCGGCGCTACCGGCTGAAAGCCATGAGCACGGTCATGTTCGCGCTGCTGGCCGACTACGAACGCCAGCAGTTCGAGAGCGCCGCCGACCGGGCCGAGGCGCAGGACCACATCATCGCCATGATCGTGGGCCTGCTCACCGAACCGGTCGGCGCCGCGGTTCAGGGCGTGGCGGTGCGGGCGTCCGGATCGAATCCGCCGGGGATCTCGTAGACCTGGCCGGTGAAGGTGGCCCCGAACAGGCGGCCCGCCGAAAAGCCCTGGGCGCCACGGCCGTAGCTGAGCACGCTGGTGAACTGCGGGCCGACGCCCAGGACGCAGAACTGCTGCGGGGCGTCGATGCGGACCACCTGGCCGGAGGGATTCAGCGGCACCACCGGGCGGTCCAGGGAATCCAGGGTGAGGCCGTCCGGCGCGGCGAAGTAGTCACCGCCGCCCAGATCCAGCATCGATTGCGGGGCCCACGGGGCGTCGGTCGGGATTCTGCTCACGCCCGGATTGACGAAAGTCCTTGACACATAGAGGAATTCGTCATTACTGGACAGGACGGCGCCGTTGGCACTCGGCAGACTCCCCCAATCCGCCTGCACCACACCGTTCGGGTACACCCGGCCGATGAGATTGCCGAAATCATTGGTGGCATAGATGATTCCGTCGCCCGCGACATCCATGCCGTCGGCAGCGCTCAAACCGCTCGCATACGGCTGGGTGAACCCGGTGTCCGGATCGATCTGCACGATCCCGGCGTGCCGGATGGCGTCGCCGATCAGCACCCGGGCGTCGGCACCGTATCCGACCAGCAGTTTCCCGTCCGGCGTCCAGGCCAGCGCACCGCCGCCGCCACTGGGCACGGTGGCGATCTGCACCGGCGGCGCGCCCGGCGCGTCGATGCGATACACCCGCCCGGACCACAGATCGGTGGTGAAGGCCCGGCCGGCCGCGTCCACGGTCAGGCCCTCCAGGGCCGCGCCGCCGACCACTCCGACCGTGACGGTCGGCTGTCCCGCGCCCGCGCATACCGGCGCGGCCTGTGCGGGTGCGCCGGTCATGACGCTCAGCGCGGCGAAAGTGACCGTCGCGAGGGCGGCCGCCAGGGGATGGCGGGCCGCCAGGAGAGCTTTCCTCGTGCTCATTCCGCACCTCGGATTCAGTCGATCGAAGTGTTGTCACCCCAGTTCCGGGGGTAAATCGGTATATCGCTCAGGGGGCTTTACCCGTGACAGGATCCTAGTTCCGATTCGCCGAGTCACCGGGACGAATCGGGCAACGCTGGTACTTTGTGCCGGTCTCGACACCTTGCCGAAGGGATCAGGATGTCCGGCCTCACCCGTCCGCCCCGCCGCCGTTTCCGGGCGGCGGCCTGCCTGTCGGCGGCAATCGCCTGCGCCCTGCTGAACGCACCGGCGCTGCACGCGAATCTGGTTGTGCCACAACAGCTTCCGGACACGATGCCGAGCATTCGCGAATGGTCCGGGGGCGGAACGGATTTCCGGCTCGCCGCCGACGCCCGGGTGATCGCCGACGCGGAACTGACCGAGACCGCCCGGCTGCTGGCCGCCGACCTCACCGCGGCCGGGAAACCCGCCACCACCGGCGGCGCCGCGCGCAGCGGTGACATCGTGCTGCGACTCGACGCCGCCGCGCCGGCTGCCGCCGAGGGCTACCGGATCTCGGTCGGCGACCAGCTCACCATTTCGGCGACCACCCGGCTGGGCATCGTCCACGGCACCCAGACCGCGCTGCAATGGTTGCGCCAGACCGATACCGTTCCCGGTGGCACCGCCCAGGATTGGCCGGACTATCCCGAGCGCGGACTCATGCTCGATACCGCGCGCGAGTTCTTCCCGGTCGACTGGGTGAAGGCCCGCATCCGGGAAGCCGCCTACCTGCGCATGAACCTGCTGCAACTGCACCTGTCCGATTCCCTCGGGTTCCGGCTGGCCAGTACCGCGCATCCGGAGATCACCTCGCCGGAGCACTACACGGCCGCCGATATTCGCGAGATCGTGGACTACGCCTCGGCTTACGGGATCGAGATCATTCCCGAGATCGATATGCCGAGCCATATGAACGTCATTCTGGCCGGGCATCCGGATCTGATCCTGCAACCGGAGCGCACCAGCGCCACCGACGCGATCCAGGACAGTCTCATCGGCGGCGGCATTCCGGGGAAGATCGATCTCACCAACCCGGACGCGTACCGGCTCGTCGAGGACATCCTGCGGGAATTCGTTCCGCTGTTCCCGGGGCGGTACTGGCATATCGGCTGCGACGAATACGTCTCGGACTACAGCCGGTATCCGCAGTTGAGCGCATACGCCGCCCGGACCATCGGACCCGATGCGGTCGCGGGCGATGTCATCGTCGCCTTCGCCAATTGGGCGGCCGGGATCGTCGAATCCTTCGGGAAGGTCCCGCGCGCCTGGAACGACGGCTTCGACCATGCGGCGGCGCTGACGCCGAAATCCGAGATCGTGGTGCAGTACTGGTCATCCAGTGCGGGCGGGCTGCCCTGGCTGCCCGGCGGGCGCACGCCCGAGGAGTTCACCCGGCGGGGCAATCCCATCCTCAATGCGGCGTTCACGCCCACGTATTTCGCCTCCGGCGGCTGGGCCGCCAATTTGAACGCGCCGCCCGAATTGCTGTGGGCCTGGGACCCCGGGCTTTTCGTCAACGGGCAACGCCTGCCCGAATCCGATCGGCGCCTGTTGCGTGGCTCCATGGTCTTCCTCTGGTGTGATGATCCGACCGCCATGACTCCCGATCAGATCGTCGGGCCGTTGCGGGCCCGGTTGCCGGTGATGGCCCAGCACCTGTGGACCGGAATGAACGGCATCTCGTATCCGGAACTGGTGCGGCGCACGAACTCCGCGGGACTGCCCTGACGACTCAGAAGCGGCGCGCTCCGGTGACCGGCATATTGTCCATCGGCGAGACGGTCACGCCGCTGCCGTAGGTGGAGGCGTGAATCACCTGGCCGTCACCGGCGTACAGCGCGGAATGGCCGCCGCCGTAGAAGGACACCAGATCGCCGGGCTGCAAATCGTCCAGCGCGACCGGGGTGCCGGAGTTCAGCTGCGAGTAGCTGGTGCGCGGGAGATCCACGCCCGCTTGCGCATACGACCACTGCACCAGGCCGGAGCAGTCGAAGGAATCGGGGCCGTTGCCGCCGGCGCGGTAATCGGAGCCGATCCGGGAGTGGGCGGCCTCGACGGCGCGCTCACCCTTGGACTTCGGCATGGGCGCGGGGGCCGCGTGGAAAGTGGTGACCGGCACATCGGTCACGCCGGGAATTCCGGTCAACAGCGGCAGGCTGTTCGGGATCGCCACATTTCCGAAACCGGCGACCATGACATTGCGGAATTCGGGAACCGCCGGAGCTGGAATGGGTTCCACCGCGGCGACGGCGGTCCGCACCGGGGCGATCGTTTCGTTTTCCGGGACCGCGGTCATTTGCGCGGCGTCGGCATCGGCCACCCCGGGAATCGTCACGGGACGGAATCCGAAATTCGCGGCGACCTCGGCGATCTCGTTCGGTACCTCGAATTCGCCGACACCGGGAACGCTCACCGGCTTCGCCTGGGCCTCGCCCGCGGTGCACATCATCACCACCGTTACGGCCGCCGCACCCAGCAGCACCGCTGCCAGCGCTCGCCAGCTCAGGCGAGGCAAGAAATCCAGAACCCTCTGTCTGTCACCGATCGTATCCATGTTGCGGTCCTCCGATCCAGCCGTGAAAGCTATTCGGTTTCCCTACACACTTCGTTCAGTTCGGTACTGCCAGCAGATCCGAGATTGCATATTTCGCCGGAATCTCGAGGACCGCGTCGAATGACACGCGTGTTATTCATAACGGAATCGTAAACATCGGCGGCTGTGTCCAATTGGACACAGCCGGAATTCGTCTCGATCGAGCGATAAAACCCGCGAAACAGCGCGGCGAATCCGGGACGTCACGCGCGCGCGTGTGAGACTGGACCGCATCTACAGTGCCCTCCCCATTCTCAGGAGGATGTCCATGACCGAATCCATTGCGTCCCCGAAACTTCCCGAACCGCTCGTGGTCACGCTCGGGAATCTCAAAGGCGGCGTGGGTAAGACCACCTCGGCGTTCTTCCTCGCCGCCTATTTCGCCAACACACACCGCCTGCGGGTGCTGGTGATCGACGCGGATCCACTGAGTCAGACCGGGTACTCCTGGTACCGGCGGCTGCAGAAGGCCGAGATCCCGGTACCGTTCGAGCTCATCGCCTTTCCGTCCCGGCACGTCAACGACTGCATCACCGACAATGCCGGGAACTACGACGTGATCATCGTCGACGCGGGCGGGGAATCGGCCGATATCTTCAAGGCCGCCGTGCCCGAGAGCGACGAACTGATCCTGGTCACCAGCGTCAGCCCCTCCGAGGTCAAGCGGGTGCCCAGTACCTATCGGGCCGCCGAGGAGGCCGCCGCGGAGAGCTCACGCGAGATCCGGGTCCGGGTGCTGATGACCAAGGTGCCGGTCACCATGAAGAACGGCGTCAATGTCTCCACCGAATACCGGTCGCAGCGCGGAAATCTCGAAGACGCGGGCTAC
The DNA here is from genome assembly GCF_001613325.1 of Nocardia yamanashiensis NBRC 100130. Taxonomy (GTDB): domain Bacteria; phylum Actinomycetota; class Actinomycetes; order Mycobacteriales; family Mycobacteriaceae; genus Nocardia; species Nocardia yamanashiensis. Next base: position 25,812 of record NZ_BDCD01000009.1, on the reverse strand, counting down.
GAGGTGTTCAATTCCTATGTGAGCGCTTGGAAGTGGTACCGCGAGGCCGCCGACGGTGAGGTCGGAGACGGGGCCGAGAATCCTCTCGAGGATCTCGGCGAGTACAGCCAGGTGGGCGACGAACTCGTCGCGACCTACCTGACCGCCGCCCGCGTTCCCGTGGAGGTGCCCGCCTGATGCCCCCGCAGCGGCGCAAGTCCTCGATCGGCGGCGGGTCAGCGCCCGCCGCCGCCCGCAATCCGCTCGCCGACGAAGCCGAGCACACGCCACCGGTCTCGCCGCTGCGCGACGCCGAATGGCATGGGGCGGCGCAGCTTCGGGCGGTGACCTCCGAGATGCGCGGCGGGTCCGACGATCCCATCCTCGCGATCATCGGGCCGGCGGCGGTCGCGCCGGCGGCTCCGCCCGCGCAGCAGAACGTGCTCGACATGCCGTTGCCGGAAGCCGGCGACGGGCCGCTGAGCACACGGGAGCGGGAACAGCTCGAAGTCTGCGAATCCTCCATCGACGCACTGCGGGTGGCGTTCTGGACGGCGGGACGGGCCCTTCAGATCGTCCGCGACGGGCGGCTCTACCGGTCCGATCACGCCAGCTTCGACGACTATGTCGAGAAGCGCTGGGATATGCAGCGGTCGTACGCGCACAAGCTGATTCGGGCCTGGCCGCTGGCCGCCAAACTGCATCCGGTGGCGCCGTCCATCAACGAAGGGCAGATTCGCGAGCTGCTGCCGGTGGCGGCGGCGCACGGCGAGGACGCGGCGGTGACCGTCTACACCACCCTCGCCGCCGATGTGAAGGTCACCGCGGGCAAGCTGCGGGAGGCGGTCGGCGTGCTGCCGGCCGACTACGACGAAGGCGAAGTGGTGCAACGGCTGCGCGCGTGGCTGCGCGGCGATCTGCCGGACGATCAGCCGCGCACCACGGATGTGTTCAGCACCGCCGAATCCCGGCTCACCGCGCTCACCCAGAAGGTGGTGCGCGGCTCGGGTGAGGATCCCGCCGCCGCGCGCGAGTTCGCCGCCAAGCTCCGCACCATGGCCGAACTCATCGAGCGGCAGATCCCGGCGGGCGACCGGAGGGGCTGAGCCCCTCCCCTGCTGAGAACGACTACACACGAAATACGAAGCGGGCCCGCGATCTGGATCGCGGGCCCGCTTTCTGTTCGGAGTGCTCCCGGCTATTCGCCGACGGCGCGGCGTTCCCGGGCCGCCGTGGCGCGCTGGCGGGTGGCACGGGCGGTGGCGGCGTCGAACAGTTCCAGATGCTCGAAAGCCGGGTCCTCGTCATCGGGTTCGACCAGGACCGCCCGGCGCAATTGATTGCGGGTCTCCTCGCGATCGGGCACGGGCGCGGCCGCGGCGCGCGAGGGCTCCTCGTCCTCGCTGGAGACGCGCGGACGCGAGAGCCGGGCCAGCCGCCGGCGGCGGATATCGGATTCCAGGCGGACCTGGCGGCGTAGGTAGGCCAGATAGGCCACCAGCACCGTGCCGGACAGCGCGCACAACCACCACAGCGTGGCGGACATGGCGAAACCGGCGGCCGCGAAGATCAGCGTGCTCAGCACCAGGCCGAGCACGGCGCGCTGGCGGAAGGTGTAGCGGGCGGCGCGGGCGATGGCGTCGGCCTCGGGGTCGTAACCGCCGCGGCCGCGCCGGGAGGGCACGAAATCGCCGTCGTCCTCGTCGGATTCGAAGCCGAGGTCGTCCTCGGGCTCGGGCTCGCGCAGGGCGGGGACCCGGGCGCGCTGCGGGGACTCCGGGCGGACCCGCCGGCGGCCGGCGCCGGACTCCGCCGAATCCTCTTCTAGCACAACGGAATCCGCGTCGTCGTCGCGGTCTTCCGCACGGGCCTCACGGTCCGCGTCCTCTTCGCGGTCCTCGGACTCGGCACGCGCCTCGCGGTCTGCACGATCATCATTGTCGGAGTCCGCGCCGAGTTCGGCATCGGATTCCGCTGTCTCCGCCCCGAATTCGTCCCCGGCCTCGATTTCGGCGGCCGAGTCCGCGGCGGAGCTGGGGTTTTCGGGCGGCGGCGCGGAAGCCTCGCCGGTGGTACGTGCGCGGGCGGTGTCGAAATCCTTCTCGTCCGATTCAGCGGTGGAGCTGTCGTCCGATCTGGTCATCCGATCCTCCGGATCATCGCTGTGGTGATGCTTCCTGCGTACCGGCACGTAGTCCGGGTCGGTGTCGTGTCCGGCGGCCGGACCTTTCCTGGTGCGCGGCTTGGCATCCCCGCGGTGCAGCACCCGGGTGGCCAGGGCGGCGTCGGTGTGCTGGCGGATGCGGGGATGGCGGGTGGTCAGCATGGGGAACAGCACGAACACCCAGAGCACGACCAGGCCAATCCACAAGATCGAATTCGGCATCGTGCTCACACCTCCGTCCCCGCCTGACAGTTCTCCATTCGACGTGCACCGCAGCGCCTTCCAGCGGTACTTCGGACGCACCACCGACGTCCGTAGGCTAATTCCACACCACAGGAATACCGCTTAGGCGCGCCGACCACACCTGCACCATTAGTCACACGATTTTCGTACCGGTTACCCCGGTATTAGAGCGTGTGACCACCGGTCAAGCCCGCGCGGCGCGCCCGGTGCGAATCAACCTGTCCACCACTGTGCCCGAAACTTCCTCCACCGTCATGGCCACCAGGAGATGGTCGCGCCACGCGCCGTCGACATCCAGGTAGCGCTGCAGCAAACCCTCCTCGCGGAAACCCACATTCCGCAGCACGGCTTGGCTGGCAAGGTTTTCCGGGCGCACCGTGGCCTCCACGCGGTGCAGGCCCACCTCGCCGAAACAGTGGTCCAGGCCGAGCGCCAGCGCGGCGGTGGCGACGCCCTGGCCGCCCACCTCCTTGGACACCCAGTAGCCGATCCAGGCCGAACGCAGCGCGCCGCGCACGATATTGCCGACCGTGAGCTGACCGCTGAAGCTGCCGTTGACCTCGATCACCAGCGGAATCATCGCGCCGCGCCGGGCTTCGGCCTTGAGCGAGGACCACAGCGAGGGCCAATTGCCGCCGTGATTGCGCGCCTCCCACGCGCCGCGACCGGTCGGTTCCCACGGCTCCAGGTGCTCCCGATCGCGGGTGCGGATCCGGCTCCAGGCCGAGGCATCGCGTAAACGGATGGGCCGCAAGGTGACCGTGCCGGCCGCCACTCGCACCGGACCCAGATGCGCCGGCCACCCCGGGTGCTGAGCGGCCCGGAAGACATTCATGTCCACGCCTACCCTCGCTGCGCGAGAAACGCGACCCGGACCTCGTCACCCGTGCGCACCTCGGTGACATCCGGATCGATCACGATGAGACTGTTCGCCTCGGCCATGGTCGCCAGCAGATGCGACGACGCGCCGTTCGGGCCGCCGAGCGGCTGCACCAGATATTCGCCGGTCTGCTCGTCGCGCATCAGCTGGGCGCGCAGATAGCCGCGGCGGCCCGGAATCGAGGCGATGGGCAGGATGGTGCGGGCGCGCACGATGCGGCGCATGGGATGGCGGCGGCCCAGGGCGATGCGGATCAGCGGCCGCACCATCACCTCGAAAACCACCAGCGCGCCAACCGGATTCGAGGGCAGCAGGAAGGTCGGCACCTCGTCGCGGCCCAGCAGGCCGAAGCCCTGCACCGAACCCGGATGCATGGCGACGCGGGTGATCTCCAGTTCGCCCAGGCCCTCCAGGGCCTCGCGGACCTGCTCGGACGCCCAGCCGCCGACCGCGCCCGCGATCACCACGACCTCGGAGCGGACCAGCTGGCCCTCCACCACATCGCGCAGGCGCTTGGGATCGCCGGAGACGATGCCGACCCGGTTCACGTCCGCGCCGGCATCGCGGGCGGCGGCGGCCAGGGAATAGGAATTGACGTCGTAGACCTGGCCGGGGCCGGGAGTGCGATCGATATCGACGAGTTCGCCGCCGACCGACAGCACCGACAGCCGCGGGCGCGGATGCACCAGCACCTTGTCGCGGCCGACCGCGGCCAGCAGGCCCACCTGGGCCGGGCCGATGATGGTGCCGGCGCGCACGGCCAGATCGCCGGGCTGCACATCGTCGCCGATGCGGCGCACGTAATCGCCGGAACGGACCGGTTCGTACACCTTGACCCGGGCACGGCCGCCGTCGGTGAAGTCCAGCGGCAGTACGGCATCCGCCAGCGTGGGCAGCGGCGCGCCGGTGTCGACGCGCACGGTCTGCCTGGGCTGCAAGCGAATCGGCTGCCGGGAACCGGCCGCCACCTCCCCCACCACCGGCAGGGTCAGATCGACGGGTTCGCCGTCCTCGTCACGGATTTCCGCACCGGCGCCCGCCACGTCCACGCTGCGCACCGCGTAGCCGTCGATGGCGGCCTGATCGAATCCGGGCAAGGGGCGCTCGGTCACCACGTCCTCGGCGCACAGCAGGCCCTGCGCTTCCGAGATCGCGACCCGCACCGGCCGCGGCGCGACAGCCGCCGCGGTCACCTTGATCTGCTGGTCCTCAACCGAGCGCATGCCGCCCTTCCCTGGTCTCGCGCACTGCACACCTCGTCAACGGTTGTCCCGTCGTCAACGGTTGTCCCGTCACTCGTACGAGGTGAGCTGCGGATTCCAGCTCGGTCCCAGCCGCTGCTCCAGCCACTCGCGCAGGGCGGGGCCGTATTCCTCGCGTTCCAAGGCGAAATCGACCGCAGCACGAAGATAACCGCCCGGGTTGCCCAGATCGTGGCGCGACCCACGATGGACCACCACGTGCACCGGGTGGCCCTCGGAGATCAACAGGGCGATGGCGTCGGTCAGCTGCAGCTCGCCGCCCGCGCCCGGGGTGATGCGGCGCAGGGCGTCGAAGATGGCGCGGTCCAACAGGTATCGGCCGGCGGCCGCGAAAGTCGAAGGGGCATCGGCCAGGGCGGGCTTCTCCACCATGCCGTTGACCTTGAGCACATCCTTGGACGCGCCCTCGATGACCTCGACGTCGAACACGCCGTAGGCGCTGACCTGATCCTTCGGCACGTCGATGGCGCACAGCACCGAACCGCCGTAGGTGTCGCGCACCTTCGCCATCACCGACAGCACGCCCGAGGGCAGCACCAGATCGTCGGGCAGCAGCACCGCGATGGCGTCCTCGTCGTCGTCCAGCACCGACTCCGCCTGTGCCACCGCGTGTCCCAGGCCCAGCGGCTCCTCCTGCACGACCGAGGTGACGTCCAGCAGGGCCGGGGCCTTGCGCACCTTCTCCAGTAGATGGAACTTGCCGCGCTCGGCCAGGGTGCCCTCGAGGACCAGGTCCTCGACGAAATGCGCTACCACGCCGTCTTTTCCGGGCGAGGTGACGATCACCAGCCGATCGGCGCCGGAGTCCGCGGCCTCGGCGGCGACCAATTCGATGCCCGGGGTGTCGACCACCGGCAGCAACTCTTTGGGAACCGTCTTGGTCGCGGGCAGGAACCGCGTGCCGAGCCCCGCCGCGGGCACCACCGCGGTGCGGAAGCAAGACCCGGTTCCGCCGCCATTAGCTGTCATGAACTTCACCCTATCCATCCGTGATATCCACCGGGACGGCGTCGACGCCGTCCCGAGTTCCCCGAGAGCCTAAGGCGCGCGGGCCCGGTGAGCCCACCGAACGCCCGACCGCTCCCTCAACTTCGCACCCTCGGGGCGAGTTCGCACCCGCAGGCGCACTTCCCGCAACGTGCGAATTCTCACGAACGCCGCGAGTCGGGGCACCCCTCACGCAATAGCCCGACCGGTACGCCCGCAAACCCCCGGGCCCACACGGCGGTGGCGGGGCCGTCGTTCCGACGCGCTTTCGGCCGGAATCGCACGGCCTCCTAGGCTCGAGGGCGTGAATACGGGCGATCGGGACAAGCGGGCCTGGCGGGAGGAGATCCTCGCCCGGCGCAAGGCGGTGCCGCGCGAGGTGCGCGAGCGCGAGGCCGAGGCGCTCGCGGCGGCGGCGGGCGAGATCGCCGGATCGCTCGCGGCGGCATCCGGGCCGGACGCGGTGTGGGTGTGTGCTTACGTGCCCGTCGGCAGCGAACCCGGGTCGGTGGCGATGCTGGACGCGCTGCGGGACGGCGGGGCGCGGGTGCTGTTGCCGGTTACCGGCGAACCCGGGCCGCTCGACTGGGCGGAGTACCTCGGCCCGGAGCGCCTGCGGCGGGGGCGGTTCGGGTTGTCCGAGCCGGACGGGGAGCCCGCACCCGGCGGATTGGCGAATGCCGCGGCCATTCTGATTCCGGCGCTGGCGGTGGATCGGCGTGGAGTGCGATTGGGGCGCGGGGCGGGTTATTACGATCGCAGTCTGAGCGCCTGCCGGGCGGATGCGCGATTGATCGCCGTGGTGCGCGACGATGAAGTCGTGGAGCGTTTGCCGGAAGAGGCGCACGACCATCGAATGGGATGGGTGCTCACTCCCGCCGGCGGGTTACGAAAGCTGCTCGAACCGGCCGGGAATTGACACCCGATTGGCAGTGTTGGCACTGTCAGCTGTAGAGTGCTAAATCGACGAAGACTGTGGAGGTTTCCCGATGCCTACTTACTCGTATGCCTGCACCGAGTGCGACAACAAGTTCGACATCGTGCAGTCCTTCTCCGATGACGCGCTGACCACTTGCCCCGCGTGCTCCGGCAAACTGCGCAAGCTGTTCAACTCCGTCGGCATCGTCTTCAAGGGCAGCGGGTTCTACCGCACCGACTCGCGCAACGGGTCCACGTCCTCCGAGGCGGCCAAGCCTTCGTCCTCCTCGGACAGCGGGTCGTCCTCCACCTCGAGCACCTCGACTCCCGCCGCCTCCCCGGCCCCGGCGTCGAGCGGCTCCAGCACCTCCGCAGCCTGAGAGCCGCGCCTTCGGCGCGAAGAGAAATGGGGGACGGGGGCTAGGCCCCCGGACCCCCTTATCGGGGCTACGCCCCGAACCCCGTTCCTTGGGCTACGCCCTGAGCCCGTACGGGTTCTCCACAGCCGCATCAGTTATCCACAACCCGCGCTTGCGCGGGTTTTCGGTCGTTTCGGAGACCTAAGCTGCGCAGCATGATTCGGGTGCGTGGGGTGGCGGAGATGCGGCCGGGGTGGGTGGATGCGGTGTCAGTACGGCGGATTGTCGCGGTGGCGTTGGTGGTGGTCGCCGGTGTGATCGCCGTGCGCGAGGACCCTTCGGAACGGCGGGTCGAAGTCGTCGTGGCTGCGCGGGAGTTACCGCCGGGGCATGTGGTGGAGGCTGGGGATCTTCGGGTCGTTGATCGGGCGGCGGATACCTTGCCCAATGGGGTTGCACGGGAGGCCGGGGCGGTGGTGGGGGCAACGTTGGCGGGGGCCGTGACCGAAGGGGAAATCCTGACCGATCTGCGGGTCGTCGGGACGCGGCTGGCAGGGGTGGCGGCGGGGGACGGGGATGGACGGATCGTTCCGATTCGGTTGGCGGACAAGGCTGTTGCGGAGGTGCTGCGGGCCGGGGATCGGGTGGATGTGGTGGCCGGGGAGGAGAGCGGCGGGCGAGGGGCTCGGCTGTTGGCGTCGGATGCGGCGGTAGTGCTGGTTTCCGGGGTGGGATCGGCGGGGCGGGATCAGGAGCGGGTGGTGTTGGTGGCTTTGGATGCCAGGCGGGCGGCGGTGGTTGCCGCGGCTTCGTTGCGGAGCGCGCTGACGGTCGTGTTCCACTGAGCTGGACGGTTGGTGAACTAGCATCGCGGGGTATCGCACGACCTCGCTGGACCCCGTGGGGGACTTCACCCTCACTGCACGGACGCTCTCCATCACGCAGAGGAGTTTTCGGCAATGTTCAAGGGTTTCAAGGAATTTCTGATGCGCGGCAATGTGATCGACCTCGCGGTGGCGGTCGTCATGGGCACCGCGTTCGTCGCCATCGTCACCGCATTCAGCGACGGGGTGATCAACCCGCTGCTGGCGGTGTTCGGCGGCACCAACCCACTCGGCCTCGGCTTCCAGCTGGTGGCCGACAAACCCGCCACCTTCGTCGCCATCGGGCCGATCATCACCGCGGCCCTCAACTTCGCCATCATCGCGGCACTGCTCTATTTCATCGTGGTGCTCCCCGCCACCCACGCCAAGAAACGCTGGGGCGCCACCGACGACTCACTCACCGACAACGAACTGCTGCGCGAGATCCGCGATCTGCTCGCCCAGAACAGCGGCGGCGGCAAACACGAGAACTGAACGGTCCCAGGACAAACGAATGGGCCCGGTGCGAAAAGCACCGGGCCCATTCGTTTTACAGCAGTGGGCCGATCAGCCGAGGCTGAAGGGCTGGCCCCACAGGGTGACCCAGCTGACCACGTTGTCGGTCTCGACCTCGACCGAGACGAACGCGCGAGCCTGGGCGTAACCACCACAGCCGGACAGGCCGATGGTCGAGTCGGCCCAGGTGACCGAGCCGCTGGAGCCCGAGAACTTGTTGCGCACCTTGTGGGTTTCGCTGCCGAAGTCGTCGGCCTGCTCCAGATCCAGGACGTAGAACGCCTTGGTCTGGCCGGGGCCGAGGGTCAGGTTGCCGCCGGTGCTGACGCTGGCGGTCGGGGTGGTATTGCCTTCGGAATCCCATTCGACACCACCGGTGACGCCACCGTTGGCACCGCCGCCGGCGATGTTGACCTGGCAGCCGACGACGTAACCCGGGAAGATCTTGCCGCCGACATCGCTGTTGTTGCCGGAGATCTCGACCTGCGCGGACGCCGACACCCAGGCGTTGCGGTGCACCGGGGTGGCACCCATCGACCCGGAGATGTTGGCCGACTCGCCGACCAGCTTGACGGTCACGATGGTGCCGTCGGACAGGGTCTTGGTGAGTTCGCCGCCCGGCAGCGGCACGAAGGTATCGGCGTTGGCGGCGCCGGTGGAGAACAGGCCAAGGGCGGCGGTGGCGACGGCGCCGATACCGGCAGCCCGCGCCACGGTCTTACGGATGTTCATTTCTTATGTCCCTCAGGGGTTGAATTCGCTTGCGCGAGAAGGTTTTTGGCGGGCGAGCCACTATCAGCCGATGGAGAACGGCTGACCGTACAGCGTCGTCTTGGAGTAGTGATCGCCGATGACCTCGACAACCGTGTACGCGCGCGCCTGGGCGTAACCCGCGCAACCCTGGATCGTGATTTCGGCATCCTGGTATTCGACCGAGTAGGTTCCCGCCTTCAGGATGTCCTTGTAGTCGATCTGGACGAACTTGACCTCTCCCGGACCGAGATTGACGCCGAGGGAGCCGCCGAGCGACGCGTCGGTCAGCGAGACGCCACCGGAGATCCCGGCGGAGATGGCGTCCTCACCGATGCTGATCTGGCAGCCGACGATGTAGCCGGTGCTCAGCTGCGAGGTGCCGTGGGTGGACGAGTTGTTGGACCCCGGTCCGTTGGCCGGGCCGTTGTTCGGGCCGACCGTACCTTCGGGGGTGACGGTGACTTCGGCGGTGGCGTTGCCACTGACCCACACCACGCGACCGGCGCCATTGGCCGAAAGCGAAGGTGAAATCAGGGCGCGCTCACCGGTGCGGGTGATGGTGACCGTCCCGCTCGGCGAAACCTTCTGACCGTCCGGCAACGGCACGAAGGTGTCGGCATTAGCAGCACCAGTGGAAAAAAGGCCCATGGCCACGGCCGCCGTCGCTCCGATGCCCGCAATACGGGCACCGCGACGAAGACCGTTGGTGCGGTTCTCGCTCATACTTCCCCTCATCAGGTTCTTGCGGTCAGCCTCGACCACCGAGGCTGAAATGGGTTCCTGGCCAGAACCCAGTTGAGTTTGTCGCCACATTGTTGCCGCCGTGTTACTGCTAACGAATTCTTTATGTGGAGCGACGTGGGGCACTTTACATCACAGATGTGGGCTTTGATGCGTGAGCGAACATAGATGCTGTTCTAGTACACAACAACCCGCACTTATGCCGGGGACGCTATGAATACGCGAAAGGGGCCCGGCGCTAAACGCGCCGGGCCCCTTCGGGTTCCGCTGAGCGGGAAGTATCAGCCGATGCTGAAGGGCTGTCCCCACAGGGTGACAGCGGTGATGATGTTGTCGGTTTCGACCTGCACCGCGACGAACGCGCGCGCCTGGGCGTACCCGCCGCAACCGTTCAGGTTGATGGTCTCGTCGGCCCAGGTGACCGAACCGCTCGAGCCCTTGAACTTGTTGCGGACGTAGTGGGTTTCGCTGCCGAAGTCGTCCGCGGCTTCCTGATCGAGCAGGTAGAACGCCTTGGACTGACCCGGACCCAGGGTCAGGTTGCCACCGACATTGCCCTTGGCGGACGGGGCGCCGTCGGCGAACGCGGCGCCGGCCTCGCCACCGCCGGAGGCGCCGCCACCGGAGATGTTGACCTGGCAGCCGACCACGTAGCCGGGCACGATCTTGCCGCCGACGTCGCCGTTGGTGCCGGACAGTTCGACCTGCGCGCTACCGGAAACCCACGCATTGCGGTGCAGCGGAGTGGAACCCAGCGACGGGTTGATATTCGCGGATTCGCCGACCAGCTTGACGGTCACCACGGTGCCGTCGGACAGGGTCTGGGTGAGCTGGCCGCCGGGCAGCCCGACGAAGGTGTCGGCATTGGCCGCACCGGTGGAGAACAGGCCGAGAGCGGCAGTGGCGGCGAAGCCGACGCCGGCGACCCGCGCCATGGTCTTACGGATGTTCATGATTTTCCCTCTAGGGTCGAATTCGCTTGCGCGAGGAATGAATTGACTTCGGACCGGCACGTCAGCCGATGCTGAACGGCTGCCCGTAGAGGGTGGTCTTGGAGTAGTGGTCACCGATGACCTCGACCACGGTGTAGGCGCGCGCCTGGGCGTAACCGGCGCAACCGTTGATCTCGATCGGCACATCCTGGTATTCGACCGAATAGGTCCCCGCCTTCAGGATGTCCTTGGAGTTGATCTGCACGAACTTGACCTCGCCGGGGCCCAGGTTCAGGCCGACCGACGCGCCCAGGCTGCCGCCGGAGAGGTCGATGCCGCCGGAGACGCCCGCGGAGACCGCGTTGTCGGCGATGTTCACCTGGCAGCCGACGAGGTAGCCGGTGCTGAGCGCGGAAGCGCCGTGGGTGGAGGAGTTGTTGGAACCGGGGCCGTTGGCCGGGCCGTTGTTCGGGCCGACGGTGCCTTCGGGGGTGACCGCGACATCCGCGATGGCCTTGCCGCTCACCCAGGCCACGCGTCCGGCGCCATTGGCGCTCAGCGACGGGGAGATGGTGGCGTGCTCGCCGATCCGGGTGACGGTGACGTTCGGGCCGACCTTCTGACCGTCCGGCAACGGCACGAAGGTGTCGGCGTTCGCGGCGCCGGTGGACATCAGGCCCAGGGCCACCGACGCGGCCGCGCCGATGCCCGCGATACGGGCGGCGCTCCGCCAACCGGCGGTGCGGTTCTCGCTCATGTTTCCCTCATCAGTTTTTTCGCGGACAACCTCGACCACCGAGGTTGAAGCGGGCCGCTACGCGACGAGTTCCGACAGGAGCAATGTGGAAGCACACTACTCAAACTCGTTGGAGCCGTAGCTTTGGTGACCCGATCGAGACCTTAGCCACAACAGCAACCGTTTGGCAACAAGGGCAACAGACATGCGTGTAGCCACATGTGTTATTGACGAGCGAATTATCAGCGAATTAAAGAAATTCAGCCGTGATGGGGCGGCACCTGATTGCGCAGCCATTCATCCGAGGACGATCGCGAATCCCCTTCGGGCGTGCGCTCATCGGACGTGGTGTCGGGCAGCGGATCGCCGAAGATCCGCGCCAGCTCGGCCCGCTCGGCGGGCGTGAGACGACGCGACCCCGCCCGGCGCGAAGCCGGACGGGGTGCGTCGGAAGCGGTCTCGGACGCGTCCGAGGGCCGGTCTTGCTCGTCGGTCATTCCGCCAGACCGGAGAGTTCGTCGATGACCTTGCTGGCGAGCGGTGTGAGCGTGGCCATGCCGTCGCGGATGGCGGCGCGGGTGCCCGGCAGGTTCACCACCAGGGTGCTGCCGGAGATGCCGGCCAGGCCGCGGGACAGACCCGCGTCGAGCGAACCCGACGCCAGGCCGGACGCGCGCAGCGCCTCGCTGATGCCGGGCAGCACCCGGTCGAGCACTTCGGCGGTGGACTCGGGGGTGACGTCACGCGGGGACATGCCGGTGCCGCCGACCGAGATGACCAGATCGACACCGCCGATCACCGCGGTATTGAGCGCATTGCGGATCTCCACCTCGTCGGCCGCGACCGAGACCGAGGCGTCGACCAGGAAGCCGGCCTCGGTGAGTAGCTCGGTGACCAGCGGACCCAGCGAGTCCACGCCGCCATGGGCGGTTCGATCGTCGACGACCACGACAAGAGCACGGCCCGCCACGGGGGCATCGATTTCCATGGTGCTCACCGTAGTGCCTTTGTCCGACAACAGCTCCCATCCCCCGTCGGCTGTAACCCGGATCTCGGGTACCGGGGTCAGTCCACTCTGGTGCCGCATCATCGGCCTCCCTCCACCTGGGCTTCGCCGAGGGTCACCTCGACGGTCTTGGAATTCTTGCCCTGCTCGTCGGCGTAAGTGACCTTGACCTTGTCGCCCGGGCGGTGCGAGCGCACGGCGGCGATCAGCGCATTGCCCGAATCGATGATCTGATCGTCGAGTTTGGTGACCACCGCGCCGTTCGGGATGCCCGCCTTGGCGGCCGGGCCGTCGGGGGTCACCTCCAGTACGCGCGCGCCGTTCACGTCGTCCTGCGCCCGCACCTTCACGCCGATCTGCGCGTAGGTGGCCTTGCCGGTCTTGATGAGTTCGTCGGCGACGCGGCGGGCCTGATCGACCGGGATGGCGAAACCGAGCCCGATGGAACCGGATTGCGCGCCCGCGGCCTCGGAGCTGCCGAGGGTGGCGATGGCCGAGTTGATGCCGACCAGTTTGCCGTTCATATCCACCAGCGCGCCGCCGGAATTGCCCGGGTTGATGGCGGCGTCGGTCTGGATGGCGTCGATGACCGTGCCCTGCGAACCCTGCTCGCCGCTGGTCGAGACCGGACGGTTGAGCGAGGACACGATGCCGGTGGTGACGGTGCCGGCCAAGCCGAGCGGGGAACCGATGGCCACCACCGATTCACCCACCTGGAGGTTGGCGGAGGAACCGAGTTCGATCGGGGTGAGGCCGGTCTTGCCGGACACCTTGATGACCGCCAGGTCCGAGACCGGATCCGCGCCGACCAGGGTGGCCGAGGCGGTGCTGCCGTCGTTGAAGGCCACCTGCATGGTCGCGTTCGGGCCCGCGCCGTTCACCACGTGGTTGTTGGTCAGGATCAGGCCGTCGGAGGACAGCACCACGCCGGACCCCTCCCCCTCGGCGCGATTGCCCGCCACCTTGATCATGACGACGCTGGGGAGCACCTTCTGGGCGACCGCCTGCACCGAACCGGACGGGGCGTTGGCCGCCGTCTTCACATTCGGCTTGGGCGCGTCGAGGGCATTGCTGACCACCGAGCTGCCGTTGTTGTCGCCGGTGGCGAGCGCGCCGACCACGCCGCCGATGCCGCCGCTGAACAGCGCCAGCGCCACCGCGCCCGCGATCAGGCCCTTCGACACCGACCGCTTCGGTGCGCCGCCGCCCGGCCCGCCGGGGCCGCCCGGATAGCCCGGCATACCGGGCATCCCCGGCCCTCCGGGACCACCCGGACCACCGGGCTGCCCCGGCACTCCGGGCTGCCCGGACCCGCCGAACATCGGCTCGGTCGCATGCTGCCCCGGCTGTCCGTACCCGGCCCCCGACGCCGCGTACGCGCCGTAGGCGCCGACCGGAAGCTGTTCGGTCGCGCCGACCGGAAGCTGTTGTGTGGCAGGCCCGCCGAAGCCGGCGTGACCCGGCGCGGGCGCACCGAAGGCCGCACCGGGGTGCTGAGCGCCCGGACCCCAATGCCGCGCCGAATCCGAACCGCCTTGCGCCGCAGCGCTTCGACCGCCGTGCGGCCCGTCACCGCCGCCGAAACCCGGTGCCGGGGCGCCGCCGTGGGCAGCCGATCCGGGACCGCTGTGGGATGCGGCGGGCGCACCGAACCCGCCGGCGTCGGGAAGCCCGGCGTCGAGACCGAATTCGCGATCGAAGCTCGCGCCCAACGGCGCGCTGGGCGCCGGACCGGAACCGCTCGCGGGCGCACCGCCGCCGGAGCCGAACTCGGACGTGGCTGTGTCACCGCCGAATTCGCGATCGAAGCGCTCGCGCGCCGCGGCGCCGGGATCCGCGCCGGGGGTTCCGGCATCGGCCGCACTGCCCGTACCGGCCGCCGCCGCACCCGCCGCGAAATCGCCGGCCGCGCCGAACACTCGATGCGTACCGCCCGCACCGCTTCCGGAAGCGCCCGGGCTGCCGCTCGCCGATTCGCCGAAGGCACTGTCCGCACCGCCGAAGGCACTGTCCGCACCGCCGGTCGGCGCACCCGGGCCGTTGCCCGCGGCACCGGACGCGGTGGCCGGAGTGGGCGGGTTGGCGGCGAAGCCGTCGAAGGGCTGGTCCTCGAAGTCGGCCTCCGGGGCTCCCGCCGGGGCGCGCTTGGGCAGGCCGGAGGCGGTGGAGGATTCGGGGGCGGGCGGCAGGTCGGGGCGGGCCGACCGTGCGCCGCCCAGGTCGAGCTGTTCGGACTGGGTGCCCAGGCGCTGCGGGGCCGCGTCGGGCTGGGCGGGATGCTGTCCCTCGGGCTGGGTGCCGCGGGTGTCCTTCGAATCCTCGGTCATTTCTCGTTTCTCCTCGAGTCTCGTGCCAAGCCTGGCGGTGACGACTGAGAGCGGACTGAGACCGTGCTTGGGTTTCGCCGAGCCTTTTCGCCGATTCAGTTCTCGGGGACCGCGGGTGGCGTGCCTGCTCCGGGCAGAACGATACGGATCAGGGTGCCCCCGCGCTCGGAACCATCGACGGTGATGGTGCCGCCGTGCTTGGTCACCACCTGCTTCACGATGGCCAGGCCGAGGCCCGAACCGGGCATGGAGCGGGAGGCGGTGGTGCGGTAGAAGCGTTCGAACACCAGCTCGCGTTCGGCCGGCGGAATGCCCGGCCCGGCGTCGTCCACGGTGAACTCCAGCAACCCGCGGCCCGTCTCACGCATGGTGACCAACACCTTGGCCCCGTACGGGCTCCATTTGGCGGCATTGTCGAGCACGTTGAGCAGGGCGCGTTCCAGGCCCGCTTCATCGCCGAAGACGAACCAGGGGCGCAGCTGGGATTCGAATTCGATGCCGCTGCGGCGACGGCGCACCCGCTCCAATGCGCGTTCGGCCACATCGCCGATATCGACCTGTTCGTAGACGGTCTCGGGGGCGTCCTCACGGGCCAGATCCACCAGATCGCCCACCAGCGTGGACAATTCCTCGATCTGCGCCATCACATCCGTGCGCAATTCGGCCATGTCCTCGTCCGGAATGCGCGGCGCGCCCGGCCGGGAAGAGGCGATGAGCAGTTCCATATTGGTGCGCAAAGACGTCAGCGGCGTTTTCAGCTCATGACCGGCATCGGCCACCAAACGCCGTTGCCTTTCGCGGGATTCGGCCAATGCGCGCAGCATTGTGTTGAAACTCTCGGTGAGCCGGGCGAGTTCATCATCGCCGGTGACGGCAATGGGCGTGAGATCGTCGGTGCGCGCCACGCGTTCGGTCGCGGCGGTGAGCCGGGCAATCGGCCGCAAACCGGTGCGGCCCACCGCGGTTCCAGCGGCCGCGGCCAGCATGACGCCGCAGCCGCCGACCACGAACAGCAGCCAGGCCAGCCGGTCGAGCACCTCGCGGGTGGGCTGCAGGCGCTGCGAGACCACCAGGGTGGAGCCGGAGTGCGTGCGGCGGGCCAGCACTCGCTGATTGTCGACGGTGCGCAGCGAGTACGCGATCTCGCCCTTGGCGACCGCCAGCTCCTGGGTGCCGACCGGCGGAATCGTGGTCTGCGGCGGGATGTAGGGGGTCTGCAGATCCGGGAAGATCAGCGCCACACCGACATCGCTGGAATACAGCCCGGCCAGCACGATCGACTGGAAGCCGAGGCTGTCGAAGTTGTTGTCGATCATCAGCGAAGCCCGGGCGCGCAATTGCGAATCCACGTCCGCGTACAGCGAGCGCGCCACCATGGCGTAGGCGGCGATCGAGGTGAAGGCCACGGCCACCGCCACCACGGACGCGGCCAGCAGCGTCACCCGCCAGCGCAGCGACACCGAACTGGTGAGCGGCATCGGCGGCCGCATCTCCGCGGACTCGCCGCGTTGCCCGCCCAGCGCGGCCACCACGGGGCGTTTCGGAATGGTTCTACCCACGAGCCCGGCTCCTACGGCGGCGTCTCACGCAGCACGTAACCGACGCCGCGCACGGTGTGGATGAGGCGGGGTTCGCCCTCGGCCTCGGTCTTGCGGCGCAGGTAGCCGATGTACACCTCGAGCGCGTTGCCGGAGGTCGGGAAGTCGTAGCCCCACACCTCTTCGAGGATGCGGCTGCGGGTGAGCACCCGGCGCGGATTCGCCATCAGCATCTCCAGCAGCGAGAACTCGGTGCGGGTCAGGCTGATCTGGCGTTCGCCGCGCAGCACCTCGCGGGTGACCGGGTCGAGCGAGAGATCGGCGAAGGTGAGCGTCTCGGAGTTCTCGGCCGCTTCCACCGTGGTGCGGCGCAGCAGGGCGCGCAGCCGGGCCAGCAGTTCCTCCAGCGCGAACGGCTTGGGCAGGTAGTCGTCGGCGCCGGCGTCCAGGCCGGCCACCCGTTCGGAGACCGAATCCCGCGCCGTGAGTACGAGAATGGGCAGATCGTCGCCGGTGCTGCGTAGTCGGCGGCACACTTCCAGGCCGTCCAGGCGCGGCATCATGACGTCCAGGACCAGGGCGTCGGGGCGGGCGCCGGCGACTTTCTCGAGCGCGTCCATGCCGTCGACCGCGAGATCGACGGAGTAGCCGTTGAAGGTCAGCGAGCGGCGCAGTGATTCCCGGACCGCGCGGTCGTCGTCGACTACGAGAATGCGCATGGGCACCAGTCTGCCCACAACGACTGAGAGGTGACTGAGAAGCCCCCATTCGACACGCCGAGCAAACGGCATTCGGCGCGTCCGCGGGTGCGGCGCTGTGACCTGCTAACTCTTCAGTAACCCCGGCTTCGGCAACTTTGCGGCACTCGTATGCCTATTCGAAAGATGTTGTGGCAAACCGGCATTCGGAGTCTCATACACCGAGTCGCCCGAATTGCCGTTAGTCATCCCACGCGGTATGTTGCAGGCCGTAAAAGAAGACCTCTAGTTGGTTCCGGGCGGGTATTCGACCCCAAAACCGTACAACCGCATACGACCTGGGGGTCACTCGTGAAAAGCGGAGGCGACGGCAGCGGGATGGAAGCAGCACCGCGAACCTGGCAATTCAGCCTGTCCAACTGGCCCGTCACGCGCAAGGTCGGCATCGTGCTGGTGCTGCCGGTGCTCCTGGCCGCGACCTTCGCGGTATTGCGAATCAACAGCGAGTTGCAGACCATCTCGCAGTTGAGCAATGGCAGTGAGCAGTCGGACCTGGTGAGGCCCACGGTCAAATTCATGTCGGCCACCGACGAACTGGCGATCACCGCCATCGCCGGATTCGGCAACCAGAACGCCGACCCGGCGCTGGAAGCCGCGGCAAGCAAGTTCGATCAGGCCGTGGCGGAACTGGAAACCCAGATCCGCGCCACCAATGCCGAGGTGCTCGACACCAAGAACGTCAGCGAGGCCGTCGCGATGGCCCGCACCATGCGCAACAGCCTGCGCTCGCTCGCGCCCGCCGCCATCGGCGATCAGGCCGATCAGGTCGGCACCAAGGTGCAGAACGCGCTGGCGACCTCGCCCAGCATCGCCGACCTGCGGGTGCAGCGACTGTTCCTGCAGATGGGTTCCGCCAATACCGCCCGCCGCGTGCTCACCACGCAGCGCGTGATGCTGGCCATGCCGGACGCGGACCGGAATCCGATGCTGCGCACCAGGTTGCTGACCGCCATCGGCGCCGAGCTCACCCTGATCGAGGTGTACCGGGGCATGGCGCCCACCGCCAATGCCGACGCCGACATCCTCAAGGACGCCGCGCAGACCCGCGCCGGCATTCTGGCGCAGACCGGTTCGGACCTCGGGCAGATCCCGGCCATGCAGGACGCGCTGCACGCCAGCGCCGCCGCCTACGACCGCGAGATCTCCTCGGTCATCGAGGCCATGGACGGCAAGCTCGCCTCGCTGACCACCGAAGCCCGCAACAACGTGCTCCGCGATACCTCCATCGTGATCGGCATGCTGCTGGCCGGTCTGGCCATCGCGCTGGTGGTGGCCCGCTCGCTGGTCGTGCCGGTGCGGCGCCTGCGGCGAGATGCCTTGCAGGTGGCGCACATCGACCTGCCGCAGGAACTCGAGGTGGTGCGCGCCGGCGGCGTGACCCCCGAGATCATGCCGGTGGACGTGCACACCACCGAGGAGATCGGGCAGCTGGCCCGCGCCGTCGACGACATCCACTCCCAGGCGCTCCACCTCGCCGCCGAACAGGCGCGACTGCGCCTGCAGATCGGCAATATGTTCGAGACCCTGTCCCGCCGTAGCCAATCGCTCGTCGAACAGCAGCTGTCGCTGATCGAGGAGCTGGAGCGCGACGAGGACGACTCCGAGCGCCTGCAGTCGCTCTTCCGTCTCGACCACCTCGCCACCCGCATGCGCCGTAACGGCGACAACCTGCTGGTGCTGGCCGGAACGGCCCTGCGCCGTGGTCATCTCGCGCCGGTGCCGCTGTCGGATATGCTGTGGTCCTCGGTCTCCCAGGTGGAGGACTACCAGCGCGTCGAGATCGGGACCGTGCCGGACGGCATCGTCGCCGGTGAGCCCGCGGTCGATATCGAGCACCTGCTCGCCGAGCTGATCGACAACGCGCTGCGCTACTCGCCGCCCTCCACCCCGGTGGCGGTGTCGGTGGCGCGGGCCGTGGACGGCGGCTATCTGATCGAGATCACCGACCGCGGCCTGGGCATGAATGCCGAAGACCTGCAGTCCATCAACGATCGCCTGGCCTCCGGTGGCGAGGTCAATGTCGAGACCGCGCGCCGCATGGGCCTGTTCGTGGTCGGCCGCCTGGCCAAGCGGCACAACATCACCGTGAGCCTGCGCCGTACCTCGGCCATGGTGCAGCAGCCGGGCATCACCGCCAGCGTGCACCTGCCGGGTTCGCTGGTCTCGCCCGCGCCGGAACGCAATGGCGATCCCACCGGGCAGTACCCGGTCACCGCGACGCTGCCGGCGGCCCCGGCCCCGGGTGCGCAGGGACCGGTCTCGGGCCCGCAGCCGGTGGTCACGCCGCCGCGCCTGACCCCGGTGCCGAACCTGCCGGAGACCACCCCGCCGCAGCGTTTCGGCGTCACCAGTTCCGGTCTGCCGCAGCGCAAGACGCCGGGCGCCGATACCGGTGAACACCCCGTGACCGGCGGTTTCGCCCGCGGCGGTGCGGACCGCTTCACCGACGCCTTCGTCGAGAGCACCGAGCCCGGCCCCTACGGCGGCAATGGATCCGAACCCAGCAAGGTCGACTTCTGGGGCGACAATTCCGACGCCGCCGAACCGCCGCTGCGGCCGGTCCCCCCGATCGGCCAGGGCGGCAACGGGAACGGCGACGGCTTCGACGCAGGCGCCTTCAACGGTCCCGCCACCACCCGTTTCGATCTGCGCGACGCCGAGGGATTCGGGGCCGGCGGCCAGCGGAACGGATTCGGCAACGGCTTCGGAAACCCCGAAGAACGCAACGGCTTCGGCACCCCGGCGCGCGGCGGCAATGACCGCGGCGGCTTCGGCGGCAACAACGACCCGGCCAACTTCGCGGGCAGCAGCACCGATCTCGGCCGGCGCAACGAAGAGGTCTTCAGCCGCGACGCCGGCGCACCGGCCGGGGACGACCGGACCGGCGGCCCCGCGCGCGGCGGATTCGGCGGGAATGTCGCCACCGGCAATTTCGGTGCGGCGAATCCCGCGAACGGCAACGGCGGCAACGGCAATGCCGCCCGCGGCGCGAACGGCTTCGACAACAACGGCGGTTTCGGATATCGCACCGGCGACTACCCCAGGCCCACCGGCGGCTTCGCCGGTGCCGGCGGCGCCGAGAGCGGGAACAGCTTCGGCAATGCCGGTGCGGCCGACGGGAACAGCGGGTTCGACCGCGGCGCTGCGGCGGACGCCGACGCGACGGCGGGTAACCCGGGCGACGGCAGCGCGCCGGGCAACGGCCACCACACCGGGTCGTTCGCCGCGGCGGATACCGGCGTCACGGAACTCGGCGGGGACAACGGGCGACCCGCGCTGGATCCGGCGACCACCACCGGCGCGCACGCGCTGCAGGACATCGCCGCCGCCGGGCCGGACGGAGCTGCGGCCCCGCCGCGCCCGCAGCACGATTCGCCGATCTTCCAGCGGATGGTTTCGGAGTGGCTGGTGGAACCGGCGGCGGATGAGCCGAGCGAGTCCGTGTGGTCCTCGGAATCCGATGCCGGCTGGGCCGCGGCCGAGGAAGCCGCCAATCCGCAGGGCAGCGGGCGGACGCAGGGCGGTCTGCCGATCCGGCGGCCCGGGGCCCAGCTGGTGCCCGGTGCGGCCGCGCAGGAGGACGACGGCAGCGCCCGCAATCCGGAAGAGATTCGTAACAGCTTGACCAGGCACCTCAGCGGCGTCCGCTCCGGGCGAGCCGATACGCAGTACACAGACGGAGGGCATGCATGACCGACGCACAGCGCACCACCACCGACGAGAATCTGAACTGGCTCGTCACGCGATTCACCCGGGAGGTCCCGGGGGTCTCGCACGCGGTTCTGGTTTCCGCCGACGGTCTGCTGCAGGCCACCAGCCCGCATCTGCCGGCCGATCGCGGTGAGCAGCTGGCCGCGGTGACCGCCGGTCTGGCCAGCCTGTCCACCGGCGCCGCACAGCTTTTCGAGGGCGGCAAGGTGATGCAGTCCATCGTGGAGATGCAGCGGGGCTACCTGCTGGTCATGACTGTCGGAAACGGCTCGCACCTGGCGGTGCTGGCCAACAAGCAGCACGACATCGGCCGGATCGGCTACGAGATGGCGCTGCTGGTCGACCGGGTCGGGTCCGTGGTTCAGGCCACCGCCCGCACTGCCTAGACGAGTCCGCCGATGACCATTTCCAACGGTGCCGGCGGCAATCGCCCGACCAGCCGGGTCCGGCCTTACGCGCTGACCTCCGGCCGCACCGAGCCGGCAGTGGACCTGCCGCTCGAGGCGGTCGTCGAAACCCTGTCCTACACCGCCCATTTCGATTGGCCCGCGGGTGACATCCGCACGGAGATCCTGCGACTGGGCACCGCCCGGCTGTCGGTCGCGGAGATCGCGGCGCACCTGCAGCGGCCATTGGGCATGGTGCGGGTGGTGATCGGCGATCTCGTCGTCGCCGGCACCCTGCGCCTGCATTCGACCTTGAGCGACCAAGCGACCTTCGATGAGCGCCGGTCTTTGATGGAGAGGACTCTGCATGGACTCCGCGCCCTTTGACGGCGGGGGCTACACCGGCGGGCCGCAACCCGGCGGAAGCCAGTTCCCGCCGGGGCAATTCGCGGCTGGCGGCCAATACACGACCGGCCAGTTTGCGAGCGGAGGTCAGTACACGACCGGCCAGCTCCCGCTTCCGGGCGGCGCGCCGGTGTACCCGCCGCGACCGGGTGAGGAACCGCGCTCGGTAGCCTCCACCAAGATCGTGGTGGCGGGCGGTTTCGGCGCCGGCAAGACCACCTTCGTCGGCGCGGTCTCGGAGATCGTGCCGCTGCGCACCGAGGCCATGGTCACCGGCATGTCCGAGGGCCACGACGACCTGGCCGCCACTCCGGGCAAGGAAACCACCACGGTCGCCATGGATTTCGGGCGCATCATCCTGCCCGGCAATCTGGTGCTGTACCTGTTCGGCACCCCCGGCCAGCGGCGTTTCTGGTTCATGTGGGACGACCTGATCAAGGGCGCCATCGGCGCGGTGGTGCTGGTCGACACCCGGCGCATCGAGGACAGCTTCGCGGCCGTCGACTTCTTCGAAGCCAAATCGCTGCCCTTCCTGATCGCGGTCAATCGCTTCCCCGACGCCCCGCGCTTCCCGGTGTCGGAACTGCGCGAGGCGCTCAGCGTGCGCGAAGGGGTGCCGATCGTCGATATCGACGCCCGCGATCCGGGTGAGGTGCGGCGCGCGCTGGCGGCGGTCACCGAGTACGCGATCGAGCGGCTGATGGCGGCGCAGCGCGGCTGACCGCGCGCGATACGTCGTCCCGGCTGCTCGTCACACGCCGGAACGACGTCCTGGACAGGGATTACGAAGAGGCAGGGGTTCTGGGTGATCTACTTCTCGATGGGGTTCTGGGTGGTCGGTCTGGCGCTGATCACCTCGTTCGCCGGGGTGGCGTGCGGGCTGGCGTGCATCCGGCAGTCCACCAAATCGGTGACCGCGAAGTTCCGGCTGGTGTGGGTGCTGGTGGCCTCCTCGTCCATCGGCGGCGTCGGCATGTCCATGCCGGTGTTCATGCTCATGCTGGGCGTGGAGCTCCAGAACGCCGAGGCGCTGCGCTACGAACCCGCCCTGACCAACCTGTCGTCCGTGGTCTCGGGCGTCGCGGTGTTCGTGGCGCTGCTCATCGCCGGCAGCAAGCTGAACTGGGTGCGCCTGGGCATCGGCGCGGTCGTGATGGCGGGCGGCCTCGGCACCTCGCATCTCATGCTGCTCTCCGCGATTCACGTCCCGGGCAGCGTGGACCGCAGCCTGGTGTCGATCATCGCGGTGTACGTGATCGCGCTGGTGCTCTCGGTGCTGACCATCTGGTTCAGCCTGACCGTGAAGTCGGTGCCGCTGCTGCTCGGCGGTTCGGTGGTGTACGCGGTGCTGGTGATCGCCATGCACTACGCGGGCCTCACCGGGGTCGAGGTGCACGTGACGGCCGGTGCGGCGCCGCCCGAGGGCCAGCAGCTGTTCGACTTCTTCGTGCCGTTCTTCATCATCGGCGCGCTGTCGCTGACCGTGCCGATCACCGCGATCCTGGTGGCGCCGGACCGGCGTGAGGCGCGGCGGCCCTTCCTGGCGCCGGATTCCGATAGCGCGCACAGCACTTCGCTGGCCGCCGCCTCGCGCGGCGCGGCCTCGCAGCGGGGGCGCACCCCCGAATCGGTGCGCTGACGCACCGTTCGACGTCCGGGCCGGATCGCGCTACCGCGGTCCGGCCCTTCGTTTCTCACGCCACCGTGGGCGGCACCTCGCCTACCGCCTGCGCGGGGTCGAGCAGGGCGAACAGCTCCCCCTGCGGGGCCGCCAGCACCGCCATCCGGCCGAAGGGCCCGTCCTCGGCGGCCATGACCACGGACGCGCCCAGTTCCTCGGCGCGCTTCAAACCCGTGTCCAGATCATCGAATTGGAACCAGGTGAGCCAGTAGGGGCGGGCCGGGGCGGCGCCGTTGAGGGTGTCGTCGTTGATACCGGCCACCAGGTCGGTACCGCCGGGCGGGGTGATGACGGCGTAGTGCATGGCCTCGTCGTCGTATTCGGTGCAGGTGAAGCCGAAGACCTCGGCGTAGAAGCGTTTCGCGGCCTCGAAATCGCCGGTGTGCAGGTCGTTCCAGACGTACGCGCCGTGCTCGTTGTGCACGGCGGCGCCATTGTGCGCGTGGGCTTCCCAGACCGCGAAGGGCGCGCCCGAGACGTCGGCGGCGACGAACATGCGGCCGGATTCCATCACGTCGAACGGCGGCACCAGCAGGCTGCCGCCCGCCGCGGTCACCCGTTCGGCGGTGGCGTCGGCATCGGTGACCGCGAAATACGTGGTCCACACCGACGGCGCGGCCGCGTCGGGCTTCGGCCCGATCCCCGCGACGGCCTGCCCGTCCCGCAGGGCCATCAGATATCCCCCGCTGTCGTCCCCACCACCCTGCACATCCCAGCCGAACAACTCACCGTAGAACGCACCGGCCTGCGCCGGATCATCGACCTGGCAGTCGACCCAGCAGGGCGTACCGGGGGGCCAGGCTTCGTCGCGTACGGGCATCAGGGCATCTCCATTTCGAGTAAATAGCAAGGCGAATCGGATCTCGGCCGCGCGCGAGCCCCACGCCGCGCGTTCCGGTGCCGAGCACCGACCGCCACAGCACAGTGACGCCGCTCACACAACCGCCCCCAGTCAACCACCAAGGTCCGACAGACACGCGGGATCGGAGATGCGGAAATCGTCCGGAATGCACCACACCGCACCGCACGTCCGAATTACAGTGGTAGACATGCGTTTCGGGCTGGATTACGCGGCAGGTCGACCCAGTGCGAGCGCCATCCGGGCCGCCGGCTACGACTTCGTGGTGCGCTACCTGTCCTCGGGCGGCCCCACCCTTCCCGGCAAACTACTCACACCGGACGAAGCGGACGATCTTCGCGCACACGGCATTTCGATCGTGTCCAACTGGGAGACCACCGCCGCGCGCATGCTCGACGGGTACGGCGCGGGGGTCACCGACGCGCGCGCCGGGCTGGCGCAGGTGTTGCGCTGCGGCGGGCGGCGCGACCGGCCCATCTACTTCTCCGCGGATTTCGACGCCACCCCGCAGCAGCAGGAGCCCATCAATGCCTACCTGGACGGTGCGGCCAGCGTGCTGGGCCGGGCGAATGTCGGTATCTACGGCGGCTATTGGCCGTTGAGCCGGGCCCTGGACGCGGGCACCGCCAGCTGGGGCTGGCAGACCATCGCCTGGTCGGGCGGCAATGTGGACCCGCGGATCAGCATCTTCCAGACCGGTGAACAGGTTTACGTGGGCGGCGTCGAATGCGACGTGAACACCAGCGACCGTGCCGATTTCGGCCAATGGGATTTCGTGCAGGAGGAACCCGAGTTGACACCCGAACAAGACGAGATGCTGCGCGATGTGCAGATCCAGTTGCGCGGGCCGGGACTGGCCGGCTGGCCGCAACTGGGACAGGACGAACAGGGCCGGAACCGGACCGTGGTGGACGGGCTGGCGGCGGCGCTGCAGCAGATCGACGAATTACGCACGGAGATCAGTGAACTCGAGGCGACCACCGCGGAGCTGAAGGACGAGGTGGAACGGCTGGGCGGGCATCACTGGCCGTGGCCCTTCTCGCTGATCGAGGGACCGGCGACGGTGGTGGCCGAACAGCTGGCCAAGCTGGAGCAGGCGCTGCCGGACCTACCCTTGCCCGGGTGGGGGGCGAGCCCGAATGGAAACGGGAAGGAATCCGAACAAAAGGGACAAACGCCGGAAGTTGCCGGTCGTATTGCCGCTTCCGACAGTTGATTCGACGGTCGGTAAACCGGCTCGAAAGTGGCGATGAGCGGGTTCTCCGATACTCAGGAGAACCCGCCCTCGCCGACGAGAATACCGCCGGTAGAACACGAATTCACAACTTTGAGGGGACTTTTTCGCGCCTGCAACACAAACCGGACATCCGCGATACAACCGCAACACGTCGCGCAGATCCCTGGTGACACAGGGGTATTGCCACTATCGTCGGCCTGGTCCGATCTTGTGCTCTACGAAGGAGGCCCGATGGCCGTCAACGTTGTGCTCGACAAGGCTCTCGACAAGGCTTACGAAACCAAGTCCCTGCAGGACATTCTCGCCGCTCCCCCGTCCGCCCTCGCCGGGCTGACCGAGAAGCACGACGCCCAGTTGCTCGAGGCGCTCGGCATCAAGACCATCGCCGATCTGGGCAAGAACAAGTACTTCCGGCTCGCCGCGACGCTGGCGGATCTGGCGGCCAAGGAGGGTTAACGCCCCTGGCCGCACCCCATACGAGAAGGGGGTGCGGGGTTTCATCCCCGAACCCCCTTTTCCGTGCCGGGCACCTGCTCAGAGCTTGTCCAGATCGATCAGACCGCGCTCGACC
>NZ_BDCD01000008.1 GCF_001613325.1 Nocardia yamanashiensis NBRC 100130 | reverse complement strand
TTTCGCATGCGCTTACCGTAGCGGCGTTCGAACTTCTCGACGCGACCGGCGGTATCGAGCACGCGCTGGTTGCCCGTCCAGAACGGGTGGGAATCGGAAGTGACGTCCACGACCAGGAGCGGATAGGTATTCCCGTCCTCCCACTCCACCGTGCGCATCGACACCGCGGTGGACCGGGTCAGGAAACGCTTCCCGGTACTGACATCTTCGAACACCACCGGGTGGTAATCGGGATGGGTTCCTTGTTTCATCACATTACCTTTCGTTATTGCGAGACGTGCCTTCGCCGCTGACCGGCGTGGATTTCGTACTGTCACAAGGCTCTTCGTGCTGGTCGCCGAACGGGTCCTGCCATAGGGCGACGCGTTCGGGCGCGAACCGCACCTGACGCAACTCGTCCTCGTCGACCAGCGCCCAGTGCAGGGCGTGCCGGATCTCGTCCGGATCGGCATCGGCGGCCAGGATCACCAGCGAGGTGTGGCGGTCGCCGAAGTGCTCGTGCCAGCGCAAAGAGGCCATCAGCTGCCGCTCCGGATCGACCTCGGCGAGCTCCTCGGAACTCATTGCCGCCAGCCACTTTCCGGCCCCGCCGACCCGCAGACCGCCGCCGGCCGACTCCAGCCAGACCACCTCCGCGGGCTGGGTCGCCAGCCAGACCCGTCCGCGCGCACTGACCACGCCGTCGAGCAGCACGTCGATGGCCGAATGCAGCCGGTCGGGATGGAACGGTCGGTCGGTCTCGAATTCCACCAGCGTCACACCGGAATCCGATTCCAGCGGCGGCTGGCCGCGCAGCAGCGGCGCGTGCGGATCGAAGGGCGCGCCCCGGCGCGAGGACTCCGGGATCAAGCGCAGCAGCCGGCCCAGATCCTCGGCATCGAGGGCATCGGGCGTGGTGACGAACGCGGTCGGCGCCTGCGGCACCAGCCGGGCCAGCACCGCGCAGGTGCGCAACCGGTCGCCCAGTTCCGCGCCGCCGTCGAAAACCACCAGCGCATCGGCGAATTCGGCCTGGCCGACGGCCAGCTGGGCAATGGTGCGCTCGTCCTCGGCGGTGGCGTGCCCGCGCTCAGCGAGGGTCTCGTCACCGGTGGCGTCGGCCAGCCAGTCGCGGGCATCGAGGCAGGTGAGCACCGCCTCGATGCGGACGCTGCGCCCGGCCGGGCCGTCCACCCGGCCCACCACCCCGGATACCACCACATCGGTGATGGCCTGGCACACCGCTTCCGCCTCGAAGGCCGGATCCAGGGCGAGCACGATGCGCCGCACCGAATCCCGTTCCGCCAGCAGGCACAGGTAGGGCAGCAGGTCGGCGCGCAAGGTGCAGGACACGCAGCCGTGCGCGAGTTCCAGCACGCTGACGGTCTCCCGGCCGTCGGCCGACACCGTCCGGCGCACCACGCCTTCGCGCAGTTCGGACAGATCGTGGCGGACCACGACGGTGCCGGGTTCGGCGCCGAGCAGGCGCGCGGCCCGGTCCACGCCGTCGGCGGCGCGGCCCGGGAGTCCGGCCAGCAGCACGACGGGCGTGCGGCGGTCGCGCTCGGGTTCTGGCGTGGGTCGGATGGCCACCGAGACCCCTTTCGACAACGATTTTCATTTACCGGTTGCCGAGGGTACCTTGGAATACATTCGTTGTCGAAAACGATTGTCATCTACAGGAACGACCGGAAGGAAGTGCCCATGTCGGCGATCTGCCAGGTCACCGGCCGGAAGCCGGGATTCGGCAAGTCCGTGTCGCACTCGCACAAGCGAACCAACCGGCGCTGGGACCCCAATATCCAGCGCAAGACCTACTACCTGCCCAGCGAGGGTCGGCGCATCACGCTGAACGTCTCGGCCAAGGGCATCAAGACCATCGACCGCGACGGGATCGAAGCGGTCGTGGCTCGGCTGCGAGCGCGCGGCGAGAAGATCTGAGAAAGGACCACCTAGATGGCATCGAAGTCGACCGATATCCGTCCGGTCATCAAGCTCAAGTCCACCGCCGGGACCGGGTACACCTATGTGACGCGCAAGAACCGGCGCAATGATCCCGACCGGATGGTGCTCAAGAAGTACGACCCGGTCGTCCGCAAGCACGTCGACTTCCGCGAGGACCGCTGACGTGGCCAAGAAGTCGAAGATCGCGAAAAACGAAGAGCGCAAACTGATCGTGGCGCGCTATGCCGCGCGGCGGGCCGAGCTCAAGGAAATCATCCGCAAGCCCACCTCCAGCCCGGAGGAGCAGGCCGCCGCGCAGTCCGCCCTGGCCAAGCTGCCGCGCGATGCCAGTCCGGTACGATTGCGCAATCGGGACGCCGCGGACGGACGCCCGCGTGGTCATCTCCGGAAGTTCGGTCTCTCGCGAGTGCGCGTGCGTGAGATGGCTCACCGCGGAGAGCTGCCCGGTGTGCACAAATCGAGCTGGTAAGCATCCACGATCTCGTGAGTAAGGAACCGCTGACATGGCAGTGAAGCGAGCACCGTCGAAGAAGGTCCGCGCCGAGCAGGCCCGCCGGCCCAAGAAGAACCCCCTGATCGCCGCCGGCGTCGAAACCGTCGACTACAAGGACGTGAACCTGCTCCGCACGTTCATCTCCGACCGCGGCAAGATCCGTTCGCGCCGCGTGACCGGCCTGACCCCGCAGCAGCAGCGCCAGGTCGCCGTCGCCGTGAAGAACGCCCGTGAAATGGCGTTGCTCCCCTTCACCAGCCGGTAGGAAGATCGAAAAACGAAGCGCCCCCGATGCTTACGCATCGGGGGCGCTGCTCTTGCATCCCGTAGTTGACGCGATTTACGGGATGGTCAGGACCTGGCCCGGGTTGATGAGATCCGGGTTGTCGATGCCGGAGGCGTTGGCGATCTCCTGGTAGCGGTTGCCGTCGCCGTAGAAGCGCTCGGCGATGGCCCACAGGGTGTCGCCGGGCTCGACGGTGTAGGTCTGCGCGGCCGGGGGCGGCGGCGGGACATCCTCGACCGCGGCGGCCTCGGTGTGGATCTCCTCGACCGGAGCCGGGAGCGGGTTGTCGGTGTTGGTGCCCGAGCTCCACAGCGCCGAACCGTCGGTGCCGTACAGCACGACATTGCGGTCGGGCTGGACGACCAGGCGGTCGGCCGACTTGCCGTTGGTCTCGGTGGACCAGGCGGCGCCGTCGGACTTGTAAACGACGAAGTTGCCGTCGTCCTGCAGGGTGGCGCGTTCGACGCCCTGACCATTGGTGCCCGCAGCCCAGACGACGTTGCCGTCAGGCTCCGACAACACCAGGTTGCCGTCCTCTTGCAGAGTGAGGGAGTAAGCGCCGCCCTTGAGCGACTCTCCCAGTTTGAGTTCTTCGCCGGCCTTCAACGAGTCGCCCACGGTGCGTCCTTTCCGGAGGGGGATCAAGCAGATAAGTCGATGGCACTGAACTGCATTCGCACATCTGTCACAAAATTACCAACGAACCACCGGTCACCGCAGGGATACGCGCCGCGTGAATCAAAGTTTTGACAGCGTGTCGCTAGATGTTCGCCACATCCTCATCTCCAGCGCTCGAAACCGGCTGTACGGTGTCGGCGAGCTAGGGTGTTCGCCATGTACGGGACTCGCGGACGCCGCAAGATCGCTATCGCCGTCACCCTGCCGCTGCTGCTGGCCGCCGCGGCCTGCGGCGGCTCGGATTCCGATGGCGGGCAATCGAATACCAGCTCCCCCACCACCACCGCGGCCCCCGCCCCGACCGAGGCCCCGGCCGGGCAGCTGGGCCGGATGTTCACCGCCGACCCGACCATCGTGAAACCGCACGCCATGGCGTTCGACAGCTGGACCCGGATCGCCCCGGACAAGATCGCGGTGAACTTCCAGACCGGGATTCCGGAGTGTTACGGGGTGGACGCCACCACCACGGAAACCGACAAAACGGTCAAAGTCGAACTGCGAGGCGGGACCAAGGCCGATGCGGTCGGCAAGATGTGCACCATGAACGTCGTCTTCGGCAGCCTGGAGATCCAGCTGAAGTCGCCGCTCGGCGACCGGCAGGTCGTCAGCGCGCAGTAGCGGTTCGCGCGTACACGCAACAGCCCGGCGGAATCCAGGATCCCGCCGGGCTGCGAAGTCGCTTGCGCTACAAGCGCTTACGACTCAGTGCGCGAAGTGCCGCGCCCCGGTCAGGTACATGGTGACACCGGCCGCCTTGCACAGCTCGATGGTCTCGTTGTCCCGCATCGACCCGCCCGGCTGCACGATGGCGCGCACACCCGCGTCGATCAGGATCTGCGGGCCGTCGGAGAACGGGAAGAACGCGTCGGACGCGGCCACCGCACCCCGGGCGCGCTCACCTGCGCGATCCACCGCCAGCTTGCAGGAATCGACCCGGTTCACCTGCCCCATGCCGATACCGACGGCCGCGCCGTCGTTCGCCAGCAGAATCGCGTTCGACTTCACGGCACGGCAAGCGCGCCAGGCGAATTCGAGATCGGCGAGGGTCTGCGCATCGGCCGGTTCGCCGGTGGCGAGGGTCCAGTTGGCCGCGCTGTCGCCCTCGGCGTCGAGGATGTCGCGGTCCTGCAGCAGCACGCCGCCGCTGACCGGACGCAATTCCGGACCCTTGCGGGTGGCGGGCTCGGCGATCAGCACGCGCACGTTCTTCTTGCGCTGCAACACTTCCACCGCACCGTCGGCGTAGGACGGGGCCACGATGACCTCGGTGAAGAT
The DNA here is from genome assembly GCF_001613325.1 of Nocardia yamanashiensis NBRC 100130. Taxonomy (GTDB): domain Bacteria; phylum Actinomycetota; class Actinomycetes; order Mycobacteriales; family Mycobacteriaceae; genus Nocardia; species Nocardia yamanashiensis. The sequence continues at coordinate 175,053 of NZ_BDCD01000008.1, read as the reverse complement.
CTCGGCGACCTGCTCGGCCATCTCGACCGAGACCTCGCGGTTGGCCGCGATCACGCCGCCGAACGCCGACACCGGATCGGTGGCGTGCGCCTTGCGGTGCGCCTCGGCGATATCCGCGCCGACCGCGATCCCACAGGGATTCGCGTGCTTGATGACCGCGACGGCCGGGCCGTCGAAGTCGTACGCGGCGCGCCAGGCGGCATCGGCGTCGGTGTAGTTGTTGTACGACATCTCCTTGCCGTGCAACTGCTTCGCCTGCGCGAGACCGGCCGGGCCGCCCTCGTTGGTGTACAGCGCGGCGGCCTGATGCGGGTTCTCGCCGTAGCGCAGCACCGCGTCCCGGTTCCAGGTCGCGCCGATCCACTCCGGGAAGCGCTGCGCGGCAGCGGTTTCCACGCCCTCGGCGGCCTCGGCGGCCGGGACGGCGACGCTGGTCATCCAGCTGGCGACCGCCACATCGTAGGTGGCGGTGTGCTGGAAAGCCTTGGCGGCCAAGGCGGTCCGCTCGGCGAAGGTGAAACCGCCGGACTTGACCGACTCGATCACGCTGTCGTAGTCGCCGGTGGAGACGACCACGGCCACCGACGGGTGGTTCTTGGCGGCGGCGCGCACCATGGACGGGCCGCCGATATCGATCTGCTCGACCGATTCGTCGATGCTGGCGCCCGAGGCGACGGTCTGGGTGAACGGGTACAGGTTCACCACGACGAGCTGGAAGGCCTCCACGCCGAGCTCGACCAGCTGGTCGACGTGCTCGGACTTACGGGTGTCGGCCAGGATGCCGGCGTGCACGCGCGGGTGCAGGGTCTTGACCCGGCCGTCCAGGGTCTCCGGAAAACCGGTCAGGTCTTCCACTTTGGTGACCGGGATGCCGGCGTCGGCGATCTTGCCGGCGGTCGAACCGGTCGAGACCAGCTCCACGCCCGCATTGTGCAGACCGGTGGCCAGTTCGATCAGACCGGTCTTGTCGTAAACACTTACGAGGGCCCGCTTGATCGGCTTGCGTTCACTCACCGGAGAACTCGCTCATCTGGGATAACTGCCTTTCGTCCATCGGAGACAATGCCTCGGATCGCGACGGCGGCGACGGTCTCCGCCAGCAACCGCCGCTCCACGACCTTGATGCGTTCGTGCAGGGTCGATTCGTCGTCATCCGGCAGTACGGTGACCGCCTCCTGCGCCAGAATCGGGCCGGTGTCGACACCGGCATCGACCAGATGCACGGTGGAACCGGTGACCCGCACGCCGTACGCGAGCGCGTCCCGCACCCCGTGCGCGCCCGGGAAAGCGGGCAGCAGCGCGGGATGGGTATTGATGATGCGACCGCCGAAACGATCGAGGAAGACGGGGCCCAGGATCTTCATGAAACCGGCCGAAACCACCAGGTCGGGGTTGTGACTCGAAACCGCCTCGGTGAGCGCCCAATCCCATTCGGCGCGCCCGTCGTAATCGCTCAACGCGGTCTTGAAATGCGCGATCCCGAACTCTGCGGCATGCTGTGTGGCGGCGCACTCCCGATCCACTCCGACGGCGACCACCTTTGCCGGATAGTCGGATTCCTGGGTCGCGGCAAGCAGCGAACGCAGCAGTGAACCGGTGCCGGAAGCCAGCACCACGACGGACGCGGGCGCGGTCGGCGGTAGCAGCTGGGCGGGCGTGGACGTCAGCGCACTACTCCCTGTGTGTCGAAGCGGAAGAGGACGACCGGGGCAGGGCCGCCGCCTAAGAGCCTAGCTGGGCCGCCTTCCGAGACAGTCAGCGCCCAGCCTCGATGCCGACTCAGCCGTCCAACCGCCGCTCGTCGTCCCAGCATGCGAGCACTCGGTCATCCCGGCATGCGTACTTCGTCATCCCGGCACGCGTACTTCGTCATCCCGGCGTGCTTTTAGCCGGGATCCACACGGCGAACCCGTGGATTCCGGCTAGAAGCATGCCGGAATGACGGGGGCGGGCGATCAGTTGTCGCGGTCGGCGCCTTCGACTACTTCGGCGTCGAGGATGTCGGCGTCCGCGGTGGAGTCGTATCCGCTTGCGCTCGCTACGGGCTCGTCGTCATCGTCGAGGAGTTCGCCGTCGAGTTCGATCATGCCGGAGCGATTCGTGTCGGCGTCGTCGTAATCGGCTCGGTCGTCGTAGTCGGTGGCAGCATCGTCGTAATCGTCATCCGCATAGTCGTCGTCCGCGTACTCGTCATCGGCGTAGTCGTCGTACTCGTCCTCGTAGCCGTCGTCGTAATCGTCGTAGGCGTCATCGGTGTCGTCGTAGCCGTCTTCGGAAGGGACGGTGCGGGTGGACTTCCGGCCGAGCAGGCCCAGCGCGCCGCCCGCGGCGGGGAGCAGGAACCAGCGGCCGCCGAGCATGCCGATGTAGCCGGCGACGGCCAGCCAGACGAAGGCCGCGGCGGTGGTGAGCAGGACGTCGGGGCCGATCCAGCCGAAGGTGCCGAGGTCGCCGCCGGCCAGCACGCCCAGTGCGGCGAGGAGGACGGCCGCGACGCCGGCCGCGGTCAGGGTCGCCCAGGGGGCGGTGGGCCGATCATCGCTCGCGCGAGCGCAATCCAGGCCGGTCAGGACGCCGACCGCGGCGGGCACGATGAGCAGGGCCAACCACCAGATCGCGACCGGGCCGGACGGGACGGCGGCGACCAGGGGGACGGCGGGCACGGGGGCGCCGTCGATGGCGAAGAGGCTGAGCGAGCCGGAACCGATGTGGACCTGGCCGCCGACCAGGACGCTGATCGCGTCGATCAGGACATTGGGCAGGTAGGCCAGGGACAGCAGGATCAGGCCGATGACACCGACGAAGTCGCCGGACGCGTGGAAGGTGTCGCCGATGCGCGACCAGTGCGCGAGGAACGAGACCACGGTGAGCACGCCCGCCGCGGCCAGCAGCCGGCCGATCGCGCGGACGCCCGCCTGCGCGCCGGGAATCACCCAGCGCGGCAAGGGCATCGGCAGCAGATAGGTGAATTCGCGCCAGTGCCGGGAGCCGATGCCCGCCACCGCGGCCGCCAGGTGCAGGGCGATCACCCAGGCGAAGGCGGACAGCGTATCGGGGGCTTGCAGCGGCGTGACCCCGGAGGCGTCGTCGGCCACCGCCAGGCAGACCGCGGTGATCAGCAGCGGGCCGCCCACCGCCGCGCCCGCGATCCAGCCCAGATCCGTACGCGTGCAATCCGGTTCGGCGGCGCGGGCGCAATCCCGCGCCACCAGCCAGAGGATGAATCCGGTCGGCACCAGCGGCCACAACCCGATGGCGGTCTTGCCGATCACCAGCGGAACCTGGTGCACCGCAAGCCAGCTCGCCGCGATCGCCCCCGAGGCCCCCGTCATGGCGCTGCCCGCCGCGAACAGCGTCCCGAACACCAGCACCACGATCACCAGCAGCGTCACCGCCGAGGCCCGCGCCGCCACGAACATCAGCACCCGGGCCCGATCCGGCGTCAAGGATCCGAACCCGCCCCCGCCCGCGCTCGCCCGCACCGGCTCGCGCGGCCGATCACGCGCATCGCTGTCGCTCAGGCGAACCAGGGACGTTCTGGAGGAGCTCATGGAAAACCAGCGTGGCAGCATCTCACAAACGAAAGGGTCAGGCGCGCCGCACCGGAAGGCGTTCCGCACGGCATCACAGCGGATCGGTCAGTCGAGCGAACCGCCCGGTCCGCTCCCCTGTCCGAGCGTATAGGCAACCCTGGTGCGCGGCGGACGGGCTAGTTGTTGTCCGTACCCGAACCGGATTGCGGCGCGGAGGTATCCGGCGGCGTGGGCGGAGCGTAGGGCGAGGACTGGTCGGGCGCGGCGGGTGCGCCGTAGCCCGGTTGGCCGCCGTAGCCGGGCTGGCCGCCATAACCCGGTTGACCGCCGTAACCGGGCGGGGGCTGGCCGAAATCGTGGCCGGGCTGCGGGTGGGCGCCGCTGTGGCCGTGCGGCTGCGGGGCGTAAGGCTGTGGCTGCGGGGCGGATTCGCCGAATTGCGGGGGCTGGCCGAACGGCGGGGCGGGCTGGCCGTAGGCGGGTTGCGCGTGCGGGCCCGAGGGGCCGCCGGGCTGCGATTGCGGGCCGGTCCAGCCGAAAGGCTGGGGCTGGGCGGGGGTGCCGTAGGGCGGCTGGCCGTAGCTCGGCGCGCCGTAGGCCTGCGGGGCGAAGGTGCGGGCGGGGGATTTGATGATGCCCAGTTCGAACAGCAGCACCACGACGGCCAGTACGGCTTGCACGAAGAGCAGGAAGATCAGCAGCCAGCCGCCCCACTTCATTTCGGTGTCGTCGTCCAGGGACTTCAGCACGTAGCAGAGGAAGCCGAGGAACCCGACCACGGTGAGTACGGCGACCGGTGCGGCCCATTTCTGTTGCGGCAGTATCGACAACGCCGCCAGCAGGCCCGCCGCCAGCGCCAGGCCGAGCAGCGCCGCGCCGCCCGGGGTATCGAGCAGATAGAAGTTGTAGCCGCCGGTGGCGATGCGGCCGCCGATGTCGTACGGCTTGCTCGCCAGATACGGCGCGAAGCCGAGCCCGAAGGCGATGAGCCCGAGGACCGCGACACCGAGGTTCAGTCCGAACGCCGGTCCGCGACCCCCGGCCGGCGGGGCGCCGAGACCAGGCCCCGCCTGCGGTGGAGTGATGCCATACCCGGTTCCCGGAACCGGTGGAGGTGAGCCTGGAACCTGGTACGACATCGGAGCTCCTTACGCGAGTAGGGAATTACTTGTCGTCCTGCCCGGGGCGGAAAGCGCGGGTGGCATCCGCGGCCGGATCGGAGTTCTGCTCGCCGCCGAACGGCTGCGCCGGCCGCTGCTGCGCGCCGAAATGCTGCGTGGCGTCGGCACTGCCGGGCTGCGGCTGCTGGCCGTAGGACTGGCCGCCCTGGCCGTATCCACCCGGCTGCTGACCGTAACCGGGCTGCTGGCCGTAGGTCGGCTGCGAACCGGTGCCGTATCCGGCCGACGGCTGCTGCTGCCCGTACGGCTGCTGCTGCCCGAAACCGCCGGGCTGCTGCTGGCCGTAACCGGGCTGACCACCCGGCTGCGGGGCCTGGCCGAAGGACGGCGCCTGGCCGGGCTGCTGCCCGAAGGCGCCCTGCTGGCCGAAGCCCTGCTGCTGGTAGCCCTGCGGACCGGTCTGGCTGAACGGCTGGCCGTAACCACCCTGCGGCGCGGCCGGTTTCGGCGCGGGCGGCTTGACGATGCCCAGCTCGAACAGCAGCGCGACCACCGCCGCCGCGGCGGTGATGAAGGCGAAGGCCACCAGAACCCAACCGCCACCGGCCAATTCGACATAGCCGGGCAGCGAGAAGGCCTGGAACAGCACGACCAGGAAACCGGTCACCGCAGCGGCGGCCGAGAGCGCGGTGTAGCGCTGCTTGGTCAGCAGCGACAGGCCCGCGATGAGGCCGGCCAGCAGCAGCAGGGCCAGCGGCGTGGTGCCGCCCTGCGAGAACAGGCTGGCACTGAAATCGATGTCGTCGAGGTTCTTCTTCTGCTTGACGAACGGCAGCAGACCCAACAGGAAGGTGATCACGCCCAGCGCGGCCACACCGATGGTCAGGAAGAACGGCAGGCCCTTGCCGGTGTCAGCCGACCCGGTAGCCGCGGTGGAAGCGCTGCTCGCCGGAGGCTGGCCGTAGCCGGAACCTGTGGGCGGCGTCGGCTGGGGCGCGTTGTATCCCGAGCCCCCGGTCGGGTATGACATGTCGTCGTCTCCTATCGAGTCGTTCACGAACCTCCATCGACGCTACTGCACTCGACGCCGCAGGTCACCACCAACCGCCCGCGCGCCGAGCGGCTCGAATGCGCCGAACATCACGGTTTGAACACCGTGCGACACGCCCACTTGATCGTGCGCCACAACGGATTCCGCACACCCGGTTCCGGGAACGAGAAAGGCCGCCTGTCGAAAACGACAGGCGGCCTTGAGCTTTCGCGTGCGAATCAACCCGCACGCAGGTTGTGTCCCGCTGCTGTCAGGCAGCGGGACACGAGAACCATCAAGCGCTGATGGAAGCCTTCTCGAGGATCTCGCGAGCCAGGGCGGCGGTCTCGGACGGGGTCTTGCCGACCTTCACGCCCGCGGCCTCGAGGGCCTCCTTCTTGCCCTGCGCGGTGCCCGCACCATCGGAGACGATGGCGCCGGCGTGGCCCATGGTCTTGCCCTCGGGCGCGGTGAAGCCCGCCACGTAGCCGACGACCGGCTTGGTGACATTGGCCTTGATGTAGGCCGCGGCCCGCTCCTCGGCGTCGCCGCCGATCTCGCCGATCATGACGATGAGCTTGGTCTCGGGGTCCTTCTCGAACGCCTCGATGGCATCGATGTGGGTGGTGCCGATGACCGGGTCGCCGCCGATGCCGATGGCGGTGGAGAAACCGAAGTCCCGCAGCTCGAACATCATCTGGTAGGTCAGGGTGCCCGACTTCGACACCAGGCCGATCGGGCCCTTGCCGGTGATGCTGGCCGGGGTGATGCCGACCAGCGACTCGCCCGGGGTGATGATGCCGGGGCAGTTCGGGCCGATGATGCGGGTCTTCTGACCCTTCTCCACGTTGTAGGCCCAGGCGTAGGCGGTGTCCTGCACCGGGATGCCCTCGGTGATGACCACGAGCAGCGGGATCTCCGCGTCGATGGCCTCGATGATGGCGTCCTTCGAGAAGGCCGGCGGCACGAAGGCGATCGAGGTGTCGGCCCCGGTCTTCTCCATGGCCTCGGCGACCGAAGCGAACACCGGCAGCTCGACGGTGTTGCCGTCCTTGTCGGTGTGGGTGACGGTGGTGCCCGCCTTGCGCGCGTTGACGCCGCCGACCACGTTGGTGCCGGCCTTCAGCATCAGCGCGGTGTGCTTGGTGCCCTCGCCGCCGGTGATGCCCTGGACGATGACCTTGTTGTCCTTGTTCAGGAAGATAGACATGTTGGTTCGTGTCCTTTACTTGGCCGCGGCCAGTTCGGCGGCCTTGTCGGCGCCTTCGTCCATGGTCTGGGCGAGAGTCACCAGCGGGTGGTTGAAGTCGGCGAGGATCTTGCGGCCCTCTTCGACCTTGTTGCCGTCCAGGCGGACGACCAGCGGCTTGGAGGCCGCGTCGCCCAGGGTCTGCAGCGCGCCGACGATGCCGTTCGCGACCGCGTCACAGGCGGTGATGCCGCCGAAGACGTTCACGAACACGGACTTGACCTGGGAGTCGCCCAGGATGACATCCAGGCCGGCGGCCATGACGGCGGCCGAGGCGCCGCCACCGATGTCGAGGAAGTTGGCCGGCTTGACGCCGTTGTGGTTCTCGCCCGCGTAGGCGACCACGTCGAGGGTCGACATGACCAGACCCGCGCCGTTGCCGATGATGCCGACCTCGCCGTCGAGCTTGACGTAGTTGAGGTCGTTCTCCTTGGCCTTGAGCTCGAGCGGATCGGTGGCGTCGATGTCCGCGAACTCGAGGTGGTCGGGGTGACGGAACTCGGCGTTCTCGTCCAGGGTCACCTTGCCGTCGAGGGCCAGGATCTCGTCGTTGGGGGTGCGCACCAACGGGTTGACCTCGACCAGGGTCGCGTCTTCCTTGATGAAAACTTCCCACAGCTTCTGGATGGTGACCGCCGCGGCATCCAGGATGTCGGCCGGCAGGTGGCCCTGCTCGGCAATGCTGCGGGCGAAGGCCAGATCCACGCCCTTGACGGCGTCGACCGGAACCTTGGCCAGGCGGTCGGGCTTGGTGGCCGCGACCTCTTCGATCTCCATGCCGCCCTCGACCGAGCACATGGCCAGGTAGGTGCGGTTGGAACGATCGAGCAGGAAGGAGATGTAGTACTCCGCCGCGATGTCCTTGGCCTCGGCGACCAGGACCTTCTTGGTGATGTGGCCCTTGATGTCAAGGCCCAGGATGTTGGAGGCGTGGGTGAAGGCGTCGTCCGGGGTGGCGGCGTACTTCACGCCACCGGCCTTGCCGCGGCCACCGACTTTGACCTGCGACTTGATCATCACAGGCTTGCCGATTTCTTCCGCGATGGCACGGGCGTCCTCGGCCGAGTCCGTGACGCGGCCCTCCGACGAAGGCACTCCGTGCTTCACGAAGAGTTCCTTCGCCTGATATTCGAAGAGATCCATGTACTCACCGTCTCGTCTGCGTTGTTGTGACAACGTCTTGGTTGGCGGCCCGTCGTCGGAGGCGGGTCGGGTCGGACTCTAATCAGTCACATGGAGCCGAAATCAGCCGCATACAGCCTAAGTGGCGCAGGTCACGGTACTGTCTCCGCTGCTGGTAGAGACCGCGTTTTTGCTACTCGCGAGTAGCTTGTTGGCCACGCGCCAGGTAGGACACACGAATCCCGGAGAGTGATACGGGGTACTACGGTTTGTAGTGGAACCGGCTCACTTGGTTACCCGGAGCACAGTGAGGAAATTCGTGCGCGCAAGGTGATGAATGTCACAGCAGCGTGTCGAACCGGGTCCATCGCTTGCTGACCCGCAATCGTTTCGTTACCGTCGATGCGGTCGATGTCACAACCCGGTCACGACAGGAGGACGGCAGGCTTGACGCAGCACAGCGCTCCGCAGGTGAAGAGCAGCTCCGCAGGCGCACCGCCGGCCTCACCGCTCTACTCGGGACAGATCGCATGAACGACGATTCCTTTCCCTCGCCCAATCGCGCCAAACATGGGCACCGTTATCGCGAGGATTCCGAGAACTACGGCGGGGCAACGCATTTCGGCGCTTCCGTGAATCACGGGCAGGGCACCGTGCATCAGTGGGACGCCCGCTCGTGGTCCGCTCCGGCCGATTCCGGCTGGGCAGCCGACGCCGATTGGCAGCAGCAGTCCGACTGGCAGGCGGGGCAATCCGACTACCAGGCCGCCCAGTCCGGCTGGGATGCGCAGGGGCAGTGGGACAACGCCGCCGCCGAATGGGACAACTCGGGCGCCGCCGCCGAGACCGGTTGGGACGATTCGCAGTCCGACTGGCAGGCCACCGAGACCTTCGCCGCGCCGACCGCCAATGGCTGGGCCGCGCCGAACCCGAACGCCTGGGCCTCCCAATCGCGTTCCAACTGGGACCCTTCCGCGGATCCCAGCCCCTCCGGCGATTACCGGCCGGTCTACAGCTTCCGCACCGCCTCCGGGGAAGAGCTCCGGTTCTCCGGTGACGGTGCGCGTCTCGATCACAGCGAGCCGGAAGCGGATGCCGACGAGGCCGCGCCGCGTTCCGGTGGCCGCCGCCGCGCCGCCGGTGGCGCGCACCGCCTGCCCGCTCCGCCGACCGCGCTCAAGGGCCGTGCCGCGGTGGTCGCCGTGGCCGCCGGTGCGGTGGTCGCGGCCGGGCACACCGGACTCGAATCCGCCGCATCGCCTTCCGACACCGTCGAATTCCAGGCCGCCGCGCAGGTCAAGGAGATCGCCTCGGCGGAGACCATCGGTCTCACCGAGAACGCTCCGGCCGGTGCGCCCCAGGTGCTGAATGTCGGCGCGCCCGTGGACCTCAATCAGTTCAACGACATTCTGCGCAAGGGTCAGCAGTACGCCGCCGACCTGGCCGCGCAGGAGGCCGCCAAGCTGCGCCCGCTGTTCATGAAGTTCACCAGCGGCAACTACACCTCCGGGTACGGCATCCGCTGGGGCGTGCAGCATCTCGGCGTCGACGTCGCGGCCCCCATCGGCACCCCGATCTACGCGGTCGCCGACGGCACCGTCCTGGAAGCCGGCCCGGCCTCCGGCTTCGGCATGTGGGTCCGGCTTCTACACGACGACGGCACCGTCACCATCTACGGCCACATCGACACCGCCACCGTCTCCCAGGGCCAGCGCGTCATGGCGGGCGACCAGATCGCCACCGTAGGCAACCGCGGCTTCTCCACCGGCCCGCACTGCCACTTCGAAGTCTGGCTCAACGGCGTAGACAAGATCGACCCCCTCCCCTGGCTGGCCTCCCGAGGCATCTCCCTCGGCGTACAGCGCGACTAGGCCCCTGAACACCCGAATTGCCCCGGACTCCATTGGAGTCCGGGGCAATTCACATTGTGTGGAAAAAGAAGTGCGGGCGCGCCGCAGTAGCGGCGCGCCCGCACAACGCCACGGAGAGGGGTGTCCGCGCGCGACAAGATGCGGCCGGGCGTCGCACACGCAGCACCAGATGGCCAGGTGTCGCACGACGGCACCACATGGCCGGGAGTCCCGGCCACGGGCACCACATGGCGGGGTGTCCCGCGCGCGGCACGATGCGGCCGGGAGTCGCACGCGGTTCGGGTCAGCGGCGGGGGTCTACGCGGTTGACCGTGTCGCCGTAGATGCGAGGGGAAGTGTCGCAGCCGGTTACGAAGTCGTAGGGGAAGCCGGGTTCGAAGGGGGCGGCGGCTTCCAGGGTGGCGACGGCTTCGGCGGGGAGGGTCAGGGCGGCTGCGCCGAGGCTTTCGGTGAGTTGGGTGGCGTTGCGGACGCCGATGATGGGGAGCACCGCGTGGGAGCGGTGGCGGGTCCAGGCGATCGCGACATGGGCTGGGGGGACGCCCAATTCGGCGGCTACCTTGTCGACGGCGGCGACGGCGGCTTGCTGGCGCGGGGTGCGCTGCGCGGGGTCGGTTCTGCGGCCTATATGGCCCGAGAGGGTGCCCTGGGCCAGCGGAGCCCAGGTGGTCACGCTCATGCCGAAAGCCTCGGCCATGGGCAGCAATTCGCGTTCGATATCGCGCCACAACAGGTTGTACGGGACCTGGAGTCCGGCGAACGGAGTCTGATTGCGGTACTGCGCAAGGGTATTCGCCTGCGCGACCACCCACGACGGTGCGTCCGAGATGCCGATGTGCAGCACCTTGCCCGCCCGCACCATATCGTCGAGCGCCCGCATGGTCTCCTCGATATGCGTGTGCCGATCCCAGATGTGCACCCAGTACACGTCGATGTAGTCGGTCCGCAGCCGACGCAGGCTCTGCTCGAGCGTCAGCACCAGGTTCTTGCGCTGGTTCCCACCGGCATTCGGATCCGCCGCATCCCGGGTCGGCGTGTACTTGGTCCCGATCACGAACCGGTCCCGATCCGTCAGCACCGACCCGAGCAGTTCCTCACTACGCCCGTACGACGCCGCGGTATCGATGAAATTCCCGCCCGCGTCCGCGAAAGCACCCAGCACCCGCCGATATTCGTCGGCCTCGTCCAGCACCATGGTCCCCAGCACCAGCTCGGAAACCCGCAACCCGGTCCGGCCGAACAGTCGGTATCGCATCATGCGATCCACTCTGCCGACCGCCCGCCGCGGGAGGGAGACCGCGACAGGGCCACCCTCGACGCGGGCGTGAATCAGGCGATTCTGCGCAATCCCGCCAGCATCCGCTTAACGTCGGCGGCGGATACGGCATAGTCCTGCTCGTCCTCGGCAATTCCCTCGTCGACCCAACTTCGTACCAGCGAAGCCAGATCGGTTCCACGCTTGGCCGCGATCTCTTCGGCCCGTCGACGCTGCCTCACGGTGAGCCGGACTGTCGTGACCACGAGGGTGTCCTCGGCGGTGTCCCGCACTGCGGCACGCGGAGGAAGAGCCGAATCCGCGTCGACGGACTCACCGAAGACAAGCTCGCCGGCCGCGGCAGCGGCAGCCAGCTCCTCGGCATCCGCTAGTTCGCGGAACTCGTTGTTTCGTGCGCTCATTGGTTCGCCTCCCAATCCTCGAACGCGGTCACCTGCTCAGGCGTCATTGGTGCAACGTAGACGATCTGATGATCGAATCCGCCCAACGGCCGAAGCACCACCAGTATCGGTAGTCCTTTGGGTGTACGGGTCCACACGGCTAGCCCGGTAGCGCCGTTTTTGGTCGAGACGGTTTGCACCCAGCGCCGCCGTCCGTCCAGAAGCGCCCTGATTACCGCATCGGTAGTCAAGCCACCGTCTAGGTTCATCGCTGCCGATTGCAGCCACTCTTAACCCATACACAGAGAATACAACTAGCATCTCCGCATGTCAGCGGCTTGTCAGAGTTTGGCGAGGGGGGCGTGCTGGGGCATCAGGCGGATGGTGCCGGCGGTGCCGAAATCGATGGTGGCGGTGGTGAGGGCGCCGATGCCGTCGGTGGCTATGACGCGGCCGAGGCCGTATTTGTCGTGGGTGACGCGGTCACCGACGGCCAGCACGATGTCGTTGTTGCGTTTGGCCGCACCGAAACCCGAGGGGGCGGGGCGGCGGTCACCGCGGACACCCGGGCGGGGTTCGTTCCAGCTTTCGCCGCGGGTCCAGTCGCGTTCCAGGCCGTCGCCCTCGCCGCGGCGGCGGAAACCGCGGCCGCCGGACTGCGACGGGGTGGGCTCCAGACGGCGCCAGTCCATCAGGTGGCCCGGGATCTCCTGCAGGAAGCGGGATTCGGGGTTGGAGACGGGCTGGCCCCAGCCGGAGCGGATGACCGCGCGGGAGAGGTAGAGGCGTTTGCGGGCGCGGGTGATGCCGACGTAGGCGAGGCGGCGTTCCTCGGCCAGTTCGGTCGGGTCGCCGAGGGCGCGCATGTGCGGGAACTGCCCGTCCTCCCAGCCGGTCACGAAGACCACCGGGAATTCCAGGCCCTTGGCGGTGTGCAGGGTCATCATGGTGACCACGCCGGAGCCCTCTTCGGGGATCTGGTCGGCATCGGCCACCAGCGAGACGCGTTCCAGGAAGGCGGCGAGCGAGCCGGGGTCCGGTTCGCCTTCGGCGGCCTCGGGCAGGATGCCTTCCGCGCGCGCCGCCTCGACATTGTTGCGCGCCTCGGAGCTGAATTCGCGGGCGACGCTGACCAGTTCGTTGAGGTTGTCCAGCCGCGCCCCGTCCTGCGGGTCGTCGGAGGCCTCGAGTTCGGCGCGGTAACCGCTGCGGTCCAGCACGGCCTCGACCACATTGCCCACATCCGGGAAGTCGAGATCCTCCTGCACCCCGGCGGTGCGGATATCGGCCAGGATGTCGAGGAAGTTCGAAATGGCGCGCTGCGAACGGGTATTGAGCAGCGCCACCTTGCCTTCGGCGGCATCGCGCAGCGCCTGGGCGAAGCCGATGCCGCGCTGTTCGGCGTGCACCGCCACGCAGGCTTCGGCACGATCGCCGATACCCCGGCGCGGGGTGTTGAGAATGCGGCGCAGGCTCACCGCGTCGTCCGGGTTCTCCAGCACGCGCAGATAGGCCACGATGTCGCGGACTTCCTTGCGCTCGTAGAACCGCACGCCGCCGACCACCTTGTAGGGCAACCCCATCCGGATGAAGATCTCTTCCAGCGCCCGGGAGTTGTTGTTGGTGCGGTAGAACACGGCCACGTCGGCGTAGTTGGCCTCGCCGGCATCGACCAGCCGGTCGATCTCACGAGCCACGAACGAGGCTTCGTCGTGCTCGTTGTCGGCCACGTACCCGACGATCAGATCGCCGTCGCCCTGATCGGTCCACAGCTTCTTGTCACGCCGGTTCTCATTGCGCGCGATGACCGCGTTGGCGGCGGTGAGGATGCGCTGGGTGGACCGGTAGTTCTGTTCCAGCAGAATCGTTTCCGAATCCGGGAAGTCCCGCTCGAACTCCTCGATATTGCGGATGGTCGCCCCGCGGAACGCGTAGATGGACTGGTCCGCGTCACCCACCACGCACAGCTCGGACGGCGGCACCCGGTCCTCGGAGTCCTTGGGCAGGTGGTACCCGACCAGTTCGCGCACCAGCACGTACTGCGCGTGGTTGGTGTCCTGGTACTCGTCGACCATGACGTGCCGGAACCGCCGCCGGTAGTACTCGGCGACCTGCGGATGCTTCTGCAGCATGGCCACGGTCTCGCCGATCAGGTCGTCGAAGTCCAGGGCGTTGGCCGCGCGCAGCCGGCGCTGGTATTCGCCGTAGACCTTGGCGACCAGGCGCGGCAGTTCGGCTTCCTCGGTCTCGGCGTCGGCGGCGGCCTGGTCCGGGTCGATGAGCTCGTTCTTGAGATTGGAGATGGCGGTGGCCAGCAGCCGGGGCGTGTACTTCTTGGCGTCGATGTCGAAGTCGCGGCTGATCATGCCGAGCAGGCGGCGCGAGTCGTCGGCGTCGTAGATGGAGAAGTTGGTGTTCAGGCCCGGAATCAGCGCGGCCTGGGTTCGCAGAATTCGCACGCAGCTGGAGTGGAAGGTGGAGACCCACATACTCGCTGCTCGCGGCCCCACCAGCCCGGCCACGCGCTCGCGCATTTCGGCCGCGGCCTTGTTGGTGAAGGTGATTGCCAGAATTTCGCCAGGTCGGACATTCCGGGCGGCCAGCAGATAGGCGATGCGACGGGTCAGCACCGCGGTCTTACCCGAGCCGGCGCCTGCGACGATGAGAAGCGGAGACCCCGAATGCACCACCGCCGCGCGCTGTTGCGGGTTCAGCCCTTCGAGCAACTGCTCGGTCTTCTGCGCGTCTGCCACCGTCGTGTTCATCGTCCATCCACGTTACCGACGCGCACCGACAGCCGTCGCAGCGGATCGCACAGGTGTCCGAATAATGCCGGTCTGGCGAACATCGGGTGAATCTGAGCGGGGAAAATACTCAGGAGATTCACAAACGAACACTTTTTGGTTTGACCATCCCACGTGGCAGACTCGTCCTGGTGACCGGCACTCGTGGGGGCGATTCACTCGAGTGCTCATCCGGGGGGAGAATGAAAGACTCAACAGGTCTGTTTCTTGGTGAGGAACCGATCGGTAACGGGTCGGGACTACCGGCCGATCGATGTTCGGGACCACGAGGAGTGAAAGCATGAGCATCTCGACTACGGGACAAACCGAGCCTGCCACCGGGGCGGACGCCGCCCTGCCCTCCGAAGCGGAGATCGACACGCTTCGCAAGGAGATCGACAAGCTCGACGCCGAGATCCTGGCCGCCATCAAACGGCGGACCGAAGTCTCGCGCATCATCGGCCGCACGCGCATGGCCAATGGCGGCCCCAAGCTGGTGCATTCCCGTGAGATGAAGGTGCTCGAGCGCTTCAGCGAACTGGGCCAGGAGGGTCACACCCTCGCCATGCTGTTGCTGCGATTGGGTCGCGGCCGGCTGGGCCACTAACCCCCTAGAACCACGCGGTACCTACGTTGACGCGCGGGTACCCCGCCCCAGGCCGCCCCGGGTGTGTAAACCCCGGGGCGGTTCTTCATTTCCGCCCACCGGCGAACAGGCCCGGGCGCGGCCGACCGGCCGCGCCCGGAAAGCCTCACGGCAGGGCGATGTACTTCGTGTCGAGATATTCCTCGATGCCCTCGAACCCGCCCTCGCGGCCGAACCCGGATTCCTTGACGCCACCGAAGGGCGCGGCCGGGTCGGAGATGACGCCGCGATTGACGCCGACCATGCCGGTCTCCAGGCCCTCGGCGACGCGCAGGGCACGGTCCAGGCTCCGCGTGTAAACGTATGCGACCAGGCCGAATTCGGTGTTGTTGGCGGCGGCCAGGCCCTCTTCCTCGGTATCGAAGCCGACGATGGGGGCGACCGGTCCGAACACTTCCTCGCGCAGAATCCGCGCCGAGGCCGGCAGATCGCTGAGCACGGTGGCCGGATAGAACCAGCCCGGACCGCCCGGAGCCTTACCGCCGAGCTTCACCTCCGCGCCCGCCGCGACCGCGTCGTCGACCAGCTCGGTGACGGTGTTCAGCTGGTCCTCGTTCACCAGCGGCCCGAGCGTGGTGGCGGGGTCGGTGCCGGGGCCGAGTTTGTATTCGCCCATGGCGGCCACCAGCTTCTCGGTGAACTCGGCGCGCACCGAGTTCTGCACGTGGAATCGGTTCGCGGCGGTACAGGCTTCGCCGCCGTTGCGCAGTTTGGCCAGCAGCGCGCCCTGCACGGCGGCATCGAGATCGGCATCGTCGAAGACCACGAAGGGGGCGTTGCCGCCGAGTTCCATGGAGGTGCGCAGCAGGCCGTGCGCGGACGCCTCGACCAGCTTCTTGCCGACGCCGGTCGAGCCGGTGAAGGTGAGCTTGCGCAGGCGCGGATCGGTGAGCAGCGGGGCGGTCACCGCGCTGGAGCGGCTGGTGGTGATGACCGACAGCACGCCGTCGGGCAGACCCGCCTCGCTGCACAGCTTGGCCAGCGCCAGCATGGTCAGCGGGGTTTCGCCGGCGGGCTTGACGATCATGGTGCAGCCGGCGGCCAGGGCGGGGCCGATCTTGCGGGTGCCCATGGCGAGTGGGAAGTTCCACGGGGTGATGGCCAGGCAGGGGCCGACGGGCTGTTTGTGCACCAGGATGCGGCCGGTCCCGGCGGGCGCGTGCTGATAGCGCCCGTGCACGCGCACGGCCTCCTCGCTGAACCAGCGGAAGAACTCCGCGCCGTAGCGGACCTCGTTGCGGCTCTCGGGGAGCGCCTTACCCATCTCGAGGGTCATCAGCAGCGCGAATTCCTCGGCGCGCGCGGTGATGGCCTCGAAGACCGCGCGCAGGATCTCCCCGCGCTCGCGGGCCGGGGTGGCGGCCCATTCGGCCTGCACCGCAGCGGCCGCGTCGAGCGCGCGCACGGCGTCCTCGGGACTGGCGTCGGCGACTTCGACCAGGGTCTCCCCCGTCGCCGGATTGTGCACCGGGAAGGTCTTGCCTCCCGTGGCATCGACCGGCCCGCCGATCCAGAGCTGCGTAGGAATGGACTCGAGTACTTCGCGTTCCGACACCATCCCGCCAGCCTATGCTCTGTCCGATTTCCCTACGCTTCGCTTCGGGAAGGCTCGCGGCCCTCATGTCTCGTTCTTCCCTCCCTCCGCTCCTCCGCTTCGCTCCCCCGCTCCGCTCAGTCCAGAACGAGACGGCCGCGAGCTTTGTGCGTCCTTCCCACCCGAGACAACCCGCGAGTTGGTGGTTGTTACCTGCGGGTCGCAGGAGAGGGTTGTACCCTCGGCGAACGTGAGCAGCGACATCACCGCATCGGCGGCCTGGCGGAAACTGCACGACCATCATGCGTCCATCGCGGGTCGGCATCTGCGTGAGTTCTTCGCCGAGGACACCGAGCGCGGGCGGGAGCTGATCGTTGGGGTGGGCGATCTGCACATCGACTATTCGAAGCATCGAGTGACGCGCGAAACCCTGGACCTGCTGGTCGAATTGGCGGAGACCGCCGGGGTGGCGGAGCGCCGGGACGCCATGTTCGCGGGTGCGCGCATCAATACCTCCGAGGACCGGTCGGTCGGCCATGTCTGGCTGCGGCGGCCCGCCGGGGGCAACCTGGTGGTGGACGGCGAGCAGATCGACGCCGAGGTGCACGAAGTCCTGCGGCGCATGGGCGAATTCACCGATTCGGTGCGTTCCGGCCAGTGGCGCGGCGCGACGGGTGAGCGCATCACGACCGTGGTGAACATCGGTATCGGCGGCTCGGATCTGGGGCCCGCCATGGTGTATCAGGGTCTGCGGCATTACGCCGACGCAGGCATCTCCGCCCGCTTCGTCTCGAATGTCGATCCCGCCGACCTGGTTTCGAAGCTCGACGGCCTGGATCCCGCCACCACCCTGTTCGTGGTGGCGTCCAAGACCTTCTCCACCCTGGAGACGCTCACCAATGCCACGGCGGCCCGGCGCTGGCTGGTGGCCGCGCTCGGCGAGGCGGCGGTGGCCAAGCATTTCGTGGCGGTGTCCACGCACGCGGATCGGGTGGCGGCCTTCGGTATCGACACCGCGAATATGTTCGGCTTCTGGGATTGGGTGGGCGGCCGCTATTCGGTCGATTCCGCCATCGGCCTGTCGGTCATGACGGTGATCGGCAAGGAGCGGTTCGCCGAGTTCCTGGCCGGAATGCACGCCGTGGACGAGCATTTCCGGACCGCGCCGCTGCACGCGAACGCGCCGGTGCTGCTGGGCCTGCTCGGCCTCTGGTACTCGGATTTCTTCGGCGCGGAATCGCGTGTGGTGCTGCCGTATTCGAACGATCTGGCGCGCTTTCCCGCCTATCTGCAGCAGCTCACGATGGAGTCGAACGGCAAATCGGTGCGCGCCGACGGCACCCCGGTCACCTCGTCGACCGGTGAGATCTTCTGGGGCGAGCCGGGCACCAACGGCCAGCACGCCTTCTACCAGCTGCTGCATCAGGGCACCCGGCTGGTGCCGGCCGATTTCATCGGATTCGCCCGTCCCACCGACGATCTGCCCACCATCGACGGCACCGGCAGCATGCACGACATCCTGATGAGCAATCTGTTCGCCCAGACCAAGGTGCTGGCGTTCGGCAAGACCGCCGAGGAGATCGCCGCCGAGGGCACCCCGCCGGAATTGGTGCCGCACAAGGTGATGCCGGGCAACCGCCCCTCCACCGCGATTCTGGCCCCGCAGCTGACGCCGTCGGTGCTGGGACAGCTCATCGCCCTGTACGAGCACCAGGTGTTCGTGGAGGGCGCGATCTGGGGCATCGACAGCTTCGATCAGTGGGGCGTGGAACTCGGCAAGCAGCAGGCGCTGGCGCTGGAGCCGCTGCTCACCTCGGCCGAAGCGCCGGAGCCGCAGGCGGATTCGTCCACCGACGCGCTGATCCGCTGGTACCGCGAGCACCGCGACTGATCACCAGTCGTCGATGGTGTACGGCTCCGGCTCCACCGCGGCGGGCGGGGTGTCCGGAGCCGGCGTCGAATCCGCCTCGGTGACAGCCGGATCCGGGTCCGCCGGCGGATGCGTCAGCACCCGGAACCCGGCGGCCAGCGCGGCGCTCAGCAGCACCCCCGCCAGCACGAACGCGAGACAGCCGGGGCCCAGCCGGACTTCGAGCAGTCCGCGATACAGGTATTCGTGCCGGTCCCGGTAGGTGGCCCAGTCGGCGGCGAGCACGTGCACGGCCGGTCCCAGCCCGACGCCCGCGAACAGCAGTGCGGCGGTGCGCAGTTCGGGCCGGGGCGTGGTCAGCCGGTACTGGCTGCCGATGGCGAGCAGCACGCCGGCCCCGCCCCAGACTCCCAGCCAGGGTAGATACACGTGCAGGCTGGGTAGCAGGTCCAGCGCGGTGAAGGCATCGACCCGGGTCTGGGTCTCGCCGAACGAGAACGGTGTCGGTTCCAGCCGGGTCCGCAGATAGCACTGGGTGAGAAAGGTGCCGGCCACGGCGGCCAGGACCCCGGTCAGCAGCAGCAACGCCAGCAGCCGATCGGATCGGGCCACGCGCGGGCCGACGCCGGAGCGCGCGCCGGTTCCGCGCGGCCGGTCCACCACGGCGGCCAGCACGCCCAGCACCCCCGCCAGCGCCGACACCCCGGCCAGAATCACGCTGACCCAGAAGCGAACCAGCAGTCCGGTCCGGTTCAGCTCCAGGCTCGAATCCAGTACCACCGACAGTTTCAGCCCCGCCCACAGGGCATTGCCGAAGAGCAGCCCGATCGCCACCGCCCCGATGCCGCGCACCAGGGTGGCCCGGAAGCGGCGGCGCCGTACCAGCGGAACCAGCAGCGCCCCCACCAGCAGAATCGCCCCACCGGGCGGCAGATAGATGAGCGCGTCCAGATACCAGGTCTGATACCGATCGCGCGCGTCGCCGAGCAGCATGGCGACCAGTTCGGCCAGCGCCAGGGTCGCGCAGAACACCAGCAGCGCGGCGAAGACCCGATCGACCACGGTTCCGGATTCGCCGGCGCGCCCGGGATCTT
Organism: Nocardia yamanashiensis NBRC 100130; assembly: GCF_001613325.1. Classification (GTDB taxonomy): domain Bacteria; phylum Actinomycetota; class Actinomycetes; order Mycobacteriales; family Mycobacteriaceae; genus Nocardia; species Nocardia yamanashiensis. The sequence goes on along the minus strand of NZ_BDCD01000008.1, from coordinate 155,544 downwards.
GGTGTGCGGTGACCATGGCCTCCCCCGAGGTGGCGATGCGGAACCCCCGTACCTACGGTTACCCGATCATTGTGAATCGAATCCCGCTGCGGTGGTGGCGGTTCCGCACGGCTCGCCAGGCGGCGCGCCCGGCGCTCAGGCCAGCCGCAGCCGCGCCAGCTCCACCCGATTGCTGACGCCGAGCTTGGGAAACGCCCGATACAGGTGGTGGCCCACGGTTTTCGGGCTCAGGAACAGCTGGGCGGCGATCTCCTTGTTGGTGGCGCCCTCCGCGGCCAGCCGCACCACCTGGAGTTCCTGCGGGGTGAGCAGCGCGACCACATTGTTCTCGGGTTCGGGCACGGAACCCTCACCCGCGGCGCGCAATTCCATCCGGGCGTGTTCGGCCCACGGCGTCATACCCAGCCGGTCGAAGGTCTCCAGGGCCTTGCGCAGCTGGGTGCGGGCCTCGGCCATCCGGCGTTCGCGGCGCAGCCATTCGCCGTAGACCAGCGCGGTGCGGGCGTGGTCGTACCAGCGTTCGGCGGTGGCGTGCAGTTCCAGCGCGCGGGCGAACAGCGCGCCGTCCCCGTTCAGCAGGGCCCGCGAGCCGCACACCAGACCGTCGGCCCACGGACTGTCGATGGCCTTGGCCCACTCCGTCATTTCGGCCAGGGCGGCGTCGGCGCGTCCGGGCTGCCGGGCGCGCACGGCCGCTTCGACGAGATCGGACAGCAGATCCAGCCAGTGCCCGCGCGCCTGCGACGGCAACTGGTGTTGCGCCTCGAGCCGTTCGAGGGCTTGTCCGTGCCGTCCCTGGCCGAGGTCGAGCAGCGCCAGCGCCCATTCGCAATGGGTGGCGTCGACGGCGCTGTGATCGCCGGTGGCGCTGCGCAGATTGCGTTCGGCCAGTTCGCGGCAGCGCTGTTCGTCGCCTTGCAGCGCGGCGATGAGCGCCAGGACGGCTTCGGCCCCGGCGACGCGATTGGGATGCCCGATATCGGTCGCGATGCGCACCACTTCGGCGGCGATCACCTCGGCTTCGCGCAGGCGCCCCAGAATGAACTCGGCGGTGGCCAGCGTGCAGCCGATGGTGGGCCACCAGCCGACCATGCCGCGATCACGCACCACATCGGACAGTTCGGTCAATTGCTCACGCGCGCTGACCATATCGCCGATCAGCGCGGCCTGGAGCGCGAAAGCCATGCGCAGCGAGATCATTTCGAGCGGCACCGCCGGCGCGAACGCGACATTGGCCCGGATCAGGGCGACGCCCTCGGCCAGATCGCCCTCCAGAATGGCCATTCCGCCGCGCAGCGCCGACAGCGGTATCGCCACCTGGTCCGCGGGCAGCGCCGCCAGCCGATCGTGCGCCACCACGCAGCTCGCGGCGTCGCCGGCGGTCCAGGCGATGCGCCCGGCCTCCACCAGCAGCCAGGAGGCCCGCGCCGGTTCGGCCTCGGTGACGTACCCGGCGGCGTCGAGCATGAGCTGATGCGCCCGGCGCAGCGAACCGAATTCGAATTCGATGAGTCCCCGCGTGCCCACCACCCGGGCCCGTTCGCTGGGGCCGAGCGGCAGCCGTTCGGCTTCGTCGGCGAGGCGTTGCGCGCGCTCGGTGTGCCCGCCGTACGCGGCGGCCTCGACGGCGAGCACCATGCGCCCGGCGCGGGCGGCCGGATCGGGGGTGAGCCGGGCCGCGCGTTCCAGGGCGACTGCGGCCGAGGCGTGCCCGGTGCGTTCGCGGGCCAGTTCGGCGGCGGCTTCCAGTGCGGCCGCGGCGGATTCGTCGGGTCCGGTGCTGGCGGCGGCGAGATGCCAGGCACGCCGGGCCGGATCGTCGGCGAGCACGGTGGCCAGGGCGGCGTGCACGGCGAGCCGCTGGGTGAAGGAGGCGGCGTGATAGGCGGCCGAGCGCCGCAGTGGATGCCGGAAGGTCACGGCCTGCCCGGTGATCACCACCATGCCGGCCTGTTCGGCGCGGGCGAGCGCGTCGGCGCCGTGCCCGAGCAGTTGCAGGGCGTGCAGCACCAGGCCAAGGTCGCCGCTCTCCTCGGCGGCGACCACCAGCATGGCGATGCGCGCGCCTTCGTTCTCCCGCCCGATCTGCTGTTCGTAACCCGATTGCAGCCGTACCGGCAGCGGCAGCGGTTCGGCGGGTGAGGCGTCCCGGTTCATGTGCGGGAATTCCAGCAGCGCCAACGGGTTTCCGGCGGCCTCGGCGAGCACCCGGTCGCGCTGGTCGGGGGTGAGGCCGGGCCAGCGGTCGTGCAGCAGTTCGGCGGCGGCGGTGGCGTCGAGCGCGCCGAGGCGCAGTTCGGGCAGTCCGCCGCAATCGAATTCGCGGCGCGCGGCGAAGAGCATGACGATGCCTTCCGCGCCGAGCCGGCGGGCGGCGAAGCGCAGCGCGTCTGCGGACGGGCGGTCCAGCCATTGGGCGTCGTCGATCAGGCAGAGCACCGGGCCGTCGGCGGAGAGTTCGGCGAGCAGGGTGAGGGTGGCGACGCCGATCAGGAAGCGGTCGGCGCCGTCCGAAGGGCAGAGCCCGAGCGCGCCGCCGAGCGCGCGATGCTGCGGATCGGGCAGATGGTCGATGCGTTCGAGGGCGGGGCCGAGCAGCATCTGCAGGCCCGCGAAGGGCAGTTCGGATTCGCTCTCGACGCCGGAACAGCGCAGCACCCGCCAATGCGGGCCGGCCAGTTCCCGGGCGTACTGCAGCAGTGCGGATTTGCCTTCGCCGGCTTCGGCGACCAGTGCCGATACGGCGCTGCGGCCCGCGGCGGCGGCATCCAGCAGGGTGCCGAGCTGCTGCATTTCGCGAAACCGACCGTACAGCACATCGACAACCTAAGCCCCTGGCCGGATCGGGAGCAAACGAAGGGAAGCGCGGGGCCCCGGAGGGATGTGCCTCCGAGACCCCGCCCGAGCGCTGCGGGGGTGCCCGCCGGTCCGGCGTCGCGGCGGTTGGGAACCGCGATGGGCCGAACCGGCCGACCAGCACTCAGTTCAGGGAAGCCGCCGCGACTTCCGCATCGGGCGGCCACGGTAGGCATATCCATTCGATGCGGCGTGAATCATCGGCGGCTTCGGTTCATGAGGGGAAGCGCCCCGGCGCGGCGTACTTACCCATATGACGATGCTGCGGGTTGAAACGTGGCGGGTGGTATCGGGCGAATGACCTAAAGTGAGGGACCAGGCAACAGGCGGAGAGCTACCGGGAGACGACCGAAACAGTTTGAGCACCATGCTTTACGGCCGGTCGGCGGAGCTGGGGCGGATCGATGCGCTGATCGCGGCGGCCGCGGACGGCCGGGGCGGGGCGCTGGCGGTGCTGGGCGATCCGGGCGAAGGGAAATCCGCGCTGTTGCGGCGCGCCGCGGAGCTGGTGGACGACTCCTGGCGGGTGCTGCGCTGCTCCGGGATCGAGAGCGAATCCGAATTGCCGTTCGCCGGGCTGCAATTGCTGCTGTACCCGGTGCTGGATCGGGTAGAGCAGCTGCCGGCGGTGCATCGCGACACGTTGCGCGGGGCGCTGGGGTTGAGCGCCGTGACGCCCATCGACCGGTTCATGGTGGGTCGGGCGACGGTGGCGTTGCTGGCGGAACTGGCGGCGGCAGGGCCGCTGCTGTGCCTGATCGACGACGCCCAATGGCTGGATCGGCCCTCGGCGGACGCGCTGCTGTTCGCGGCGCACCGGCTGGGCGGCGACCGGGCCCTGCTGATCTTCGCGGCCCGGCCGCCGTACGCCCCGCGGGTGACGCAGCGGATGCGCCTGTCGCCGTTGGATGCCGAGCAGTCGCGGGCGCTGCTGCGGGATCGCTTTCCCGCGCTGCTGCCGGAGCGGCGCGATCGGGTGCTGGCCGAGGCGGCCGGAAATCCGCTGGCGGTGCTGGAATTGCCGCGCATGGACCTCGACGCCCATCCCATCGGGCCGCTGCCGCTGCCGGATCGGCTCCGGCTCGGTTATCAGGATCAGATTGCCGCGCAATCGGAAACGGCCCGGCTGGCGCTGCTGGTCGCGGCGGCCGAGGAGACCGGCGACGCGCGGGTGGTGCGGGGCGCGCTGCGGCGGCTCGGGCTCGGCGACGAGGCGCTCACGGCGGCCGAGCGCACCTGCATGGTCTCGGTTTCCGGCGACACCGTGTCCTTCCGGCATCCGCTGAAACGGGCGGCGGCCTACCAGCTGGCCCCGTTCACCCAGCGCTTGGCCGTCCACGCCGCGCTGGCCGAAGCTCTGGCCGGCGACCCGGACCGGCAGGCCTGGCATCTGGCCTTCGCCACCGCCGCCCCGGACGAAACCGTCGCCGCCACACTGGAATCCGCCGCGGACCGGGCCTACGATCGCGCCGCCTATGCCGCCGCGGCCTCCGCTTTCGAGCGGGCCGCGAATCTCAGCCCGGATCGAATCCGGCGCGGCGCCCGGCGGATTCGCGCGGTAGAGGCGCTCGCCGACGCGGGCCGTCCGGAACAGGCGCTGGCGCAGGCCGATCGGATCGATGCGACCGCCCTGGATGTCGTCGACCGCGCCACTATGCGAAACCTGCGGGCCCGCATGGCCTTCGAATACGGGTCCATCGCCGCCGCCTACGAACTGTCGCTGGGCGCGGCCGACGAGCTCGCCGCCACCCATCCCGAACAGGCGGCGGTGGCATTGATGGATGCCGCCCGCGCGGCCTGGACCACCGGCGATCTGCCCGCCGCGCAGACGGCGGTGCGGCGCATGCGCGAGCTCCGGCTGGATACGGCGTGGGCACCGCTGCTGGCCGCCGTCGAAGGCCCGAATCTGTTGTTCACCGGGCAATTCGAGGCGGGCGCGGCGGCCATCCGGGCGGCGGTGGCGGCCTGCCGGGACCTGCCCGATCCGGCGCTGCGTTTCCTGCTGGCGCTGCTGGCCGCGCTCACCGGCGATACCGACGACGCCCACGAGCTGCTGCTCGAGGTCGCCGGGGCCTACACCGCGCGCGGCATGATCTGCCGTACGCCCGCCGTGCACGCCTCGCTGGCCACCACGCAATTGCTCCTCGGCCAGTTCGCCGCGGCGGAGGCGTCCTGCCTGCTCGCCGCGCAGACCGCGGAAGCGTCCTGCCTGGACGTCGGCCGGTTCAACGACGGCGGCGAACTCCCGAACCGGGTGCTGCACGCCGAATCGATCCTGGCCGTGCTCAATGCCATTCGGGGCGACGCGGACCGCTGCCGGGAACTGACCGAACGCCAGGCGCGGCGGGCCGAACGCGGCCGCAACACCATCGACGCCGCGCATTGCGAATGGGCGCTGCTGCTCCTGGATCTCGCCCAGGGCAATTTCGAGGCCGCCGTGCATCGCGGCGAAGCGCTCGGCACCGGTCCCCTGCGCCCCCTCGGCCAATGGCCGCACCTGCTCGCCGACCGCGTGGAAGCCGCTGTGCGCCACCGCACCCCGGACCGCGCCGCCGCACCGTATGCCGCTCTCGCCGCGTTCGCCGACGCCACCGGCACCACCTGGATCCGCGCCCTGCGCCTGCGCTGCCAGGCCCTGCTCGACGGTGACCCCGCCCGCTTCGAACAGGCCCTCGCCCTGCACGCCACCGCCGAACGCCGGTTCGATCACGCCCGCACCGAACTGCTCTACGGCGAATGGCTCCGCCGCAATCGCCGCCTCCTCACCGCCCGCACCCATCTGAGCTCCGCCTCGGTCACCTTCGAGCGCCTGCGCGCCCGCCCCTGGGCCGACCGCGCCTACGCCGAACTGTGTGCCGCCGGCGGCGTGCCGATCCGGGGCGAGCAGGGCGACGGTGCGAACAGCACTGCCGCCCAGCCCACATCGGAGTGGAACGAACTCGCCACCGTTCGAGGCGGATCCGGCGATACCCACGTCCCGAACGCCCCCGGCAGCCGAAACGCTCCGGATACCAACGGCCGCGGCCGGCGCGCCGCCGCCGCATCCCGGATCGCGGCCGTGCTCGACGGCGCAGGCATCTCCGAATCCCGGTCGGCTGACCGCGATGTCGACAATGATCCGCGCGGATGCGGTGCCGCGACCGGTCAACGCATCACCGCCATCCGAAAAGTACAGACCGGCTGGCTGTTTTCGCCACCGGCACCACGTCGCCATACACCCGGGAACCGGCCTGATCACACGGAAGCGACCGTTGCCACACGCGGAACAAGCGGTGTGCTGGACGTGTTGACGCCGCAGGAGATGCAGGTGGTGCGGCTGGCGGCGCGGGGCGCTACCAATAACGAGATCGGAGCGCGATTGTCGATCAGTCCTAAGACGGTGGGGCATCACCTGTATCGGGCATTCCCGAAATTGGGAGTGCGGAGCCGGGTGGAGCTCGCGCGGCTGGTGCCGATCGAGGAGGAGTAGTCCGTGGTGCGGCTTTACGGGCGGGATCGGGAAGAGGAACGGATCGCACGACTGTTGGCCGCGGGGATGGCGGGAGACAGCGGCGCGGTCGCGGTGATCGGCGAGCCGGGGGCGGGCAAGTCGGTGCTGCTGGAGCTGGCCGCGGAGGTGGCGGATCCGGCGTGGCGGGTATTGCGGTGTGTGGGGATGGAATCGGCGGCGCCGCTGCCGTATTCGGGATTGCGGCGCTTGCTGGAACCGGCGCTGGAGCTGCTGCCGGGACTGCCGCAGCCGCAGGCCCGCGCGCTGTCCGCGGCTTTCGGGCTGGATGCGGCGGAAGATCCGGAACGGTTCCTGGTGGGGCTGGCGACGCTGTCGCTGCTGGCCGAATTGTCGGCGCGAGGGCCGGTGCTGTGCCTGATCGACGATGCGCAATGGGTCGACCGCGCCTCACTGGACGCGCTGTTGTTCACGGCGCGCCGGCTGGGAGCCGAGGGCGTGGTGATGATCTTCGCGGGGCGGCCCGACTTCACCGCGCCGGGTTTGGAGGTGCTGGTGCCGCGCCGGCTCGACGCCGAGCAGACGCGGGCCCTGCTGGCCGAGCGGATTCCCAACCTGCCCTACGAGATCCGGGAGCGGGTGCTGGCCGAATCCGGCGGTAATCCGCTGGCCGTGCTGGAGCTGCCGGGGATGAATCTGGACGCGCCGCCGGTGGGTCCGCCGGAGCTGTCCGAACGGCTGCGATCGGGATTTCAGGAGCACATCGCACACCTGCCGGAACCGACCCGGCTGGCCTTGCTGGTCGCGGCGACCGACGAATCCGGGTCGCTGGGTTTGGTGCTGCGCGTGCTGGCGGCGCTGGGTTCCGGTGCGGAGCCGCTCGCCGACGCCGAACGCACCGGCATGATCACGGTGACCGGCCAGTCGGTGCTGTTCCGGCATCCGCTGGTGCGCACCGCGGCCTATCGCATGGCGGCCGAGCCCGACCGGATGGCGGTGCACGCCGCGCTGGCGGCGGCCTTGGACAGCGATCCGGACCGGCAGGCCTGGCATCTCGCCTTCGCGACCTCTACCCAGGACGAGAAGGTCGCCGCCGCACTGGAATCCGCCGCCCGCCGGGCCCGCGATCGCACCGGTTACGCGGCGGCCGCGAGCGCCTGGGAACGCGCCGCGCAATTGACCCCCGATCCGGCCGAACGCGGCCGCAGGCTCGTCTGCGCCATCGAAACAGCGTGGGACGCGGGCCGTTTCCAGCGCGTGCGCCGCCTGGCCGCGGCGGCGGAACCGTACACCCGGGAACCGGAACGCTGGTCGCGGATCGCGAAAATGCTGGGCAATATCGAATTCGACGTCGATGCCCTGCGCAATGCCTATCACCTGTTCACCGACGGCGCGGCCCGGATCGCGGAGCGGGAACCGGCATTCGCGGCCGTGCTGCTGCTCGACGCCAGCCGTGCCGCCTGGACCCTCGGCGATCCGGACGGCCTGCGCACCACCCTGGACATGCTGCGCGCGCTGCCGCCGGGCGCCGATCGCGATGTCATGATCGCCGCCGTGGACGGCACCCTGGGCCTCGACGAGCCCGACCCGTCCCGTGGGATCGCCCTGCTGCGCGGCAATTTCACCGCGCCGGCCCTGCGCGCCGAGTGCAATCCGAGCCTGCGTTTCTCCCTCGGCCTGCAGGCGCTGCTGGTGGGCGCGGTGGACGACGGCCGCGCCATTCTCACCGAGATCGCCGACGACTACCGCACCCACGGCCGCCTGGCCTGGCTGTCGGCTGTCGTATTGTCGCTGGCCGTAGTCGAATTCCTGGCCGGCTGCCTGCGCGAGGCGGAGGCGCTCGCCACCGAGGGGCGACGTCTGGCCCTCGATATCGATCAGCCCGGGCGGGTCGCCATGGCGGATTCCATTCTGGCGCTGGTGGCGGCCGTGCGCGGCGCGGAACAGCCTTGCCACGACCTGATCGCGAACGTGCGCGGCGCCGAGTCGCCCGAGGGCAATGCCCTGCACGACTCGCGCTGTGAGTGGGCGCTCGCACTCCTCGACATGGGTTACGCCCGTTACGGTTCCGCGCTGGACCGGCTGGAGGAACTGGATCGCGGGCCGATGCGCGGCCACGCCCAATGGCTGGTGGCGCACGCCGATCGTGTGGAGGCGGCCATGCGCAGCAACCAGCCGGAGCGCGCCAAAACCGCCTTCGAACGGTTGGAGAAGTGGGCGACGGCGCTGGACGAACCGTGGGCGGAGGCCCTGCTGCTGCGCGCCCGCGGCGTAATCTCCGGTGACGCCGCGGATTTCAGCCGCGCCCTCGAACTGCACGCCCGCCAGCACCGCTGGTTCGACCGGGCCCGCACCGGATTGCTCTACGGCGAATTGCTCCGCAAGCAGCGCCGATACGCCCAGGCCCGCACCGAATTGCGCGAGGCCTTCGAAGCTTTCGAACGACTCGGCGCGCGCCCGTGGGCCGAGCAGGCCCGCACCGAACTCCGCGCGGTCGGCGAATCCGCGGTGCCGGAGGCGGGTGTACGGACGGATGCGCTGAGCCCGCAGGAACTTCAGGTGGCGCGGATCGCGGCGGCGGGCGCGACCAACAAGGAGATCGGCGCCCGCCTGTTCATCAGTCCCAAGACGGTCGGGCATCACCTTTCGCGTGTTTTCCGCAAACTGGGTGTGTCGAACCGGGTGGAGCTGGCCCGGCTCGACCTGGGTTGAGCGCGAGGCGGTTTCGTCAATCGCGATACGGCTTGCGGGTCGCCCGGCCGCCTTTGGACATGCCGGTGGGGCGCAGCAGCCCGAACAGGCCCTTCATCTTCACGAAGGTCACCGGCGGGGTGGAGCTGACCCATTCCTTGTAGCGGACGGCCCACTTGCCGGTCAGGACGAACCGGCCCGGGGTGTCGTCGTGGTGGGTGAATTGGATGACCGCGTCGTGGCGGCCGAGGCTGACGGGCTGATGGAAGTAGCCGAACCGGAACGGCTTCGGGACGGCGCCGTGCAGCTCCCGGGCGATGGAATCGGCGGCGTGCGCACCGGCGGGAATACCGCTCTGACAGGTGCCGTGCACCGCGCCCCAGGGCTGGCGAATCGCGGCCGCATCGCCGACGGCGTAGATGTCCGGGTGGGTGATCGACCGCAGGGTGGGATCGACGGTGACGACACCCGCGGCGTCCGTACCGATTCCGGCTTCGGCGGCCAGCGCCGAGACCCGCACGCCGGTGGTCCACAGCGTGAGATCCGAAGGCAGCAGACCGGTTCCGCCGATCTCGACGGCATCCGGCAGCACCTTGGTGACGCGGCCGCTGCGCACCGTCACCCGGAGCCGGCCGAAAGCCCGATGCATGTGCGCCCGCGCCCGCGGACCCATCATGGCGCCCGGCTCCCCCGAACTGACCAGTGAAACCCGCAGCGCCGGATAGGCTTCCGCGAATTCGGTGGCGGCCTCGATGCCGGTGAGCCCGCCACCGCACACGGTGACCTGGCTGCCGTCGGGCAGTTCCGCCAGCTTCCGCGCCACCCGCGCCGCCTCCTGCGGGGAGTTCAGCGTGTACGCGTGCTGATCCGCGCCCGGGACGACCGCCGTGTCGGTGACGCTGCCGATCGCGTACACCAGGGTGTCGTATTCGATGCCGCGCACCTGCCCGAGGGTTTCGACCGTCACCCGCCGGGTCTCGGTGTCGATATTCGTGGCCGTCCCGCACACGAATTCGATGCCGGTGCCGTCCAGCAGCTCCTCGATGGGCAGGTCGGCGCTCGCGTGCCCCGCGGCCTGTGCGTGCAGGCGCAGCCGTTCGGTGAAGCGCGGCGAGGGCCCGACGACCGTGATGGCCACCTTGTCGTAGGCGCGCAAGCGGCGGGCCAGCCGGGTCGCGCAGGCCAATCCGGAGTATCCGGCGCCCAGCACGACCACGTGAAGCTCGAGGCTCATGATCTCTCCGTCGGTGAATCGGCAGCACATGTCGTACTACGGTTCAAGACGGTATTTCGAGCGGCTTTCCGGCGGTATCGGGCAGATGACCTAATGCGTGATCGCGAGCGCCAGCGTCCCGGCCGCCAGTATCAGGAACCCGATCGGGAATCCGATGTTCCAGAACACCCGCTCCTTGACGTGCGTGGCGACGGCCAACACGTAGAACACGGTGAGCCCGGCCGCCGCCGCGATCCCCACCTCCCGCATCCCGAGCAGCCCCGCCGCCAGTCCGAGCGCGCCCGCGCCCTTGGCCGTGGCGAGCAGCGGCAGCAGGGAACCCGGCACCCGGACCTCGGTCATGTTCGCGACGACGAACTTCGCGCGCGCGAAGTTCGCCACCGACTCGAAGGCATTGGCGCCGATGGTGAGCACCGCGACCACGATGTAAAGAATGGACATGCCCTCAGCCTCGCGAGGGCCGATCCATCGCGCCAATACCTGTGCTCATAACCGGCGGTTATGGAACTTTCAGCGCGGCAGCAGGTTCGCGAGCGCCTCGTCCAGCGTCGGATACCGGAACCGGAATCCCGCCTTCCGCAAGACCTCCGAGGTCGCGTACCGCCCCGTGAGCCCGAGCGCCGGATCCGTGCGCAAGAACACCGCGCCGATGGTGAGCGCCGGGGCCGGTGTCGGCGGCGACCACGGCCGGCGCAACCGCCGGCGCAGGGTGGCCATCAATTCCCGGTTCCGCACCGGGAAATCGGTGGCCGCCACCACCACCCCGTCCGGCAGACTCACCCGCGGATCCAAGCCCAGCGCGGCCCGCACGATGGCCAGCCAATCGTCGAGGTGAATCCAGCAGAACCACTGCCGCCCGTTCCCGACGCTGCCGCCCAGTCCCGCCTTGGTCAGCGCCGCAAGCCGTTTCAACGCGGGCGCGTCCGGATCCAGCACGATCGAGGTCCGCAGGATCGTGTGATGCGAGGTAGCGGCGCCTTCGAACGCCTTCTCCCAGGGCGCGGCCACCCCCGTCATCTGCGGCAACCCCGGGACCGGCAGCGGCGTGGTCTCGGTGCACCGCGTTTCCCCCGCGTCGGACCAAATAGCGGTGGTGCTGGCCTGAATCCAATAGTCCAGGGGCCGATCCAAGGTGTTCGAGGCCTCGACCAGCGCCCGTGTCGAATCCACCCGGCTGTTCCGCAGTTCGGCGATATTCCGCTCGGTGGGCCGGCAGTCCACCAGTTTGCCCGCCAGATTGATCAGCGCCGTCGGCCCCGGATTCCGCAGCGCCTCAACCCATTCCCCGACGGTCTGCCCGTCCCACACGAACTGCTCGTACGGCAGCGCGTCGTCCTTGCGCCGGGTGAGAATCCGCACCCGATGGCCCCGGCATGCCAGATCGGCCGCCAGAATCCGTCCCAAAGCCCCACTGCCTCCGGCGATGACCACTGTCAGCGCATCCGTCCCCGGTTCCAGCCCGGCCAACCGCGCCAAGCGCGTGAACGCGGTGTGCACATCGGTCTGGAAGTTGACCCCCGCCACCTGCCGGAAGACCGCGGCCGAAGGTCCCGAGAAGGTGAGCTCCTGCACCACCTCGGTCCCGCCGTCCCGAGGCGTCAGCACCCACCGCAATCGCATGGTCCCCGCCGGCTCCGGCTGCTCGACCCCGAGCTCCCGTCCCGGCACGAAGTTCGTGATCACGAACGGCTTCGCGAACCTCCTGTGCACCGCCCCCGCGACACGCCCGCCGGGCACATAGTCCCCCCGCGCGTCGACCGCGGGCTCACTACGCAGATCGACCGCGGCTACACCCGGATTCCATTCCGGCCAGCGCCGCGGATCCCCCAGCACCGCCCACAGACGCTCCGGCGGCAAGGCGATGAACTGCGTATACGTCGTTGTACGAGCCATACTCCGACGCTAATCCGCCACGCCGCCCACCCGGAAGCGTGGCCTTGCTCTCAGCGCGGCGCTAGGTCCAGACCTCCCCGATCGGGGTGATCTCGGTCGGCGCGGGTGCCGGGAGGGGCGGGACGGTGCGGGAGAAGCGCGGGGCCGGGGCGGGCTGGCGGATGCCGTCGAGTTCGATCAGCGAGCCGCGGGCGAGCAGGTGATCGTCCTGGGTCGCGTCGGCGAAGCTGCGGATGGGGGTGACGCAGGCGTCCTGGCCGTCGAAGATTTCCGCCCATTCGGCTTGGGTTCTGGACCGGAACTTCTCGGTGAAGGTCTTGCGCAGGACTTCCTGGCCGGCCGGATCCATCTGGTGCGGAAGGGATTCCGGGTCCAGATCGAGCAGGCGCAGCAGTTCGGCATAGAACTGGGGCTCGAAAGCGCCTACGGCCAAGTACTTTCCGTCGGACGTCTGATACGTGTCGTACCAGGCCATGCCGGTGTCGAGGAGGTTGGTGCCGCGGTCGTCGGACCAGTAGCCGCCTTGATTGAGAGACCAGATGGAGTGGGCGATGGTGAGGACGCCGTCGACCATGGCGGCATCGACCACCTGCCCCTGGCCGGAGCGTTCCCGCTCGTACAGGGCGGTGACGATGCCGAGCACGAGAAAGACCGAGCCGCCGCCGTAGTCGCCGAGCAGATTGATCGGCGGCACCGGGCGCTCACCCTTGCGCCCGATGCCGTGCAGCGCGCCGGTGAGGCCGATGTAGTTGATATCGTGCCCGGCCTGCTGCGCACGCGGACCGTCCTGGCCCCAGCCGGTCATGCGGCCGTACACCAGGCGAGGGTTACGCGCCTGGGCCACTTCCGGTCCCAAGCCGAGCCGTTCGGCCACGCCCGGCCGGAAGCCTTCGATCAGCACATCGGCCTTCTCGATCAGGGTCAGCACCGTCTCGATATCGGCGGGGTTCTTGAAATCGGCCTCCACCACCCGGCGGCCACGCATCTGCGCCCGCATCGGCCCGTGCCCGGACCGGTCGCCCGGCCGCTGCACCCGCACCACGTCGGCACCCAGATCACCGAGCATCATGCCCGCGTGCGGCCCCGGCCCGATGCTCGCCAATTCGATGACCCGGACCCCGTCCAGCGGTCCCTTCGTCGCGCTCATGCGGCAACCCCCTGAGAATTCTGCGGATATCCCAGAAGTAGAACACGTTGCAGAAATTGCCGCCACCGGCAGTTCGCCCGATTCCCGGGCGAACTTCTGGGCAGTCGGCCCAGGACGCGCCCGGGCCGACCGCGAACTCAGGAGACGTAGGCGCGCTGCAGGATCGCCTCGGTGTCGACGCCGACCGGCAGGGTGCCGAAGGCGATGCCCCAGTCACCGCCAAAACGGCTGCCGCAGAAGGCATCCGCGACGGCGGCGTGGCCGTGGCGGACCAGCTGGGCGCCCTGGAGCACCAGCGCCATCAGTTCGATGACGCGGCGGGCCCGGTACTCGATATCGGCGAAATCGGTGAGCTCCTTGCCGATTCGGTCGATGGCCTCGTCCAGGTAGCGGTTGCCGCCGCGGGCCAGGTTCACCTCGTTGAAGAACGCTTCCACCGTCTCGGGCTGACGGCCCATGGCGCGCAGCGCATCCAGCGCCGCCACATTGCCCGAGCCTTCCCAGATCGACATGAGCGGGGCCTCGCGGTAGAGGCGCGGCATGCCGGATTCCTCGACATAACCGTTGCCGCCCAGGCATTCCAGGGCTTCCGCGGCGTGCGCGGGGGCGCGCTTGCAGACCCAGTACTTGGTGACCGCCAGCGCGATCCGGCGCAGCGCGGCCTCCGCCGGATCGGTGGTGGCGCGGTCGGTGGCGCCGGCCAGCCGCATCATGACGGTGGTGGCGGCATCGGATTCGATGACCAGGTCGGCCAGCACATTGCGCATGGCGGGCTGGTCGATCAGCTTCTTGCCGAACACCTCTCGATGCCGGGCGTGATGCAGCGCGTGCACCACACCGGCGCGCATACCGGTGGCGGAACCGATCACGCAGTCCAGGCGCGTCATGTTCACCATCTCGATGATGGTCTTGACGCCCGCGCCCTCCGCGCCGACCAGCCAGCCGGTGGCGTTCTCGTATTCGATCTCGGAGGAGGCATTGGACTTGTTGCCGAGCTTGTCCTTGAGCCGTTGCAGGCGAAGGGGATTGCGGCTGCCGTCCGGGAGCACCCGGGGCAGCAGGAAACAGGACAGGCCGCCCGGGGCCTGCGCCAGGGTGAGGAACATGTCCGACATCGGGGCCGAGGTGAACCACTTGTGGCCGACGATCCGGTACGTGCCGTCGGGCTGCGGGGTGGCGGTGGTGGTGTTGGCGCGGACGTCGGAGCCGCCCTGCTTCTCGGTCATGGACATGCCGGCGATCAGGCCCGACTTGGTGGACGGTTCGCGCAGGCCGAAATCGTATTCGCGGGAGGTGAGCAGCGGCTCGTACTTGGCCGCCAGCTCCGGATTGTGGCGCAGCGCGGGAATCACCGCGTAGGTCATGGAGATCGGGCACATGTGCCCGGCGTCCACCACGCCCCAGGTGTAGAACTTGGCGGCCCGGGCGGCGTGCGCGCCCGGGCGATCGTCGGCCCACGGCGCACCGTGCAGGCCCTGCGCCACCGCCACATGCATCAATTCGTGCCAGTAGGGGTGGAATTCGACCTCGTCGACACGATTACCGAAGCGGTCGTGGGTGTGCAGCACCGGCGGATACTCGTTGGCCAGCAGGCCCCATTCCCGCGCCATGGCGCCGCCCGCCAGCACGCCGAGATCCCGGACCTCCTGCTCGGCCCAGCCCGCGCCTTCCCGGTGCAGGCCCTCGATCAGGGCGGGGTTGCGGGAATTGTCGAACGGGACGATGTCCGGCACCTGGTTGAACACATCATGGGTGTGCATGGGGACTCCTATTTCCGAGGCGGCCCGGCGGCATCGCCGGGCACGCCGAGTGCGCGCAGCGCGAAAGCGACGAGTTCGGGGACCACCGACTCGCTCTGTAGTTGTTCGGCCAGCGGCCCGACCAGCACCTCACCGATGGCGCCGACCAGCGCGGTGGCGCTGGTGCGCGGATTCTGCGGCGGCAGTTGACCTTTCGCCACGCCCTCGGCGATGGCGTGCTCGTAGATCTCGGCGAACGCGCGCCGGAAACGCAGGCGCTCGGTGTCCACCGCCGCGTCCACGGGCTCGGCCAGCAGCACGTAGGCGAGCTTCGGGTTCTTCAGCGCGCGGCCCGCGAAGGTCTCGACCGCGGCCGTAACCCGTTCGACGACACCGCGTTCCGCCGCCGGGACGCTCACCCACGATTCGTCGGAGGCGGGGCCACCGATCCGCGTCCCATCCTGGCTCTCGCCGGGGACGGCCTGGTTCTCGTCGGGGACGGTGCCGCCGCCCGCCACGGCGACCGCCGCGACTTCGCGGGTGACGACCTCGCGGAAGACGGCGGTGACCAGTTCGGCCTTGCCGCTGAAGCTCTTGTAGACGGTCCCGGTGGCGACGCCGGCCTCGGCGGCGACCGCCGCGACCGAGAGCCCGGCGTAGCCGTCACGGGAGAGCACGGTCATGGCGGCCCGCACGATCGACCCCGCCTGGGCGTCGAGGCGGGCCTGCACGGCGGGTGTTCTCCGGTAGGCCACGAAAGAAGTGAACCATAGATTCATTTCTTGACGCCAGCCCTCCCGTCGCCCACCACCACCCTCAACCGGGTCGCTGCGCGACGCTCCCCCAGATTCAATTTACGGCGTATGTTGAGCCGGTGAGCGTACGAGTGGAACGCAAAGGCCCCGTCTACACCGTCATCCTGCACCGCCCCCAGGCTCGCAATGCCGTGGACGGCCCCACCGCCGCGGCCCTCGCCGACGCCTTCCGCGAATTCGACGCCGACCCCACGGCCGCGGTCGCCGTCCTCTGGGGCGAGGGCGGCACCTTCTGCGCCGGGGCCGACCTCAAGGCCCTCGGCACCGAACGTTCGAACGCGGCCACCACGGACGGCGACGGCCCCATGGGCCCCACCCGCATGCAGCTGTCCAAGCCGGTCATCGCCGCCGTCTCCGGCTACGCGGTGGCGGGCGGTCTCGAACTCGCCCTGTGGTGCGATCTGCGAATCGCCGAGCAGGACAGCACCTTCGGCGTCTTCTGCCGCCGCTGGGGCGTCCCGCTCATCGACGGCGGCACCGTCCGCCTGCCCCGCATCATCGGCACCGGCCGCGCCATGGATCTGATCCTCACCGGCCGCGCCGTCACCGCCACCGAAGCACTCCAGATCGGCCTGGTCACCCGGGTCGTCCCGCCGGGCGAATCCCGCACCGCCGCCGAACAACTCGCCGCCGAACTGGCCGCCCTCCCCCAGACCTGCCTGCGCTCGGACCGCATGTCGGTGCTGGAACAGGACGGCCTGGAGGAACCCGCCGCCATTGCCAACGAGTTCCAGCACGGGCTGAAAGCCCTCTCCGACGGGGCGCTCGACGGTGCGGCGCGCTTCGCCTCCGGCGCGGGCCGCCACGGAGCCTCCGCCTAGCCGGCCGACGCCGCGGCGCTGGATAGCGCAATACCGGATACCGGCCGGTACGCTGCTCGGGCGATGAATCGGTTGAGCGTGGTGGACGAAATGTTCCTGCGGGCGCATCGGGGTATGGGCACTCCGATCGTGTTGCAGGGACTTTGGCGCACCGCCGAACCGGTCGAGACCGAGTTGCTGGCGCGAGTCCACGAGGCGCTGCGGCGCGGGCCGCTCGGCCGGCGCGTGGTGCGCTCGCGGGTGCCGGGAGCCCGGCCGCACTGGGTCGTCAACACCCAGGCGCACCCGCTGGAACTCCCCGTCGACCCGATACCCGCTGCCGCACTGCTGGATTGGGCCGATCAGCAGGGCGAAGACCTGAACCCGGAAGTCGGCCCCGGCTGGCGTCTCGCCGCCGCGCGCCTGGACGACGGCGGCTGCGTCGTCGCCCTGACCTGCTCCCACGCCCTGGCAGACGGCCGGGCGGTGGCACTGGCCGTCGACCACGCCCTGACCGGCACACCCCTGGCGGCGCCCGGTGCACCGCAATCGGATTGGGCCGACGCCCGCCGGCAATGGCGCACCGTCCTCGGCGGCACCGCACGCGCCCTACGGCGCGGCCTCCCGCCTCGTCCCACTCCGGTTGCCCCGCGCCGGGCCACGAATCCGGCGAACCACTACCCCGGCGCGGCATCGGCAATCGCGGCGGGTGGCGAGCGGTCCTCGTGGCGGGCGTCGGCGACTTCCAGTGCGGCGCTGCAGATTCCGGTGCGGGACTGGAATCGGGTGGCGGTGGCGCAGGGCGGGACTGCGAACAGCCTGTTCGTGTATCTCGTCGCGAAACTGCTGTGGAGCAGTGGTTTCGGCGAGGACACGATTGCCGCGAGCCTGCCGGTCGATACCCGCGACGAGCCGCGGGTGGACAATGACATGGCCATGACCGAGGTGGCGATCGAGCGCGCGGATACGCCGGCGACCTTGCGGCGCAAGGCGCGTGCCGCCTATGAGCATCGGATGACCAGTCCGGGTGGGATTCCGGAGGAGTTGCTGCAGGTCATTCCGGATCGATGGGCGTACGCGCTCGCGAAGGGCGCGGGTGAGCGGGACATTCTGTGCAGCAATATCGGCTGCCTGCCGGATTCGCTGCTGTCGCTCGGCCCGCACCCGTGCACGGGCGTCACGGCGCGCGCCATTCATCCGGGGCTGCACCGGGACCGGCTGCCGCGCACCCGCCTGTCGGGGTATCTGACGCGGATCGCCGACACCTACACGCTGGCGCTGGTCAGCCTCGATCCCGATGCGATTGCGGACTCGGCCGCCCTGACGGAGCTGGCGCGCGCGGGCTTGGCCGAGCTGGGGCTCGCACCGGTCGCGATCTGGTGATCACACCAGCGCCGGGATGTGCACCCCTTCCCAGGCGAGCCGCTTGGCCTGCTCCGGGTCGTATTCCACCCGCGCGGGATAGTCGATGATCATCGTCGCCCGCTCGGTCTCGGTGTAGGCGGGCCAGTTCGGCAGCGGAGATCCCTTGCGCGCGAACGACAACCAGTTCTCCTGGAACTGCTCCGACACCGCCCGGAACCCGCGCTGCCCGCCCATGGCGGTGAAGGCCCGCCCGAAAGCGGTCCCGGTCGCGCCGAACACCGGGATCAGATCCAGCGCGTGCGTGGCCCCGAACCCGGACACCCGCATGGCGCGCGGGGCGAAATCGAATCGATAGGCGTAGGTGGGCGCGAACCGGCTGTGCCCCGCCATGACCCGCACCGCGGGCCGCCAGAAGGTGAAGTCGCCGCCCATCCGGATCGCCACCCGCTTGGCCGGGAAGCCGGGATAGGCCGCCACCACCCGCGATTCGACGGAATCGGCACTGGCCGCCAGCGCCCGGTGCAGCCGCACGGGCGTGGTCGGCAGATGCTCGCCGAAGTTCGGGTAGACCGAGTCGTCCTCGCGGCTGCCGCCGGCCGCCTCGGGATGCCGGAGCAGCCAGTGCATGCGCTCGGCGGTGGTGGGCAGCGTGTCGTCCAGTCGGCTGAACAGGGTGCCTTCGTCGCGATTGGTGCCGATGATGAGCGGCACCCGGTGCGCGTCCCCGGCCATGATCGCGTCGATCGGCGCCTGCGGCAGGTATTCCCCGTCCACTGTCGGCGCGATCGGGAAGATGCCGGGCTGCTCGCGCAGGATCGCGTTCACCGCGCGATCCACGCCCCGCCGGATATCGTTCGCGCTCGCGGCCAGCAGCGTCGCGGCCTCCGCGCCGGGCGCGGCGCCCAGCCGTTCGGCGCAGCGCCGCGCGAACAGGTGCGCGTCGGCCTGGCTGATGCCCCAGTCGGCGGGCGGGCTCTGCGAGATGGCCCGGTGGAACAGTCCCGCGGCGGCCGGGGTGGCCAGCAGTGCGAGCACCGCGTGCGCCCCGGCGGATTCGCCGAAGATGGTGACATTGTCGGGGTCGCCGCCGAACGCGGCGATATTGCGCCGCACCCATTCCAGCGCCGCCACCTGATCGCGCAGGCCGAGGTTGGCGTCGAATCGGTGTGCGGGCGTGGAGAATTCGCTGAAGTCCACGTACCCGAACGCCCCGAGCCGGTAGTTCACCGACACCACGATCACATCGCCGCGCACCGCCAGCCGCGAGCCGGAATACAGTCCCAGCGCGGAGGTCCCGATCATGTATCCACCGCCGTGAATGAACACCATGACCGGTCGCGGCGTGGCCGACGGCGCATTGGGCGCCACCACGTTCAGCGTCAGGCAGTCCTCGCTCGTCGGCTGCTGGCGGCGCGGCCCGATCTGCGCCCCGCTGCGATGCTGCATTGCCGCGTAACCGAATTGGGTCGCATCGCGCACCCCGGTCCACGGTGTGACGGGTTGCGGGGCGCGAAACCTCAGCTCTCCCACCGGGGGTGCGGCGAAGGGAATGGACCGCCAGCGTGAAACGCGGCGGCCCCGGAGACCACGGACCATGCCGTCAGCGGTCTTGATATCAGTCGTTGCCACCATGGAAACCCTCATATCAGCCACCATCGGCTCGAAACCGGCCGATGCGTGTCGAGAAACATGGCGCCTCTTGCCACCATCAATCGATGGTAGACCCGGCGGCGGCAGCGCTCGCGGCCTTCGCCGCGGCACCGTCGGCGCGACTACTGCAAGTAACCCTCGACCTGCCGGACCGAGCCGGCCTGCGCCTCATCGGGATTGCGGCCCTGGTCGAGCCGGGCGCGCCGCTGGCGCAGCAGATCCCAGCACTGGTCGAGCTGGACTTCCAGCTCGGCGAGCTGGGCGCGTTCGGTTTCGGGGTCGAGTTCCCCGCTGGTGGTCTTCGAGCGCAGCTCGTGCTCGCGGTCCACCAGGTTCTTGATGCGCGCGAGAATGTCCTGGTCGCTCATGCAGCCTCCGCTCCGGTAGGTCGTCGCGCACCCGGTTCGAGGCCGGGTCCGCCTGCTCACCCGGTCCACTCTACGACCCGGGAAAGGACATCCCCGGCCAACCGGACCGCACGCGGCAGGTCCGCGCTCGGCAGGGCGGCGTAACCGAGCGCGATTCCGAAGGTGTGCCGCGGGCCGATGTGATGGCGGCCCAGCGCGTCCAGGTAGAGACCGGCGGCGCGGGCCGCGGCGACGGCGCGTTCCTCCTGTTCCGGCGAGGCCAGCGGCACCACGATGTGCGAGCCCGCGTCGTCACCGCGCACCTGCAGCCCGCGCCCGCGCAATTCCGCGACCACCAGCGCGCGCCGGGGCGGCATCTCCCGGCGCAGGCGGCGCAGATGCCGCGCCAGATCACCGCTGCGCGCGAATTCGGCGACCACCTGCTGGCCGGCGGGCGCCGGGGAGGTGCCGGTGAGTTCGCGATAGCCGAGCACCGCATCGGTGATGGCCGGGGCCGCGACCAGCCACCCCACGCCGAGGGTCGGGGTGAGGATCTTGCTCGTGGTGCCCAGGTGCACGACCAGGTCCGGCGCGAGCGTGGCGAGCAGGGGCAACGGCGCGGTGTCGTAACGCAATTCGCCGTCGTAGTCGTCTTCGATGACGAGCGCGCCGGTGCGGCGGGCGAATTCGATCAGCTCGATCCGGCGCGCGGCGGGCATGCGCGCGCCGATCGGAAACTGATGCGCCGGAGTGCAATACACCGCTTTGACGCCGTCCGGAAGCAGCTCCACCCGTAGTCCATCCCCGTCGACCGGTACCGGCACCAGCCGCATACCGGCCGCCCGCAAGGCCCCCGCCGCCCGTGAATATCCGGGATCCTCGATGGCCACCGCGTCCCCGGGCCGCCACAGCGCCGCCGCGAGTTCACCCACCGCCGCACTGGTTCCGGCGGTGGCCAGTACGGCGTTCCCGCTGCTGACCCCCAGCCCGCGGTGCCGCAGCAGGTGTTCCGCCACCGCCGCCCGATACTCCGGCTCACCGCCACGGTCCTTGCGCACCACCGGCATTCGATCCGACGCCGCCCGCCAGGCGCGCCGCCACGCTGCGGTGTCCAGGGTCTCGACCGACGGCGCACCGGCCCCGAGATCCAGCAGACCGGCCAGCGGATCCCGCCGCGAGGTGGTCCCGGCCGTCCGTTCCACCGGCGGCGGCGCAGCGGTCAGATATGTTCCCGACCCGTGCCGGCCGCTGAGCCACCCCTCGGCGTGCAATTGGTCGTAGGCGGCGGTGACCACGGTCCGGCTCACCCCCAGCCGCGCCGCCAGCTCACGCGAGGACGGCAGCCGATCGCCTCCGGCCAGCGCTCCGGTCGTCGCGGCCCGTCGCAAACCGTCCGCGACCTGCACGGCCAGCGGCGTGGCCGAGGTCCGATCGATGCCGAACGGCAGATCGTCTACCACGAGCGCGCGCGACTGCCGCATGAAGTGGACCTCCGTGAGTCGGCAAAACAAGCCACCTCAGCATGCCATTCGCCCAGGAGGCAGCCCGAAGTGGTCTGCGATTTTCACCAGGAATTGGCTATTCAACAATGCCATTCCGCCCGCGATGCTGGTCTCATGACCGAGCCAGCCCAGACCCGGCCCCCGCTGTCCCCCACCCCGCGCAGCAGCCTGACCCGCTCCAAGGAACGCGGCCGCACCGACCGCGCCGACCTCGAGGCGATCCTCGACGCGGGCCTGCTCTGCCACCTGGGCGTGGTCCTGCACGGCGCCCCGGTCGTCATCCCCACCACCTACGGCCGCGACGGCGACACCCTCTACCTGCACGGCTCCACCGGCGCCGGCAATCTGCGCGCCGCCATGCTCGGCGACGTCTCGGTCTCGGTCACCCACGTCGACGGCATCGTCTACGCCCGCTCCGCCATGCACTTCTCCATGAACTACCGCTCCGCCGTAATCCACGCCCGCCCAACCGAACTCACCGACCCCGCCGAACGCCTGCACGCCCTCCGCGTCATCGTCGAACACGTGGCCCCCGGCTCCTGGAACGACGTCCGCCCACCCAGCAAAAAAGAAATGGCCGCCACCACGGTCCTATCCCTCGACCTCACCGAAGCCTCGGTGAAAATCCGCACCGGCGGCCCCCGCGACGACGAATCCGACATCCACCCCGCCTCCGCCTGGGCCGGCGTCCTCCCCATGCGCCAGATCTTCGAGGCCCCGATCCCCTCCGACGACCTGGCTCCGGGCATCGCGATTCCGGACTACGTGAGCGCCCGCGCGGACGTGGTCAACCGCTAGCGCTACTTGAGCAGGCGGGACATGCGGCGGTCGGCGAGGATTTTGCCGCCGGTTTGGCAGGTGGGGCAGTACTGGAAGGACTTGTCGGCGTAGGCGACTTCGCGGATGGGGTCGCCGCAGACGGGGCAGGGTTCGCCGGTGCGGGCGTGGACTTGGAAGCCGGAGCGTTTCTCGCCTTTGAGGCGGGCGGCGTCTTGGCCTACCGAGCGTTCGATGGCGTCGGAGAGGGTGAAGCGCATGGCGTTGTAGAGGCGAGCGGTCTGCTCGGCGTCGAGGTTGCCGGCGTTGGCGAAGGGGGAGAGTTTGGCGCGGTGCAGGATTTCGTCGGAGTAGGCGTTGCCGATGCCGGCGATGAGCATCTGATCGGTGATGGCGTTCTTCACGCGCTGGGAGGTGCTGTGGATGATCTCGCCGAACTCGGTTTCGCTGACCGCCAGGGCGTCGGGGCCGAGTCTGGCGATGCTGGGGATGGAGAGCGGATCGCTGGTGACCCAGACCGCCATGCGTTTCTTGGTGCCGGCTTCGGTGAGGTCGAAGGCGGGGGTGGAACCGGCGGGGGTGAAGAAGTGCACGCGCAGGGCCAGCGGGCCTTTGCCGGGTTTGGGGGCGGCGGCGCTCGGTTCGTCGATCCAGCGCAGCCAGCCGCCCCGGGACAGATGGGTGATCAGCCAGATGCCGTCGCAGTCCATGCCGAGGTGTTTGCCCCAGTGGCCGACGCCGGTCACATCCCGCCCGGACAGTGCCGTGACCGGGGGATCGAAGGTTTTCAGCACGCTCAGCGCGGCGACATCGACGCGTCCCACGACCGCACCGACGGCATGCTCGGCCAGGAACTGCTCGAGCGCCACGATTTCCGGTAATTCGGGCACAAGAAGCAGCCTACCGACAAACAACGACAACCTCCGGTCTACGCGCAGCGGGTCGCTGACCCTGAACAGGGTCACCCGGTCACGGGCAGTTCGACCGTGGCGGGTGAGGCGAAAACCACGGTGCTGCCCATCGGGGTGGAGCTCTGGAACGGCACCGGGTCCTGGGAAGTGACGGTCAGGGTCAGGCGATGGCCCGGGGCGAGATTCCAATACGTCGGTTCGAGTTCCCAGCTCAGAGCGACGGGATCCGATGGGGTGAGGCCGTGCCGCGTCAACGGCCAGTAGGTGATGGCCCGGCCCATACCGTCCGGGCCTTCGTCGTAGAGGATGCCGATCAAGGTGAGGTCGGCGGTGGCGGGCGCGACCGTGAGGTTCAGGCGCGGGCGGCCGGAGACCACCGCACCCTGCTCGAACGGCGCGCCGCGCCACACCCCGGCCAGATTGCGATCCACTCCGTCCAGCGCGATGGCCGGGGAGAGACCGAACTGGGCGAGCGTGCCGGTCAGGTACGGCACCGCCGCCACCGCGCTGGTCGGCCCGGAAACCAAAGGCTGCGACCAGGTTTCGCCGGGATCGACGCCCATGACCCCGGTCGCGGGGGCCGACAGCGCCAGGGTGCGCGCCGCCTGCCGGGCCTGGGCGACCGAATCGAAAGTGACGTACGGGCCGGTGCTCGCGGGCTCGAAGGTGACGACCGGTTCGGCGTCGATACCGTTCTCCGCGCCGTTCACATAGTGGTCGAGCCAGCGAATCGCCCTGTCCCAGATGGGATTCGGCAAACCGACGATCTGCCCCGCCCCACCCCCGGTGGAATGGTCGCCGGGTTGCAGGAACAGCTTCTTGGGCCCGGTCAGC
This sequence comes from Nocardia yamanashiensis NBRC 100130, assembly GCF_001613325.1. Taxonomy (GTDB): domain Bacteria; phylum Actinomycetota; class Actinomycetes; order Mycobacteriales; family Mycobacteriaceae; genus Nocardia; species Nocardia yamanashiensis. The sequence goes on along the minus strand of NZ_BDCD01000008.1, from coordinate 131,535 downwards.
TCGTCGAAGAGCGAATACGCCGGATCCACCGGCAGCAGGCTGTCCTGCCAGTCGTGCGCGAGGAACACCGCGGTCCCATTGGCATTGAGCCGCGGCACCGCCCGCGCGAGCAGCCGCGCCGACGCCAGCGTGTCGAACGCCTGACCATTGCCGCGCAGGATGGTATCCAGCCCGCGCCGCACCAGTTCCGCGCTGAACCGGTTGGTCGACACCCCGGCCAGCGCGAGCGCGATCGGACCACCGGTTTTCGGAGTTCCGTTGGGCGCCAGCGCTTCCGCCGGATCGCCGGGCGGGGAATCGGCGACCAGCGCCTTGATCCGGGGATCGTGCGCCGCCGCCAGAATCGCCATCCCCGCCCCGTAGGAACCCCCGGCGATGGCGATGCGATCCGGGTCTACGTTCAAATTCGCGATGGCCCAGTCGATTACCGCGGAAGCGTCGGCGGCGTCCCGATCCCCCAGCAGATCCACTTCCCCACCGGAGAGATACATGCCCCGCGCCGTGTACTCGATGGACACGAAACTTTCGCCGGTCGAAAGCCGGTACGCCGAACCGAGACTGCCCATGGCGGGCATCCCCCACCCCGACGGTTGCAGCACCAGCGGGTTGCGGTGCACAGCCAGGTCGGCGGGCGCGGTGATGACGGCATTGAGCGAGACGCCGTCCGCACCCGGAATGAACATGGTGGTGGCCTGACCGCCCGGAATCGGCACGGCGGCGGCATCGCCGACGCCCAGCGCCGCCCCGCCCACCGCGAGCAGCAGGGCGGCCAATGCGTTCGAAAGTCTTGTCGCCATGGCCATCTCGCTCACCCGAGACCGAGCAGGTCGGCGATGACCAGCCCGAGATTGTGCAGCAGCGAGTTCGGTGTCATCAGGAGGTAGCCCAGCAGCGTGCCGGTGATATCGGGAGCGGGAAGGTCGTGCATGGTGCGCCTACTCGTCGATGGCCGTACTCGGCGGTCGAGAGGCCGCCGAGTGGCAAGAGCGTAGCTCCGATTGCTTGTTTCTGACTCGTTAAGAACGAAATCGCTCACAAATGAGCAATATTGAGCGATTCGGTAGCCTCGATCAGATGACGATCCTGGTTACCGGAGCCACCGCGAATATCGGCCGGAAAGTTGTCGATCATCTGATTGCGCAGGGCGCCAAGGATATTCGGGCACTCACCACCGACCCCGCGAAGGCAGCACTGCCTGCGGAAGTGCAAGCCGTCCGCGGCTACCTGCGCCGACTCGAAACCCTGCCCGCCGCTTTCGAAGGCGTGGAGCGAATGTATCTGGCGCCCGCGCCGGAGAACGTCGGCGAAGTGCTGGCCCTGGCGAAAGCCGCGGGGGTCCGGCACATCGTCGATCTGTCCGGCGAGCCCGAAAGCTGGTGGGGCACGGTGTGCACGGCCGTCGAACAGAGCGGCCTGGAATGGACGCACCTGTGGCCGGCCGACTTCATGGAGAACACCCTGATCTGGTCCCGGCAGATCCGGGAGACCGGCGAGGTGCGCGAACCCTGGCCGGACGCCGCCACCGCCCCCATCGCCATGGACGATATCGCCGCCGTGGCCGCCACGGCGCTGCTGTCCGACGGCCACTCCGGCCGCGCCTACCCGCTGGCGGGCCCCGAAATCCGCAGCCGCGCCGAGCTCGTCGAGCAGCTCGGCGCGGCACTGCGGCGCGATATCGGCTTCCGGCAATCCACTCGCGAGGACACCATCGCCGCGCTCGCCCCGACCATGGGCGACAACGCCACCTGGTACGTCGACAATGTCCTCACCGGTTACACCCCCGATCCGGAATCGCTGCCCATCACCAGCGTCCCGGACATCACGGGCCGGCCCGGCACCACGTTCGCGCAATGGGCGGCCGCGAATGCCGACCGGTTCACCACCGCCTGAGCGCTACACCGGTTCACCGGTCTCGAACTGCCGGCGCAGCAGGAAGCGCTGCACCTTCCCGCTGGGTGTCTTCGGCAGTTCGGGGAGGTAGTGGATGCGGCGCGGGTAGACGTGCGCGGCGAGCTTCTGCTTCACGAGTTGCTGGAGCTCGCCGGTCAGGTCGGCGTCCGGGGTGATGCCCGGCGCGGTGACGGCGATGGCGATCAGCACCTCGCCGCGCAATTCGTCCGGCACCCCGATCACCGCGGCCTCGGCGATCGAATCATGGCCGGTGAGAACGCTTTCCACCTCGAACGGGCCGATCCGGTAACCGGCCATGAGAATGACATCGTCGTCCCGCGAGGCGAAGGTGAAGTACCCGTTCGCATCCCGCGACGCCACGTCACCGGTCACATACCAGCGCCCGTCAGCGGTAAACCGAGCAGCGGACCGCTCCGGCGCATTGCGGTACCCGCGGAAGGTGAGCAGCGGACTGTCGGTCGCGATGGCCACCCGCCCCGCGGTACCGACGGCCGCGGGCTCATCCGATTCCAAGCCCAGGATCTCGACGGTGTAGCCCGGCATCGGATGCCCCATGGATCCCGTCTTGATCTCATCGATCAGATCCGGATGCCAGGCGTTGACCACCGTCATCCCGGTCTCGGTCTGCCCGTAGTGGTCCCGGATCTCCACGCCCAGCGCCTGTTTCGACCAGGTGATCACATCCGGCGTGAGCGGCTCGCCCGCCGAGGACAGGTGCCGCAACACAAGCCCGTCCGGCACGGGCGCGTTGCGCAGCGCGCGGTACACGGTGGGCGCGGCCGCGAAATTGGTGACGCCGAAATGCTGCAGCACCCGCCACGTCAGCGCGGGTTCGAAAGGCGCACACAGCAACAGGCTGCGCCGGCCGGTCGCCATCGGCGCGAGAATCGCGATGTAGAGCCCGTACGCCCAGCCCGGGTCAGCGATATTCCAGAACACGTCCCCGTCGGCGTAATCGATCCCGTATTCGAGATACATGACCACGCCCGCCATCCCGGCCAGCCGCATCGGCACCGCCTTGGGCGCGCCGGTGGTCCCCGAGGTGAACAGCTCGACCAGCACCCCGTCCCCGCCGATGGTCACGGATTTCGGTGCGGCACCGGTGTTTTCGAGCAGTTCCCCGAAGGCGATATCGTCACCGGCCGGCTCCCCCGTGGTGACGATTCGCCAGTCCCGCTCGGCCGGCAGATCCTGACTCGGTTCCAGTTTCGCCCGCTGCGCCCCATCGGTGATGACCAGCGTCGTGCCGTTCCCGTTGACCCGCATGGCGATCGCCCCGGGCGCGAAGGCGGTGAACAGCGGCACGTGCACCGCCCCGATCCGCCAGATCGCCAGCAGCGCCACCACCAGCTCCTGCGATTTGCCCATCAGGGTGGCGACCCGATCCCCTTCGCGCATACCGAGTTCCAGCAGCCCGGCGGCCACCCGTTCGGAGCGTTCCCGCAATTCCCCGAAGGTCACGTCCACGCTGGACAGATCGGGTTGCACGAAACTGAAGGCCACGGCGCCGGCGGGATGCCGATCGCACAGCAGTTCGGCCGCGTTCGCGTCCGCCGCACCGTATTCGTCGCGTAGTTGCCCGGCCCGTTCGATCGGGGTTGCCATGCCGTACCTCCCGCTGCACGCGGCGGGCCACCACGGTGTGACCCGCACAACACCATCGACCGACTATTGACGGTGCGCCAGTAGCAAGTCAAGGGCCGCGGCGGTCACCTATTTCGCGCGCCGCAGCAGGTAGATATCCATGATCCAGCCCTTGCGCTCGCGCAGGGCGGCCCGGCGGCGCACGATCCGCTGCTCCACCACCCGCAGCGGGCCCTCCACGATCACCTCGTCCGGCATCCCCAGATACGCGCCCCACCAGATATAGAGGTCGTCCCCCGGAACCTCGGTGAAGGAGGTGTCGCCGTCGAGCATGACCAGACTGGACTGCCCCGCGGCCAGACCTTCCTCGCGCAGCCGCCGCCCGGTGGTGATGTGCACCGGTTCGCCGATCTCGTGCAACACCATCCGATGCGCCGCCGCCAGCGCCTGCACGCTGGTGATCCCCGGAATCACCTGGTAGTCGAAATGGATGCGCTCGCGCTCCAGCACCCGTTCGACGATCCGCAGCGTGCTGTCGTACAGCGACGGATCACCCCATACGAGAATGCCGCCCACCCCGTCGGTCTCGGCGAAGGCCTGTTCCAGGAGCTCGGCCCGGCGCTCGTGCCAGTCCTCGACCACCCCGCGATAGGCGGCATCGGCCCCGCTGCCCGGCACCGTCCGGTCGCGCGGCGGATCGGCGATCTCGACCAGCCGGTGGGGCTGCGGCACATGCTCGGCCAGGATGGCCGTCCGCACGTCCACCAGCTCCTGCTTCTCGGCGCCCTTGCCGATGACGAAGAACACATCCACCTGGCGCATGGCCTTGATGGCCTGCACCGTCACCTGGTCCGGATCCCCCGCTCCGATTCCGATCACAAACAGCTTTCGCACGGTGCGTAAGCTTGCCAGGCGTGGAGAGCGCCCGAGACACCCAGTACGAGGACCTGCTCCGACTGGTGCTGGAGCACGGCACCCCTAAGGCGGATCGGACCGGCACCGGCACCCGCAGCATCTTCGGCCACCAATTGCGCTACGACCTCTCCCAGGGGTTTCCGCTGGTGACCACGAAGAAGGTGCATCTGAAGTCGATCGTGTACGAGTTGCTGTGGTTCCTGCGCGGCGATTCGAACGTGAAGTGGCTGCAGGAGCACGGGGTCAGCATCTGGGACGAATGGGCCGACCGCGACGGCGAACTGGGTCCGGTCTACGGCGTGCAGTGGCGGTCCTGGCCGACGCCGGACGGCACCCACATCGATCAGATCTCGCAGGTGCTGCAGACGCTGCGCACCGATCCGGATTCACGCCGGATCCTGGTGTCCGCGTGGAACGTCGCCGAGCTGGACAAGATGGCGCTGGCGCCGTGCCACGCCTTCTTCCAGTTCTACGTGGCCGACGGGAAGCTGTCCTGCCAGCTGTATCAGCGCAGCGCGGACCTGTTCCTGGGCGTGCCGTTCAATATCGCCAGCTATGCCCTGCTGACCCAGATGGTGGCGCAGCAGACCGAGCTGCTGCCCGGCGATTTCATCTGGACCGGCGGCGATGTGCACATCTACGACAACCATGTGGAGCAGGTGCGCGAGCAGTTGAGCCGGGAGCCCTACCCGTTCCCGAAGCTGAACCTGCGGCCGGCGCCGACGCTGTTCGATTACGCGTACGAGGATGTGGAAATCGTGGATTACCAGCATCATCCGGCGATCAAGGCGCCGGTGGCGGTGTGAGCCGTAGGGTTGGCCTGATCTGGGCGCAGACACCGGACGGGGTGATCGGGCTCGACAACACCATTCCCTGGCGAGTGCCGGAGGACATGGCGCACTTCAAGGATGTGACGTGGGGGCATCCGGTGGTGATGGGGCGGCGGACCTGGGATTCGCTGCCCGCGCGGTTCCGACCACTGGAAGGCCGCCGCAATATCGTCGTGACGCGGCAAGCCGACTGGTCGGCCGAGGGCGCGGAGCGGGCCGGATCGCTGGAGGACGCCTTCGAACTCGCCGGCGACGACACCGTCTGGGTGATGGGCGGCGGCGAGATCTACCGGGCCGCAATGCCTTTCGCCACCGAACTGCGAATCACCGAGGTGGACGCGGAGATCGACGGCGATTGCCACGCCCCGGGCATCGGTGCGGAGTGGCACGCCGATGAGGAACCGTGGCGGGAATCCAGCAAGGGTCTGCGTTATCGCATCCGGCGTTATACGCGCGAGAACCGATAACGCGGACGTTCCGCGTTCGCCAAAACCTGCATACACACCTGCCAAACAGCCGAATGGTTCGGACCTCGTCGGGCATACTCAGCGATATTCCGGCGAAAGGCAGTCCATGGACAAGAAATCGCTGACCGCGGTCGCTCGCCAGCAGCTCAAGCTGGCGGCTTCGGCATCGAGCGGACGCAGCTCCCTCACCATCTACGGGGGCCACACCCACAGCCTCCGGCAAACCGTGATCGCGCTGACGGCGGGGCAGAGCCTGGCCGAGCACGAGAACCCGGGCGAGGCGACCCTGCTCGTCCTCAACGGTGTTCTCACCCTCATCAGCGGCGCGAACGAATGGAAGGGCTCCGCCGGAGACCTGATCGTTATCCCGAACGCCCGCCACAGCGTGAAAGCCATTGACGACGTGGCGTTTCTGCTGACGGTCGCCAAGTAAGCGGGGCTTTTCGGGGGGGTTCGCCCCCCGAGCCCCGGAGGGCTCGAACCTCCCCCGCGAAGTGGGGATCGCAACACGTAGGCAACCGGGCAACCGGTCTGTCGGCCCAGCCCTCTAGGCTGGAGCCCATGGTTGAGCCACAGCCGCTTCTCGACCCGCTTTCGCCCGCCGCGATGTTCCTGGTCGCCACCATCGACGAGGGCGGTGAGGCGGCGGTCCGCGATCTGCTGGCAGACCTGCCCGGCCTGCGCCGCTCGGTCGGCTTCCGCTTACCCGGTTCCGGACTGGCCTGTATCACCAGCATCGGGTCCGCGGCCTGGGATCGCCTCTTCGCCGGACCGAAACCCGCGCAGCTGCACGAGTTCCCGGGTTATGCCGGTGAAAAGCACCAGGCCCCCGCCACTCCCGGCGACCTGCTGTTCCACATCAAGGCCGAAGCCCAGGACGCCGCCTTCGAGCTGGCCATGAAGATCGCCGAAAAGCTCTCCGGCGCAGCCACCATCGTCGACGAGACCGTCGGCTTCCGTTATTTCGAGCAGCGCGACCTGCTCGGTTTCGTGGACGGCACCGAGAACCCCGAAGGCCAGCTGGCCGCCGCCGTGGGCCTGATCGGCCCCGAGGATCCCGAATTCACCGGCGGCAGTTACGTCATCGTGCAGAAGTACCTGCACGACCTGGACGCCTGGAAGGCGCTCTCCACCGCCGAGCAGGAGCGCGTCATCGGCCGCACCAAACTCGACGACTACGAGCTGGACGACGCCGACAAGCCGCTCAATTCCCATGTGGCCGTGAACGATCAGGACGACAACGGCACCATCGTGCGCGCCAATATGCCGTTCGGCAGCGTGGCCGACGGTGTGTTCGGCACCTACTACATCGCCTACGCGGCCACCCCCGCGGTCACCGAGGGCATGCTCGAGCGCATGTTCCTGGGCAGTCCCGACGCCGCCTACGACCGCATTCTCGATTTCTCGACCGCCGTCACCGGCACGCTGTTCTTCACGCCGCCCAATGCCTTCTTCGACGCCCTCCCCGACGCGCCCGCTCCGGCCGCCGCGGTGCGGGAATCTTCGGAAAGCAATGGTGTTGGTATGTCATCGAACAACGGATCGCTGGGTATCGGCACTCTGAAAAGGAGCTGAGGCATGAACAACCTCCATCGCGAACTGGCGCCGATCACCTCCGAGGCGTGGGCCGCCATCGAGGAAGAGGCGACCCGTACCTTCAAGCGGCACATCGCCGGCCGTCGCGTGGTCGATCTGTCCGGGCCGCACGGCGCGGACTTCTCCGCGGTCGGGCGCGGCCGCACCACTGCCATCTCCGCTCCCGCCGAGGGCGTGCAGGCCCGCCAGCGCGTGGTGGTGCCGCTGGTCGAGTTGCGGGTGCCGTTCACGCTGTCCCGCGAGGAGCTGGACAATATCGAGCGCGGCGCGCAGGACGCCGATCTGGACGCGGTGAAGGACGCCGCCAAGAAGATCGCCTTCGCCGAGGATCGCGCCATCTTCGAGGGTTACGCGGCGGCCGGTATCGCCGGCATCCGGGCCAGCACCGATTGCGAACCGGTCAAGCTGCCCGGCGATCCCACCCTCGCGCCGGAGGCCGTCGCGCAGGCGCTGAGCAAGCTGCGGCTGGCGGGCGTGGACGGGCCGTACTCGGTGCTGCTGTCCGCCGATCTGTACACCGCGGTGTCGGAGACCTCCGACCACGGCCACCCGATCCGCACCCATATCGAGCGGCTCATCGACGGCGAGATCATCTGGGCGCCCGCCATCGACGGGGCGTTCGTATTGTCCACGCGCGGCGGCGATTTCGATCTCCAGCTGGGCCAGGACCTGTCCATCGGCTATCTCGCGCACGATGCCGAATCGGTACAGCTGTACTTCCAGGAGAGCCTGACCTTCCTGGTCTACACCGCCGAGGCCGCGGTAGCGCTCGAAGCGTAGTACCGCACCACCGGGTACGGTGTGTCCCGCAACACAGTGCGGGAGGGCGGTAGGCGAATGGTGCGTGCGGGTGTGGTGTCGGGACGCCGATCGGCGTTGTATCTGACCACCGCGGTGCTGACGACCGCGCTGATCTGCGGCGCGGTCGTCGCCCTGTTCAGCTTGAACCGGGTGTTCACCGGCCTGCTGCTGGGCCTGGCGGCCGGCGGCGCGCTGCTCATCCTGCTCTTCGGCCGCGATGTGCTGGTGCTGACCGATCAGCGCATCGAGCGCCGCACCCCGTGGCGGGCCTCGACCATCGATTGGGATCGGGTGGTGGCCGCGCGCTTCGCCCTGGACGAGAAGTCGCGCTGGTCGCTGGCGCTGGACCTGAACGGCGGCGACGAGCCGCATCAGGAACTGGTGCTGCTGTCCATCCCTCCGGTGGTGCGTCCCGTCGCGAACGCCTACGACATGCGGAAACGCGAGCAGGTCAATGAGATTCGGACCATGCTGCGGCAGAAGAAGATCCCGGTGACGATTCTCCCGGAGATCGCCGACGCGCTGGTGCGGCACTGGCGGATCGCGCCGCCGTCGGTCACCTAGCCGGCCGTCGCCTGCGCGAGAATGGCCGCGCCCATCCAGCGCCGCAGGTACCGGCGCAGTTCGGCGTCGGTGCGCGGCGGATGCCCCGGCGAGACGAAGAACGACTGCATGGTGCGCAGCACGAATTCGACCAGCTCGTGCAGTGATTCGTCGTCGTAGCCGTAGCTCTCCCAGTCGACGTCGAAGCGCCGGATCATGGTCATGCCGAAGGCCTGCGCCTCGTCGGAGGTGATGCCGTCCGGATCGGCCTTCGAATAGCTCGCCGTCAGCAGAATCCCCAGGTGCGGCGTCCGCCGCACCTCGGCCAGCGTGAAGACGGCGGCGTCGGTCATGGCGTCGGCCGGATCCTCGATCCCGCGCACCTGCGCGGCGAGCCGATCCAGGAATCCGGCGACCGAGGCGATGGCCGAGGCCCGCATGAGGGCGTCCGCGCTCGGGAAGTACCGGTACACCGTCTGCCGGATGACCCCGAGCGATTCGGCCACATCGGCGATGCTGATCTCCGCGCCGGTGCGGCCGATGAGTTCGACTGCGGCATCGACGATTCGGCGCGATGCCTCCTCGTCACTGTCCGGCGGACTGCCGCCCCACCCGCGCCTGCGTGCCACCGCCCGACCGTAGCAGGCGCCGCGCCGCTCATTTGCCACGGGATTCGCCCGCTACCTGCGCGATTGTAATCATACACTTGTACATAGCCATGTATGTTTGTATGGTCACCCGGAACCAGCCCGCCTCCGGAAGATGAGGTATCGCCGAAAATGACGGATCTTGTTGTGCGAAAGATGGATTTCGCGTTCGAGGACCACGACGTACCGTTCCTGTGGAACGAGACGAACCCGGCCTTCTCGAGCATGGCCAATGCGGTGTCGTTCCTGGCCATCGGTTTCGAGAAGATGATCGTGAAGATGATTCTGCAGTTGAAGCCGCAGATCACCGACCCCGAAGTCGCCGACGAGGCGGACGCTTTCATGCGGCAGGAGGGCCAGCATTCGGGCGCGCACCGCCAGCACGTGCGGGCGCTGATCCGGCGGTACCCGGGCCTGCAGGACACCCTCGACGCGGTGATCGCGGAGTTCGACGAGCTGACCGAGCACAAGCCGCTGAAGTACCGGCTGGCCTACACCGCGGATCTGGAGGCCACCTTCACCTCGGTGTTCAAGCTCATGCTCGACAACGAGGCCAGCCTGTTCCGGCCCGGCGACGACCGGGTGGCATCACTGTTCATCTGGCATTTCGTCGAAGAGGTGGAGCACCGCAGCTCGGCGCTGATCATCTTCGATTCGGTGGTGGGCAGCGATCTGTACCGGATGCGGGTCGCGCCGTCGATCTTCGCGCACGTGCTGAAGGTGATCCGGATCGCCTGCGCCGGCTTCAACGAGCATGTGCCGCTGGAGGATCGGCGGATCGACTCGCTGTCCATGTTCGGGACGTACCGCAACAAGAAGGCCCTGAGCAAATGGCTGCCGTGGCTGCGCACCCCCGATTTCGGGCCCATGACGCGCGCGTTCGACGACCTGCCGCTGGGTGAGCAGCTGATCGCGCTCAAGGGCATCATCCGCAGCCAGTTGCCGAAACACGATCCGGCGCACGAGAACCTGCCCGCCCTCGCGGACGTCTGGTTCGATCGCTACGCCGCCGGTCACGACGTCGCGCACTGGTACGCCACCGACGCGCTGCTCACCTCCGGAGCGAAATCATGAGCGAGCACTGTGCCACCACCTTCTCGGAACTCGCGACCCGCCTGGGCTTCTCGTGTGAGGAGGCCGGCGGGCTGATCGAGTTCCGCAATCCGTTCGGCTTGGAGAACTGGACGCTGCCGGTGCTGGAGCTCACGATCATCGTGGGCTCGATCCTGGCGCTGGCGCTGGCCGTCGTGCGGTGGCGCCGGTACGGCGATCCGACCAATCTGGCGCTGTGGTTCGGCGCGACCGCCTACCTGTTCATCATCGAACCGCCGCTGTACTTTCCGGCGGCCTTCGGTATCGAGGACCAGGTGGACACCATGTTCGCGCACAATGTGTTCACGGTGGACTTCCTGTGGGGCCGGCTGCCGCTCTACATCGTGGCCATCTATCCGTTCATGGCGACCGTGGCCTACGAAATCGTCCGCACCCTGGGCGTTTTCCGGCAGTACGGCGCGCTCGCCGGGGCGGTGTGCGTGGGCTTCGTGCATCACGCCTTCTACGAGATCTTCGATCATCTCGGACCGCAGTTGCGCTGGTGGGAGTGGACGACCACGAATCCGCTGAACCTGCCCATGTTCGATTCGGTGCCGACCGGCAGCGTGGTGGTGTTCGCGGCGCTGTGGCCGATGTCGCTCGCGTTCTGCGTGTACTGGATGGTGGGCCGGCACGCCGACGGCGGGCGGCGGCTCACCGGGCTCGAATTGACCTGGCGCACAATCGTGATCGGCCTGCTGGCCTCGGTCGGCACCTTCCTGCTGCCGCTTCCGGCGACCGTGTTCGGCGCGGGCAGCGATACCGTGCGCGGCGTGCTCTACGCGGCCGAACTGGTGCTCATCACGGTGGCCGCCGTTCCGCTGCTGTACCGGCAGTGGGTGCGGCTGCGCGCGGCGACCGGGGACGTCCCGCGCTACTCCGATCCGGTCATGCTCGGCTACAGCGTGCTGTACCTGGTCGTCTTCGCACTGCTGTGGGCCACCGCGCTGCCCGATTTCCTGGACGCCGTGGACGGTGTGACCAGCGCGGGCGATCCGATCGGAAATATCTGGTACGTCCTGGCTTGCTACGCGGTCGCCATCGCCGTCGTGGCGGCGGCCTACACTGTGCCGGGTGATTCGCACCGCGGCACTGGCACACATCCGGGACCGTCGTCTGTTGCAGACCCGGTCCACCGGTAAGGACGTCTTCTACATGGCGGGCGGGAAGATCGATCCGGGCGAGACCCCGGAATCGGCTCTGCACCGTGAGATTCGCGAGGAACTCGGGGTGGGCACGGTCGGGGTGACCGAGCTGGGGATCTTCGAAGCCGAGGCGTACGGGCACGCGCCCGGCACCCGCCTGCACATGACCTGCTATCTGGGTGAGCTCACCGAAGAGCCGCGGCCCTCCGGTGAGATCGCCGAACTGCGCTGGTTCACCCTGCACGAGTACGCGAACATGCCGCATGTCGCCCCGGGTTCGCTGCTGGTGTTCCAGCGGCTGCACGCACTGGAACTCATCGACTGAGGAGCGGTCTCACCCGCCCGCCGAGCCGCCTCGCCGTCGAGTTCAGTGCGCGTTCAACGCATCCAGGATCATCGGACGCGCATTGGCCAGGGCCTGCTGCCAGTAGGGCCAGGTGTGGGTGCCCGCGCCGAGTTCCACCCGGGCGCTGATGCCCAGCGCCGCCAGCCGGCTCTGGAAGATCTGGGACGCGGTCAGCGTCATAGCTTCCAAGCCCATGGCGTTCACGGTGTTGACGACCGTATTGCTCAGGTCGGCGGCGGTGGGGACGCCGTTCCCGGACCACACGTACATCGGTAGTCCGCGCAGCCTTTCGGCCTGTGCGACAGCGTCATTGCGGCTCCAGGCCGGGTTACTGCTCGGACCCCACATATCGTCCACGTTGAACCTGCCCTCGTCCCACATGGCCGCGCGCATGGCTTCGTTCCAGAGCGGGAAGGTCGGGTTCAGGTAGCCCGAGAAGGACCCGGCGAACTTGAACTGGTCACGGTGGTAGGCGGCGAGGATCATGGCGGCATTGCCGCCCATGGACGCGCCCACGATGGCGTTCCGGGTACGGGAGACGCCGAAACCCGCCAGATAGTCCGGCAATTCCCGGGTGAGGAACGTTTCCCACTTGTACGTGGTGGTCTGGCCGTTGGTACTGCTGGCGCGGTACCAGTCGGTATAGAAGCTGGAGTGCCCGCCGACGGGGAACACCAAAGTCACATCGTCGCCCGCGAATTGGCGCAGCGCGTCGGTGTCGGTCGTCCACTGGCTGTGGTCGCCGGGCGCGCGCAGCCCGTCCAGCACGTAGAGCGCCGAACTGCCGCCGCGCGCCGCCCACTGCACCTGGACCTTGATGTTCCCCATGCTGGAGGGCACCCACAGGTCCTGGGTGCCGCCCGATGGCGTCTGCTTGACCGGCGCGTGAACCGGTGCCGCCGAGGCGATCACGCCGCCCGAGGACAGCAGTAGCGCGCTGGCCAGCACGGTGACGGCCTTGCGCAGCGCGCGTTGTTTTCCGGACCGCATTGCGATGTCCACCCGGGTACCTCCCACCTTTCCCACAGGTTAAGGTACCGAACCCGCGCCAATCCTGTTGTGCCTCAGGGGGTATTACTCTTGGGCTCCGGCGTGTCACCCGGCTTTTCGATGGCCGCCACGGCCGCCGCGCCCTTGTTCGGAATGCGGGTGGCGGCGGCCAGGCCGATCAGCAGGAAGACGGCTGCGGCCAGCAGCGTGGTGCGGGTGGCGTCGGTGAAGCCCCTGGACAGCGCGTCCACGACCGCGGCGGCGCCGTCGTGCGCGCGCAGCCCGGCGATGGCCCCGCCCGCGGATTCCCGGGTGGCGGTCTCGGCGGCGTCGGCGGCCTTCTGCGGCAGATCCGGCACCTCGGCCAGGCGTTTGGCCAGATCCTGACCGAGCGCCGCGGACAGCAGCGCGCCGAGCACGGCGGTGCCCATGGCCGAACCGACCTGCCGCACCGTGCTCTGGGTGGCCGAGCCCTGGCCTGACTGCCGCGGCGGCACATCGGCCAGCACGGTGCCGGTCAGCTGCGCGGAGGCCATCCCGAGGCCGATGCCGTAGCCGACCAGCAGCACCGCCAGCCACCAGCCGGAGATGTGCGGGGTGACGAAGAGCGCGGCCGCCGCCACCGCGACCGCCTCGAAGCCCAGGCCGAGCTGCACCACCCGCACCGGCCCGTACTTGCGCACCAGCCCTTCGGCCACGCCGGCCGCCAGGAACGCGCCGACCGCCATCGCCGCGAGCACGTAACCCGCTCCGAGCGTGGACAATCCGAGCACGTTCACCATGAACAGCGGCAGCACGAACAGCAGACCGAATTCGCCGAGCGCGACCAGGAACGCGGTGATGTTCCCCCATCGGAAACTGGGGATATCGAACAGCGCCGGGTCCAGCAGCGCCGAGCGGCCGATCAGCATGCGGTGCTTCTCCCAGCGCAGGAACAGCACCAGCGCGAGCAGGCCGAGCGCCAGCAGCACCGGAATCGGCGAGATCGGGGCGGTGTCCGGCCAGGTCCAGCCGGCCAGCGGGAATTCCCGCAGCGGCTTCCACCAGCCGTAGGTCTGGCCTTCGATGAGCGCGAACACCAGCAGCGCGAAACCGGCTGCGCTGAGCAGGAACCCGTCCACGTCGAGCCCGGGCGCGGCCTTCCCCATGCGGGTCTCCGGCACGAACAGCACCAGGCCGATCAGCACCACGACGCCCAGCGGGATGTTCACGAGGAAGATCCACGGCCAGGTGTAGTACGTGGTCAGCCAGCCGCCGACCAGCGGGCCGATGGCGGCCACGCCGGAGATGACCGAACCCCACACCGCGAAGGCGATGATCCGGTCCCGGCCCCGGAAGATGGCGTTCATGGTGGCCAGCGTCCCCGGCATCACCCCGGCCGCGCCGATGCCCTGCACCACCCGGCCCAGGATCAGCGGCCAGGCGCTGGTCGCGACCGCCGACAGCACGCTGCCGGCGAGGAAGATCAGCACGCCGACGGCGAAGATATTGCGCCGCCCCAGGCGGTCCCCGAGCCGCCCGCTGGTGATCAGCAACGCCGCCAGCACCACCGCGTAGATGCTGGTGATCCATTGCGCCTGAGTGAAATTCAGGTTCAGGTCGTCGATGATGACCGGCAGTGAGACCGCGACGATGGTGCCGTCGAGCACCACCATGGAGAGCCCCAGCGCGAGGACTCCGAGCGCGATCCACTTCTTGCGCCCGAGTTCCGGAACTTCGGGCCCTGTTTCGGTCATCGATTGCTCCCACTTGCTCGAGGACAGCCGTCCAGAACCATGGTGCTGCACATTCGCCGACTTCTGAGAAAGGCTCGCGGAACCCGGTAGAGTCTACCGATAACCAGACATTTATGACGCTGCTACATGTTTGCTCTCCACTTTCACGAGAGGGGCACCATGGTCAAGAACGTCGCCGATGGCTTGTGGGAGATGCTGGTTTCCGCCGGGGTCCGGCGCTGTTACGGCATTGTGGGCGATGCCCTGAATCCGGTCATCGACGCCCTGCGCCGCAATTGGGAGATCGAATTCGTACACGTCCGCCACGAGGAGTACGGGGTGTTCGCGGCGGTCGCGGAATCGGTGCTCACCGGGCGGCCGGTCGCGGTCTGCGGCACCGCCGGGCCGGGCGTGACGCACCTGATCAACGGCCTGCTCGATGCCCGCAAGGAGGGCGCGGCGGTGATCGCGGTGGCGGGCGACAGCGAGACCAGCCTGCTGGACACCAGCACCGTCGAGGAATTGAACCCGTACAAGTTCTTCGATGCCGCCGCCCTGTACATCGGGCGGATCGTGAACGCGGGGCAGCTGCATCAGGTGGTGAGCACGGCGGTGACGGTGGCCATCGCCGATCGCGGGCCGACGGTGATCTCGCTGCCCGGTGACGTGGCGACCCATGACGCGCCGAAAACCGCGCTGCGCGTGGCCGTTCCATCGACCAAGGTGCCGCGCGCGGCCGACGAGGACCTGCGCGCCATGGCCGATCTCATCGACGCCGGGAGCAAGATCGCCATTTTCGGCGGTGACGGCTGCGCGGAGGCCGGGGCGGAGGTGCGGGAGCTGGCGTTCAAGCTGAACGCGCCGGTCGGCTACAGCCTCAAAGGCAAGCAGTGGCTGGAATACGACAATCCCAATGCCGTCGGCATGACCGGGCTGGTCGGGTACGGCGGGTGCTGGGAGGCGGTGAACAAATGCGATGTGCTGCTCATGCTCGGCACCGACTTCCCGTTCGCGAACTTCCTGCCGCACAGCAAGGTCAAGACCATTCAGGTGGATCGCAAACCCAAGCATCTGGGGCGGCGAATTCCCTTGGAACTGGCCGTCATCGGTGATGTGCGGACCACCGTGCAGGCTTTGCTGCCGCTGGTGCAGGCCAAGTCGAGCGATCGTTTCCTGAAGAAATGCGTCAAGGAGACCGAGCATTTCGTCGAACGGATGCAGCACTACGTCACCAAAGGCCCGGACCTGAAACCGATCCGGCCGGAATACCTGGCCTCGATCCTCGACGCGGAAGCGGCCGACGACGCGCTGTTCTTCGCCGACACCGGCACCGCCGTGATCTGGGCGGCCCGGCACATCCACTACGGACCGAACCGCCGCCTGTTCGGCTCGTTCTCCTGGGCGTCGATGGCCAATGCCTCCCCCAATGCCTTCGGGGCGCAGCTGTCCTTCCCCGGCCGCCAGACCATCGCCCTCTGCGGCGACGGCGGCTTCACCATGCTCGGCCTCGGCGACCTGCTCACCGAAGTGCAACGCAAAACCCCCGTGGTGCACGTCGTCCTCAACAACAGCATGCTCGATTTCGTCAATATCGAGCAGCAGGAAGCCGGTTTCGTCCCCTTCGGCACCGACTTCCAGAACCCCGACTTCGCCAAGGTCGCGGAAGCCATGGGCGCCAAAGGCATCCGCGTCGAAGACCCCGGCGACCTCCGCTCCGCCGTCCGAGCAGCCCTGTCCCACAAGACCGGCCCCGTCGTCCTTGACGTCCTCGTCGACAAATACGCCCTGGCCCTACCCGGCCACGTCCCCGCCGAAACCGCCGAAGGCTTCACCCTCAGCATGGCCAAACAAACCCTCCACGGCGACCTCGACGACGTAATAGCCACCGCCACCCACAACATCCGCCTCCTCTGAGCGGTCACCCTTCGTCAAGAGGACCTCCCGTAGCTCATGACGGGGCATGTCCGAATCGGATACGTTCTATGAGTGTCGATGATGAAGGGTTCCAACGTTCCGGTTGCGGCGACCGCGGTCCGGGTCGAGCTGGGGTGGCAGGCCGGCCCCGGCGGGCGACCCGACGCGGACGCCTCGGCGCTCCTGCTGGCCAATGGGAAGGTGCGGTCCGACAGCGACTTCGTCTTCTACAACCAGCCCGCCCACGCCTCGGGCGCGGTCCGCCACGACGGCAAGCGCCCGGGCCCGCAGACCATCGACGCGCTGACGGTGCACCTGGCCCAGGTGGAACCGCAGATCGAGGCGATCGTCATCGCCGCCTCGGCCGACGGCGGCACCTTCGCGCAATTGCAGGGCCTGCACGTCCGCGTGCTCGATGCCGCCTCCGGCGCCGAACTGGCCCGTTTCGACAGCACCGACGCCACTTCCGAGACCGCGTTCGTGCTCGGCGAGCTGTACCGCCGCCAGGGCGCCTGGAAGTTCCGCGCCATCGGCCAGGGCTACTCGTCCGGACTGGCCGGATTGGCAACGGATTTCGGCATCACCGTCGACGACCCCGGCACGCCCGCGCAGCAGGCCGCCCCCGCACCCCAGCAGGGCTACAACGCTCCCCCGCCGCAGCAGGGCTTCAATGCCCCTCCGCCGCAACAGGGTTACGCCCCTCCGCCACCGCCCTACGGCCAGCAGCCGGGGCAGTCGGCGTATCCGCCGCCGCCTCCGCCGAATTACGCACCGCAGGGTTACAACCAGCAGCCGCCGCCGTTCACTCCGCCGCAGCAGGGCCAGTTCCCCACTCCCCCGGGGCAATACGGCCAGCCCTGCCAGTTCCCGCCGCCCGGTGCACCCGCGCCCGGCGCGGCCCCGGGCGCCCCGGTGAATCTGGGCAAGATCTCCCTCACCAAGGAAGCCCCCGCGGTCTCGCTGACCAAGCAGGGCGCGACCGGCGGCATCATGCGGGTCAATCTGAACTGGATGGTCCCCGGCGCGACCGGCGGCCTGTTCGGCCGCAAGCGCGGCGGCAACGGCGGCCTGGACCTGGATCTGTGCTGCTTCTGGGAGCTGGTGGACGGTTCGAAGGGCTGCATCAGCCCGCTCGACACCATGGGCAATCTGCACCGCGCCCCGTTCATCGAACTGGACAAGGACGACCGCACCGGCGCGAACGCGGCGGGCGAGAACCTGTCCATCAATCTCGACAACACCGCCAAGTTCAAGCGCATCCTGGTGTTCGCCTCGCTCTACGAGGGCGCGCAGGACTTCCGCGGCGTGCACGCCACCGCCACCCTGTACCCGCGCAATTCGCCGCCCATCGAGATGGAAGTCAGTGGCTGCGTGGACGATTCCCGCGAGATGGTGCTGGCGCTGATCGAGAACGTGAACGGCGAGCTGGTGGTGCGCCGCGAGGGCGTCTTCGTGCGCCCGCCGGAGGGTCACCGTTTCTGGGGCAAGATGGCGGTCGATCAGGCCTACCACTGGGGCCTGAAGTGGGGCACCTCGAAGGGCAAGAGCTAATCCGCCCCGAGCGCTCCTGCCGCCCTGCGGATCTCGTCCCGATCGCCCTGCCTGCCGAATAGCTGCAGCAGGGCGTCGGGGATGAGGTGCTCGGCGTACTCGGGCGCGCCGCCCTCATCCGACCGCATGCTGATCACCGCTTCGACCATCCGGAACGGCAGCAGCTCGACCCCCGGCACGCCCTGGTTCCCGGATTCCACGATGGCGGCGGCCGCCAGGCGCTCGTAATGCCGCCTCAGCTCGTTCCGCCGCTCCCGGAACACCGCGAACCGTTCCCCGCGTAGCTCGGGCAGCAGGTACAGCGCACCCAAATTCCAACGGGCGGCGCACAGTTGACGCACGTCGTAGGACGCCAGCGCATACAACCGAACCACCGCCGGCGCCGCCACCCCCGCCAGCCGCTCCGCCAATTCCAATGCCCCGGTGATGGTTTCGGCCAGCAACGCATCCAGGATGTCGTCCTTGGCCGAGAAGTGGTGATACAGCGAAGCCTGCCGGATCCCCACCGCGTCCGCGATCATCCGGGTCGAGGTGTTCCCGTACCCGTTTGCGGTGAACAATTCCGCCGCCGCATCGAGGATCTCCGCACGCGGGGTCTGTCCCGCCCGGCGGCGAGGTTCCAGGCGAGGGCGTCCGGGTCCGACTTGGGTCACGCCCCTCATTCTGTACCACCCCGGGATCCCACCGCCTTTCACCAGGCCGTGAGATTCCTGTCATCCGATAGAAACTCAGGCAACGCAGAAGTTACGCCCCGCCATCCAACGGATACATCGCCATAACCGGCCGAGCGATCGCGAACGCAAAACTTTCAAGCGATAGATATTCGCCGCTCGCCGAAAGGCCCCCCGATGGCCGCCACCCTCGACTCCGTCGCCCCCGACCCGTCTATCTCCGCCGACAGCGCCGACCTCGAACGCTTCGGCTATCAGCCCGTCCTGCACCGCAAACTCGGCCGCTACGCCTCCTTCGCGGCCGGTTTCTCCTTCGTCTCCATCCTCACCACCATCTTCCAATTCTTCGGTCTCGGTTACTCCTTCGGCGGCGCGGCCTTCTTCTGGACCTGGCCGATCGTCTTCGCCGGCCAGTTCCTGGTGGCCCTCAACTTCGCGGAACTCGCCGCCCGCTACCCGATCTCGGGCTGCATCTACCAGTGGTCCCGGCATCTGGCCGGTGAGCTGGTGGGCTGGTTCGCCGGCTGGATGATGATCATCGCCCAGATCGTCACCGCCGCCGCGGCCGCCATCGCCCTGCAGGTGGTGCTGCCCTCGATCTGGAGCGGCTTCCAGTTCTACGGCACCGACAGCGCTCTGACCTCGCACGACGGCGCGGTGAACGCGGTCATCCTGGGCAGCGTCCTGCTCATCGTCACCACCTTGATCAATGTGGTCGGCATCGACTGGATGGCGCGCATCAATTCGCTCGGCGTCACCATCGAGATCATCGGCGTGCTCGCGGTGATCGCGGTGTTCTTCACCCATACCGATCGCGGACCGGGCGTGGTGCTGGAAACCGATCAGGCCGCGCCCGGACCGTACTGGGCCGCCTTCCTGGTCTCCGGCCTGATGGCCGCCTACGTCATGGTCGGATTCGATTCCGCCGGTGAGCTTTCCGAGGAAACCAAGAACCCGCGCCACGTCGCCCCGCGCACCATCCTCACCGCCCTGTCGGTCTCTGCGCTCGGCGGCGGCCTGATCCTGATCGGCGCGCTGATGGCCGCGCCGAGCCTGAGCGACGGTTCGCTGAGCACCGGCGGCCTGGCCTACGTGATCGAGGCCAAGCTGGACAGCCCCGCCGGCAAGGTGGTGCTGGCGTGCGTCGCCTGCGCTATCACGGTGTGCACCTTGGCCATTCAGACCGCCGGCTCGCGCCTGATGTTCTCCATGGCCCGCGACGGCCGCCTGCCCTTCGCCAAGCAGCTCGCCGCCGTGCACCCGCGCTTCGGCACCCCGGTGTGGCCCGCCGTCGTGATCGGCGCGCTCGGCATCGGCCTGCTGGTGCTGAACCTCGGCAATGCCGCCATCTTCGCCACCCTGGCCTCGGTCTGCATCGTCACGCTGTACCTCGCCTACCTGCTGGTCACCGTGCCGCTGCTGATCCGCCGCATCAAGGGCTGGCCCGCCGACGATCCGGCCGCGCAGGGCGAGGGCCTGTTCTCGCTGGGCCGCTACGGGATCCCGATCAACGCGGTCGCGGTGGTGTGGGGCCTGGCCATGGCGATCAACCTGGCCTGGCCGCGCGCCGAGGTCTACACCCCCGCCGGCGGCGGCTGGTGGATGCTCTGGGCCGCACCGCTTTTCGTGATCGCCACCGTGCTGGTGGGCGTCGTGGTGCATCGCCTGGTCACCCCGGCTCGCACCGCCGCCGTCACCGAAGCCGCGGTTCAACCCGCCTGATCGATTCGTAATCGCCTCGAACACAAGGACATCCGATGGCCGAGCTCGACCCCGACTACCGCATGCGCGGACGCCCCGAACTGGCGATGCTGCTCGCCGACCTGTTGCGGCGCGGCTACCTCCGCTGGCGAAATCGCGGCGGGCTCGGCCCCCGGACCGAACTCACCAGCCCGTGACCCTCCGTCATTCCGGCGGGCTCTCAGCCGGAATCCACACGCACCCGATCCCAGACCAGCACCCAACGCAGGGAGCCCCATGACCAGCACAGCCAACAGCCAGCCCGGCACCGCCGACACCGGCGCGGCCCGCGCCCACGCCCGGTCACAGGCTGCGGCCGCGAACATCACCGGCCCGGCACTGCCGGACGGCATCGACTCGGCGAAAGTCACTTTCGCACAACGCATTCCGTCGGGCGGCTACGCCAACGTCGTACTCGCCCGGGGCACCCGGATACGACTGTCGGATCCGGCGGGCGCGGCCTGTGCGCATCTGCTCCTGCTGCGTGACGGATCCCCTTGGGAGCGGCTGAATGTCGCCGACACCGTGAAGGTGCCGTGGCAGGCATACCTGGGCCCCGGCCATCCACTGCTGTCCGATCAAGGCCGGATCCTGGCGACCATCGTCGCCGACACCTCCGCCCACCACGACACCCTGTGCGGCCCTTCGCCGCTGGCCCGGCAGCAGCTGCGCATGGCGGGGTCGAAGCAGGGCTTGGAGCCGCGCGATATCGGCCCGAGCGTGACGTTCTTCCGGGGTGCCCGCGTGGAATCCGACGGCGGGCTCACCCCCACCGGCAGCGCCGGAGCCGGGGCCGCCGTCGAGCTGATCGTTCACCTGCCCGTGACCCTGCTGGTCGCCAACGCACCGCATCCGCTCGACCCCAGCCCGGTCACCGAACTGGACGTCGTGGCCTGGGCCGATCCGGAAGCCCTGGCCCGGCAGCACAATTCCGATCCCGAGTACCTGCGCGCGGTGGAGAACACCGAGCAGGACTGGACCGCACGGACCCTGGAGGCCCTCGTATGATCACCACTCGCACGGTCGTGCTGGACGAGACCGTCCCCGCCAACGCCCCCTGGTCGGCCGTGGTCCGGGCCGGCGAACAACTGGAGATCATCGACCTGCACGGCAATCAGGCCGTGGACTGCCTGCTCTACTCGGCCGCCGATCACGCCGACCGCTACAGCGCCCAGGCCACCGTGACCGCGCAGCGCAATATCTTCCTGACCACCGGCAGCACGCTGCTGACCGATGCGGGCACCGCCCTGATGACGGTGGTCGCCGACGAGGTCGGCAATCACGACACCGTGGCGGGCGCGTGCTCGCAGGAATCCAACACCCTGCGCTACGGCCATCACACCCGGCATCAGCACGCGTGCGTGGAGAACTTCCTCGCCGAGGGCATGAAATGGGGCCTGGGCAAACGGGATCTGGTGTCGAACATCAACTGGTTCATGAACGTGCCGGTGGAGGCGGACGGGACGCTCGGCATCGTGGACGGGCTGTCCGCGCCCGGCAAGACCATCACGCTGCGGGCCGAGATCGACACGCTGGTGCTGGTGTCCAATTGCCCGCAGATCAACAACCCGTGCAACGGTTTCGACCCGACGCCGGTGCGCATGGTGGTGACCCGATGACGACGATGCTCCCGCAACTCTCGGAAACTTCTGTGGCACAGCAGGATTCGGACCCCACGCGAACCTTCTCGGTGCTGCGCCCGGGCATGCAGACGACCATTCAGGACTGGCCGGGGCGCGTCGGCTACTGGCATGTCGGCGTGCCGCCGTCCGGGCCGATGGACGACCTGTCCTTCCGGCTCGGCAATCGCGCCCTCGGCAATGACGAAGGCGCGGCCGGGCTGGAGTGCACACTCGGCGGACCGGCTCTGCGCTTCGACGCCCCGACCTGGGTGTGCGTGACCGGTGCGCCGGTGCCGATCACGGTGAACGGCACGGCGGTTCGGCAGTGGCGCAGCGTGCTGGTGCCGGCGGGCGGCGTGCTCGACGTCGGCATGGTGCGCGGGCCGGGTATGCGCAGTTACATCCTGATCGCGGGCGGCATCGAGGTGGCCGAATACCTCGGCAGCAAGTCCACTTTCACGCTCGGCCGGTTCGGCGGCGGCACCGGTGCGGCGCTGGCCGCGGGCGATGTGCTGCAAGTGGGCGCGGCCGCGGGCCGGGTGACGGCGGGCGTGACCGGCGACGATCAGCCGGTGCTGACCCGCCGCTGGGAGCTCGCGGTAACCGAGGGGCCGCACGGGGCGCCGGAGTTCTTCACGCGCAACGACTTCGACACCATCATCAGCACCGATTACGAGGTGCATTTCAACTCCGATCGGACCGGCGTGCGCCTGGTCGGGCCGCAACCGCAGTGGGCGCGCACCGACGGCGGCGAAGCCGGGTTGCATCCTTCGAACATTCACGACAACGCGTATTCGATCGGCGCGCTGGACTTCACCGGCGACACCCCCATCCTGCTCGGCCCCGACGGGCCCAGCCTGGGCGGATTCGTCTGCCCCGTCACCGTGGTGGCCGCCGAACGCTGGAAGCTGGGGCAGCTCTGCCCCGGCGATACCGTCCGCTTCGTCCCCGTCCGGGCGGACCGCGCCGCCTCGCCGCGCGAACTCGGTGCGGAACGGCGGGCCTCCTGGCCGATCGTGTTGTCCTCGGGCAGTGACGGCGACGACGGCGTACTGGGCCGCCGCGAGGGCGTGGACACCGCGGTGACCTACCGTCGCCAGGGCGATGACGGCGTGCTCATCGAATACGGTGATCTGACACTGGATCTCGAATTGCGCGCCCGCGTGCACGCGCTGCATCAGGCGCTGCTGGAACGGTCGGAACCCGGTATCACCGAGCTGACGCCGGGCGTGCGGTCGCTGCAGGTACGCACCGACCCGGACCGGCTTCCCACCCCCAAGCTGCTGGATCTGCTCGCCGAAGTGGAGACCGATCTCCCGGCGGCCGCCGAACTGGTGGTTCCCAGCCGCACCGTGCGACTGCCGCTGTCCTGGGACGACCCCACCATCCAGGAAGCCATCACGCGCTACATGCACGGTGTTCGGTCCGATGCGCCCTGGTGCCCGTGGAATATCGAGTTCATCCGCCGTATGAACGGATTGCCTTCGGTGGACCAGGTTTTCGACACCGTCTTCGCCGCCGAATACCTGGTGCTCGGCCTGGGTGACGTCTACCTCGGCGCGCCCGTCGCCACCCCGACCGATCCGCGGCACCGCCTGGTGACCACCAAGTACAACCCGGCCCGCACCTGGACCCCGGAGAACGCGGTCGGCATCGGCGGCGCGTACCTCTGCATCTACGGCATGGAGGGCCCCGGCGGGTATCAGCTCGTCGGCCGCACCACCCAGGTGTGGAATCACCGCTCCACCGGAATCGGCGAAGACCCTTGGCTGCTGCGGTATTTCGATCGCATCAGCTGGTATCCGGTGACCGCCGAGGAACTCGGCGACCTGCGCGCCGATTGCGCCGCCGGGAGCTGGGAACCCGAGACCGCGGAGGGGGAATTCCGGCTCGCTGACTATCGCCACTTCCTCGCCGACAATGCGGATTCCATCGCCGAATTCCGCGCGGGACAAGCCGAAGCCTTTGCCGCCGAACGCGATTCCTGGCAGCAGGCCGGGGAGTTCGCCGAAAAGCCCTGAGGGCTCGTCCCGTACACCGCATCGGAGACGACGTCTCCACCGACCATCGCCCCGCCGCCCGCGCCGGAAACGGCGCACCGGGGCCGAATACCGAAGGGCACGCACATGACAGTGTGGATCCACCGCCGCTCCGACAGCGAGATCAGCGCCGAAACCGCCGGCGCCACCGGACCGCTCGCCGGTCTGCGTCTCGCGGTCAAGGACAATGTGGACGTCGCGGGCCTCCCGACCACGGCGGGATGCCCCGAATTCGCTTACACGCCGGTGCAAGACGCGGCAGCCGTCGCGGCGCTGCGTGCCGCCGGTGCGGTGGTGGCGGGCAAGACGAACCTGGACCAGTTCGCCACCGGGTTGGTCGGCACTCGTTCCCCGTACGGCGTGGTGGAGAACGCCGTTCGGCCCGGGTACGTCTCCGGCGGTTCGAGTTCGGGTTCCGCCGTGGCCGTGGCGAGCGGTGAGGTGGATTTTGCCATCGGCACCGATACCGCCGGCTCGGGGCGGGTTCCGGCCGCTCTGCACGGCATCGTCGGCATCAAACCCACGCTCGGGGTGGTATCCACCGACGGCGTGGTGCCCGCCTGCCGCTCCTACGACTGCGTGACCATCTTCGCCGCCGATCTCGGGACGGCGAACCGGGCCATGGCGGCAATGGCCGCCGGCGCGGCCGCCCGGCCCTTCCCCGCGGATGTCCGACTGGCGGCGCCGCCGAATCCGGTGGTCGCGATCTTCGACTCGCTCCCGGATCTGGATCCGCAGTGGCGCAGTGCATTCGATCGCACCGTCGCCGAGCTGCGGGAGGCCGGGGCGCGCATCGTGGAGATCGATCCGGCGCCGTTCCTGGCCGCCGCCCGGCTCCTTTACGATGGGGCCCTGGTGGCCGAAAGATACTCTGCCGTGGGTGAATTCGTGGATTCGCATCCCGATGCCGTGGACCCCACCGTCGGCGCGATCATCAGCGCTGCCCGTGACGTTCCCGCCCATCGCTTGGTGTCCGACCAAGCCGAACTCGACCGCCTGCGCAGCGCCGCCATGTCCGCTCTGGCGGGCGCCGACGTCCTGCTCACCCCCACCGTCCCCGGCCATCCGACCATCGCTGAAATCGCCGCCGACCCCATCGGCGAAAACTCGAAACTCGGTACCTACACCAACTTCTGCAACCTCTTCGACCTCTGCGCCGTGGCTGTCCCCGCCGGGCAGGTCGAGGACGCCCACTTCGGCGTCACCGTCCTGGCCCGCGCCTTCGAAGACGCGGTCGCCTACGACGTAGCCGCCCTCATCACCGGCACCCCCGGCGCCGAACCCGCCTGGCCACTCGAAGTGTGTGACCCCCAAGAACTCATCGTCTTCGGCGCCCACCTGCGCGGCCAACCCCTCGAACACCAGCTCATCACCCTCGGGGCCCGCTGGTCCGGCCCGGTCCGAACCAGCCCCCACTACCGCCTGGCAGCTCTCGACACCACCCCACCCAAACCCGCCGTAACCCGTGTCCCCGAAGGCGAATCCGGCGTCCCCATTGCCGGGGAACGCTGGCTCCTCTCCCCCGCCGCCCTGGGCCACTTCCTCGCCTCACTCCCCTCCCCCATGCAACTCGGCAGCATCGAACTCGCCGACCACACTTGGCACATCGGCTTCAGCTGCGCCGGCGCGGCCGCCCAATCCGCCAAGGACATAAGCGAATACGGTGGCTGGCGGGCCGCACTAGCTGCGGGCGCGGTCGGCTGACGGTTTCGGGTGATCGCCCGCGACCTGCGTGTTCGCCCGAAAGTTGGGATCGGTAGGGGGCGGGTGCCGACGTCTACTTACGGCATGACATTTTCTCAGCCTCCCGCCGACCACCCGCAGTCCACCGGTTTGAACAAGAAGACGAGCGCCATTCTGTCCTATGCCTTCGGCTGGGTCACCGGCATCATCTTCTTGTTCATCGGCAAGAACGACCCGGACGTGAAATTCCACGCCGCGCAATCGGTTGTGTTCTTCGGCGCCGTGTCGGTGCTGAATATCGTCCTGAGCATCCTGGGGTCCTTCCTCGGCGCCCTCGGGATCATCTTCAGCCTCGCCGGACTCGTCCTCGGGCTCCTGACCCTCGTCGTCTGGATCATGGCGATGGTGCAGGCCAACAACACCGGCGGTGTCCGCGCCCCGCTTCCCATCGTCGGAAAGTTCATCGCCCCCTATGCCGATCAGCTGGCCGACTCGGTCAAGTAACCACACACTCGAAAAACCCACGGCCCGAGTTTCGCTCGGGCCGTGGGTCGTTCACGTCGGCTGTCGCGCCGCGGCCCATTGTGCAAAATTGCATTTTATGCCCTGGTCGGGGACCTAATACCGTCGAATTCATGGAACGCAGCTTTGATTCGGCCGAGGAACTTTCGACTGCTTTGCGTGCGGGTGCGGTGACGTCGGTGGAGTTGACCGACGAGGCGATCGCCCGCATCGAGCGCGAGGACAAGGAGATCAATGCGATCTGTGTGCCGGACTTCGATCGGGCGCGAGCGGCGGCGCGGGAGGCCGATGCGGCGCTGGCGCGGGGTGAGGATCGGCCGCTGCTCGGTATTCCGGTGACGGTCAAGGAGTCGTACAACATGGCCGGGCTGCCTACGACCTGGGGCATGCCGGAGCATCGGGACTTCGTGCCGGAGCAGGACGCGGTGCAGGTGTCGCGGTTGAAGGCGGCCGGTGCGGTGATCCTCGGCAAGACGAATGTGCCGTTGGGGCTGCAGGATATCCAGAGCTTCAACGAGATCTACGGCGTCACCAACAACCCGTGGGATCACGCTCGTACCTCGGGCGGGTCATCTGGCGGGTCGGCGGCGGCCTTGGCATCCGGGTTCGGTGCGCTGTCCATCGGCTCGGATCTCGCGGGTTCGCTTCGCACGCCCGCTCATTTCTGCGGGATCTACGCGCACAAACCGACGGTCGGGCTGGCTGCCACGCGCGGCATGGTCGCGCCGCCCGCTCCGGCTCTTCCCACCGATCTCGACCTGGCCGTCGTCGGCCCGATGGCGCGTACCGCGCGCGATCTCACCCTCCTGCTCGACGTCATGGCCGGACCGGACCCGCTGACCCACGGCATGGCGTACCGGGTGACGCTCCCGCCCGCCCGCCACGAACGGCTCTCCGATTTCCGAGTCCTGGTCATCGAAGACCACCCGTTCATCCCCACCGGATCCGCGGTGCGGACAGCCGTGAACCGTGTCGCCGACGCGCTCGCCGACAGCGGCGCCCGCGTCGAACGACACAGCCCCCACCTGCCCGACTTGGCCGAAGCCGCAGCGCTTTACCGACTCTTCCTCTTCTCCGGCAACTCCGCCCGCTTCCCCGTCGACGCCTACGAGCAACTGCAAGCCCAGGCCGCCGCCTTGAACCCGGCGGACCAAAGTCTCGGCGCCGCACTGGTGCGGGGCATGGTCCTCACCCACCGCGACTGGCTGGAAGCCGCCAACCGCCGCGAACTCCACCGCCACGCCTGGCGGCGCCTGTTCACCGAATTCGACGCCGTCCTCTGCCCGATCACCCCCACCCCCGCCTTCCCGCACGATCACGACCCCAACCTGCCGGAACGCCGAATCACCATCGACGGCAACGACTACCCGTACTTCGACCAGCTCGTCTGGGCGGGCCTTGCCACCATGCCCGGCCTGCCCAGCACCGCCATCCCCACCGGTTCGTCTCCCGAAGGTTTGCCGGTGGGCGTCCAGCTCATCGGCCCGATGTTCGAAGACCGCACCCCATTGCGTCTGGCCGAACTGCTCGAACAGCGGATCGGCGGCTTTCGAACCCCGACCGTCGATTCCGGCCGTCAGGGCCCCGGAGCGGTTGCGGGCTAACGGATCTCCAACTGGTAGGTGACTTCGACCCAGAAGCCGCCGGGCTCGTACTCGCCACCGAAGGTGAGGACGTAATCGCCCGGGGCGAGGTCATCGAGGCGGACCCAAAGCCCCCAGGCCTTGGCCTTGAACCGCCCGGCTTCACCGAAGGGTCCGCCTGCCGCCGCCGTGACCCGAAATGCCTTGCTGTTGTTCACCACTCGCACGGGCAGCGAAACGCCGTTGAGAGCGGCATGACCGGTAGCCGCGGGCGCAACCGGCACTTCGCCCCGCGCGAAGAATCCGTCCGGAACCTTCTGGAACATATTGAATGCCGGAAAGAAAATCGGCCGCCCATGCGGCACCGTGCACCGCCGCTCGGCCCGCCCACCGAAAGTCCCCGCCAGAAACCACACATCCGCCGGCTGATCGATCGCGGCGAACTCCCCCGTCTCGTCCACCACCGGATTCTTGGCATTCGGCACGGACATAGCCCACTGCCACCACCGAGCCGCCAATTCGACGTCGCTACTCGCCATCTCCACTACCCAAACCCTCGCTGCATAATCGAACCAGCAGGAGGCTATACGAACCATCCGGTCTGCGCCGGTCCGCGCGGAACAGGATCGGCCGGAAGGATATTCGATGCAACCCTGGGTGACGATCTGCCTACCACCCGACGCACTCGCCGACCTGAAAACCGCGATCGCCCAAGCCCTGGCCCCTTTCGACCGCCACCAAGGCTTCCCCCACCAAAACATGTGGACCACCTGGCAAACCCGCCCCGCCGAACCAGCAGCCGGCTTCTACGTCCGCCCCGGCCACGAAAACGACCCCCGCCTGATCCACGACGCCCCCAACCAATTCGGCATCACCCTGATCCCCACCCCCCGAGAATGCGCAGGCGGCCCCAAGTCCCTCCTCAACATCCCCACCCACAACCTCTCCCACCCCGACATCCTCACCCTCGACGGATGGTGGATCGAGCCGAACGGCACCCACCGCTATAAGGACAACGAATCCAACCCCCCGCCCCCACCCACCGACATCGAAAACTACCTGGATTCCTTACCGGACGACACCGTGCTCGTCCGCGTCTACTGCCATGTTCGAGGGTCGGAGCTACGAACGCGGCATTCCCCCATGCGGGCTGTTGAGCACTAAGGGGGCCGAGCCTTCCCGCAGGTAGCCGAACTGCGGGAAGTACTCGATGTGCTGGTGTCCGCCCACGGTCATGGCCCCCACCTCACGAAGGTCCTCCGCCAGCAGCACACGACTTTCCCGATCGCCCACCACCACCAACACCCGCCGCGACTCATCGACCCTGATCAGAACCCCTGGACCAGCATCCGAACGAACCTCGACAGCAACAAGCTCCTCGGTCTCGACTCTCCCCTCCCCCCTGACCACCACGGCAGCAAGCTCCACGAATTCCGAAGCGGCACCACTGATGTCGACCATCCCGTCACTGAACTCCTCGACCCGCAAACCTCTCCTATGACAACAGCGCAGCCAGTTTCACCCATCAAACGCACTATTCTGCCGAATGGAGGGTGTCCAGCTGGCGGCTCTACTCGTCGTCCTCGTCCCACCCGTTCTGATCTTCCTCATCCTGATCGTCCCGAAGCTGGTCCAGCCACCGTTGATACAGCGGACCGTTGAACACCAGATTGACCGCCCCGGTCAGGGGCGTCAGGCTGATCACGACCTGAGGTAGTTCCCAGGCGGTCTCGATCTCCAGTCCGCTCGTGTGCCATGTCGGCGAGCCGAGTCCAGCAGCAAGTGAATCGCGAACTCTCGAATAGTGTTCTGCCACTTCAGCATCAGCAGGTGGTTGCGCCCCCACGGGGCTGGTCGCGACATAGGCGGAGATGAACTCGATATCCTGACCGGCTTTCCTCAGCGCGGGAACGCGATGCAGACCGGTGAAGACATACGAGACCGGTTCGGGGACATCGAGGTCGGTCTCCAACGACACCAGCAGATCGCTGCGGCTCACCTCGCGCCAGCCGGTGACCTCGCAGAGGCGGCGAACATCTCGCCTCGTCCAGGTCCAATCGAACTCCGCTGCAATACGAGCGATCCGCACAGCGCCGTGGAGATCGGCGGACATCGTCATGGTTCTCCCCAGGGACACGCGGATGGATCGACAAGCCTTCGTACAAGATCATCTGCTGCGAATGCATGTGTCAATCCAGAACCGCACTCAAATGCCGCCTACAAGGCGGGTGAGGTCACTTGTCTCTGAGCCGAAACCCTGGAGGCCGGTCCTCCTTGTCGATCTGTTCGATGTAGTTCTCGGCGGCCCGACTCTCGGTCAGGTCGTACCCCGGGAGCATCAGATCCCCGTACGTCCGCGGTGGCGCGTTGGTCAGCTCGCCACGTCGCTGCCGACGGCGGATATTCCGGAACATCCACCAGCACCCCATCAGCACTGCGGCCAGCGCAACGAGCGTCAGGAGAAGGCCCATGTGATCGACCCTAGCCCCGCTCATTTCCAAACGTCCGGAACTGCCGCATACCGCGCCGGGCGACCCGTCCAGTATGGACCCGCGAAAAATGAACAGACCCAGGTGAACTCGGGTCGGTTCAGTATGCGCTCATGCCAGCGGGTTCAAGCGGTCATCGCAGCACTCTGGCTGTCGATACCCACCACGTGGGATCCACGTGAAGTAGCGCGAATTGGCGTCCGGCGGAGTTCGGCGACCTCATTTACGATCGTCGTGGCGGCCATCAGGTCGCGCAGTTGTCCCATGATTGGAATCGCTTTGCTCGTCTCGAAAATCGCTACCGGGCTCGCCGCCGCGGGTGCTGCCGTTTTGTTCGCCGTCCCCGCCTCGGCATCGCCCGCGGCAGAGCTTCAGCCGGTCGCGGGACCCCACAACTACGGCCCGATACAGGACGCGCATTTCGGGTTCCTGCTTATCCAGCGGGATGGCATTGAGGCGTTTTCCGGCATCCTCTCGGATTTCCCGACCATTTCCGAGGGTGGCCATGCGGTCTGCAATCTGCTCGCGAGTGGCCTGTCGAAGCCCAAACTGGCCGAACTCATCAGCGAGGCTCCGGGCGAGTTCGACTCGGCGATGGCCTTCGTAAACGCCGCCGAGACTGCCTATTGCCCTGGCTGATGCCGGGGCATGGCCGGCCCGACCCGAAACACTCGCCGCATCCCCGCCGACTCGCGTGACGAAAACCGAATGACCCCGAATTGCGGTCGCACCAACGCGTACGACGCACGGTCATGATCCGAAATTTGTTGCGTGCGAGCTGGACACCCGGTGCAAGGGCGGCAATGATCTATCGGTCGGTGCCGTTCGTCTCAGGGGTTGGGTTCATGTCGTTGTTGGGCAGGGCCGCGCTGGTCGCGGTGCTTCCGATTGCGGGTGCGCTGGTGGTCGCGGGGAGCGGGACGGCGCAGGCGGCCGGTGATCTGTATGGCGCGATCGCTATCTACCAGCAGAAAACCCCCGGCACCCCGTGGGAGCACCACACCGGTGTTGTTGTGGCGGTGGACTATCCGTCGCAGGCCGCCGCGGACGCCGCTGCTCTCGCCGGGTGCACCGTCGACCGCTGCACCGTTTTCGCCCGAGTCCACAACGAGTGCGGCTCGGTAGTCGAATACGACACCTGGACAGCATGGTCGAATGCTGTGGAGCCGGTCTACTACACGGGTCGTGGCCCAACCGCCACTGCGGCGGAAAATGCTGCCCTGGACTTGGGAAACCGGGGCCTGGGCTTCCCTACCAGTCTCCTTTTCAATCTCGGTCTCGCTCGAGTCGTCGCACCGCTGTCGGTCCTCGACACCATCTGCACCTCGAACGCCGGCTGAAACTTTTTGCCGCCCTTGCAGTTTCGGCGGACTCGACCAACCGGACCCGTCCCGGTAACGCACTACGCGGCTACCGGCGGCTGGGTGTCGCCGGTAGCCGAGGGGCGTGCGTGGGTCATCGATTGAACGGCGTGCGCAGTGTGGTGATCGAATCCCGGCGCTCGTAAGCGATCCAGGCGAAGATCGCGGTCAGCGCCAGCGGGAATGGAGCCAGTCCAGGGGTGCCGGTCAGGAAGAGGTTGAAGCCGGCGGCCAGGAAGGTGACGATCGCCAAGCCGATTGCGGCGGGTGACGCCAGGCGGGGCACCATGAGCCCGACGCCGCCGGCTACCTCGGCGACCCCGATGAAGACCAGCAGCGCCAACGGGATCGAGAAGGCGGTGGCGTTGGTTTCCATCAGCGTGTGCGGGATGACGAGCTTGGGCCCGCCGGAGGCGATGATGAAGAACAGGCCGAGCACGATCTGCAGGGTCCACAGGACGCGGTGGCGGATCTTGCCGGGGGCGGTGACGGTGGTCGCGGGGGCGGTGATGGCGGTCATTTCTTGTTCCTTGGTCGGGTCGGTCGCGCCGGGCTGGCAGTGCTTTCAGGTAATCAGTGCACGACGTCGAAGATGTTGAGCTGCAAGCCGTTTGCATAGGCCTGGGATTGGACGAGCTGGAGCTTCCGGGTGTCCTTGTCGGTGGCGGAGAACATGCGCTTGCCCGCGCCGAGCAGCAGCGGGAACACCACTAGGTGGTAGCGGTCGATCAGCCCGGCGTCGGACAGGTCCTGGTTCAGGGCAGCGCTGCCGTGGATGATGATCGGTCCGCCCTTGGTCTCCTTGAGGGCGGCGACCTGCTCGATGGAACGCAGGATCGTGGTCTCGCCCCAGTTCGTGACCAGATCCTCGTCGGCCAGCGTCGTGGAGACGACGTACTTGGGCATCGACTTGTAGTCGGCGAACTCCGCCATGTCCGGCCAGACCGGGCTGAATGCCTCGTAGCTGACCCGGCCCATCAGGATCGCGGTCGCTTCCCGCTGTTCACGTCCCTTGATCTCGAAGGCGTCGGGGATGAACTCGGTGTGCTTGAAGGTCCAGCCGGAATTGCGGTAGCCGGGCTCGCCACCGGGCGCTTCGACGACACCGTCGAGGGAGATGAAGGCCGAGCTGATCAGGGTGCGCATCGGATGTCCTGTGGGTTGAATTCGATCTGGACGCTGTACAGAAGAGAAGATACACAGACTTTCTGGACGGTGTCCAGTTATAATCTGAACGTCGTCCAGAAAATGGCTTGACCAGGGAAGAGGCACTACATGAGCGAGAGTGCGGCGCAGCAGGCGCGCCGAAGTACGTACCGGCACGGCGCGTTACGCGAGGCACTGCTCGAAGCGGGAGTGGCGATGGCGCGGGAGGGCGGCGGACCGCAGGCGATCGTGCTGCGCGAAGCGGCGCGGCGGGCCAGTGTCGCCCCGAACGCCGCCTACACCCATTTCAAGGATCGCGAAGCGTTGGTGCAGGCCGTGGCGCGGTACGCACTGGCACGGCTCGCGGCGACCATGGTCGCCGAGCAGGAGGCGATTGCCGGCACCGGCGATCCGGCCGCCGCCGCACGAGCCCGATTCCACGCCGTCGGAATCGGCTACATCCGCTTCGCCCGCGAGGAACCCGGCCTGTTCCGCACGGCGTTCGCGACCCAGCACGATGTCTCCGCCGTCGCCGAACCCGCTGCCGCCGGACCCACCGGACGATCGGCGATCGAACTGCTCACCGAATCCCTCGACGGCCTGGTCGAAGCCGGCCTCCTATCACCCGAAAACCGCCCCGGCGCAGAGTTTCTCGCCTGGCCCACCGTGCACGGACTGGCCTACCTCGCCGTCGACGGCCCGCTGCGTTTCCTCGAACCAGCCCAACTCGACGACCTCACAACCAGATTGGTGGAGATGCTCGACCGCGGGATATGAACAATGGAGCCGCGTGGTGCGCGAGATTGAGTAGCTCGCTCAGAGTAGCCGCGGAGCACGGAGGGTTCCGTACGACTCAGGAACTCGTGCTCGCGAATGGGACGACGTTGTGGGGGATGCTGCGGCCGCGCTGAACGCGGTTGCGGGCCTCTCTTTCGATTCGCGCGCGAATCTCGGCGACGCTGTGACCGGGTCGGCTGTTGGCTCGTGCCTCGTGGCAGGGGCGGCGCATCGGAGGCATGGTTGCGCCTAGCAGCAGACCGGCCAGGACTCCGGAGGTTGCGCAGATGAGTTCTCCGATCATTGTTCGCGCCTTCGGGTTTCGGGATCTGGGTGATCGCCGGTGCGGGGCGCCCAGATATTCCAGGTAGTGCTGCCGCGCTGCAGGTAGGGCACGAGCTTGGTGAAGTAGCGCTTGACTTCGCAGTCGTCCGGGCAGTCGCGGTGACGGTCGAGAGCATGTTGTGCCACAGCGAGATTCAAGACGGGATGGTCTGGCATCTGGTGGAAGCACGGATTGTCGCCCATCGGTCAACTCCCGACGTGAGGGGTGTCGGCCGGCACGAGGCGCCCGGATTCGATCAGGACACCGCGTGCTTGGGCTTTGGCGGGGCATACCGAGACGGGACAATGCTTGTGCTGCTGCATGATTCGGTGAGCGCGTGAGAGCGTCAGCGTATTTGCCGGGACGGCGGTGTGGCTGACGGGCGGAAGGTCGAGCATCGCGAAAACCTCCAATGGCTGCTGGTGTTCGATGATCGGAGTTGGAATTCGACAGTGGCGACATAGCGGACATTTCGGCTGCTTGTCTGATCGAATTCCGTTTATCGAAGCCAACTTCCGGTCTACTCCGCGTAAGAGCGGCTTGGAAGTTCCGTCTTGTCGAAATCAACGTGAAGGTGCCAAACTTTCAGGGCGGATACTTCCAGAATTCAGCCCGTTCGATAGCGAGGCTAGGCAATGGCTGGTTCCACCCTGGTGAGCAGAGCACTCGGCCGGATGTTGGCCCAATACCGCAGACGAGCTGGGATGACCGCCTATGCGGCCGCCCAGATCGTCGAGACCTCACAGCAGACCCTGGGTCGCATGGAAGACGGGCTGAAGTCGAAGGTGCCTCAGCTATGGATCAATGCTTTTGCCGACGCTTACGGCCTGAGCGATGACGAGCGGCGGGTATTGATCGGTTTGGCCCAGGAGCTCGCCTCTGCCCAGAAGAATTGGTGGCGCGCGTACACGGACGAATTGCGCTCGGGATTCGACCATTACATGGGTTTGGAGAGCGCCGCACGCAAGCTTGCCACTTGGAAGGTCACGCTGGTTCCCGGCCTGCTTCAGACGCCGGAGTATCGACGGGCGGTCATCTGGCTGGAGTCGCCGAACCTGCCGCCCGAACAGGTCGAAAAACGGATCACGGTTGCGATGCGTCGCCAGAACCGACTGGAGGAAACGGGTTTCGCCATCGAGGCACTGCTGTTCGAAACCGTATTGCGAGATGAGGTCGGCGGACCGGCGGTGATGGCGGACCAACTCCGCCGGCTCGCCGACATCGGCTGCCGGCCGGACGCTTCGGTGCGGGTCGTACCGTTCAACGCGAGAACGCATCCTGGTTCTCTGGTCGGATCCTTTGTCCTGCTGGAGTTTCCGAAGCTGCCGGCAACCGGGATCCAAGAACCCCCGGTCGTCTATGTGGAGGGTTTCGCAGGGGACCTGTATCTGGAACAGGAAGCCGAAGTGAAGCGCTATCGCGATGCCTACACGGAGATCAGCCGGGTAGCGTTGGACGCGGAGGCGAGCAGACAGCTCATTTTGTCGATAGCCGAGGAGCACACCCAGTGAACACCGATCTGACGTCAGCCCACTGGTTCAAGAGCACTCGGAGTCATGGCAGCGGCGAATGCGTGGAGACAGCGCATTTACCCGGCGGCTCGGTGGGTGTGCGGGACTCGAAGCTCGGTGAGGAGAGCCCAATCCTGGTGTTTCGAGCGGCGTCGTGGGATGTCTTCGTAGACAGCCTTCGCGTGGGGGCATTCGATATCTAGGGCTCGTCTGCGGCATCGGGTTGCCGGTCCTGGGATCCGATGGTTCCCTTACTACCCGGATCCCATCGGGTGATCCGGGTCGAACTGCTCGGCAACGATTCAGGATTGATGTAACCGATAAGGCTCATGCGAGCAGCCTGAGCAGGAGCACCGACGCCGCTGCGCTACCCGCGCGTCAGGGCAGGGTCTGCAGGACTGCCTCGGATTTGTAGGTGGTCTTGCCGGATCCGGCACTGTCGCATTCCCACAGCACCGTCGAGTTGGCCGGGAAATGGAGATCGACGGAGGCTTGCCAGGGCACCGAGTCCAGCATCGCGGAGCCGGTCGATGCCTGCTGCTTGGCCACATTGGCCGACAGATTGACCAGCGGGAGGAGACTCATGCCTTTGCATGTCCAGGCCGAACCGTCCGCGGGCGCATCGACATGGATCACGCCGGCCGGCATGAGGGTGATCGTCGGCGGCTGCGGCGCGGACGCGCTACCCGTGCCGGCGAATCCTGTTCCCGCACCGGAGATCCCCGAAGACACCAGCGCCGCCGCCAGTACTCCCACCCGGAAAACGTTTCGTACCAACATAACTCCCCATTCGATAACGCGCGCCGAACACAGCGCGCGGCAGCAAATGTACTCGATCGTCCGGCAGCACCGCGAGGAGAGCTCGACGGGTGCCCGCCGATACGAGACCCGGGCCTCCGGCGCGGTTGCCGGCATATCGGTTATTTCGTCACCTGGGCGGCTTCGGGGTGGGTGGCGTCGCGGATGATGCGCAGACTGGTCACCAGGTCTTCCAGCTGGTCGGGGGTGAGCAGACTGGTGAACCCATTTGTCTTGGTCTGGTTCGCCAGGTCGGTGACCGGTTCAGCCCTGCGGCGAGGTAGCGGGAACCGCTGCGATGGCCTCGATTTCGCAGAGCACGCCGGGGCGGGCGAAGGCGGCGACGGTGAGGACGGTGATGGCGGGAGGCGGGGCGGTGCGGGCGCCCCAGATCTCGAGGAAGGCCTCGTAGCCGTCGCGGACCGGCTCGCCGTCGGCTACGAACATGGTCCATTTGACGATGTTCTCGAGGTCGGCGCCGGCTGCCAGGAGGCAGGCTCGGACGTTGGTGAGGGCTTGGCGGGATTGTTCTTTGAGGGTCGGGCCCACCAGTTGGCCCGACGCGTCGATGCCGTTCTGGCCGCCCACGTAGATGGTGTCGGCGGCCGACGACACCCGGACCGCCTGGCTGAAAGCCGGGCTGGCGGGTAGGGATTCGGGGTTGATGTGGGTTACGAGGCTCATGGGGGCAGCGTAGGCAGGTCGACCGACAGGGTGGGCTATTGCGTTACCTGCGCGGCTTCGGGATGGGTGGCGTCGCGGATGATGCGGAGGCTGGCCACCAGGTCCGCGAGCTGGGCGGGGGTGAGCAGGCTGGTGAACCATTTGTCCACGCCGTCCAGGTAGGCGGGGAGGACGCGCGCTACGCGGGTGGCGCCGGCGGCGGTGAGGACGGCATAGGAGCTGCGGCGGTCGGCGGGGTCGGGTTCGCGGCGTACGAAACCGTTGCGTTCCAGGCGATCCACCAGGCGGGTGACGCCGCTGGTGGAGAGGTTGGTCTGGTTCGCCAGGTCGGTCATACGGAGTTTGCGGCCGGGAGAACGGGTCAGGCGCATGAGGGCGTTCAGGTCGAGGCCGGAGAGTCCGTTGCCTTTCCAGGTGGACTCGATTCTGGCGAGGATGCCGTCGTGTGCCTCGTAGAGGAGGCCTACCGCGGTCAGGCGAGGGTCGTCGAAGAGCTGTTTGGTGTCCACCTGACCAGCGTAAACCATGAACTTTCAGTGCGGATAGTTGACACGCGGAACAATTCTTGTAGATTGTTGACAACGCAATATTCCGCACAGCAACTAATGGAGGTTCCGATGAGCGAGGCGCAGCGGCAGTGGGTGGCCGGGTTCCGGGCGCCGCTTGTGAATCCGGCGGAGCGGATTCGACTGGCCGCGCCGCGTGGATTCGACAGGGAGACGGTGCGGCAGGTGGCGCATCTGGCCGGGGGTGGGTCGGCGGTGCGGGTGCGGTTGACCAACCGGTACTCCGAGCACGAACTGGTGATCGGGTCGGCGCGGATCGCGGTGCGCGACAGCGGCAATGCGATCGTGGCGGAGACGGATGCGGCACTGCTGTTCGACGGCGCGGCCGAGCTGCGGATTCCGGCGCACGGGGACGCGATCAGCGATCCGGTCGAGCTGCCGGTGACCGCGGGCACGGATGTGGTTGTCAGCCTGTACTTCCCGGCGGCCACGGGCGACACCGCTTTCGCGCACATCCCGGTGGAAACCAGCTGGATCGCGGCGGGCGACCGGACGGGTGCGATCGCCCTGCCCGACGCCGCCGAGCACACCTCCCGATTCGTGCTGACCGGCGTGGACGTCCTCGCCGACGCCGGGACGCCGGTGCTGGTCGCGTTCGGTGACTCCTGGTTCGAGGGCGTCGGTTCCACGCACGGCGCGAACCGGCGGTCGGTGGATCGGCTGAACGCGCGACTGCCGTTGGGCTGGGCGGTGAATCAGGGCATCGGCGGGAACCGGCTGGTGACCGATCAGATCGGCGAGCGCGGGCTGGCGCGGTTCGAGCGGGATGTGCTCGCAGTGCCGGGCGTGGCGGCGGTGTGGGTGAACTTCGGGATCAACGACCTGATCCTGGACGATGCCACCACGCCCGCCGAGCAGCTCATCGCCGGGTACACGGAGCTGGCACGGCTGGCGCACGCGGCCGGGCTGCCGATCTACGCCAATACCATCGGCCCGTTCGGTGGCGCCTACTACCCGAATCTCAATGTGGCCGAGGGAATTCCGGTGCGCCGCCAGGTGAACGAGTGGCTGCGCGGCACCGACGTGTTCGATGCCGTCTTCGATCCCGCCGCGGCGGTGGAGGATCCGGAGCGCCCGGACTTCATCCGCCCCGAATTCGATTTCGACGGCATGCATCTCAATGACGCCGGCCACGACGCCATCGCCGCATCGGTGGATCTGACCGCTCTCACCCTGACCCCGCGGCCTGGTCTCGCCGGAGCCCATTAACCCCGCTTCTCGACGAAAAGCGGGCAGATCCGGGTGGCTCGGTCCCGGCATCTGCCCGCCCGTCCAGCCTGGCGAGCCCCCGCCCGAAAAGCGGCAGTAGTCCGCTACCCGATTTCGCGCCCCCTGGCACCACCGGTCCGAGTAGCCGTGAATCTTCTTCCTGGAGCACCGAATACGCAGGTCAGCGCGGTTGCCCCGGATAGCACAACGCCGGTGACGGGCACGCTGTGCCAGTCACCGGCGAGTACGTCGATCAGCCTTCGGCAACCACCCGAATCTCGTCCCCGGCCTGGTCAACCGGGTCGGCGGGGGTGGTGAACCAGTGGGTCACCTCGCCTTCGTCGAGGTCGGTTGCCAGGTCGCCGGTGGGGAGTACCGAGAGGGCGCCCGCGGTGGCGGAGACCAGGAATTCGTCCACCGCCGGGCGGCCGGTGGCCGCGGTGGTGAAGGTGGTGGATTCGTAGTCGATCTCGTGGTCGGTGCGGAGCGCGGTGGCCCGGTCCAGCGCTTCGGCCTGGGTGAGGGTGGCCCAGGAACCGTCGGGTGCGCTGTAGACGAAAGCCGGGTCGGCTTCGGTCAGGGGGCGGACGCGGTCGGCGTAGGAGACCGGGTGCGAGGGGCGGGCCGCCAGGTCGGCCTTGACGGCCGGGTCGGCGGGGACCAGCCAGCGCACGGCGCCCTCGACGGGTTCTTCGGCGATGCCGAAACTGGCTCCGGCGGCGAGGATTTCACCGAGGGACAGGCCCTGGGCGAAGAGCGCCGCGGCACCGGCCTTCTGAACCGCCCAGACCGCCACCACCGAGTCCACCGAGTGCGGGAGGGCGATGGCGACGATGTCGCCGGGGCCCGCGCCGCGGTCGATGAGCAGGCGCGCCAGCTGCGAGCTGCGGCGGTCGAGGACGTGGTAGGCCACTTCCTCGCCGTCGGCCAGCAGCGCCGGAGCCTGCGGATCCTCTTCGACGACCTCGGCGAGCACGTTCGCGACGGTCCGGTTGCCGACCCGCGCCGCTTCGGAATCGGTTGCGACGACGGTGCTTTCGGCGAGGATCCGAGCGCGCTCGTTCTCGTCGAGGATGTCGATGTCGCCGACCAGGCCCTTGGGATCGCCGAGCAGGGTATCGAGCACCCGGTTCAGGCGCGCGGCGAGGATCTCGACCTCTTCGGCGGTGAACCGGCTGTCCAGGTACCGCATCGCGATCTCGATGGTCGCCCCCGCCATGACGGTGAGGCTCATCGGGTAGTGGGTGTTGTCGTTGATGCCCACGCCGTTGACCGACATGCCGTCGATGGAGCTGGCCGCCGCGATGGCGTCCTTGTCCACCGGGTACGACTCGAACACGACCAGGGTGTCGAATTCCGCGCCCGGTCCGGCCAGGCGCTGGATCTCGCTGAACCCGATGTGATGGTGCTCGAGCAGATCGGCCTGATCGTGCTGGACGCGTTCGAGCAGCCCGCCGATGGTGAGGCGGTCATCGACCCGGATGCGCACCGGCACCGTGTTGATGAACAGGCCCACCATGGATTCCACGCCCGCCAGGTCGCCCGGGCGGCCGGACACGGTCGCGCCGAACACCACATCGCTGCGCCCGGTGAGGCGGCCGATGAGCACCGCCCACGCGGTCTGCACCAGCGTGTTCAGCGTGACGCCCAGTTCCTGCGCCCGCTTGGTGAGCTGGCGCGTGCGCTCGGCGTCGATATCCAGTGTGTAGCGGCCGATTTCGTACTGCTCGTCCTTGCGCGGGGCGGGTGCGAGCGTGGTCGGCTCGCTGACCCCGGCCAGGGCGCGCTTCCACGCGTCCAGCGATTCCTGCCGGTTCCGCCCGGCCAGCCAGGCCAGGTAGTTCCGGTAGGACGCCACTCGCGGCAGCGCGGACACGTCGCCGCGCACCGCGTACAGCACCAGCAGGTCGCGCATGAGCAGCGGCATGGACCAGCCGTCCACCAGGATGTGGTGGGTGGTGATCACCAGGTGCCACTGGTCTTCGGCCACGCGGAACACGATGAACCGCATGAGCGGCGCGACGGTCAGGTCGAAGTGGTCGGCCCGGTCCGCGTCGATGAGCTCACGCATGCGCGGATTGCGTTCCGGCTCCGGCAGATCCGTCAGATCCACCACCCGGAACGGCGCTTCCACATTGTCCAGCACCACCTGGTGCGCCTGCCCGTCCGCGTCGGTGACGAAGGCGGTCCGCAGGCTCGGGTACCGGTCCAGGATGGCCTGGGCGGCAGCGCGCAGGCGTTCGGTGTCCACCGTGCCGGCCAGGTCGAGCAGCGCCTGGATGGTGTAGACGTCCACCGTGTTCTGAGTGAGCATGGCGTGGAACAGCAGACCGCCCTGCAGCGGCGACAGCGGCCACACGTCGGCCAGATTCGGGTAGGCCCGCTCCCAGACCTCGATATCGGACTGGGTCACCTGCACCAGGTTCATATCCGACGGCGTGAAGCCGCCGGCCTCGGGACGCTGCGCGTGGGTGGCCAGCGCGGTCAGCGCCGCCACGAACAGGTCCGCGAACTCCTGTACCCGTTCGCGCTCGAGCAGCCCGGTCGGGTAGGCGAAGGACGCGCCCAGCTGCGGGCCGTCCTCGCCGTCGGTGACGATGGCATTGATGTCGAGGGTGGCGTTGGCGGGCATGTCGGTGTCCATCTCGCCGTCGAGCCGGCCCAGATCGTCCACCGGCACCCAGCCCACATCGGCCATGCCCTCGGGCACGGAACCGGCGGAGGCGCGGCCCAGGTAGTTGAAGCTGATCTGGCCGACATCGCGCAGCTGTGCGCCGGTCTCGGGGTTGAGATGGCGCAGCATGCCCCAGCCCAGCCCCTTGTCGGGCAGCGCGAGCAGCTGTTCCTTGACCGATTTCACGATGTCGCCCAGGGCTTTTCCGCCCTCGAAGGCATCGGCGAGATCGGCCCCGTCCAGGTCCAGGCGGACCGGGAAGGCGGCGGTGAACCAGCCGACCGTGCGCGAGAGGTCCGCGCCCGGCACGATTTCCTCTTCGCGGCCGTGGCCTTCGAGCTTGATCAGCGCCGAACCGCCCGCGGTCTCGCCGCGCCAGCGCGCGACGGCCATGGCCAGCGCCGACAGCAGCCCGTCGTTGACGCCGCCCCGGTACAGCCCCGGCAGCGAGGTCAGCACGGCGTCGGTGATAGCGGCCGGCACCGAGACCTCGACACGCTCCACGGTGGCGAAGGTGTCGATCGCCGGATCGAAGGCCCGCGAACCCAGTTGCGGGTCGGGGGTTTCGGTGACGCGCTGCCAGAACGGCAGTTCCGCGACGCGCTCCGCCGACGCCGACTGCTCGACGAGGGCGTGCGCCCAGCGCCGCAGCGAGGTGCCGGTCTCGGGCAGCGCGATCGGCTGCCCGAAGGCCAGCTGCGACCAGGCCAGACCCAGGTCCGGGATCAGGATGCGCCAGGAGACGCCGTCCACCACCATGTGGTGCGCGACGATCAGCAGCACATCGCGGCGGGCGATGACGCCCTCCTCGGTCGCGCCGAAGGCGAACCAGATGAACTGCACCATGGCCGCGTTCGCCGGATCGAGACGGCCGAGCGCCGCGTCGAATTCGACGCTGGCCGCCTTGGTCAGCCCCTCGTCGGAGATGTCGCCGGGCAGTTCGACCCGATGCACGAGGGCGTCGACGTCGACCGCGCCCTTGGGCAGCGCCTCGAATTCGAAACCGTCCGTGGCGTTCCCGCGCAGGCGCGAGCGCAGCACGTCGTGATGGTCGTACAGCGCTTCGATGGCCCCGACCAGGGTGGCCCGGTCGATGCCGTCCGGCAGCCGCAGCGGCATGGACTGCGAGAACCGTTCGTAGGACGAACCACTCGACAGGATGGCGTGCATGATCGGCGTCAGCGGAATGTCGCCGACCCCGCCGCCGGGCAGTTCGGCCAGGCGCTGCTGGGTGGAATCGCCCGCGAGCGTGGCCACTTCGGCCAGTCCGGCCACGGTGCGCTGTTCGAACACGTCGCGCGGTGAGAACACCACGCCGCGCGCCTTGGCCCGCGACACCAGCTGGATGGACAGAATCGAGTCGCCGCCGAGCGCGAAGAACGAATCGTCCGCGCCGACCTGCTCCAGGCCGAGGACGTCGGCGAACACCTCGGCGAGCAGCGCTTCCATCTCGGTGACGGGGGCGCGGAAATCGCGTGCGGTGAACACCGGTTCGGGCAGCGCCCGCCGGTCCAGCTTGCCGACCGGGGTCAGCGGGATGGCGTCCAGGACCGTGATGGCCGTCGGCACCATGTATTCCGGCAGGCGACCGGCGATGTGCTCGGTCAGCGCCGGAATGTCGATGGAGCGTCCCGCCACCGGCAGCACGTAGGCCGCCAGGATGGTGGCCCCGGCGTCGGTCTTGTGGCCGACGGTGACCGCGAAGTCCACGCTCTCGTGCGAGGCCAGCGCCGCGTCGATCTCGCCGAGTTCGATGCGGAAGCCGCGCACCTTGACCTGGAAGTCGTTGCGGCCCACGTACTCCACTTCGCCGGTGGGGGTCCAGCGGACCACGTCACCGGTGCGGTACATGCGCTCGCCGTCCACGAACGGGTTGGCCACGAACCGCTCGGCCGACAGACCCGGGCGATCGTGATAGCCCCGGGAGAGCTGGATACCCGACAGGTACAGCTCGCCCGCGACGCCGACCGGCACCGGCCGCAACCGGCTGTCGAGGATCAGCGACCGCATACCGCGGATCGGGCCACCGATGGTGACCAGATCGCCCGGGGTCAGCGCATCGCTGATATTCGTCATGATCGTGGTCTCGGTCGGACCGTAACCGTTGTGGAACGCGCGAATCGTGCGGTCCGCCAGCGGAATCGCCCACTTCTCGACCAGATCGG
Organism: Nocardia yamanashiensis NBRC 100130; assembly: GCF_001613325.1. Lineage (GTDB taxonomy): Bacteria > Actinomycetota > Actinomycetes > Mycobacteriales > Mycobacteriaceae > Nocardia > Nocardia yamanashiensis. Next base: position 87,923 of record NZ_BDCD01000008.1, on the reverse strand, counting down.
CCGGGACGGCTTCACCGCCGGCGACCAGCACCCGCAGGCTGTCGAGGCCCTTGGGATCGAGGGTGGCCAGCGCCGCCGGGGTGATGAAGGCGTGCGTGGCCCGCTCGCGCTTGATCAGCTCGGCCAGTTCCTCGCCGCCGTAGATGCCCGGCGGGACGATGACCAGGGTGCCGCCCGCACCGATGGCGAGCAGGTACTCCAGCACCGATGCGTCGAACGACGGCGACGCGAAGTGCAGTGCGCGCGAACCGGAATCGAGGTCGTAGCGCACGATCTGCTCGGTGCTGAAGTTGGCCAGACCCGAGTGGGTGACCACGACGCCCTTGGGCATGCCAGTGGTGCCGGAGGTGTAGATGACGTAGGCCACGTGCTCCGGCCGCACCACGCCCCAGCGTTCCGCGTCGGTGACGAGTTCGGCCGAGTGCGAGGCGATCTCGGCCTGCACGATGGGATCGTCCAGGGAGATCCAGCCGGCCAGGCTCTTGACCGGCGGCAGCCCGTCCAGTTCGGCGTCGACGGTGAGGCCGAGCACCGCGCCGGAGTCGTTGACCATGTGCGCGATGCGGTCCGCCGGGTAGGACGGATCGACCGGCACGAACGCCGCGCCCGACTTGGCGACGGCCCAGATGGCCAGCACCGATTCGAACGAGCGCCGGATGGCCACGGCGACCCGTGTTTCCGGTCCGGCGCCGCGCTCGATGAGCACCCGCGCCAGGCGCGAGGAGGCGGCATCGAGTTCGGCGTAACCGAGGGCCTGGCCGTCGAAGACGACCGCCTCGCCGACCGGGTTGTTGGCGACGGCCTCGGCCAGCAGGTCCGGCAGTACGCGCGGCGCGATGGCCGGACCGCCGGTGCGGGCGATCAGGTCGGTGCGCTCGTCGCTCTCCAGGATCTCGAGATCGCCGACGGCCTTACGCGGCGCGGCGATGATCTCGCCGAGCAGGCGCAGGAATCGCTGCGCGAACCCTTCCACCGTGGACTGGTCGAACAGGTCACGGGCGTAACCGAATTCGGCGTACATGCCCGCGTCGGTGTCGTCGGCGCGCGCCTCGGTCAGGGTGAGCATGAGGTCGAACTTGGCGACCTCGTTCTCGAAATCGACCGCCGCGACCCGCAGTCCGGGCAGCTCGAAGGAGCTGTCGGGCAGGTTCTCGAACGACAGCGCCACCTGGAACAGCGGATGCCGCGCGGTGGACCGCTCGGGGTTGAGCAGTTCGACCAGGCGCTCGAACGGAATGTCCGCGTGCGCGAACGCCTTCAGGTCGCTGTCCTTGGCCCGGGCCAGCAGTTCGGTGAAACCGTCCTGGCCGTTCACCTCGGTGCGCAGCACCAGGGTGTTGACGAACATGCCGATCAGGTTGTCCAGCTCGGCTTCGCCGCGGCCCGCGATGGGCGCGCCGATGGCGATATCGCTGGTGCCGGACAGGCGGGCCAGGAACACCGCGAGGGCGGTGTGCACGACCATGAACATGGTCGCGTTATTGGCCCGCGCGATGCGCTGCAGACCGCGATGCAGTTCCTTGTCGATCGGGAACAGCACCCGGCCGCCGCGGAAGGACTGCGCCAGCGGGCGCGGCCGATCCGAGGGCAGGTTCAGCTCGTCGGGCAGGTCGGCCAGTGCGCCGCGCCAGAATTCGGCCTGGGCCGAGATCAGGCTGGTCGCGTCGTCCTCGTCGCCGAGCACTTCGCGCTGCCAGATGCTGAAGTCCGCGTACTGCACCGGCAGCGGCGTCCAGCCCGGTTCGGTGCCGGCGGCACGCGAGGCGTAGGCCACCATCACGTCGCGGGTGAGCGGGCCCATGGACCAGCCGTCCGCGGTGATGTGGTGGGTGACGAACACCAGCACGTGCTCGACGGCGTCCGGCTGTTCGGGGTCCTCGACCCGGAACAGCTTGGCGTGCAACGGCACTTCGGTGGTGACGTCGAATCCGGTGGTGACCAGTCCGGCGACCCGGTCGAGCACCTGCGCCGGGGCGACGGTGATCGGGGTCAGATCCGGAATCGCCTGCGCCACCGGCACGATCACCTGCGCGGCGGTGCCGTCGACCTGCGGGTAGATGGTCCGCAGCGTCTCGTGGCGGCCGATCACGTCGCCCACGGCCCGCTGCAGCGCGTCCACGTCGAGCGCGCCGGTGAGGCGCACGGCGACGGGCACGTTGTAGGCGGCCGAGGCGGTGTCGAACTGGTTCAGGAACCACATGCGCGACTGGGCGAGCGAGAGCGGCACCCGGTCCGGACGCGGTCCGGCGGTGAGCGCCTTGCGATCTCCCGCACCGGCGTGCTGTTCCACCCTGGCGGCCAGGCCGGCCACGGTGGACGCCTCGAACAGCGCGCGCACCGGCACCCGAGCGTCCAGGGCCGCGCCGATGCGGGCGGCGACCTGGGTGGCCAGCAGCGAGTTGCCGCCGAGCGCGAAGAAGTCGTCGTCCGCGCCGATCCGCTCGACGCCGAGCACCTCGGCGAACACCCCCGCCACGATCTCCTCGATCGGGGTGGCGGGCGCGCGGAAGGCGGCGGCCTCGAACTCCGGCTCCGGCAGCGCCTTGCGATCCAGCTTGCCGTTGACGTTCAGCGGCAGCGCGTCGAGCACCACGAAGGCGGACGGCACCATGTAGGACGGCAGCGCGGCGTTCAGCGCCGACTTCACCTGTGCCACATCGATATCCGTGCCGACCAGGTAGGCGACCAGGCGGTCGCCGGTGCGCTGATCGGACTTGGCCAGCACCGCGGTCTGCGCGATCTCCGGCAGCGCCAGCAGCGCGGCCTCGATCTCGCCGAGCTCGATGCGGAAGCCGCGGATCTTCACCTGGAAGTCGATGCGGCCCCGGTACTCCAGCTCGCCGCCCGCGTTCCAAGCGACGAGGTCACCGGTGCGGTACATGCGCTCGGCCGTCCCGAACGGGTTGGCCACGAAGCGATCCGCCGTGAGGTCGGAGCGCCCGAAGTACCCGCGGGCCAGCTGCTCACCGGCCAGGTACAGCTCACCGGGCACGCCCGGCGCGACGGGATGCAGCCGCTCGTCGAGCACGTACACCCGGCTGTTCCACTGCGGCAGGCCGATGGCGACCGAGCCCTGATCGGCGTCGGTGACCAGGTGCGTGGTGATGGACACCGCGGCCTCGGTCGGGCCGTACAGGTTGAACAGGTGCGCGCCCGGGTTGGCGGCCCGGAAGCGCTGCGCCACCGCGGCGGGCAGCGCCTCACCGATGGCCAGCACCCGGCGCAAGGTGTGCGAGCGCACGCCGCCGTGGTCCGGCGCGGCGACCAGCAGCGCGTCCAGCATGGACGGCACCAGGTGCAGGGTGGTGACCCGCTCGCGCTCGATGAGCTCGTTCAGGTACACCGGGTCGCGATGGCCGTCGGCCGCCGCGATGACCAGGCGGCCACCGGAAACGGCCGCCGACCAGAACTCCCACACCGAGAGGTCGAAGGTGGCCGCGGTCTTCAGCAGCACCGCGTCGTCGACGCTGAGGCCGAATTCGGCGGTCTTCCAGCGCAACTGGTTGACGATGGCCGCGTGCGGCACCGCCACGCCCTTCGGGCGACCGGTCGAACCGGAGGTGAAGATGACGTAGGCGGTGTTCGAAGGACGCAGCGGCGCAAGGCGTTCCGCGTCCCGCACCGAATCGGTCGAGACCTCGCTCAGATCCAGCTCGTCGATCCGCACCACCGGCGCGACCGGCGTCGAGAGCTGCGCGTCGGCATTGGTGAGCACGCAGACCGGAGCGGCGGTTTCGAGGATGTAGCCGGTGCGATCGGCCGGCTGATCCGGATCGATCGGCACGTACGCGCCGCCCGCGACGGACACCGCGTACATGGCCACGACCAGATCCACCGAACGGCGGAAGGCCAGCGCCACCCGCTGATCCGGGCCGACGCCCAGCGAGATCAGATGCCGCGCCAGGCGATTCACCCGATCGCCGAGTTCACCGTAGGACAGCACCGCGCCGTCGGGTCCGATGAGCGCGACCGCGGTCGGGATATCGGTGACCATCGAATCGAGCAGTGACGGCAGCGTGGCCGCCCGGCCCAGCTGATGCGCGGTGTTGTTGCGCGCCAGCACCAGTTCGGCGCGCTCGGCCGGCGCCAGGATCTCGTAGTCGCCGACGGCCGTGGCCGGTGCGGCCACGATCTCGCCGAGCAGGCGCACGAAGCGATCCACGAAGCCCTGCACCGTCGGCCCGTCGAACAGGTCGGTGGCGTAGGTGAAGATGCCGGTGATGCCCACCGGCGCACCGGTTTCGTCGTACCGGTCGGTGGCGATCAGGTGCAGGTCGAACTGCGAGATCCCGGAATCGACATCGAGTCCGGCCACGGTCAGGCCGGGCAGTTCCAGGCTGGACTGGGCCAGGTTCTGGAACGACAGGCCGACCTGGAACAGCGGGTGCCGCGCGGTGGAGCGCACCGGGTTGAGCACCTCGACCAGGCGCTCGAACGGCACGTCGGCATTGGCGAAGGCCTGGATGTCGGTTTCGCGCTGGCGGGCAAGGAGTTCGGTGAACGACGCGCCCGACCGCACCCGGGTCCGGAAGACCAGGGTGTTGACGAACATGCCGATCATGTCGTCCAGCACGGCTTCGCCACGACCGGCCATGGGCGTGCCGATGGCGATGTCGTCGGTGCCGGACAGGCGGGCCAGCAGCACCGCGAGGGCGGTGTGCACGACCATGAACAGCGTCGCGCCCTCGGCGCGCGCCAGATCGACCAGCGCCCGGTGGATTTCACCGTCGATGCGCACCTCGACCTTGCCGCCGGCGAAGGACTGCACGGCGGGCCGCGGGCGATCCGAAGGCAGGTCCAGCTGATCCGGCAGGTCGGCCAGGGCCTGCTGCCAGTAGGCGACCTGCTTGGCGGCGAGCGATTCCGGATCGCTCTCGTCGCCCAGCAGTTCGCGCTGCCAGATGGAGTAGTCGGCGTACTGCACGGGCAGCGCCGCCCAGCCCGGCTTCTGCTTGATGGAGCGGGCCGCGTAGGCGGTCATCACATCGCGGGTCAGCGGGGCCACCGAGGATCCGTCACCGGAGATGTGGTGGATCACCAGCGCCAGTACGTATTCCGCGGGCGGAGCGGTGTCGCCGGTGATGGCCGGGAACTGACCCGTCGGGGCGATATCGGCATTGTCGAAGGTGTAGGCCGCGGCCAGGGCGGCGGCCTTGGACTGCGGGGTGACCTCCGGGGCGGGCGGTTCGATACGGAACAGCGCCACCTTCAACGGCACCTCGGCGGTGACGTCGAACGGCGTGGAGACCAGTTCCACCACGGCCGCGGTGACATCGTCCGCGGCCACGGTGCGCACCTCGAGCTGCGGCACGGCCTGGGCCGGCGGCAGCACGACCTGCACCGCGCCGTCCTCGGTCTGCGGGTAGACGGTGCGCAGGATCTCGTGGCGGGCAACGACATCGGCGATGGCGGCGCGCAGCGCCTCCACATCCAGCAGACCGGTCAGGCGCACCGCGACGGGCACGTTGTAGGCCGCGGACTGCTGGTCGAAGCGGTTGAGGAACCACATGCGCTGCTGCGCGAGCGAGAGCGGGATGTTCTCCGGGCGCGGTCCGGCGACGAGCGCCTTGCGGCCGCCCGCCCCGGCGTCCTGTTCCACCCGGGCGGCCAGCGCCGCCACGGTGGACGCCTCGAACATCAGGCGCACCGGCACCCGGGTGTTGAGCGCCTCGCCGAGACGCGCGGCCACCTGGGTGGCGAGCAGCGAGTTGCCGCCCCACTGGAAGAAGTCGTCGTCCAGGCCGATGCGACCGGATTCGACACGCAGCACGTCGGCGAAGACACCGGCCACGATCTGCTCGATCGGGGTGACCGGCGCGCGGAACACCGCCTTCTCGAAGGTGGGCTCCGGCAATGCCTTCCGGTCGAGCTTGCCGTTGGCGTTCAGCGGCAGCGCGTCCAGGGGCATGAAGACCGACGGCACCATGTACGACGGCAGTTCGGCGGCGAGGGCGGTCTGCAACTGCTGCTTGTCCGGTTCGCCGTCCTGGCCGACCACGTAGGCGACCAGGCGATCGCCCAGTACCGGATCGGTGTGCGCGACCACGGCGGCCGAGGCGACCGCGTCCAGGCGCAGCAGCGCCGATTCGATATCGCCCAGCTCTATGCGGAAGCCGCGGATCTTCACCTGGAAGTCGGTGCGGCCCCGGTATTCCAGTTCTCCGTCGGCCTGCCAGGCCACCAGGTCGCCGGTGCGGTACATGCGGGAACCGTTGTCCGCGAACGGGTTCGCGACGAACCGATCCGAGGTCAGGTCGGCGCGGCCGTAGTAGCCGCGCGCCAGCTGCGCACCGGCCAGGTACAGCTCGCCGGACACGCCCACCGGCACCGGCCGCAGGCGCGAATCCAGCACGTACACCTGGGAATTCCATTCGGGCGAGCCGATGGACACCGTCTGCTCGTCGCGTTCGGTGACCCGGTGGTTGGTGATGGACACCGCGGCCTCGGTCGGGCCGTACAGGTTGAACAGCTCGGTGCGCGGATGCTCGCGCACCATGCGCTGGGCCAGCGGCGCGGGCAGCGCCTCACCGATGGCCAGGACCCGCCACAGCGAATCCGGCAGGCCGTCGGTGAGCAGGGCGTCGAGCATGGACGGCACCACGTGCAGGGTGGTCACCCATTCCCGCGCCATCAGCTCGTTCAGGTACGCCGGATCCTTGTGCCCGTCGGGCGCGGCGATGACCAGGCGGCCACCGCAGGCCGCGGCGGACCAGAACTCCCACACCGAGAGGTCGAAGGTCGCGGCGGTCTTCAGCAGCACCGCGTCGGCCGGGTCGAGGCCGAATTCGGTGACCTTCCAGAGCAACTGGTTGACCACGGCGGCGTGCGGCAGCGCCACACCCTTCGGGCGGCCGGTGGAACCGGAGGTGAAGATGACGTACGCGGTGTTCGCGGGGGTCAGCTTCCGGATGCGGTCGGCATCGGTGACCGGCTGATCCGAGTGCCCGGACAGGTCGAGTTCGTCGATGCGCAGCACCGTGGCCAGCTCGGTTTCGAAACCGGCCGCGGCGGTGGTGAGCACGGCGGCCGGAGCTGCCGTCTCGAGGATGTAGCCGACGCGCTCGGCGGGCTGATCCGGGTCGATCGGCACGTACGCCGCACCGGCCTTGGCGACCGCGTACATGGCCACCACCAGATCGACCGAACGGCGAATGGCCAGGGCCACCCGGTCTTCGGTGCCGATGCCGCGCGCGATGAGCTCGCGCGCCAGCCGGTTCACGCGGGCGTCGAGCTCGCGGTAGGTCAGCTGTTCGCTGTCGTCGCCGTGGTCGGCGACGATCGCGGTCGACTTGGGATCGGCGGCGACGGCGGCGTCGAGCAGCGAAACCAGCGTGGCGGCAGCGGCGTTCGGGAACACCGCGTCCAGCTCGTGCGCGGTGTTGTTCCAGCGCCGCAGGATTCGCTCGTGCTCGGTCTCGTCGAGCAGGTCGATCTCACCGACGGTGATGGAGCCGTCGGCGATGATCGCGTCCAGCACCCGCACGAACCGGTCCGCGAACGACCGCACGGTCGATTCGTCGAACAGGTCGGTGGCGTAACCGAATTCGGTGAGGATCTCGGCCGGCGCGCCGTCCTCGGCGTACCGGTCGTAGAGCGTCACGTGCAGGTCGGTCTTGGCCAGCTGCGATTCGAACTGCACCGCGCTGACGTGCAGTCCCGGCAGTTCGAACGCGGTCTCGGCCAGGTTCTGGAAGGACAGGCCGACCTGGAACAGCGGATTGCGCGCGGTGGAACGGACCGGGTTGAGCACATCCACCAGGCGCTCGAACGGCACGTCGGCATTGGCGAAGGCTTCCAGGTCGCGTTCGCGGACCTCGGCGAGCAGTTCGGCGAAGGTCGCGCCCGCGTCCACCTGGGTGCGGAACACCAGGGTGTTGACGAACATGCCGATCAGATCGTCGAGTTCGCGCTCGCCGCGACCCGCGATCGGGGTGCCGACCGCGATGTCGTCGGTGCCGGACAGCCGCGCCAGCAGCACCGCCAGGGCCGCGTGCACGACCATGAACAGCGAGGCGTTGTTGGCGCGCGCCACCTCGTGCAGCTTGGCGTGGCGCTCGGGATCGATATCGAAGCGCAGCGCCTTGCCGTGGAACGACTGCGCGGGCGGGCGCGGCCGGTCGGTGGGCAGCTCCAGCTGATCCGGGAGGCCGGTCAGCGCGCGGGTCCAGTACGAGACCTGCTGCGCGGCGATCGATTCCGGATCGGTTTCGTCGCCGAGCACCTCGCGCTGCCACAGCGCGTAGTCGGCGTACTGCACCGGCAGCGGCTGCCATTGCGGCGCTTCGCCATTGGCGCGGGCCACGTAGGCGGCCATGATGTCGCGCGCCATCGGGCCCATGGAGGAGCCGTCGGCGGAGACGTGATGGACGGTGAACGCGAGCACGTGCTCTTCGGTCTCGGCATCCTCGACCCGGAACATCTTGACCGCCAGCGGGACCTCTTCGATGACGTCGAAGGTGGTCATGGCGAATTCGATGATCTTGCCGAGCAGTTCGGCCTCGGTCACGACCTCCGGGATCAGCGTCAGGTCGGTCTGCGCGGTCGGCAGGATGACCTGGTGCGGGCCGTCGGCCGAGCGCGGGTACACCGTGCGCAGCACCTCGTGGCGGGCGATCACGTCGGCGATGGCCTGGCGCATGGCCTTCAGGTCCAGCGCGCCGGTGAGCCGCACCGCCAGCGGGATGTTGTCGACCGCCGAAGTGCTGGTGTCGAACTGGTTGAGGAACCAGTAGCGCTGCTGCGCCGGGGACAGCGGCAGCTGCGCCGGACGCTCCCCGGCCACCAGGCTGGGGCGGCGGCCGGAACCGGCATTGCGCTCCACGCGGGCGGCCAGGGCCGCCACGCTGGAGGCTTCGAACAGGTCGCGCACCGCGAGCTGGGTGTCCAGGGCCGCGCCGAGGCGGGCGGTGACCTGGGTGGCGATCAGCGAGTTGCCGCCGAGCTCGAAGAAGTCGTCGTCGAGACCGACGCGACCGCCGGAGCCGCCGGCCGCGTTCAGGCCCAGCACGTCGGCGAAGATGCCCGCCACGATCTCCTCGATCGGGGTGGACGGGGCGCGGAACACCTTGGCCTCGAAGACCGGGGCCGGGAGCTGCTTGCGATCCAGCTTGCCGGAGGCATTGAGCGGGAAGGCGTCCAGCACCACATAGGCGGCCGGGACCATGTAGCCGGGCAGGTCGCCGGCGAGGGCGGCGCGCACGGCGTCGGTGTCGACGGTGTGGCCGGCGGCCGGGATGACGTAGCCGACCAGCTGATCGCCGAGGCGATCGTCGGAGCGGACCACGACCACGGACTGGGCGATGGACTCCTGGGCGGTGAGCGCGGCCTCGATCTCGCCGAGCTCGATGCGCAGACCACGCAGCTTGACCTGGAAGTCGGTGCGGCCCAGGTACTCCAGCTCGCCCGCGCCGGTCCACTTCACCAGGTCGCCGGTGCGGTACATGCGCTCGCCGGTGTGGAACGGGTCGGCGACGAACCGGTCGGCGGTCAGTTCCGGACGCGCCACGTAGCCGCGCGCCAGCTGGATGCCGGACAGGTACAGCTCGCCCGCGACGCCCGGGGCGACCGGGTGCAGACGCGAATCCAGCACGTACACACGGGTATTGAAGACCGGCGCGCCGATCGGCACCGACAGCGTGTCGGCGTCCTCCACCTCGTGGTAGGTGACGTCGACGGCGGCTTCGGTCGGGCCGTACAGGTTGTGCAGGCGCGCGCCGGTCAGCTCGCGCAGCTTGTGCGCGGTCGGGGCCGGGAGCGCTTCACCGGAGGCGAACACCTGGTGCAGCGTGGTGACTTCGGCGGCCTTGGGCTCGGCCACGAAGACCGAGAGCATGGACGGCACGAAGTGCGCCGTGGTGACGCCCTCGCGCACGATGACCTCGGCCAGGTAGGCCGGATCGCGGTGGCCGTCCGGCTTGGCGATGACCAGGGTGGCGCCGATCTGCAAGGGCCAGAAGAACTCCCACACCGACACGTCGAAGGTGGCGGGGGTCTTCTGCAGCACCACGTCGTCGTTGTACAGGCCGTATTCGGTCTGCATCCACACCAGGCGGTTGACGATGGCGGTGTGGGTGACGGCCACGCCCTTCGGCCGGCCGGTGGAGCCGGAGGTGAAGATGACGTAGGCGGTGTTGTCGCCGCGCAGCGGGGCGCGGCGCTCGGCATCGGTGATCGGATCGCCGGGGTACTCCAGCAGATCCAGGTCGTCGATGCGCAGCGTCTTCACATCGGATTCGAAACCGTCACGCGCGGTGGTCAATACGACGACCGGCTGGGCGGTCTCCAGCACGTAGGTGTTGCGCTCGATCGGGTGATCCGGGTCGAGCGGCACGTACGCGCCGCCGGCGGTGATGACGGCGTACATGCCGACCACCAGATCCAGCGAGCGCCGCATGCCCAGGGCCACATAGGAATCCGGGCCGACGCCCTCGGCGATGAGGCGGCGCGCCAGCTTGTGCACGCGCGTCGCGAACTCGCCGTAGGACAGACCCGTCCCCTCGAACACCAGCGCGGGCGCGTTCGGCGTCAGCGCGGCCTGGGTCTCGAACATGGACGCGAGGGTGACCTCGCCGGCGCTCGCCTTGCCCGCGCGCACGACGCGCAGCACGTCGTACTCGGTGGCGTTCCAGCCGCGCAGCACCCGGCGGCGCTCGGACTCGTCCAGCAGTTCGATATCGCCGACCGGGGCGGCCGGGGCGGCGACCACGGCGGCCAGCAGGCGCACCAGGCGATCGGAGAACCCGGCCACCGTGGCGGCGTCGAACATATCGGTGGCGTAGGCGAATTCGGCGGCCATGCCGTCGGCGACGCCGTCCGCACCGATGCGCTCGGTCAGGTTGAGGTGCAGGTCGAACTTGGCGGTGACCACGTCCAGGGGCACGCCGGCGACTTCCAGGCCGGGGAGCGCGAAGCTCGCCTCACCGGTGTTCTGGAACGACAGCATGACCTGGAACAGCGGATGCCGGGCCTGCGAGCGGACCGGGTTGAGGATCTCCACCAGGCGTTCGAACGGCAGGTCGGCGTGACCGAAGGCGGCCAGGTCGCTTTCCTTGGTGCGGGCCAGCAGTTCGGTGAAGCTCTGCTCCCCCGCGACCGGCGTGCGCAGCACCAGGGTGTTGACGAACATGCCGATGGCGTCGTCCAGCGCGGCCTCGCCACGACCCGCGACCGCGGTGCCGATGGCGATGTCGTCGCCGTTGCTCAGGCGCGCCAGCAGTGCCGCGAAGGCGGCGTGCACGACCATGAACAGCGACGCGCCGTGCTCGCGGGCCAGGGCGTTCATGCCGCGCAGCAGGTCGGCGTCGATCGAGAACTCGTGCACCCCACCGCGGTTGGACGCCACGGCCGGACGCGGGCGATCCGACGGCAGGTCGATCTGGTCCGGCAGCCCGGCGAGGCTGTCCGACCAGTAGGCGACCTGCTGCGAGATCAGCGATTCGGCGTCGTCCTCCGAACCGAGGGTCTCGCGCTGCCAGAGCGCGAAGTCGGCGTACTGCACCGGCAGCGGCGCCCACTGCGGTGCGAGACCGTTCGAGCGCGCCGCGTACGCGACCATGATGTCGCGCGCCAGCGGACGCACCGACCAGCCGTCGCCGGAGATGTGGTGCACCACGAAAACGAGGACGTGCGTGGGGGTTTCGGCGTCGGCGACGCGGAACACGCCCGCCCGCACCGGCACCGCGGCGGTCACGTCGAAGCCGGTGAGCACCAGCTCCGCGATGCGTTCGCGCAGTTCGGCTTCCGGCACCGTGATCGGCGCGAGGCCGTGGCTGGTGCGGCGGCCGGCGGCGGCGTCGACCTCGGCCATGGTCAGGCCGGTGGCGTCGGCGTAGGCGGCGGCGCGCGGGTCGAAGGCGAGGCTGACCTGGTCGGCGGGCAGGATCACCTGCACGCCACGGCCTTCCGCGTTCTCCGGGTAGACGGTGCGCAGCACCTCGTGGCGTTCGATGACGTCGCCGACCGCGTCGAGCAGGGCGTCGATATCGAGATCGCCGGTGAGGCGGACGGCCATCGGGATGTTGTTGACGGCCGACGCGGTGTCGAAGCGGTTCAGGAACCACATGCGCTGCTGGGCGAGCGACAGCGGAATCTCCTGCGGCCGCTCCCCCGCCACCAGCGCGGCCCGGCTGCCGGTGCCGGTCTCGGCCGCGACGCGCGCGGCCAGCGCCGCGACGGTCGGCGCCTCGAACAGCACCCGCACCGGAATCCGGCTGTCGAGGGCCGCGCCGAGGCGGGCCACCACCTGGGTAGCGATCAGCGAGTTGCCGCCGAGCTCGAAGAAGTCGTCGTCCAGGCCGATGGCCTGCTCGGTGCCGAGCACCTCCGCGAATACCGCGGCGACGGTCTCCTCGGCCGGGGTCGACGGCGCGCGGAACTCGCGCGCCTCGAACTCCGGCTCGGGCAGGGCCCGGCGGTCCAGCTTGCCGTTCGCATTGAGCGGCATGACATCCAGCACCACGAGCGCGGCCGGGACCATGTACGACGGCAGGCGTGACGCCAGATGCGTCCGCAGCGCGTCGGTATCCACGGCAGCGGCGGCAAGTTCGGCCGAACCGGCCGGCACGCCCGCTGCCGCGAGCGCGGCGGCGGTGGGCACCACGTAGCCGACGAGACGGTCACCCGTGCGCGGGTCGGAGTTCATGACCACGACCGCTTGGCCCACGGAATCGAACGCGGTCAGCGCGGATTCGATCTCGCCGAGCTCGATGCGGAGACCACGCAGCTTCACCTGGAAGTCGGTACGGCCCATGTACACGATGTCGCCATTGGCGTTGCGACGCACCAGGTCACCGGTGCGGTACATGCGCTCACCAGCCGCGAGCGGGTTGGCCACGAAGCGATCCGCGGTCAGATCGGCCCGGCCGACGTAGCAGCGCGCGAGCTGGTCGCCGGCCAGGTACAGCTCACCCGAGACACCCGGGGCGACCGGATGCAGACGCGAATCCAGCACGTATGCACGGGCATTCCACACCGGGCGACCGATCGGGACAGCGCCCCGCACGTCCTCCGCGACCGGCGCATAGGTGGCGTGCACGGTGAATTCCGTGGGTCCGTACAGGTTGTGCAGCGGCGCGTCGCTGACGCGACGGAACGCCCGCACCACGTCGGACGTAAAGGCTTCACCGGCGATGAGCAGCGCCCGCAGCGAGGTCAGCTGGGCCGCGTCCACACTGGACGCGAACACGCTGAGCATGGACGGCACGAACGAAGTGAGGGTGACGCCCTCTGCTGCGATCACGTCCGCCAGGTACTGCGGATCGCGGTGCCCGTCGGGCGTGGCGATGACCATGCGGCCACCGGTGGCTATGGGGGCGAACAGCTCCCAGACCGATACGTCGAAGGTCTGCGGGGTCTTGAACAGTACGACGTCGTCGGTGTCGAGACCGTATTCGTTGCTGATCCACGCGATCTGGTTCACCGCGGCGGCGTGCGAGACGGCCACGCCCTTGGGGCGGCCGGTGGAACCGGAGGTGAAGATCACGTACGCGGCGTTCGAGGCACGCAGCGGCGCAATCCGATCCGCGTCGGTCAGCGGCGCGTCGGAGTAACCCGACAGGTCCAGCTCATCGATGCGCAGAACCGTGCCTCGCAGCGCGGCCGGAACCTCGGCAGCTGCGGACGACCCGTCCGTTCCGGCGTGGTTCTGGCCGGAATCCGCCGCGCTCGCCAATTCGGCGACGTCGAAACCATCACGCGCGGTGGTCAATACGACCACCGGGTCGGCGGTCTCGATGACGTAGGCGATGCGGTCGGACGGCTGGTCCAGGTCCAGCGGCACGTACGCGCCACCGGCGGCCAGGACCGCGTACATCGCGATGACCAGGTCGGTGGAGCGGCGAATGCCCAAGGCCACCAAGGTGTCCGGGCCCACGCCCGCTTCGACGAGCTTGCGGGCGAGCTGGTGCACGCGCCCCGCGAACTCGCCGTAGGACAGACTCGTCCCCTCGAAGGTGAGCGCGGTTTCGGCGGCGGACTGGACGGCTTGGGCTTCGAACACCGAGACCAGGGTGTTCGCGGCGGCGTCCGTCTTGCTCCGGCGCGAGCCGCCGGTGAGCGCGACGACCGCCGGGCCCATGTCGATGGCGGTGTTGTTCCAGTGCGTGACGACCTGCTTGCGCTCGGCGGCGTCCAGGAGCTCGATATCGCCGAGGGCGCGATCGGGTTCCGCCGCGATGCCTTCCAGCAGGCGGGCGAAGCGCTGTCCGAACGCCGTCATGGTGGCGGCGTCGAACAGGTCGGTGGCGTAGATGAGTTCGGCGGTCAGGCCGGCGGGGACCGCGCCGTGGCCGTTGCCGGCCGCGTCGGTGGCGGAAGTCTGCTCGGTCAGCACCAGCTGGAGGTCGAACTTGGCGGTGTCGATCGGCAGGTCCACGCCGCTGACGGTGAGCCCGGGCAGCTCCAGTTCGGAGACGCCCTGGTTCTGGAGCGACAGCATGACCTGGAACAGCGGGTGCCGGGCCTGCGAGCGGGCCGGGTTGAGGATCTCCACCAGGCGCTCGAACGGCAGGTCGGCGTGGCCGAAGGCCTGGATGTCGGTGGCGCGCACCGATTCCAGCAGTTCGGTGAAGCTCGCGCCGCCGTCGACCGGGGTGCGTAGCACCAGGGTGTTGACGAACATGCCGATCAGGTCGTCGAGCGCGCGCTCGCCACGACCGGCGACCGGGGTGCCGATGGCGATATCGGATTCCCCGGACAGGCGCGCCAGCAGGGTGGCCAGCGCGGCGTGCGCCACCATGAACAGCGTCGCGCCCCGGGTGCGGGCCAGTTCGGCCAGCTTGCCGTGGGTTTCGGCGTCGATGGTGAACACGTGGGTGGCGCCGTGGCCCGAGGCCACCGCCGGACGCGACCGGTCGGCGGGCAGTTCGAGCTGGTCGGGCAGGCCGCGCAGGGTTTCGCCCCAGTACGAGATCTGCTGGGAGATCACCGATTCGGGATCGGACTCGTCGCCGAGCACGGCGCGCTGCCACAGGGCGAAGTCGGCGTACTGGACTTCCAGCGCGCGCCAGCCCGGTTCGCCGCCTTCGACGCGAGCGCCGTACGCGGTCATGACATCCCGGGTGAGCGGGCCCATGGAGAAACCGTCGGCCGAGATGTGGTGCACCACCAGCGCGAGCACGTGCTCGGTGGGGCTGATCTCGAACAGGCGGGCCCGGAACGGCACCTCGGCGGTGACGTCGAAGCCGGTCAGCACCAGCTCCGAAAGCGCCTGCGGCAGGCCGGCTTCGGTGACCTCGATCGGGGTCAGGTCGGGGATGACCTGGCCGGTCGGGACGATCTCCTGGTAGGCGGCGCCGTCGATCTCCGGGTAGCGGGTGCGCAGCGATTCGTGGCGCGCCAGCACATCGGCGACGGCGATCTGCAGGGCCTGGCGATCCACCAGACCCGACAGCCGCACGGCGGCCGGGATATTGTCCACGGCCGATTCGGGATCGAACCGGTTGAGGAACCACATGCGCTGCTGCGCGAGCGAGAGCGGCAGGCGCTCGGGGCGTTCCTGCGCGGTCAGCGCCTGACGCGCGCCCGCACCGGTATGGGTTTCGGCGCGTGCGGCCAGGGCGGCCACGCTGGAGGCCTCGAAGATCTCGCGCACGCCCAGCTGGGTGTCCAGGGCGGCCGACAGGCGGGCCGCGACCCGGGTGGCGCTGAGCGAGTTGCCGCCGAGGGCGAAGAAGTCGTCGTCCAGGCCGACCCGTTCCAGGCCGAGGATCTCGCCGAACACCCCGGCCACGATCTGCTCGACCGGGGTGACGGGGGCGCGGAAGACCGCGGCCTCGAACACCGGCGCGGGCAGCGCCTTGCGGTCCAGTTTGCCGGAGGCGTTGAGCGGGAACTCGTCGAGCACCATCAGGATGGACGGCACCATGTACGCGGGCAGGCCGTCGCCCAGTTCCGCGCGCACGGCTTCGCTGTCCACCACGCGCCCGGCGGCCGGGATCACGTAGGCGACCAGCTGATCGCCGGTGTGCACGTCGGAGCGCACCACGACCACCGATTGCGCGATGGCATCGAGTGCGGTCAAAGCGGATTCGATCTCGCCGAGCTCGATGCGCAGACCGCGCAGCTTGACCTGGAAGTCGGTGCGGCCGATGTAGTCGAGTTCGCCGTCGGCGGTCCACACCACGAGGTCGCCGGTGCGGTACATGCGCTCGGATTCGCCGAACGGGTTGGCCACGAAGCGATCCGAGGTGAGGTCGGGGCGCGCCACATACCCGGTGGCGAGCTGATCGCCCGCCAGGTACAGCTCACCCGCGACGCCCACCGGAACCGGCCGCAGGCGCGAATCCAGCACGTAGACCTGGGTATTGAAGACCGGGCGGCCGATCGGCACGGAATCGATGTCGGCGTCCACGACCCGGTGGTAGGTGACGTCGACGGCGGCTTCGGTGGGGCCGTACAGGTTGTGCAGCTCCGCGCCGGTCAGCTCGCGCAGCTTGTGCGCGGGCTTGGGCGAGAGCGCCTCACCGGAGGCGAACACCATGCGCAGGCTGGTGCACTGCGCGGCAGCGGATTCCGCCACGAACACCGCGAGCATCGACGGCACGAAGTGGGTGACCGTCACGCCCTGGGCGGCGATGAGCTCGGCCAGGTAGGCCGGATCGCGGTGGCCTTCCGGCTTGGCGACGACCAGCTTCGCGCCGATCTGCAAGGGCCAGAAGAACTCCCACACCGACACGTCGAAGGTGGCGGGCGTCTTCTGCAATACGACGTCGTCGGCGGTCAGCCCGTATTCGGACTGCATCCACACCAGGCGGTTGACGATGGCCGAGTGCGGCACCGCCACGCCCTTGGGGCGGCCGGTGGAACCGGAGGTGAAGATGACGTACGCGTTGTTCGATTCGCGCAGCGGGGCCCGGCGTTCCGAGTCCTTCAGCGGCGCGGCCGAGTAGCTGGACAGCTCCAGCAGATCGATGCGCACCTGCGCGGTGTCGATCGGCAGGTCCTCGCCGGAGGTCAGCACGGTGACCGGATCGGCGGTGGCCAGGATGTATTCGATGCGCTCGGCCGGGTGGTCCGGGTCGAGCGGCACGTACGCGCCGCCGGCCACGGTGACGGCGTACATGCCGACCACCAGGTCGAGGGAGCGGCGCATGCCCAGGGCCACGAAGGATTCCGCGCCGACGCCGCGTTCGATCAGCCAGCGCGCCAGACGGTGCACCCGATCGGAGAACTCGGCGTAGGACAGACTGGTCCCCTCGAAGCTGACAGCGGTCGCGTCGGGGGTCCGCGCGGCCTGCGCTTCGAACAGCGCGACCAGGGTGTCGGCGTCGTCGCCGGAGGCGGTGAGCACGCGGGTGAGCGCACCGGTGGCCGCCGCGTCGTCGACATCGCGGCGCAGGCTCGAATCCACCACGCCGCCGGTGAGTTCCAGCAGTGTCGCGTCCACGTCGAAGCCGGTGTCGTTCCAGCGGCTGACGACCAGTTCGCGTTCGGCGGCATCGAGGAGTTCGATATCGCCCACGGCCGCATCGGGTTCGGTGGTGAGCGCGTGCAGCACCCGGATCAGGCGGTCGGCGATGCGTTCCACGGTCTGCGCGTCGAACAGGTCGCGCAGGTAACCGGCCCGAATGCGCAGGCGGGTGTCCAGCTGGGCGATGAGCGTCAGCGGGTAGTGGGTGGCGTCGGCGGCGTCCAGGCCGGTGACGGCCATGCCGTCGATATCGGCGGCCTGCGCCTGAATGCCTTCGGCGTCAACGGGATACGACTCGAACACCACGAGGGTGTCGAAGAGCCCGCCGATGCCCGCCGCCGACTGGATGTCGGCGAGACCGATGTAGTGGTGATCGAGCAGGTCGGCCTGTTCGCCCTGGGTGCGGGTGAGCAGCGCGCGCACCGGTTCGGCCGGATCGAAGGCGACCCGCACCGGCACGGTGTTGATGAACAGGCCCACCATGGATTCCACGCCGGACAGCTGGGCCGGGCGGCCGGACACGGTGGTGCCGAACAGCACGTCGTCGCGTCCGGTGAGGCGGCCGAGCAGCACGCCCCAGGCGACCTGGAGCACGGTGTTCGGGGTGACGCCGAGATCGGCGGCCAGGGCGGTGAGGCGCGCGGTGGCGGCCTCGTCCAGTTCGAAGAAGTGCTCGCCGGACAGCGCCGTGATCTCGCGGCCGGCATCCGGGCGGGTGAGCAGGGTCGGCTCGGAGACGCCGCGCAGCGACCGCTGCCAGGCGTCCAGCGAGGCCGTACGATCCTGCGCCGCAACCCATTCCAGGAAGTGACGGTAGGAGCGCACCGGCGGCAGCACGCTGGTGTCGGAATGCGTGGCGTACAGCACCAGCAGGTCCTGCATGAGCAGCGGCATGGACCAGCCGTCGAGCAGGATGTGGTGGTTGGCCACGGCCAGCTGCCAGCGATTCGCTTCGACACGGACCAGGGTGTAGCGGATGAGCGGCGGCTCGGTCAGGTCGAATCGCCGCATGCGGTCGGCGGCGATGAGCTCGGCGGCCGCGGCCTCCGGGTCCTGTGCGCCGGTGACGTCGTGTTCGGCCCACGCCACGTGGACGCCGTCGATGACCAGCTGCACCGGCACGCCCGAGGCATCGGAAACGTATGCGGTGCGCAGGATTTCGTGGCGTTCCAGCAGCGCCTGGGCGGCCGCGCGCAGGCGGTCGCCGTCCACCCGGCCGGTGAGGGTGAGCACCGCCTGTGCGGTGTACACGTCCACCGAGGTGGCGGCCAGCTGGGCGTGGAAGAGCAGACCGGCCTGCAGCGCGGACAGCGGCCACACCTGGGTGAGCCCGCCGAATCGCTGCTCCCAGCCGTCGATATCGCGCTGGGTGATCCGGACCAGGCCGAAGTCGGACGGCGTGTGCCCGCCCGCCTGCGCCGATTCCGCGTGGTGCGCGACGGCTTCCAGCGCGGCGGTCCACACGGTGGCGAACTCGGCCACCTCGGCCGCGCCGAGCAGGGTGCTCGGGTAGCCGATGTTCGCGGTCAGCTTGTCGCCCACCACGATGGCGTTGATGTCGATCGGGGCCATCGCGGGCATATCGGCGTCGTAGGCGCCGGCCAGGTCGCCCAGCTCGGGGGCGGGGATCCAGCCGAAGCCGCGCAGCGCGTCCGGCACATCGCCCTCGTTGACGCGGCCCAGGTAGTTGAAGCTGACCTGGCCCGGCAGCTGCTTGGGCAGCTGGTCGGCGGTGGCCTGGTTCAGGTAGCGCAGCAGGCCGTAGCCGATGCCCTTGTCCGGCACGGCGAGCAGCTGTTCCTTGACCGTCTTGATGGCGCGGCCCATGGCCTCGCCGCCGGCCAGCGCGGCGTCCACGTCGATGCCGGCGAGGTCGAAGCGCACCGGGAAGATGGCGGTGAACCAGCCGACCGTGCGGGACAGGTCCGCGCCCGGCACGACCTCTTCCTCACGGCCGTGGCCTTCCAGGCGGATCAGCGCGGAGTCGTCGGCCGCAATTCCCTTGTCCGCGCGCCACTTCGCGACGGCCAGTGCGAGCGCGGTCAGCAGACCGTCGTTCACGCCGCCGTGGAAGAGCGCGGGCACGGTGGTGAGCAGCGACTTGGTGACCTCGGCGGACACCTCGACGCGATGCTTCTCGATGGCGGCGGTGACGTCCACGGCCGGATCCAGCGCCCGGGTGGTGAGCAGCGGGTCCGGGCCCTCGACGACGCCACGCCACCAGGCGAGTTCGGCGACCCGCTCGTCGGTGGCGGCGTCGCGCTCGAGCGCGTGCGCCCAGGTGCGCATGCTGGTCGCGGGGGCGACCAGTTCGGGGGTCTGCCCGGCGGACAGCTGACCCCAGGCGGTGACGAAGTCCGGCACCAGGATGCGCCAGGTGACGCCGTCGACCACGAGGTGGTGCGCGGCGACGACGAGGCGGCCCGCACGCGGGCTCGTGGTATCGGAAGCCGCGGGAGCCAGCCACAGGAACCGGATCACCACGCCGGTGGTCGGATCCAGCTTGTCGAGGGTGGCATCCAGTGCGGCGGTGGCGATCTCGACGAGTTCGGCATCGGTGGCGGCCGGATCGAATTCGACGCGGTCGATGAGCGCGTCCACGTCGACGGCGCCGACGGCGGCCGTCTCCACGATCCAGTCCGCGCCCGGCACCCGGCGCAGGCGCGCCCGCAGCATGTCGTGGCGGTCGATGACCGCGCCGACGGTGGCGGCGATACCGGCCCGGTCGATGCCGATCGGCAGCTCGAGGGCCATGGTCTGGTTGAACCGGCCGAATGCGCCCGGCCGCTCCACCATGAACCGCACCACCGGGGTGAGCGGCATGACGCCCACGCCGCCGCCGGGCAGCTCGACCAGCTTGGGCGCCGAATCGCCCTGGCCGTCAGCGGTTTCCGCGACCGACGCCAAGCCGGACACGGTGCGCTGCTCGAACACGTCGCGCGGCGAGAACACCACGCCGCGCGCCTTGGCCCGCGACACCAGCTGGATGGAGACGATGGAGTCGCCGCCCAGGGCGAAGAAGGAATCGTCGATGCCGACCCGCTCCAGGCCGAGCACCTCGGCGAACACCTCGGAGATGGTCTGCTCCACCGCATTGCGCGCGGCGCGGAAGACCACCTCGGTGGCGAACACCGGCTCGGGCAGGGCCTTGCGGTCCAGCTTGCCGACGGGGGTCAGCGGCACCCGGTCGATGATCATGACCGAGGACGGCACCATGTACGCCGGCAGGCGCTGCTCCACGTGCGCGGTCACGGCGGCCACATCGATCGAATGACCCGGCGTGGCAACCACATACGACACCAGCGAGGTCGCGCCGGCGGCGTTCTTGTGGCCGACGGTGACCGCGAAATCCACGCTCTCGTGCGAGGCCAGCGCCGCGTCGATCTCGCCGAGCTCGATACGGAAGCCGCGCACCTTCACCTGGAAGTCGGAGCGGCCCACGTATTCGACCTCGCCGGTACGGGTCCAGCGGACCACGTCACCGGTGCGGTACATGCGCTCGCCGTCCACGTACGGGTTGGCGACGAAGCGATCGGCGGTCAGGCCCGGCCGCGCGTGGTAGCCGCGCGCCAGCTGGATGCCCGACAGGTAGAGCTCACCCGCGACACCGACCGGCACGGGGCGCAGGCGGTTGTCGAGGATCAGCGATTGCATGCCGCGGATCGGGCCGCCGATGGTGACCAGATCGCCCGGCACCAGCGCATCGCTGATATTGGTCATGATGGTGGTCTCGGTGGGGCCGTAGCCGTTGTGGAAGGCACGAATCGTGCCGTCCGCCAGCGGAACCGCCCACTTCTCCACCAGATCGGCCGGGACGGCCTCACCACCGGCGACCAGCACGCGCAGGCTGTCGAGCCCGGCCGGGCCGAAGGTGGACAGCGCGGCCGGGGTGATGAAGGCGTGCGTGGCCCGCTCGCGCTTGATCAGTTCCGACAGCTCGTCGCCGCCGTAGGTGCCCGGCGGGACGACCACCAGGGTGCCGCCCGCGCCGATGGCGAGCAGGAACTCCAGCATGGACGCGTCGAACGAGGGCGAGGCGAAATGCAGTGCGCGCGAATCGGAGTCGAGGGCGTAGCGCTCGGCCTGCTCGACGGTGAAGTTGGCCAGACCGGCGTGGGTGACCACGACGCCCTTGGGCAGACCGGTCGAACCGGAGGTGTAGATGACGTAGGCCGGGTGCTCCGGGCGCAGCGGGCGGACCCGCTCGCCGGCGTCGATCGCGGTGTCCGCGAAGGCGTCCAGCTCCAGGTCGTCGATGACGAGCCATTCCACCGATTCCGGTAGATCGGCGCGCACCGAGGCCACGGTCAGGCCGACCGGCGAACCGGAGTCGGTGACCATGTGGGCGATGCGGTCGGCCGGGTAGTTCGGGTCCACCGGCACGAAGGCGGCGCCGGTCTTGGACACCGCCCATTCGGCGAAGTAGGAGACGTCCGAACGCGGGACGGCGATGGCGACCAGGTCCTCGGTGCCGATGCCGCGCTGAATCAGTAGGCGCGCCAAGCGGTTCGAGCGCTGATCGAGCTCGCCGTAAGACAGACTCGTTCCCTCGAACACGACGGCGGTCGCTTCGGGATCGATGGCGACGGCGTCGGCGATGAGGTCCGGCAGGGTGCGCGCCGGGACGGGGGGCAGCCCGAAGCGCGCGACCAGATCGCCGCGTTCGGCCTGATCGAGAATGTCGATCGCGCCGACCTTGATCTCCGGATCGGCGGCCACGGCCTCCAGCACGCGCAGCCAGCGCTGCGCGAAACCGGCGGCGGTGGTCTCGTCGAACAGATCGGTGGCGTAGGTCAGCGCCAGCGCCATGCCCGAATCCTGCTCCGACAGCGTGAACTGCAGGTCGAAGCGGGAGATGTTCTCGTCGAGATCGAGTGCCGCGACGGTCAGGCCCGGCAGTTCCAGGGTGGTGCGATCCAGGTTCTGGAAGGCCAGCATGACCTGGAAGAGCGGGTTGCGGGCCTGCGAGCGCTCGGGTGCGAGGAGTTCCACCAGGCGCTCGAACGGCACGTCGGCATTGCCGAAGGCGTCGAGGTCGGTGTGCCGGGCGCGATCGAGCAGATCGGTGAACGATTCCGCCGGGTCGATGCCGGTGCGCAGCACCAGGGTGTTGACGAACATGCCGACCAGGTCGTCCAGCGCGGCTTCACCGCGACCGGCGACCGGGGTGCCGACGGCGATATCGTCGCCGCCGGACAGGCGGGCCAGCAGCACCGCGAGGGCGCTGTGCATGACCATGAACAGGGTCAGGCCGCGCTGGCGCGCAACGTCTTCCAGCGCCACGACGAGCTCCGGGGACAGGGTGCGCAGCAGGGTCGCGCCGTGATGGGAGGCGATGGCGGGGCGCGGGCGGTCGGTCGGCAGCGCCAGCTCGTCCGGCACGCCGTCCAGCACCCGCTGCCAGTAGCCCACCTGGCGGGCCATCAGCGAGGACGAATCCTCCTCGGAGCCGAGTACTTCCCGCTGCCAGATCGCGAAGTCGGCGTACTGCACGGCGAGCGGCGCCCAGCCGGGCACCGCGCCCTGGGTGCGAGCGGTGTAGGCCACCATGACATCCCGAGTGAGCGGGGCCATGGAGAAACCGTCACCGGCGATGTGGTGCACGACCACGACGAGCACGTGTTCGCGTGCGGCGGTGGTCTTTTCGTCCGCGTCCTCGTTCGATTCGGCGGCCGCACTCGCGGCATCCGGGTTCGGGACCCGGAACAGGCGCGCGCGCAACGGGACCTGGTCTGCGACATTGAAGCCGAGCGTCGCGAAGGCGGTCACGGCGGCGGTCAGTTCCTCCGCCACGACGGTGACCGGGCGCAGGTCGAGGGCGATCTCCTCGGCCGGCACCACCACCTGCATCGGCGTGCCGCCGTGCTCGGGGTAGCGGGTGCGCAGCGACTCGTGGCGGCGCACCACGTCGGCGACGGCCAATTCCAGTGCGGCGGTGTCGAGTTCACCGGTGAGGCGGATGGCCATCGGCAGGTTGTAGGCCGCCGAGTGGGTGTCGTACTGGTTCAGGAACCACATGCGCTGCTGTGCGAACGACAGCGGCACCAGTTCGCCGGCCGGGCGCGGGCGGGCGACCAGCTTGGCGCGCGACGCGCCGTCGGCGTGCGATTCGATACGGGCCGCGAGGGCCTCGACCGTGGTGGCCTCGAACAGGGTGCGGACCGCGACGGTGGTGTCGAGGGCCGAACCGATGCGCGAGACCACGCGGGTGGCGATGAGCGAGTTGCCGCCCAGATCGAAGAAGTCGTCGTCCAGGCCGACCCGGTCCAGGCCGAGCACCTCGGCGAAGACCGCGGCGACGGTTTCCTGGGTCGGCGTCTCGGCGGCGCGGAAGGCGCGCGCCTGCACGGCCGGCGCGGGCAGCGCGCGGCGATCCAGCTTGCCGTTGACGGTCAGCGGAATGTGGTCCAGCGCCACGGTGGCGGCCGGAACCATGTAGGACGGCAGGCGTTCGCCCGCGCCGTCCCGCACGGCCAGCAGCCAGTCGTCCGAACCGAGCGCGAGACCCTCGAACGCGGTCCCGGCGGAATCCGTTGCGGTGGTGGCGGTTTCCGGCACCACGTAGGCGACGATGCGCTGATCGCCCGGCTGGTCCTCGCGCACGATCACCGCGGCCTGCGCCACGCCCGGCTGGGCGAGCACGGCGGCTTCGATCTCGCCGAGTTCGATACGGAAGCCGCGGACCTTGACCTGATCGTCGGCGCGGCCCAGGTATTCCAGCTCGCCGAAGCGGTTCCAGCGCGCGACGTCACCGGAGCGGTAGAGGCGGGTGCCCGGCTCACCGAACGGGCTCGCGACGAATCGGGCCGCCGACAGGTCGGGGCGGCCGAGGTAGCCGCGCGCCAATTGCGGTCCGGCCACGTACATTTCGCCCGCGACGCCGACCGGCACCGGGTGCAGGCGGTCGTCCAGAACGTACACGCGCAGTCCGGCGATGGCGCGGCCGACCACGGAACCCGTTGCGGCGGCGATGGTTTCGGCATCCAGGAAGCGCACCGACACGTGCACGGTGGTCTCGGTGATGCCGTACATGTTCACCAGGTGCGGCTTGGCATCGCCGTGGCGGGCCACCCAATCCGACAGGCGGCGCAGTTCGAGCGCCTCACCGCCGAAGATCACGTAGCGCAGCGCGAGAGGCTGTTCGGCCCCGGCCGCGCCGGCGATGCGTTCGGCCTCGGCCAGCTGATAGAAGGCCGACGGGGTCTGGTTGAGCACCGTGACCCGTTCGCGGCGCAGCAGTTCCAGGAACTGTTCCGGCGAGCGCGAGACGTAGTAGTCGACGACCACCAGGGTGCCGCCGTAGAGCAGCGGGCCCCACAGTTCCCACACCGAGAAGTCGAAGGCGTAGGAGTGGAACAGCGTCCACACGTCGTCGGCGCCGAAACCGAATTCGCGATCGGTGTTCGCCATGAGCCGCACCACGTTCCGGTGCGCCACGGCCACGCCCTTGGGGCGGCCGGTGGAGCCGGAGGTGTAGATGACGTAGGCGACGTGGTCCGGGCGCAGCGGGCTGCGGCGGTCGGCGTCGGTGATCGGCGAATCGTCGGCGTCCTCGATATCGCCGGCTTCCATGGCGAAGCCGTCGATGAGCAGCGTCGGCAGGTCGCCGGGCAGCTCGACCTGCGCGGTGGTGTCGATGACCACGCTGGTCGGCTTGGCGTCCGACAGCACGTAGGCGATGCGATCGGCCGGATAGGTCGGGTCGATCGGCACGTATCCCGCGCCGGTCTTGATGACCGCGAGCAGGCCCACCACCAGATCCAGCGATCGCGGCAGCAGCACCGCGACCAGCGATTCCGGTCCCGCGCCGTCGGCGATCAGCCTGCGCGCCAGCACATTCGCGCGCCGGTCCAGATCGGCGTAGGTCAGTTCCTCCGCGCCGAAGCGCGCCGCGACCCGCTCCGGGTTGGCGGCCACGGCGGCGTCGAACAGGCTCGACAGGGTGGCGTCCGGATCCACGAACGGCGTGGCCAGCGTGCCCGCCGCGGCCGCGGACAGCCCGGATCCGCCGCCGAGCACGATGCCCGCGATGGCGGCTTCCAGCTCCGCGGCGGCCTCGGCCAGGTCGTCGGCGGCAGCGGCCAGCGCGGCCGCGTCGGCGGCGGTCAGCTCGGTGTCGGCAGCGTCGGCGGCACGGGCAACGTCAGCCCCGGCAACGTCGGCTCCGGCAGTGTCGGCCGCACCGTCAAGGTCGGCGGCTCGGCCGCCCGCAGCTACATCGTCGGCCGCATCGAGCGCGGACTGCCCGGCAACGTCTTCCCTTGCCGCACCGGCGGTTCCGGCCGCCTCGGTGAGCTCCGCCATCTCGGCGCGGGCGGCGCGGATGGTGGCGCGGGCGGACTCGGCCAGGGCGACGATGTCGTCACCGGCCGAGACCCAGTTCTCGGCCACATTGTGGCGCTCGCCCTCGCCGAGGAGGTCGATATCGCCGATGAGGGCGGCCGGATCGTCGGCGACGGCGCGCAGGATGCGGACCAGGCGCTCGGCGAAGGCGATGACCGTCTCGGGGTCGAAGAGGTCGGTGGCGTAGTTCCAGGACAGGCCCAGCGAGCCGTCGGCCTGCTCGCTGACGGTGAGCTGGACGTCGAACTTGGCGGTGCCCGGGTCGAATGCGACGACCTCGAGTTCGAGCGCTCCCCCGCCCGGCGCTTCGGGCAGCGAGAACGCCGCCGCGTCCTTGGCCGCGGCGGCCTCGAAGGTCAGCGCCACCTGGAACAGCGGGTGGTGCGCCTGCGAGCGGACCGGGCTGAGCACGTCGACCAGGCGCTCGAACGGCACGTCGGCGTGCGCGAAGGCGGCCAGGTCGGTGCGGCGCACCTGGGCGAGCAGATCGCGGAAGGCGGTGTCGCCCTTGACCTCACTGCGCAGCACCAGGGTGTTGACGAACATGCCGACCACGTCGTCCAGCGCGCGCTCGCCACGGCCCGCGATCGGGGTGCCGATGGCGATATCGGTGGCGCGGGACAGGCGCGCGGCCCAGGTCGCCAGCGCGGCGTGCACCAGCATGAACAGGGTGACGTCGTTTTCGCGGGCGACGCCGGTGAGCGCGCGGTGCAGCTCGGCGTCGATCGAGAAGTCGTAGGTGCCACCGGCATTGGTGGCGATCTCCGGGCGCGGCCGGTCGGCGGGCAGCTCGATCTGCTCGGGCAGGTCGCGCAGCTGTTCGCCCCAGTAGGCGATCTGGCGGGCCGCGAGGGATTCGGCATCGCTTTCCGCGCCGAGGATCTCGCGCTGCCACAGCGCGTAGTCGGCGTACTGCACCGGCAGCGGTTCCCAGGCCGGGACCGCGCCGCGGGCGCGATCCAGGTAGGCGGCCACCACGTCCCGCAGCAGCGGGCGCAGCGAGAAGCCGTCGGCGCTGATGTGGTGCAGCACCAGCACCACCACGTGGGTGGCGGCGTCGCCGTCGACCCGCAGCACGGTGGCGCGGAACGGCAGCTCGCGGGTCACGTCGAAGTAGACCGACGCGAGTTGCGTGATGCGCGAAGGCAGTTCGGCGAGGGCGACGGTCTCGGTGCCGACCTCGAAGCTGACCTCGGACAGCGGCAGCACGCGCTGGAAGCCGTCGCCCTCCACCTCGGGGTAGACGGTGCGCAGCGCTTCGTGGCGGGCCAGCACATCGCCCAGGGCGGCGTGGAAGGCGTCGAGATCCACGGCGCCGGTGAGCTTCAGCGCCACCGGGATGTTGTTGACGGCGGTGCGGTTGTCGAAGCGGTTCAGGAACCACATGCGCTGCTGGGCCGGGGACAGCGGCACCAGGGCGGCGGTCTCGCCGGTCGGCAGCGTCACCGCGGCCGGGCGTTCCTGGGCGGTCAGCGGGGCGCGGGCGCCGGTGCCGACGCGCGAATCCAGGTGCGCGGCCAGGGCGGCCACGGTGGTGGCCTCGAACAGGGTGCGCAGCGGGATGTCGGCGTCGAGCGCGGCGGACAGGCGCGCGATCACCTGGGTGGCGATCAGCGAGTTGCCGCCGAGTTCGAAGAAGTCGTCGTCCAGGCCGACCCGGTCCAGGCCGAGCACGTCGGCGATGGTGCCGGCGACGGTCTGCTGCACGGGGGTGACCGGCGCGCGGTACACCTTGGCGGCGAAGGTCGGGGCGGGCAGCGCCTTGCGGTCCAGCTTGCCGGAGGCATTGAGCGGGAAGGCATCCAGGACCATGAACGCGGCCGGGACCATGTAGGCCGGAAGCTGTTCGGCCAGTGCGTCCTTCACCGCGTCGAGGTCGAGGCGACCGTCGGCGGCGACCAGGTAGGCGACCAGCTGATCGCCGGTGCGCTCGTCGTGGCGGACCACGACGACGGCCTGGGCGACGGCGGGCAGCGCGGTGAGCGCCGACTCGATCTCGCCCAGTTCGATGCGCAGACCGCGCAGCTTGACCTGGAAGTCGGTGCGGCCCAGGTATTCCAGCTCCCCGGCCGGGGTCCAGACCACGAGGTCACCGGTGCGGTACATGCGGGCGCCCGCGCCGAAGGGGTTGGCGACGAAGCGATCCGCGGTCAGGTCGGGGCGCGCCACATACCCGGTGGCGAGCTGATCGCCCGCGAGGTAGAGCTCACCCGCGACACCCGCCGGAACCGGCCGCAGCCGCGAATCCAGCACGTACACCTGGGTATTGAAGACGGGCGCGCCGATCGGCACCGAGGCGATATCGGCATCGACGACCTCGTGGTACGTGACGTCGACGGCCGCTTCGGTCGGGCCGTACAGGTTGTGCAGGCGCGCACCGGTCAGCTGCCGCAGCTTCTGCGCGACCGGGGCGGGCAGGCCCTCACCGGAGGCGAAGACATTGCGCAGGCTCACGCAATTGGCGGCGGCGGGCTCGGCCACGAACACCGCGAGCATGGACGGCACGAAGTGGGTGACGGTGACGCCCTCGCGCACGATCAGCTCGGCCAGATAGACCGGATCGCGGTGGCCGTCCGGCTTGGCGACCACCAGGGTCGCACCGACCTGCAAGGGCCAGAAGAACTCCCACACCGACACGTCGAAGGTGGCCGGGGTCTTCTGCAGCACCACATCGTCGGCGGCGAGCCCGTACTGGGCGTGCATCCACACCAGGCGGTTGACGATGGCGGCGTGCGAGACCGCGACGCCCTTGGGGCGGCCGGTGGAACCGGACGTGAAGATCACGTACGCGGTGTTCTCCGGGCGCAGCGGGGCCGTGCGGTCGGCGTCGGTCAGCGGCGCGCCGGAGTAGGCGGAGACATCCAGCTCGTCGATGAGCAGCACATCCGCCATTCCACCGGTGAGCTCGAAACCGTCACGCGCGGTGGACAATACGACGACCGGACGGGCGGTCTCGAGGACATAGGCATTGCGCTCGGCCGGGTGATCCGGATCCAGCGGCACATACGCGCCACCGGCCGCGACCACGGCGTACATGCCGACGAGCAGGTCCAGCGAACGGCGCATGCCGAGGGCGACCAGGGTGTCCGGGCCGACGCCCGCCGCGACCAGGTGCCGCGCGAGGCGGTGCACCCGGTCGGCGAACTCGGCGTAGGACAGACTCGTCCCCTCGAAGCTGACGGCGGTCGCCTCGGGGGTCAGCGCGACCTGGGCTTCGAACAGCGAAACCAGGGTGGCGGCAGCGCCTTCGGTGACGACCGGCAGGGCGGCGTCGAGTTCGAAGGCGGTGTCGTTCCAGGCGTGCAGGACGCGGTGGCGTTCGGCGCTTTCGAGGAGTTCGACCTCACCGACCAGCTGGGCCGGATCGGCCGCCACGGCCTCGAGCACGCGAACGAAGCGGCGCGCGAACACATTCGCGTATTCGGCGTCGAAAAGGTCGGTGGCGTAGACGAGTTCGGCGGCCATCGACGCGGTGTCCGAGGCGCCGTCGGCGAGCACTTCGCTCAGCGTCAGCTGCAGGTCGAACTTGGCCGTCTGCTGGTCGATGCCGAGTTCGGCGACGCTCAGCGCGGGCAGTTCCAGAGCGGTGCGGCCCAGGTTCTGGAAGGACAGCATGACCTGGAACAGCGGGTGGCGGGCCTGCGACCGCGCCGGGTTCAGCACCTCGACCAGCCGCTCGAACGGCACGTCGGCGTGCGCGAAGGCCTGCAGATCGCGCTCGCGCACGGTCTTCAGCAGTTCGGCGAAGCTGGCGCCGGTGTCCACCGGCGAGCGCAGCACCAGGGTGTTGACGAACATGCCGACCAGGTCGTCGAGCGCCTGTTCGCCACGACCGGCGACCGGGATGCCGACGGCGATGTCATCGGTATTGCTCAGGCGCGCCAGCAGGGCGGCGAAAGCGCTGTGCACCACCATGAACAGGGTGGTGCCGTGGGTCTGGGCGACCCGGTTCAGCCCGGCGATCAGCTCGCCCGGCACCTCGAAGCGGTGGGTGCCCGCGTTGTAGGTGGCCACGGCCGGCCGCGGCTTGACCGAGAGCCGCAGCTCGTCGGGCAGCCCGCCCAGGGTCTCGCGCCAGTAGTCCAGCTGCTCGGCGACCAGCGAACGCGGATCTTCTTCCGAGCCCAGGGTTTCGCGCTGCCACAGCGCGTAGTCCGCGTACTGCACGGGTAGTTCCGGCCAGCCGGGGGCTTCGCCGTTGCTGCGCGCGATGTAGGCGGTCATGAGATCGCGCACCAGCGGGTTCATCGAGAAACCGTCGGCGGCGATGTGGTGGGCGACCAGCACCAGCACGTGATCGTCGGCGGCCAATCGGAAGGCGCGCAGGCGAATCGGCGGTTCGGCGGTGACGTCGAAGCCCGCGCCCGCGAAGGCGTAGACGGCGGCGAACAGTTCGCCCTCGGTCACGTCGGCCACATCCAGCTGCGGGATGGCGCGCGCGGTCGGCAGCACCTTCTGGAAGGCGACGCCCTCGTGCGACGGGTAGACCGTGCGCAGCGATTCGTGCCGGGCGATCACATCGGCGATCGCGCCGCGCATGGCGTCCAGATCCAGTGCGCCGGTGAGCCGTACGGCGGCCGGGATGTTGTTGGCGGCCGAATCGGTGTCGAAGCGGTTGAGGAACCACATGCGCTGCTGGGCGAGCGACAGCGGCGGGTGCTCGGGGCGGGAGCGCACCGTGAGCGCCTGGCGCACACCGGTTCCCGCGTGCGATTCGACGCGGGCGGCCAGCGCCGCCGCGGTCGGGGCCTCGAACAGGGCGCGCACGCCGATCTCGGCGTTCAGCGCGGCCGAGAGCCGGGCTACCACCTGGGTGGCGACCAGGGAGTTGCCGCCCAGTTCGAAGAAGTCGTCGTCCACGCCGACGCGTTCGACGCCGAGCAGGTCGGCGAAGATCTGCGCGGTGATCTCCTCGATCGGCGTCGAGGGGGCGCGGAAGCGCTTGGTCTCGAAGACCGGCGCGGGCAGCGCCTTGCGGTCCAGCTTGCCGGAGGCGTTGACCGGGAAGGCGTCCAGCACCACGATCGCGGCGGGAACCATGTAGCCCGGCAGCGAGCCGCTCAGCGCCGCCTTCACGGCGTCGATGTCGACCACGGCGTCGGGCTCGCGGACCACGTAGCCGACCAGCTGATCGCCGGCGTGAGCATCGGCGCGCACCACCACGACCGACTGCGCCACGCTCGGCTGCGCCAGCAGCGCGGCCTCGATCTCGCCGAGCTCGATGCGCAGACCGCGCAGCTTGACCTGGAAGTCGGTGCGGCCCAGGTAGTTCAGCTCGCCGTCGGCGGTCCAGGTGACGAGGTCGCCGGTGCGGTACATGCGCGCGCCCGGCGCGCCGAACGGGTTCGCCACGAAGCGATCCGCCGACAGGTCGGGGCGGCCCAGGTAGCCGCGCGCGAGCTGATCGCCCGCGAGGTAGAGCTCACCCGCGATACCCGGCGCGACGGGGTTGAGGCGCGCGTCGAGCACGAAGGTCTGGGTGTTCCACACCGGGCGGCCGATCGGCACGAACACGGTGTCGGCGTCGACGACCTCGTGGTAGGTGACGTCGACGGCGGCTTCGGTGGGGCCGTACAGGTTGTGCAGGCGCGCGCCGGTCAGCTCGCGCAGCTTCTGCGCGGTCGGGGCCGGCAGCGCCTCACCGGAGGCGAAGACCTGCCGCAGGCGCGGCGCGGGCACGCCGGCGTCGCCGTTCTCGTTGCCGAGGGTGGCGACGAACACCGAGAGCATGGAGGGCACGAAATGCGCGGTGGTGATGCCGGTTTCGGCGATCACCTGCGCCAGGTACACCGGATCGCGATGCCCGTCCGGCTTGGCCACCACCAGGCGCGCACCGGTCTGCAAGGGCCAGAAGAACTCCCACACCGACACGTCGAAGGTGGCCGGGGTCTTCTGCAGGACGGCGTCTTCCGGGCCGATCGGGTACTCGTGCTGCATCCACAGCAGGCGGTTCACGATGGCCCCGTGCTCGACGGCGACGCCCTTGGGACGGCCGGTCGAACCGGAGGTGAAGATGACGTAGGCGGTGTGCTCGGGCGAGATCGCCTGTCCGCGTTCGGCATCGGTGATGGGCGCGGCCGAGTAGCCGTCCAGCGCGAGGGTGTCGACCTCGAGCACCGGCACATTGCGCCCGGTGACGAAGTCGTCGCGGCTGGTGGTCAGGATGGCGGCCGGGCGCGCGGTGTCCAGGACGTAGTCGATGCGGTCCATCGGCTGGTCCGGGTCCAGCGGCACGTACGCGCCACCGGCCTCCAGCACCGCGTACATGGCGACGACCAGGTCGGTGGAGCGGCGGATGGCGAGTGCGACAAGCGATTCCGCGCCGACGCCCTGGGCGATCAGCTTGCGGGCCAGCCGGTGCACCCGCGCCGCGAACTCGGCGTAGGACAGACCTGTCCCCTCGAATTCCACGGCAGGCGCGTCGGCGCTGGTCAGAGCCTGTGCCTCGAACAGCGACACCAGGTTCGCGGTCTCGGTGGTGAGGCCCTGCGGCAGTACCGGATCCAGCTCGACGGCGGTGTCGTTCCAGCCGGTGAGCACCTGTTCGCGCTCACCCTCGACCAGCAGATCGATATCGCCGAGCGGCTGCGCCGGATCGGCGACCACGGCCGCCAGGATCAGATCCAGGCGCCGCGCGAACGCCGCGATGGTGTCCTCGTCGAAAAGGTCCAGCGCGTAGGAGAACTCGGCGGACATGCCGGCGTGCTCACCGCGCTCGTCCTGGGTCTCCTGCAGGGTCAGCTGCAGATCGAACTTGGCCAGCTGGGCGTCGTATTCGATGCCGTTGACCGACAGCCCGGGCAGTTCCAGGCTGGCCTGCCGGGTGTTCTGGAAGGTCAGCATGACCTGGAACAGCGGGTGGCGGGCCTGCGAACGGGCCGGGTTGAGCACCTCGACCAGACGCTCGAACGGCACGTCGGCGTGCGCGAAGGCGTGCAGGTCGGTGTCGCGGGCCTGGGCCAGGAGATCGGCGAAGGTCTGCTCCGCCTCCACCTCGGTGCGCAGCACCAGGGTGTTGACGAACATGCCGATCAGGTCGTCCAGCGCGGCCTCACCGCGGCCGTGCACCGGGGTGCCGATCGCGATATCGCTGGTGCCCGACAGCCGGGCCAGCAGTACGGCCAGCGCCGAGTGCAGCACCATGAACAGCGAGGCATTGTGCCGGCGGCCCAATTCCACCAGCGCCTGCTGGGTTTCGGCGGAAATGGCGAACGGGTAGGTGCCGCCGCGGTAGCTGGCCACGGCGGGCCGCTGCCGGTCGGCGGGCAGCACCAGTTCGTCGGGCAGGTCGGCGAGTTCGTCGGCCCAGTAGCGAATCTGCTTGGAGATCAGCGATTCCGGGTCGTCCTCGGAGCCGAGCACCTCGCGCTGCCACAGCGCGTAATCCGCGTACTGCACCGGCAGTTCGGCCCACGCCGGGGCCTCCCAGGAGGTGCGGGCGGCGTAGGCGACCATGACGTCGCGGGCCAGCGGGCCCATGGACCAGCCGTCGGCGGAGATGTGGTGCACCACCATGCCGAGCACGTACTCGGTCTCGGAGACCTCGAAAAGCCTGGCGTGCAAAGGCACTTCGCGGGTCACGTCGAAGGCCATGGAGGCCAGCTCGATGAGGTGGTCGAGCAGGTTCGACTCGGTGACCGGGACCGGGGTCAGGTCGGGCACGATCTGCGCCGCGCTCTCGACCTGCTGCACCGGGCCGTGCGCGCGTTCGGGGAACACGGTGCGCAGCGATTCGTGCCGGTCGATCACGTCGATGACGGCGACCTGCAGCGCGGCCACATCCAGTTCGCCCGACAGGCGGATGGCGACCGGGATGTTGTTGACCGCGGAGGCGGTGTCGAAGCGGTTGAGGAACCACATGCGCTGCTGCGCCAGGGAAAGCGGGATCTCCTCGGGCCGTTCGCGGGCCACCAGGGCCTTGCGCGCGCCGTCACCGGCGTGCGATTCCACGCGCGCGGCCAGGGCGGCCACCGTGGCGGCCTCGAACAGCATGCGCACGGGGACGCGGGTGTTGAGCGCGGTGCCGAGGCGGGTGGCGACCTGGGTGGCGATCAGCGAGTTGCCGCCCAGTTCGAAGAAGTCGTCGTCCACGCCGACGCGCGCGATGCCGAGCACCTCGCCGAAGATCTGGGCGACGATCTCCTCGATCGGCGTGGTCGGAGCGCGGAATTCGCGCACCTCGAAGCGCGGCGCGGGCAGCGCCTTGCGATCCAGCTTGCCGGAGGCGTTGAGCGGGAAGGCATCCAGCACCACGAACGCGCCGGGCACCATGTACGCGGGCAGCGTGCGGTGCAGCAGCGATTTCACGCTGTCCAGGTCGATCGGGCCCTTGGCCACCAGGTAGGCGACCAGCTGGTCGCCGGCCACGGTGTCGATGACCAGCACCACGGCCTGGTTGACGGTCGGGTGGTCGAGCAGCGCGGTCTCGATCTCGCCGAGCTCGATGCGCTGGCCGCGGAACTTCACCTGGAAGTCGGTGCGGCCGATGTAGTCGAGGACGCCGGCGTCGTTCTGGTTCCAGCGCACCAGGTCGCCGGTGCGGTACAGGCGGGTGCCGGGCGCGCCGAAGGGGTTGGCGACGAAGCGTTCCGCGCTCAGGTCGGGGCGGCCGTAGTAGCCGCGCGCGACCTGAGTGCCGCCCAGGTACAGCTCGCCGGGGACTCCGGCGGGCACCGGGCGCAGGCCTTCGTCCAGGACGTAGGTCTGGGCGTTCCACACCGGGCGGCCGATGGGCACCGAGGTGACCGCAGGCGCGTCGATGGGCGCGTAGGTGGCGTGCACGGTGAACTCGGTCGGGCCGTAGAGGTTGTGCACGGCCGCGGTGGAGAACTTGCGGAAGGCGGTCACGGTGGCGGGCGGCAGCGCCTCACCGGCGACCAGTACCGCACGCAGGGACAGGCATTCGGCGGCCGAGGCGCTGGAGGCGAACACGCTCAGCATGGACGGCACGAACGAGGTCATGGTGACCCGGTGCCGGCCGATGACCTCGGACAGGTAGATCGGATCGCGGTGCCCGTCGGGGGCGGCGATGACCTGCTGCGCGCCGACGGCGAGCGAACCGAAGAGCTCCCACACCGACACGTCGAAGGTGACGGGGGTCTTCTGCAGGATCACATCGGTGTCGTCGATGCCGTATTCGCCGGTGATCCAGGCGATCTGGTTGAGCACCGAGGCGTGCGAGACGGCCACGCCCTTGGGGCGGCCGGTCGAACCCGAGGTGTAGAGCACATAGGCGGCGTTGGTCGGACGCAGCGGAGCGCGCCGGTCGGCGTCGGTGACCGGCGCCGCGTCGAACTCGTCCAGCGCCAGGGTGTCCAGGTACAGGACCGGGCAGTCCTGGCTGGTCACATCGTCGTCGCTGGTCGTCAGCAATACCACCGGGCGGGCGCTGGCCAGCACGTAGTCGGTGCGCTCGGCCGGGTGGTCCGGGTCCACGGGCACGTAGCCGCCGCCCGCGGTGAGGGTGGCGTAGATGGCGACCAGCATGTCCACCGAGCGGCGAATACCCACCGCCACCAGGGACTCCGGGCCGACGCCTTCGGCGATCAGCTTGCGCGCCAGGCGATTCACCCGGGCCGAGAACTCGGCGTAGGTGAGTTCCTCGGCCGCGCCGAAGATTCCGCTGCTGCGCTCGCCCGGATCGAAGATCAGGGCGGTGCCGTGCGGGCGCACCCGGACCTGCTGTTCGAACAGGTCCAGCACGGTGGTCGCGGCGGCGGGCAGCGCGTGCGCGGTGCCGTTCCACGCCTCCAGGACGGTGGCGCGTTCGCCCTCGCCCAGGATGTCGATGTCGCGGACCACGGTTTCCGGTGCGGCGACGGCGGTTTCCAGGACCCGCAGGTAGCGGTTGCCGAACTCGGTGACGGTCTGCGCGTCGAACAGGTCGGTGGCATACGACAGCACCACCGACAGGCCGTCGGGGCTGCCGTTGAACGCGCGATGCTCGGTCAGGGTCCACTGCAGGTCGAACTTGGCGATATCGACGTCGAGTTCGTCGGCGGAGACGGTGAGGCCGGGCAGCTCCATCGAGCCGTGCGACATCTCCTGGAACGACAGCATCACCTGGAACAGCGGATGCCGGGCCTGCGAGCGGGTCGGGTTGATGACCTCGACCAGCCGCTCGAACGGCACATCGGTGTTGGCGAACGCGGCCAGATCCTGTTCGCGGGTGCGGCTCAGGAAGTCGGTGAAACGTTCTGCCCCATCGACCTCCGAGCGCAGCACCAGGGTGTTGACGAACATGCCGATCAGGTCGTCGAGGGCCTGTTCGCCACGACCGGCGACCGGGGTGCCGATGGCGATGTCGTTGGTGCCCGACAGGCGGGCCAGCAGCACCGCGAGCGCGGAGTGCATGACCATGAACAGCGAAACGCCCTGGGCGCGAGCCAGACCCGACAGGCGGGCGTGCAGCTCGGCCGGGATGTCGAAGGTGACGCGGGAGCCGTGGAAGGACTGCACCGGCGGACGCGGGCGATCGGCCGGCAGATCGAGCTGGTCGGGCAGCCCGGCCAGAGCGCTCTTCCAGTAGGCGATCTCGCGGGCGGCCATCGATTCCGGATCGGACTCGTTGCCCAGCACCTCGCGCTGCCAGATGCTGAAGTCCTGGTACTGCACCGGCAGCGGATCCCAGCCGGGTTCCTGGCCGGCGACGCGGGCCAGGTAGGCGGCGGTCATATCGCGCGAGAGCGGACCGAAGGAGAAACCGTCCGCGGCGATGTGATGCACCACGAACGCGACCGCGAGATCCAGCTCGCCCTCGGCCAGTTCGGCGTCGGCGACCCGGAACACCCGCACCCGGATGGGCAGCTCGGTGGAGACGTCGAAACCGGTGGAGGCGAAAGCCGCCAGCGCGGTGGGCAATTCGGCCGCGGTGATATCCGCGACGTCGATGCCCAGATCGACCTCGTCCATGGGCAGCACGCGCTGGAAGCCGCCGTCCCCGGACTCGGGGAAGACGGTGCGCAGCGATTCCTGCCGCGCCACCACATCGGTCAGCGCGACCTGCAGCGCGTCCATCTCGACCCGGCCGCGCAGGCGCACCACGAAGGGCAGGTTGTAGGTGGGGACGCTGGGATCGAACTGGTTGAGGAACCACATGCGCTGCTGTGCAAGGGAAAGCGGCACCCGCTCGGGGCGCGGCTGGGCGGTCAGCGGCGGACGCGAGACATCGGCGGCGTCGAGCGCTTCCACGCGCGCGGCGATACCGGCGACGGTGGGGGTCTCGAACAGCGCGCGCACGCCCAGGCGGGTGTGGAACGCGGCCGAGATGCGGGCCACCACCTGGGTGGCGACCAGCGAGTTGCCGCCCAGGTCGAAGAAGTTGTCGTCCACGCCGACGCGTTCGTGGCCGAGAACGTCGGCGAACACGCCCGCCACGATTTCCTCGGCGGCGGTGCGCGGGGCGCGGTAACCGGCGGCGTCGGCGCTGAACACCGGATCCGGCAGGGCCTTGCGGTCCAGCTTGCCGGAAGTGTTGAGCGGGAACGCGTCCAAGACCATGATCGAGGCCGGGACCATGTAGGTCGGCAGCTTCTCGGCCACGAAACGGGTCAGCTCGGCCGGGTCGATCGACTGGCCGGGGACCGGGACCACGTAGGAGACCAGCTGCTGACCGGTCGCGGTGTCCATGACCAGCACCACGGCCTGGCTGACCGCGGGGTGGGCGAGCAGGTCGGTCTCGATCTCGCCGAGCTCGATGCGCTGACCGCGGAACTTGACCTGGAAGTCGGTGCGGCCGATGTACTCGAGTGCGCCGACGGTGCCTGATTCGTCGCCCGCGACGGTGTTCCAGCGCACCAGGTCACCGGTGCGGTACATGCGCTCGCCGTGCAGCCCGAACGGGTTGGCCACGAAGCGATCCGAGGTCAGATCCGGACGGCCCTTGTACCCGCGCGCGAGCTGACGCCCACCGAGGTAGAGCTCACCGGACGCGCCGATGGCGGCCGGCCGCAGGCGCGAATCCAGTACGTAGACTTCGACATTCCACTCGGGCATACCGATCGGCACCGTGGTGGTGTCGGCTGCGGTGTTCTCCCAGTAGGTCACCGAGACCGCGGCCTCGGTCGGACCGTAGAGGTTGTGCAGGCCCGCGTCGGTGATCTGGCGGAAGCCCGCGCCGGTCTCCGGCGGCAGCGCCTCGCCGATCACGAAAACGTACTTCAGCGTGGCGCATTGGGCCCGCGTGGCGTGCGCGACGAAGACCGTCAGCATGGACGGCACGAAGTCGGTGACGGTGACGCCGTGCCGTTCGATCATGTCGGCCACGTACAGCGGATCGCGGTGCCCGTCCGGGGTCGCGACCAGCAGCTTCGCGCCGACCAGCAGCGGCATGAAGTAGCCCCACAGCGACACGTCGAAGGTGGTGGCGGTCTTCTGCAGGTAGACGTCGTCCGCGGTCATCGGATACTCGTCGAGCATCCACAGTTCCTGGTTGACGATCGCGTGATGGGTGACCGCGACGCCCTTGGGGCGACCGGTGGAACCCGAGGTGTAGATGACGTACGCGGTGTTGTCCGGGCGCAGCGGGGCGATCCGGTCGGCATCGGTCACCGGCTCGGCGGCGAAACCCGAGGTGTCGAGGGTGTCGATCTCCAGCCGCCGCACCGATTCCGGCAGCTCCAGGGCATCGCGGGTGGTGGTCAGCACACAGACCGGTGCCGCGGAATCGAGGATGTAGGCGGTGCGATCGGCCGGGTGATCCGGGTCGATCGGCACGTACGCGCCACCGGCGCGCAGCACCGCGTGCATACCCACGACCAGGTCCAGGGAGCGCCGCATACCCAGCGCGACAAGCGAT
Organism: Nocardia yamanashiensis NBRC 100130; assembly: GCF_001613325.1. Lineage (GTDB taxonomy): Bacteria > Actinomycetota > Actinomycetes > Mycobacteriales > Mycobacteriaceae > Nocardia > Nocardia yamanashiensis. The sequence goes on along the minus strand of NZ_BDCD01000008.1, from coordinate 49,377 downwards.
TCCGGTCCCACGCCATCGGCGATCAGGAACCGGGCCAGGCGATTGACCTTCTCACCGAACTCGGCGTAGGTGAGCTGCTCACCCTCGAACTCGACGGCCACATTGTCCGGGGTCAGCGGAATCTGCTTGTCCAGCAACGCCGGCAGCGTGGTGACCGGGACATCGTGCCCGGATTCGTTCCACTCCAGCACCGTCCGGGTGCGCTCGGCGTCGGTGGTGATCGGCAGACCCCACACCGGCTGCTGGTCCCCCGCCGCCAGGAAGCGGTCGAAGAACTCCAGGAAGCGCGAATGATGCTGCCGCGTCTCGTCTTCGGAGTACAGGTTGGGGTTGGTCTCGAAATCGATGTGATTCCGGGTGCCCTTGACCGACTGGTAGAAGTTGACGCCCAGGTCCTCGATGGAACCGGTGGACAGCACGCTGTACTCGCCGGTGAGATCGCCGAGCACGACCTCGTTGTGGAACAGCATGATATTGACCCAGGGGCCGAAGAACTCCCGGGTCACCACGCCGTCGCCGGCGCTGTCGCGGCGAATGTCCTCGTGCCGGTAGCGCTGATGGCGCAGCGCGCCCGACACCTCGACGCCCACCGATTCGAGCAGTTCGCCGACCGTGGTGTCGTAGCCGACGTGAAGGCGCAGCGGCACGATGTTCGAGGTCGCGCCGCCCGCCCGCTTCATGGCGGCGGTGGTGCGCGCGGTCACCGGCAGCGACAGGATGACGTCCTCGGAACCGGTCCACTGCGCCAGGTAGGCGGCGAAACCGGCGAGCAGCAGCCCGGCGGGTGACGAATCGTGCTTGGCCACCGCCTCGTCCAGCAGCGAGGTCTGATCGCTGCTGAGGTAGCCGGCGGCGACCCGGTTCAGCGCGGCCGGCGGCGCGGACCGCCCGGCCAGGCTGGTGCCCTCCTCGAGCCCGGCGACCCGCTCGGCCCAGTACTCCTTGGCGGCGGTGAAACGGCTGGTGTCGCGGTAGGCGAATTCCTGCTCGACCAGAGTGCGCAGCTCGGTCAGCTTGGCGGGCTTGGGCTCCTCGCCGCGCACGTACGCGGTGTACAGCTCGGCCACGCGCTGCATGTAGGTCATCGCGCCGAAACCGTCCAGCACGATGTGGTGAATGCGCGCGTACCAGTAGAAGTGGCCCTCGGCCAGCTTCACCATGGCCGAGCGGATGAGGCGATCGTTGACGATGTCGATCGGCGCGCTGTAGTCGGCGCGCATCCACTCCTGGGCGGCGGCGGCCGGATCCTCGGCGTCACTCAGATCGACGTGATAGATGGTGCGATCGAGCGAGGTGTCGACCATCTGCATGGGCTCGCCGTCGCGTTCGACCACGCGCAGGAAGCCCGACCCGAACTCGATCGAACCGTCCACCATGGCCCGCTCGAGCAACTCGATGTCGAGTTCCCCGCGCAGCTCCACGTACTGGGCGATATTGATCGGCACCTGGGGGTCCAGGTGCTGGGCGTACCAGATGCCGAGCTGCGCAGGCGACAGCGGAAAGAGCGCCCCCGAGCCCGGTGCGATTTCGCTGCCAGCGTCGCCGTTGCCGCCGAAATCCAGCCGGTCCAACCCAAACCTCGTTTCCGGAACACTCTGCGCAGCGCTCCCCGCCGAAAACCCGAACCGGACGCCACGCCGCCTAGCGTGACGTCCGAGGTTCGGGGCTCACTTCACGTAACAATCAGACAAAAATGTTCTCTTGGCTAAGCGTTCAGCCCGCTGCTCCCGTTACATGGGCGCGCCCCCACCCGCCGGACACGACGGGGCCTGGGTTGCGATCCTGGTGCTGAACACCCGGTCCAATCTACCGTCCGGGTGCAAGCCGGAACCAGAAAGGGCCATAGGGACCGGCTATCACCCCATTTCACGCTGTCAGCGAGTGATATGCGTCCTGTCCCGGCCCGGGTCGTAGAGGTGCGATTGCGCGCAATCGAGGGTTTCGGCCAGGGCTCGGCCGACCAGAATCACGGCGGCTTGACGCAATCCGGCGGCCTCCACCCGGTCGGCGATATCGGCGAGAGTGCCGCGCAGGACCAGCTGTTCGGGTTGGCTCGCCCGGTAGACGACGGCCACCGGGCAGTCGGTTCCGTACTCGGGCGCGAGCTCGGCCGCGAGGGTGCGGATGCGGGTGATCGCCAGATGCAGGATCAGGGTGGCCCGGGTGCGGGCGAAGTTCGCCAGCGCCTCCGACTCCGGCATGGCCGTCGAGCGCGCCCGTGTGCGCGTCAGCACGACCGACTGCACCTGTTCCGGAACGGTCAGTTCGACGCCCAGGATGGCCGCGGCGGCCGCGTAGGCGGGGACGCCGGGGGTCACGTCCCATCCGATGCCGAGGGCGTCGAGGCGGCGCTTCTGCTCGGTGAGGGCCGAATATATGGACGGGTCGCCCGAACACAGCCGGGCGACGTCCTTGCCGGCCCGGTGCGCGCGGGCGCAGTGCTCGATGATCTCGTCCAGATCCAGGCCCTGGGTGTCGATCAGCTCGGCCTCGGGCGCGCAGTACGCCAGCACTTCCGGGTCCAGATAGGTGCCCGCGTACAGGCATACGGGCGAATTACGCAGCAGCTCCACCGCCCGCACGGTCAGCAGATCCGCCGACCCGGGTCCCGCCCCGATGAAGTGCACAGTCATGGGGCGAGTCTCTCACGGCCGACTGCGACAGATCGTCCACCCGGGGCGGCGTTGGCGGGCCGGCAGCGATAGAGCGCGGCCTTGCCCACCAGTGGGTGCGGGGCTAGTCGCTCACCTCGAAGGCGGCGATGACCTTGGTCGGTTTGATGCGCACCACCAGTTCGCCGGGCACGCCGTTGCGCTTGCCGAATTCCTCGGCGCGGTCCGCGCCCATGTACCGGCCGCCGATCTCGGTGGCGGTGCGGACCAGCTCCGCGGGATCCTCCGAGGCGGTGGCCACGCCCTGCACCTGGACGAAGGCGTACGGCGGGGCCTCGAGATCCACCAGCAGCGTCACCCGGCCGTCGCGCAGCACGGATTTGCCCTTGGCCGAGGTCTTTCCGGTATTGAAGACGATCTCCTCGCCTTCGAGCACGAACCAGATCGGCGTGACCAGGGGACGGCCGTCGGCGGCGGTGAAGGCGAGCTTGCCGGTGCGGGTGCCTTCGGTCAGGAACTCGCGCACCCGGGGGTCGGATAGGGAGGCCATGCGGTCACGCTACCGCTCAGATGGCTCCGCGCTCGCGTGCCCGCGCCACGGCGGAGGTACGGGATTTCACGCCCAGTTTCGAATAGATGTGGACCAGGTGGGATTTGACGGTGGTCTCGCTCAGGAACAACCGCTTGCCGATCTCGCGATTGGAGTGACCGTCGGCCACCAGGCGCAGCACTTCGATCTCGCGGGGGCTCAGGGTGGTGTCGGGTTTGCGGACCCGGGTCATGAGTTTCGATGCGACGGAAGGCGACAGCACGCTCTCGCCCGCGGCGGCCGAGCGCACGGCGGCCAGCAGTTCGGCGGGCGGGGTGTCCTTGAGGATGTAGCCGGACGCGCCCGCCTCGATCGCGCCGAGAATGTCGGCGTCGGTGTCGTAGTTGGTGACCACCAGGACGTTCGGCGGGCCGGGCAGCGCGCGGACGGCGGCGGTGGCCTGCGCCCCGGACTGGCCGGGGCCGAAGCGCAGATCCATCAGCACCAGGTCCACGGGGGTGGTGGCGCAGAAGGCCACCGCGTCCTCGGCGGTCGCGACCTCACCGATCACCTCGATATCGTCGGAATCGCTTTCCGCCACACCGGAATCCAGCAGCGCGCGCAGGCCCGCGCGGACGATGGCGTGATCGTCGGCGAGCAGGATGCGGATCATTGGTCCTCCAGCGGGAAGGAGACGGTGACCGCGGTGTGGCCGGGTTCGGATTCCACGTTCATGGTGCCGCCCTGCTGTTCTACCCGATTGCGCATGGCGGTCAGGCCGAAGCTGCCGGACGGGGCGTGTTCCAGCACCGCGGGGTCGATGCCCACGCCATTGTCGACGATGTCCAGGTGCACGGCGTCATCGGCGTAGGTGAGGGTGACGCGCATGGCCGCGGCGCGGGCGTGCCGCACCACATTCGACACCGCGCTCTGGGCGATCCGGACCAGGGCGGCCTCCATGGACATGGGCAGGCGTTGCGGATCGCCCTCCACCAGCACCCGGGCGTCGAGGCCCGGAGCGGTGGCGCGATCGACGATCCGGGTCAGCGCCTCGGTCAGCGATTGGCCGTCGAGCGGGGCGGGCGTGAGTTCGGCTATGAGATTGCGGGTTTCGACCAGGCCCTCGGCCGCGGTCTCACGGGCCAGCCGGATCTTCTCCAGCGCCGGATGTTCCGGGGCGGCGCGCTCCACGGCGTGCAGCAACAGCTGAATACTGCTGAGGCCCTGGGCGACCGTGTCGTGGATCTCCTGCGCCAGGCGTTCGCGCTCGGCCATCTTGCCGGCGGTGCGTTCCTGTTCGGCGAGAGTCGTTCTGGTGGCCAGCAATTCGTCGATGAGCTGCTGGCGGTCGGCGGCCTCGCGGAACAGCGCCTCGTAGCCGAGCCCGATGGCGACCGCGACCAGCGCGCCCAGCAGCGGGCCGATCACGCCGCCGAAGGTCCAGCCCTTGTGCAGCGCGAAGCCCACCACCGACACCGCGGTGGCGGCGGTGACCGCCAGCAGGCCCCAGCGGCGCGGCAGCAGATGCAGGTAGAGGAAGAACAATCCGAAGACCAGATAGACGGCCATCGGCGCCACGCAGACCAGGCCGAGCCACAGAACGGTCAACGCCCCCAGCCAGACTCGCGCCGCGACCAGGCGGCGGCGGAACCGGGCGCCGGCGAAGTAGACGCCGAGGAACAGGCCCGCCAGCAACACCACCACGATGGGGCGCTCGTCCGAGACCACGGCCTGCCCGACCACCACCGCGGTCAGCACCACCACCAGCACATGCAGGCCCACCTGCAAGGCGGCGAAGACGGGGGTCAGGGGCGATCGGTGCACGCCGACCAGCTTATGCCCGGCTATTGGAGCGGCATCCATCGAAAGGAGTAAACGCGCCCCACCGTCGGCAGGGTCGATCTTCGTCCCCCGGCGCGATGGTTTCGCGGCCGATCACGGCCAGGGTGGAAGTATGTTCGTCGCACTCAGAGATCTGCGGGCCGCCCGCGGCCGCTTCCTCCTCATCACCCTGGTGGTCACGCTGGTCGCGCTGCTGGTCAGCTTTCTCAGCGGCCTGACCGCCGGGCTCGCGCACCAGAACATCTCCGCCATCGAGTCCTTGCACACCTCCACCGTGGTGTTCGCCGACACCGGCGCGAAACCCTCCTACGACTCCTCCACCCTCGGCACCGATCAGATCGAGGTCTGGCAGCGGGCCGGCGGCACCGTGGACCCGATCGGCATCAGCCGCACCCGGGCCACCCACGACGGTGCGTCGCCCACCCAGGTGGCGCTGTTCGGCGTCGAGGGAACACCTTTCGGCAATCGTGTGGCTACCACTCCGGGATCGGTGATCCTGAGCAGCGCCGCCGCCAAGAACCTGGACGCGAAGACCGGCGACGTGGTGGACCTCGGCTCGGGCAACTTCACCGTGCAGGGTGTGACCGGCGACGATTGGTACGCCCACACCCCCGTCGTGTGGATGACGCTCACGGATTGGCAAGCGCTGAACCCGCGTTCGGGCGCGGCCACCATCCTCGCGGTCTCGGGGGTGAGCGACACCGCGGCCGTCAATGCCGCCGCGCACACCACCACGACCAGCACCAAGGGGTCGCTGTCGGCCATGAGTTCCTATCAGGCCGAGAACGGTTCGCTCACCCTCATGACCGTCATGCTCTTCGCCATCTCGGCCCTGGTCATCGGCGCGTTCTTCACCGTGTGGACCGTGCAGCGCCAGCCCGACATCGCCACCCTGAAAGCGCTCGGCGCGACCACCGGCTCACTGGTGCGAGATGCGTTGAGCCAGGCCCTGATCGTGCTCGCGCTCGGCGTCGGCATCGGCGTCGGCGCGACCACCGTGGCGGGCTTGTTCATCGGCGACGCCGTCCCGTTCGTGCTCACCGCGTCGACCACCCTGGTCCCCGCCGCCGCGCTGATCCTGCTCGGCCTGCTCGGCGCGGCCTTCGCCCTGCGCTTCCTCGCCACCACCGATCCGCTCACCGCCCTCAACCAAGCGCGCTGACCCCCAGGAGCTTTCGATGACCAACACCCTCACGGTCGCCGACCTCGTCCTCACCTTCCCCGACGGCGCCGACCGCATCACCGCCCTCGATCACGTGAACCTGCGAGTGCGCGGCGGGGAGATCGCCGCCATCACCGGCCCGTCCGGCTCCGGCAAATCCACGCTGCTGGCCGCCGCCTCGACCCTGCTGCGCCCCGACTCCGGGCAGGTGGAGCTCGAAACCGCCACCGGCACGGTCGATCTCGCGGCGCTGTCGCGCAAGGACGCGGCCACGCTGCGCCGCGAGTCCATCGGCATCGTGTTCCAGCAGTCCAATCTGATTCCGGCCCTCACCGCGCTCGAGCAGCTCGAGGCCATGTCCCATCTCGGCCAGTCCTGGTTCGTCTCGCCCGCCCGCCGTCGCGAAACCCGTTCCCGCGCACGCGATCTGCTGGCCGCCGTCGGCTTGTCGGGGCACGAGGCCAAGCGCCCCGCCCAGCTCTCCGGCGGTCAGCGCCAGCGCGTGAACATCGCCCGGGCGCTGATGAACGACCCGGCCCTGCTGGTCGTCGACGAACCCACCAGCGCCCTCGATCAGGAGCGCGGCGCCGCCATCATCGACCTGGTGGTCGGCATCGTGCGCGAGCACCGCGCCGCCACCCTCCTGGTCACCCACGACCGCTCGCACCTGCACCGGATGGACGCCGTCTATCGCATGGTCGACGGCGTCCTCAGCCTCGAGTCCGAGGCCCTCGCCGCCTGAGCGCGGGAGTCAGTGGCCGCCGGGCAGGCGCCGGCGGCCGGTGCGGACCTCGGAGGTGAGGTCCTCGTAGCCGATGGCCAGTTCGGCCAGGTGCTCCCAGATATTGGCGAGATCCCGGGTGGTGGCGCTGGCCAGGGCGGCGTAGGCGTGAGCGGTGAGGGCGGCGAGGCGGTCGATGACCGCGCCCAGGGTTTCGGTGTGGACGCGCGCGCCGCCGTGGCTCGGCGGGAGTTGCGAGGTTATCCAGCGGTCGATTTCGTGGACCAGGTCGGTGCGGATCTGTTCCAGTGCGGCCGCCTGGTCGGGGGTGGCGCTAAGGCGGCGTTCGTGGACTTCGGCTAGATCGTGAGCGGCGCGCAGTAGCGGGTGGCCGGGGAATCCGCTTCCCCGGCAGGCCCGGAGCACTTGGCTTTTGGTTGGCAGTGGATCTCGCATTTGACTGCTCCTCATACCGCGCACTAGCTAATTCGGAGCACGATAGTGAGCGCAGATGTCCGGAATATGTCCGTGACGGAACCAACCCGCTGCTGTTCTGCGACCGCGAGTTTCGATACGGGAACCGTTACGAATTGATCTTGGTGAAGAAGGTTGCGATATCGGCGGCATGGGCGACCGGAACGTCCATGGCGAGGAAGTGATTGCCGGTATTTCCCTCGGGCCAATAGGCGATGTGATTGTCGCGTTCGGCGAGCCGCCGCATGAGATCCGAACCGCCGCCGTAGACGCCGACGGGCACCAGGCGCTGACCGGCCGGCCAGGCGAAACCATTGTCGCCGAGGCCGTTGTACATGGGCCAGGACGAGGTCGCGGCGGTATTGGTGAACCAGTAGAGCGCGACATTGGTGAGCAACTGATCGCGGTCGTAGGCGTCTTCGAAATTCTCGGCCAGGAAAGCGAATTCGTTGAATTTGTGCACCAGCCAGGCGAGCAATCCGACCGGGGAGTCGGTCCAGCCGTGGGCGAAGGTCTGCGGCGCGGCATTCAGCAGGACGTGATGGTTCACGCCGCTCTGCCACTTCCGCATCATTTCCCATTCGGCCAGTTCGTCGGCGTTCATGTCCGGTACGTCGGATTCGGACGGCATGCCGAGTCCGCCGTCGATGTGCACGCCCACGATTCGGTCCGGAGCGGCCAGCGCCATTTCCTGCACCACGTACGCGCCGAGGTCACCGCCCTGCACGCCGTACCGCTGGTAACCGAGCCGCGCCATCAGCTCGATCCACATGGCGGCCACCCGGCGCGGCTTCATGCCGGGTTCGCGCGGCCCTTCGGAGAACGCGAAGCCGGGCACCGACGGGACGATCACGTGGAACGCCCGCTGCGTCAGTCCATGCGCCCGCGGATCCGTCAGCAGCGGAATGGTTTTCGTGAATTCGACGAAGCTGTTGGGCCAGCCGTGGGTGAGGATGAGCGGCAGCGCGTCCGGCTCGGGCGAGCGCACGTGCAGGAAGTGCACGTCCAGGCCGTCGATCTCGGTCAGGAACTGCGGGAACTCGTTGAGCGCGACTTCCTGTGCCCGCCAATCGAATTCGGTCCGCCAGTACTCGGCCAGCGCGCGCAGCGTGTCCACCGGCACGCCCCGCTCCCAGCCCTGCCCGGGCAGCTGCGCCGACCAGCGGGCGCGGGCCAGGCGATCGTTCAGGTCCTCGAGGTCGGACTGCGGGACGGCGATGCGGAAGGGGCGGATCTCGGTGCTCATGGGAACTACGTTAGAAATGAACTAGGTCAGGTACGGTCCTAGTTGCGGAGGAGAGTTTCGAACATGAGCGACACCCCCGCACGGCTGCTCCGCCTGCTGTCCCTGTTGCAGACCCCGCGCGAATGGCCGGGCAGTGAACTGGCCGACCGCCTCGGCGTCTCCGACCGCACCGTCCGGCGCGATATCGACCGGCTGCGCGAACTCGGCTATCCCGTCGAAGCCACCATGGGCATGACCGGCGGTTATCGCCTGGTCGCCGGCGCCGCCATGCCGCCGCTGCTGGTGGACGACGAGGAAGCGGTGGCCATCGCGGTCGGCTTGCGCGCGGCGGCCGGGTCGGCGGTGGCGGGCATCGAGGAGGCGTCGGTGCGCGCGCTGGCCAAGCTGGAGCAGGTGCTGCCCGCCAAATTGCGCCGGCGGGTGCGGGTGCTCGGCGTCGCGACGGTGACGCCGAGCGGGAACGCCGAACCGGTCGATCCGGAAGTGCTGACCGCCTTGGCCGCCGCCATCACGAACCGGGAGCGGGTGCGGTTCGCCTACCGCTCCGGCGACGGCAGCGAGACCCGCCGCAATATCGAGCCGGTCGGGCTGGTGCCCGCGCATCGGCGTTGGTACCTGGTCGGTTTCGATCTCGACCGGGCCGCGTGGCGCACCTTCCGGGTGGACCGGGTGGAGCGCCCGCAGCCGACCGGTGCGCGCTTCACGCCGCGCGAACTGCCCGCCGCCGATCCGGCCGCGTTCGTGAGCGGCGCGCGCACCGATTGGGGCGTACCGGCCATCCGGATTCACGTGACCATCGCCGCGCCGATCGGGCGGATCGCCGGGCGGCTGGGCGATGGGCCCGGCGATCTCACCGCCCTGGACGAAAAGACCTGCCTGCTCGATATGACCCGCGAGGATTCCCCGGACTGGCTGGCCGTGCGCCTGCTCGACCTCGGTTTTCGTTTCGAGGTGCACGACTCCCCCGAACTCGATGCGGCCCTACGCGCCCTCCGCGGCCGCATCGACGCCGCCCTGCGATAGCGCGGCGAGCACGCGAGCGGCTTCCCGCTCGGCATTGGAATTCGATTGCAGCCCACGGGAACCGGCCAGCTTGGCCCGGATGTGCTCGGCCACCGTGACCGGCTCGTACCTGCTGCCGTCGCCCACGCACGAGGGCAGGGTGGCGATGACGGCGTCGAGATTGCCGTCGTGGAAGTAGGCCGCGCTGCGCCGCCGCTGGATCGTGCCGTCCACGATGGGCGGCTTCACCCGGTGCAGGGTGGACATCCAGCGCTCATTGGTCCAGCGCGCCATCAGATCCCCGAGATTGACCAGCAGCGCGCCCTCCTCGGGCTGCACGTCGTGCCAGATGCCGTCCGCGCCCAGCACTTGCAGACCGGGCGCGCGGTCCGCCCACAGCACGGTGACGATGCCGTAGTCGGTGTGCTCGCCCATCCCGATCAGTTCACCGTCCAATTCCACCGCGCCGGGCGGCAGGGCGTAATTGTTCATCCGCAGCACGTCCAGGGAGTGGTCGGTGAACGCGTCGAAGTATCCGGCGGGCAGTTCCAGCGCGTCCGCGAACGCGGTGGTGAGCGTGCGCGCCACCCGGGCGGCTTCGGCGAAGTAGGCCTCCACGGGCGCGCGGAACTCCGGCAGCTCACGGGGCCAGAAGTTTTCGGCGTAGTCGTCGGCGGGCAACGCCAGGTCCGGGTATCGGGCCGCCGGGACGCCCACATTGAACGCCTCGAAGAAGTCCTTCATCCGCCCGGCCGATTCCACGCCGAGGCTCAGGCTCAGGCTTTCGCTCTTGGGCGGCGAATACCCCCGGTTGATGGCCGGCGGCGTGCGGTACTCCCGTTTGGCCGCGAGTTCGAGCCCGAAGAACGAATCGAGTGCGGCGGTGAACCCGTCGAGCACCGGTTGCGGCACCGCGTGCCCGACGATCTGCATGAATCCGACGGTCCGCGCGGCCGCGTCGATCTGGCGCGCCACCTCCGAACGCGCCTGCGCGCCAGCGCCGTTCACATACGGGCCGATATCGATGACGGGTACCCGAAACTCCATGACGATCCTTTCACCGCGGTGCCTGCAACCAGCCGACTGATAAGTGACAGCAGTCAGATTCGCCCATCCGTATAGCGATGACGTTCATGTACGTCACAAACATGTTAAGCCCCAGCGATCACCGCCGCTCCGTGTCGGATCAGCCGCCGCCCCCGGTGTGAGAGGGTGCGGAGGTGGAGATCGTGACGTCATTGCCCGCCGATACCCCGCTCGGCCTGGTGGGCGAGCGGGTCCGGCGCATCGAGCGGCTCGGGTTCGATACCGTGCACGTCTCGGAGACCGCGCACGATCCGTTCGCGGTGTGCGCACTGGCGGCGGAGCACTCCGCGCGGCTCACGGTGCGGACCAGCATGGTGGTGGCCTTCGCCCGCAGTCCGATGGTGACCGCCTGCGCGGCCCGGGATCTGGCGGCGTTCTCGGGCGGGCGATTTCAGTTGGGGGTGGCCTCGCAGGTGCGGGGGAATATCGTCGGGCGCTACTCGATGGAGTGGTCGGATCCGGTGCGGCGGCTGGGCGATTACGTCGGGGCGCTGCGGGCCGTCTTCCGGTCGTTTCAGCACGGCGCGGCCCTGGAATACGAGAGCGAGTCGTACACCTTCACGCGGTTGCAGCCCTATTTCAACCCGGGGCCGCTCGAGACCGGGATGCCGCAGATCTGGCTGGGCGGGGTGAATCGGCGCATGTGCGAGCTGGCGGGCGCGGTCGCCGACGGCTTCGTGGCGCATCCGACCGCATCGCATCCGATCGCGTTGCGGGAGCGGCTGCTTCCGGCCCTGACGGCGGGAGCCGAGCGCGCCGGCCGGGACGGCGTGCCGCGGATCGTCGTGGTTCCCAAGGTGATCACCGGCGCGGATCGCGCGGCACTGGATGCGAAACGGGAAGCCGTGCGGTCGGAGCTGGCGTTTCTGTATTCGACGCCCGCGTATCGCGGCACGCTGGATCTGCTCGGGTTCGGGGAGACCGCGGATCGGCTGATCGCCGGGGCCGCGGCGAAGGAGTGGGCGACGCTGCCCGCGCTGCTCGGTGACGAAGCACTGGCGGCGCTGGTGCCGCAGGGCACCTACCGGGAGCTGCCCGAGCTGCTGCACGAGTGGTATTCCGGTTCGTGCCAAGGGATTTCCCTCGCCGTCCCGGAGGATGCCGAGGACGACGAGGACTTCCGCGTGATGCTGGCGGAGCTGCGGCGGCGGTCAGTCGCGTAGGGCGGCGAACCAGTCCAGCAGATCCGGATCGTCGATGGCGGTACGGGCCACCACGGTGGCCGGGTCCGCGCCTTGGAACAGCTTCTTCAGCGGGACTTCGAGTTTCTTGCCGGTGCGGGTGTGCGGGACGCCGGGAGCCTGGATGATCTCGTCGGGCACATGCCGGGGCGAGACCTCGGTGCGGATGGCGGCATTGATGCGCGCCTTCAGCTCGTCGGTCAGGTCGACGCCGGGGACCGGGACCACGAACAGCGGCATCCAGTAACCGCCGTCCGGCTGTTCCACACCGAGCACCAGGGCTTCGGCGATTTCCGGCAGCGCTTCCACGGTTTGGTAGATGTCGGCGCTGCCCATCCGGATGCCGTGGCGGTTGAGGGTGGAGTCGGAGCGGCCGTGCACGACGATGCTGCCGTGGTCGGTGAGGGTGATCCAGTCGCCGTGCCGCCAGACGCCGGGAAACATGTCGAAATAGGCGTCGTGGTAACGGGATCCGTCGGGGTCGTTCCAGAAGCGCACCGGCATGGACGGCATGGGTTCGGTGATCACGAGTTCGCCGACTTCGCCGCGCACCGGTTTGCCGTTCTCGTCCCAGGCGTCCAGGGCGACGCCGAGATACGGGGCCGAGAGTTCACCGGGCCAGACGGGGACGGTGCGCACGCCGCCGATGAAGGCGGAGACCACATCGGTGCCGCCGCTGATCGAGGCGACCGGGACGTGCTCGCCCACGTTGTCGCGCAACCACAGTGCGGACGACGGGGGCAGCGACGAACCGGTGATACCGACCAGGCGCAGGGCAGACAGATCGTGGTCGCGGCGCGGGACCGAACCCGCCTTGGCGCAGGCCAGCACATAGCCGGGGCTGGTGCCGACCACGGTGGCTCCGACCCGAGCGGCAATGGACCACAGCGCATCCGTGGTCGGTGCGGACGGACTGCCCGGATAGCAGACGATGGTCGCGCCGACCAGCAGGCCGGAGAGCTGGAAGTTCCACATCATCCAGCTCGGGCTGGTGTACCAGAAGAAGGTGTCGTCGCGCCCGATATCCGATTGCAGCGCAACGGCTTTCAAATGCTCGAGCAGCACGCCGCCGTGCCCGTGCACGATGCCCTTGGGCTTGCCGGTGGTGCCGGAGGAGTACAGCACCCAGAGCGGATGGTCGAAATCGACCTGCTCGGTGGCGATTTCGCCGTCGGAGGCGCCCGCGGCGATCTCGGCGGCGGTGACGGTGGCCACCAGGCCGGGCAGGCCCGCCCGCAACGCGGCCACGTCCGCGGATTTGTCGTGGGTCTTGCCGCCGAAGACGTAGCCATCGGTGGTGACCAGCACCTTGGGCTCCAGCTGCCCGAGCCGGTCCAGGGCGGCCTGCGCGGAATAGTCCATGCCGCAGGCGCTCCAGATCGCCCCGAGGCTCGCGGTGGCGAGGAAGGCGATGACGGCTTCGGGAATGTTCGGCAGGTACCCCGCCACCCGGTCGCCGGGTGTGACGCCCAGGCCGCGCAGGGTTTCGGCGAACGCCTTCGTCTTGCCGAGCAGGTCGGCCCAGGACAGTTCGGTGCGCGCGCCGGTCTCGTCGACCGAGATGATGGCGGGCCGATCGGTGCGCGCCTGCCGCACCACCTGATCCACGAAGTTCAGGCGGGTGCCCGGGAACCATTGCGCGCCGGGCATTTCCGCCGACGCCAGGACTTCCGCGCCGCGTTCACCGAGCTCGAAATAGTCCCACAGCGCACCCCAGAAGCCGGGCAGGTCGTCCACCGACCACTGCCAGAGTTCCCGGTAGCCGTCGGTGGCTACGCCCGTCCGCCGCTCCACGAACCGCGCGAAATCGGTCACCCGCGCCGTCTCGATATCCGCCGCGCTCGGCGCCCACTGTGGCTCCACCGCCCAAACCTCCTAGCTCAGTGCCCGCGCCACAATGCGCTCGGCGTGCCGGATGACCGGCATGTCCACCATGCGGCCTTCGAAGGTGAAGACGCCGCGATGATTCGGCACCTCCGCCAGCAGCCTTCGCGCCCAATCGACTTCGTCGTCCGACGGGGCGTACGCGCGCCGGATGACCGGCAAATGCGACGGATGGATGGCCACCTTGGCGTCGAAGCCGACCGCCACCGCGTCCAGCGATTCGGCGGCCAGACCATCCAGATCCGGGATGTTCAGGAACACCGAATCGAGCGCGAATTTGCCGTAAGCCTTTGCCGCCAACAGGGATTGGGAACGCACGTGGCGTGCCACATCCCGGTAGGAACCGTCAGCGTGCCGACTGGAGTTGCCGCCGAGCGCCGCCACCAGATCCTCCGCGCCCCACATGACGCCGATGGCATTGCGCGCCATCACCGCCCGGCCCACGCCCATGGCGCCCAGCGGGGATTCGATGAGCGCGATCACCTCGTACTCGGTCAGCCGCGTGATCTGTTCCGCCGATTCGCATTTCGGCAGCATGATGCGCCGGTAATCGGTGCGCAGCAGCGCGTCCAGGTCCAGCACGTGATCCAGGGTGCCGGCGGCATTGACCCGCACCACGGTGCGTTCCGGATCCTGCGGGGTGTCGATGAGCGCCTTGCGGGCGGCGGGCTTGTCGGCCTCCGCGACCCCGTCCTCCAGGTCGATGATCACCACGTCGGCGGCGTCCAGGGCCTTGCCGTAGCGCTCGGGCCGGTCGGCCGGGCAGAAGAGCCAGGCCGGGCCGGGCATTTCCCAGTTCATGCGGTCGGGGCCTTGCGGACCAGGGTTTTGCGGACGGCCGTGGCCACCACGTCCCCGTGCTGATTGCGGCCGGTGTGCGCGAAAGTCACGATGCCCTCTCCCGGACGGCTCTTGGATTCCCGCAGGTCGGTCACCACGGTTTCGGCGTACAAGGTGTCACCGTGGAAAAGCGGCTTCGGGAACGCGATTTCGGAAAAGCCGAGATTGGCGACGATGGTGCCCTGGGTCAGCTGCGCCACCGACAAGCCGACCAGCGTGGACAGCGTGAACATGGAATTGACCAGGCGCTGATGGAACGGCGGCAGCGCCTCGGCGAACGCCGCGTCCAGGTGCAGCGCCTGGGTGTTCATGGTCAGCGTCGTGAACAGCACATTGTCGGCTTCGGTAATGGTCCGGCCGGGCCGGTGCTCGTACACCACGCCGACTTCGAATTCGTCGAACCACAAGCCGCGCTGGACGACTCGGCGCTGGGTTCCGGTCACAGGCCCAGCTCCCGCCCGATCAGCATCAACTGCACCTCCGTGGTGCCTTCCCCGATTTCCAGGATCTTGCTGTCTCGATAGTGCCGGGCCACAGCATATTCGTTCATGAAGCCGTAGCCGCCGAAAATCTGGGTGGCGTCGCGGGCATTGTCCATGGCGGCCTCGGAGGCGACCAGCTTGGCGATGGCGGCCTGCTTCTTGAACGGCTTGCCGGACAGCATGAGCGCGGCCGCGTCGTAGTAGGCGGTGCGGGCGGCGTGGGCGCGCGCCTCCATGCGGGCGATCTTGAAGGCGATGGCCTGGTTGGCGCCGATCGGCCGCCCGAAAGCCTCGCGCTCCTTGCTGTATCGCACGCTCTCGTCCACGCAGCCCTGGGCCGCGCCGACCGACAGCGCCGCGATGGCGATCCGGCCCTCGTCCAGGATGCGCAGGAAGTTGGCGTAGCCGCGGCCGCGCTCGCCCAGCAGGTTCTCGGCCGGCACCCGCACGTCGGTGAAGCTCAGCGGGTGGGTGTCGGAGGCGTTCCACCCGACCTTGTTGTAGGCCGGTTCGGCCACGAAGCCGGGCGTGTCGGCGGGCACGATGATGGTGGAGATCTCCTTCTTGCCATCGGTCGTGCCGGTGACCGCGGTGACGGTGACCAGGCGGGTGATATCGGTGCCCGAGTTGGTGATGAACTGCTTGGAGCCGTTGATGATCCAGCTGTCGCCGTCCTGCACGGCGGTGGTGCGGGTGCCGCCCGCATCGCTGCCCGCGCCCGGTTCGGTGAGCCCGAACGCGCCCAGCGCCCGGCCGCTGGCCAGTAGCGGCAGCCATTCCTGCTTCTGCTTGTCGTTGCCGAACCGGTAGATCGGCATGGCGCCCAGCGACACACCGGCTTCCAGGGTGATGGCGACGCTCTGGTCCACCTTGCCCAGTTCCTCGAGGGCCAGGCAGAGCGCGAAGTAGTCGCCGCCCATGCCGCCGAACTCCTCGGGGAACGGCAGGCCGAACAGGCCCATGTCCGCCATGCCCGCGATGACCTCGTACGGGAAGGAGTGCTCGGCATCGTGCTTGGCGGCGACCGGGGCCACCACCTGGTTGGCGAAATCGCGGACGGTGAGGGCGAGTTCGCGGTACTCGTCGGGCAGCTGCCCGGTGGAGAGGAAGTCGGTCATGCGGGCTGGTTCTCCTCGGAAGCGGCCGGGGCGGCCGAGTCGGCGGTTGCGGCGATGATGCGGGCCAGCGGCTGTTCCAGCTTGACCTGCGCGCCCGGCTGGACGAGCAGTTCGACGCGGCCCGCGACGGGGGCGGTGAGGGTGTGCTCCATCTTCATGGCCTCGACCACGACGATGGGGGCGCCGGCGGCGACCAGCGCGCCGGACTCGACGGGGGTGGCGATGACGGAACCCGGCATGGGGCTGAGGATTTCGGCATCGCCCTCGTGCGCGCCGCCGCCCCGGGTATCGGCCTCGGCGACCTCGCGGAGCACGGCGACGCCGGTACGGTCGGCGACCCAGAGCTGACCGGCCTCGGCGGCGACGGCGTAGGTGGCGCGGATGCCGTCCAGCACGAGCGCGAGTCCCGTGGCGCCGGACTTGGAATCGGCGGCGAAAGACGCTGTGAGCGTGCGCTCTTCACCGTCCTCGACCCGCACCGCCGCCCGCTCCGGCGTACCGGTGAACGCGACGTGCGCGGTGCGGTCGCCCGCGACCAGCCGGAAGGTGGTGGGCGCGTGCGCGCCGACCCGCCAACCACTCGGCTGCGCCCACAGGGAGCTCGCACCCTCCGCTGCCCAGAGGTTCAGCCACAATTCGGCGGCGGCCGCGATGAACTGGTCGTCGGCGACGGGGGCGGGCGCGAAGTCGACAGCGCGACGGTCCAGCAATCCGGTGTCGAGTTTTCCGGCGCGTACGTCCGGCTCCGCGAGCAGGAAGCGCAGGAAGTCGGTGTTGGTGCGCACGCCGAGCACCTGCGTATCGCGCAGGGCCGCATCGAGTTTGGTGATGGCGGTGGCGCGGTCGGCGGCGTAGGCGATGACCTTGGACAGCATCGGGTCGTAGTCGGTGCCGACCACGGTGCCGGCGCGCAGGCCCGAATCCACCCGGATGCCAGGGCCTTCCGGTTCGGCGAGGGCGAGCACGGTGCCGCCGGTGGGCAGGAAGTCGCGGCCCGGATCCTCGGCGTACACGCGCGCTTCGACGGCGTGCCCGGTGAGCCGGATATCGTCCTGGCTCGCCGTCAGCTGCTGCCCGGCGGCGATGCGCACCTGGCATTCCACCAGGTCCACACCGGTGACCAGTTCGGTCACCGGGTGTTCCACCTGCAGACGGGTGTTCATCTCCATGAAGAAGAACTCGTCGGGATTATCGGCGGAGACGATGAATTCGACGGTGCCCGCGCCCACGTAGTTCACGCTGCGCGCGGTATCGCAGGCCGCCGCGCCGATCCGGGCCCGGGTCGCGGCGTCCAGCAGCGGCGAGGGCGCTTCCTCGATCACCTTCTGATGGCGGCGCTGCAGACTGCATTCGCGTTCGCCCAGGTGCAGCACGTGCCCGAACTGGTCGGCCAGAATCTGGACCTCGATATGCCTGGGACGGTTGACGAATCGCTCCAGGAACAGCGTGTCGTCACCGAAGGCCGCACCGGCTTCCCGGCGGGCGCTGACCAGGGCGGCGGGCAGGTCGGCCGGATCCTCGACCCGGCGCATGCCCTTGCCGCCGCCACCGGCGGACGGCTTCACCAGCACCGGATAGCCGATTTCGACCGCAGCGGCGAGCAATTCGGCATCGGTCAGGCCGGACTTGGCGATACCGGGAACCACCGGCACCCCGTAGGCGGAGACCGCGTTCTTGGCGGTGATCTTGTCGCCCATGACCTCGATGGCCTTGGCGGGCGGGCCGAGGAAGACGATGCCCGCCTCGTCCAGCGCCGCCGCGAAGGCCGAATTCTCCGACAGGAAGCCGTATCCGGGATGCACGGCCTGTGCGCCGGACCGTACACAGGCATCCACAACCTTGTGGATATCCAGGTACGACTCGCGCGCCGGGGCCGGGCCGAGCCGGACCGCGGTATCGGCCTCGCGCACGTGCCGGGCGTCGGCATCGGCGTCGCTGTAGACGGCGACCGAGCGAATTCCCATGGCGCGCAAGGTACGAATGACACGCACCGCGATCTCGCCGCGATTGGCGACCAGCACGGTGTCGAAGGCGACGGGCTGGGTGGCGTTCAGCAACGCTGTGTTCGTCATGGTCATCACATCCGGAAGACGCCGTAGGAAACGGGCTCGACGGGGGCCTGGGCGCAAGCCGAAAGCGCCAGGCCGACAACGGTTCTGGTATCGGCCGGATCGATCACGCCGTCGTCCCAGAGGCGGGCGGTGGAGTAGTAGGGATTGCCCTGCGCTTCGTACTGCTCACGGATCGGGGCCTTGAAGGCCTCCTGATCCGCGGCCGACCAGGGCTTGCCATTGCCGTCCAGCTGGTCGCCGCGCACGGTCGCCAGCACCGACGCGGCCTGCTCGCCGCCCATCACCGAGATGCGGGCGTTCGGCCACATCCACAGGAAGCGCGGCGAATACGCGCGCCCGCACATGGAGTAGTTGCCCGCGCCGTAGGAACCGCCGATGACCACGGTCAGCTTGGGCACCCGCGCGCACGCCACCGCGGTGACCATCTTCGCGCCGTGCTTGGCGATGCCGCCGGCCTCGTAGTCGCGGCCGACCATGAAGCCGGTGATGTTCTGCAGGAACAGCAGCGGGATGGTGCGCTTGTCGCACAGTTCGATGAAATGCGCGCCCTTCATGGCGGATTCGCCGAACAGCACGCCATTGTTGGCCACGATGCCGACCGGGTGGCCGTGGATGCGCGCGAACCCGGTGACCAGGGTCTTGCCGTATTCGGCCTTGAACTCCTGGAATTCGCCGCCGTCCACCATGCGGGTGATGACCTCGCGCACGTCGTACGGGGTGCGCAGGTCGACCGGCACCACGTCGTACAGCTCGTCCTGCGGGGCGATGGGATCGACGGTGGGTGCGATCTCCCACGGGGAAGGCGTCTTCGGCCCGAGCGTGGCCACGATATTGCGCACGATGCGCAGCGCGTCCTGATCGCTCTCGGCCAGATGATCGGTGACACCGGAAGTGCGCGAATGCAATTCGCCGCCGCCCAGTTCCTCCGCCGTCACGATCTCCCCCGTGGCGGCCTTCACCAGCGGCGGGCCGCCCAGGAAGATGGTGCCCTGATCGCGCACGATGACGGTCTCGTCGCTCATGGCGGGCACGTACGCGCCGCCGGCGGTGCAGGAGCCCATGACCGCGGAGATCTGCGCGATGCCCTTGGCGCTCAGGTTCGCCTGATTGAAGAAGATGCGGCCGAAATGCTCACGATCCGGGAACACCTCGTCCTGTTTGGGCAGGAACGCGCCGCCGGAGTCGACCAGGTAGATGCACGGAAGATGGTTCTGCAGCGCGACTTCCTGCGCGCGCAGATGCTTCTTGACGGTCATCGGGTAGTAGGTGCCGCCCTTGACCGTGGCGTCGTTGGCCACGATCACGCACTCGCGCCCGGACACCCGGCCGATGCCGCCGATCACGCTCGCGCCCGGGCACTCGTCGTCGTACATCCCGTCGGCCGCCAGCGGCGACAGCTCCAGGAACGGCGAACCCGGATCCAGCAGTTGATCCACCCGCTGCCGCGGCAACAGCTTGCCGCGCGCCAGATGCCGCTCCCGCGCCTTCTCCGGCCCGCCCAGCGCGGCCGTGGCCAGCTTCTCGCGCAACTCCTCGACCAGCGCGAGATGCGCGGCCCGGTTTCCGGTGCGCACGTCCCCAGTCAGCGTCATTCCGCCATCCCAGCTCGTTCGGTTAATACCCAATAACTGGAATTTAAGATAATCTGCACTAACTGAGTTGTCCAGGACCGCGAAGGGAGAGCCACGGTGAGCAGCGCCGACACCGTCGTCCCCACGCGCCGCGAGCAGCTGAAAGCGCAGCGGCGGGAGCAATTGCTCGACGCCGGGGCACGGCTGATCGCCGACCGCGGCTTCCTCGGCGTACGCCTGGACGACCTCGGCGCGGCCGTCGGCATCAGCGGCCCGGCGGTCTACCGCCACTTCCCCAACAAGGAAGCACTGCTGGTCGAACTGCTGGTCGGCGTCAGCCAGCGACTACTCGACGGCGGGCGGGCGGTCATCGACTCCGCCCCCACCCCGGGCGAGGCGCTCACCGGCCTGGTCGACTTCCATCTCGACTTCGCCTTCGGCGAGCCGGAACTCATCCGCATCCAGGACCGCGACCTGGAGAGCCTGCCCGAATCGGCCCGCCGTCAGGTCCGGCGCACGCAGCGCCAGTACGTCGAACTCTGGGTCGGCATCCTGCGCGAACTACACCCCGAACTCCCCGAACCGGCGGCCCGGGTCCAGGCCCACGCCACCTTCGGGTTGATCAACTCGACACCCCACAGCGCACCCGCCACTCTTGCCACGCGCGCCCGTCCGGTCCTGCGCCGCATGGCCCTGGCAGCTCTCGAACAGCCGGAATGACGAAGGGGCCGAGCGTTATTCGGTGACGCTGCGGGCCGCGGCCAAGAGCGCGGCCAGCGCCGGGTCGGAGCCGGCGACTTCGTCCAGAGCGGCGGCGAGGGTGGCCTCGTAAGTGGGGCGAGCTTCCCGGTAGCGGGTGCGGCCGGCATCGGCGAGCACGGCGTAGGTCCCGCGCTTGTCGTCGGCGCAGAGATCGCGATAGGCGAGATCAGCCGAATCGAGACGGCCGACGAGGCGGGTCACCGAGCTCTGGTTGAGGCCGACCTTGGCGGCGAGATCCTGCATGCGGAGTTCATTGCCGGGGGCTTCGTCGAGGAAGACCAGGGCGCGGTACTCCGAGAGGCCGAGTCCGTGTTTGCGTTGCAGCGCTGTGGCGAGCCGGGTTTCGACCTGGGCGTGCAGGGTCAGCATGCGATTCCACATCAGGGTGTCGACCGCCGCGCCGCGGGTACCGGCCTTGGTTGCCATGAGATCTCCTTCACTCTTGACAACACCTTACATGTACATGCAAGCTTTTGTTCGTCATCACGTACTTGCATATACATGCAACTACCCTTCAGGAGTTTCCCATGGCCTGGGTATATCTGCTCGTCGCTTCGGTTTTCGAAATCGTCTTCGCGCTGGCCACGAACGCCACACACGGCTTCACGGTGCTGGGACCGTCGCTACTGACCGCGGCCGCGGCGACCGGCGGCATCTTCTTCCTCAGCCTGGCGCTGAAATCCCTCGACGTCGGCGTCGGCTACACGGTGTGGACCGGCATCGGCTCAGTCGGCACCGTGGTGCTCGGCTCGGTGGTGTTCGGCGAAACCTTCACCGCCGTCAAGGCGCTCGCCTTCGTGCTGATCATCGGCGGCGTACTCGGCTTGAAGATCGCCGACAAGCTGTCGCATCCCGGCGCCGTTGCCGCCTGAAAAACAGTTCATCGCAATATTTTTCAAAGGAGTTCATCATGGCTTGGGTATGGCTGGGCATCGCCGCCGTCTTCGAGATCGCCTTCGCGCTCGGCACGAACGCCACCAAGGGATTCACCCGGCTGTGGCCGTCGGTGTTCACGCTGCTGGCCGCGGCGGCCGGGATCTTCACCCTCAGCCTGGCGCTGCGCACCCTGGATGTCGGTGTGGGATACACGATCTGGACCGGCATCGGCGCCATCGGCACCGTGGTGCTGGGCGCCCTGATCTACCACGAGAAGATCACCGCGCCGAAGCTGGTCGCCTTCGCCGCCATCGTGGCCGGCGTGATCACCCTGCGCCTCGGCGCGGCCTGATCCAGAACCTTTCACACCCAATAGGTTTCACGCACCGCGGAGCTCACGCTCCGCGGTGCGAAACACCATCACGAACCCGCCGTGAATGGCCGGGGCGAACACGGCGGTGAAGAATCCCGCCAGCACCGGCGAGGCGATCTCGAAGGTGGAGAACCATCGCACCCGGGTACCGGCGGACACCTCCGCGAACGACATGTATCCCTCTTGATGCCGCAGCGGCGGAACGGAATTCAGCAACCGGTAGCGCATCAGCTCCGGCGGCGAGTACTCCACGATCTCCTCGGTGATCCGCAGCAGCGGCGTGACGATGAGCCGCACGGCTCCCGCCCCGTGACTGCGGGTATCCCCCGGC
The DNA here is from genome assembly GCF_001613325.1 of Nocardia yamanashiensis NBRC 100130. GTDB lineage: Bacteria > Actinomycetota > Actinomycetes > Mycobacteriales > Mycobacteriaceae > Nocardia > Nocardia yamanashiensis. Next base: position 27,213 of record NZ_BDCD01000008.1, on the reverse strand, counting down.
CGCACCAGCGTGACGCGCCGGACGAACGGAACCCGTTGGTAATTGGTGGCATCGGTGAACCAGTCGAACACATCGGGCCGTGGTGCGTGGATGGTGCGTTCGATGACCACCGTGCGCATACCGGCTCCGTTCTCGTTCCCGCTCGAACCTCTGCGCAGCCTACGAGATCGGCGGGCGGCCGGGGCGCGATTGCCGGGCGGGCGCCTGGGCCCCGGATCCGGGACGACCTGCATTCAACTATGAATACTCCATAACATAAGACCCGGATCGAAGCGGGTCAAGAACCAAAACAACTTCGAGAAAAGCGTCGGAACTCGCAAGAATCTTGAGTAACATACGTCACCATGCTCCGACGACTCGATCGAATACTGAGTTACGAGATGAAGGTGTCCGAGTTCCTCGGCACGCTGATCCTGCTCGGCGTCCCCTACGGGATCGTCGGCGTCATCTGGACGCTCACCCACACTTCGCACCTGAAACAGCAGCACGGACTCGACGTGATCATCTCGTTCCTCGGATCGATCGTGTGCTGGCCGGTGCTCACCTTCTCGAATGTGTGCATGACGTAATGATGATTCTGGTCTGGCTCATCGACCTCCTCGTCGAGGGCATCAAAGTGCTCGGTGGGCGCAAGCGGGTGAATCCCGTTTTCCGCGTGGCGCTCTGGGTGGCGGTGCTCAGCGCCGTGGCGGCCGGTATCGCGGTCGTGGGCGTCGCGCTGGTGCTGCTGCAGCGGCAACTCGAAGACCTGGCGTAGGGGGTGCAGGCGTGGCGATCATCGAAAGCGGTGAACTGCGAAGGATTTCCGAGAGCGCGGGCGGGCTGTGGAAACGGCATCCGCAGCGGTCGCTGGAAACGCTCGGGCGGCAGGTGCTGCTGGGCCGGGAGGCGATCGCGCAACTGGTGCTGGCGCTGGCGCGGCGGCGCTTCCCGTATCGCGAGTTCATCAAACAGTGCGCGTTCATGACCAGCGTGTCGGCCGCGCCGACGGTGCTGGTGGCCATACCCATCGCCGTGGTGGTGTCGATTCAGGTGGGCGCACTGGTGAATCAGGTCGGCGCGACCACCTTCATCGGCGCGGTGGCCGGGCTGGGCATCATCCGGCAGGGCGCGCCGCTGGTCACCTCGCTCATGATCGCGGGGGCGGTCGGCTCGGCCATCACCGCCGATCTCGGCTCGCGCACCATTCGCGAGGAGATCGACGCCATGCGGGTGATGGGCGTGGATCCGGTGCGCCGGCTGGTCGCGCCGCGGCTGCTGGCGGCGGTGCTGGTGAGCATGCTGTTGTGCGGGTTCATCGTGTTCGTGGGGTTCGCGACCGCGTACCTGTTCAATGTGTATGCCCAGCAGGGCACCCCGGGCTCGTTCATCGGGTCGTTCGCCTCCTTCGCGGTGGCCGACGACCTGGTCATCGCGTTGATCAAGGCCGCGATCTTCGGCGTCATCACCGCGATCATCGCCTGCGACACCGGATTACACGCGCACGGCGGTCCGGGCGGGGTGGCCAATGCGGTGAACTCCGCGGTGGTGTCCTCGGCGCTCATGCTCTTCGCCACCAACATCATCCTCACCCAGCTGTACAACACGCTGTTTCCGACGAAGGTGATCTGAATGGGCAGCACCTATACGCCGCCCGCGCTGAAACCCGTTCGGGTAGTGGGCAATGCGCTCGCCGTGCCGGTGCAGGCCAATCAGCGGCTCGGGCATCAGACCATCACGTTCTTCCAGGCGCTCCTCGCGATTCCGTTCGTGCTGAAGCACTATCGCAAGGAAGTGCTGCGGCTGACCGCGGATGTGGGATGGGGCAACGGTTCGCTCATCGTGGGCGGCGGCACCATCGGCGTGGTGGTGGCGCTGTGCGGATTCGGCGGCATCACCGTCGGCATGGAGTCGTTCACGGCGCTGAACCTGCTCACCATGAGCCCGCTCACCGGGGCCATCTCGGGCTTCGCGACCACCCGCGAACTGGCGCCGATCATCGCCACGCTGGCCTTCGCCATTCAGGCCGGCTGCCGGTTCACCGCGCAATTGGGGTCCATGCGCATCTCCGAGGAGATCGACGCGCTGGAATCCATTGCCATCCGGCCGCTTCCGTACCTGGTGAGCACCCGGATGATCGCGGCGACGCTGACCATCGTGCCGCTCTACAGCGTGGGGCTGGCGGTGGCCTACCTGGCCACCAAGCTGTCGGTGCTGCTGCTGGGCGGCACCACGGCCGGCACCTACGACCACTACTTCTTCCAATTCCTGCTGGGGCCGGACGTGTTCTGGTCGCTGCTCAAAGTCATGTTGTTCGTGATGATCTCGACGTTCATCCAGTGCTATTACGGCTATGTCGCCACCGGCGGGCCGGAAGGCGTCGGGGTGGCGGCGGGGCGGGCCATCAAGATGGTCATCGTCGTCATGGTCTTCACCAATCTGTTCATGACCCTGGCCATCTGGGGCATCGACCCCGGCTTCCGGATCTCGGGGTAGGCGCGATGATTCTCGATCCCAATGGGCGCGGGGCCACCGCGCGGCAATTGACGCTCGCCGGCCTGGCGCTGATCGGTACGGTGGCGCTGCTGCTGTACCTGCTGGCGCTGCGCTACAACGGGCGGTTCGAAGACCGGGTGCCGGTGACCGCCGTGCTCACCAGCACCGGGGACGGGCTGCCCACGCGAGCGGACGTGAAGTTCCGGGGCATGGTGGTGGGCCGGGTCGACACCGTCGAGGTGGTCGCCAAGGGTGAACGGCAGGAAGCCTCGATCGCGCTGAAACCCGGTGTGGCGGCGATGATCCCGGATACCGTGGCGGCCCGGGTGATACCGAACAATATCTTCGGCGTCACCGCGGTCGAACTGGTGGACACCACGCCCGCGCGCGGCACGCTGCGCGCGGGGGCCACCATTCCGGAGGACACCAGCGCGGCCACCGTGCAGTTGCAGACCACGCTGAACGTGCTGCGCCGGGTCATCGACAATATTCAGCCCGAGAAGCTGGGGCGGGTGCTGGGCACCTTCGCGGCGGCGCTGGATCCGCAGTCGCGGGTGCCGGGGTCCACCATCGAGCGGCTGAACACCTGGCTGACCGAGGTGCACGCGATACCCGGCATCGGGAACCTGCTCGGTGATCTGGGGCAGGCGGCCACCGCTTTGAGCCGGTCGGCGCCGGAGCTGGTGGACGTGCTGTCGAATTCGGTGACCACCGCGCGCACGCTGACCGAGCGGCGCACCGAGCTGGTGGCCCTGCTCACCGGCGGGTCGACGGCGGTGGACTCGGTGAACGGGCTCTTCGCCCGCAATCCCGACTCCGGCAAATACCTGGTCGCGGGCTTGGACGAGCTGTTCGGCAGTCTCGCCGAGGATCCGCAGGCGATTCCGTACACGGCGGCCAATCTGAACACCGCGCTGCAACGGTTGCAGGGCGCGTTCGGGTTCGGGCCGCGCAATCAGATGGTGTGGCGCATGAACGTGTCCTTCACCCCGTTCCAGCAGTACACGGCCGCGGATTGCCCGCACTACGGCGAACTGGCCGGGCCGCGCTGCGGCGGGGGTGGCAATTGAGATCGGGAAAGGCCCTGGCGGGCTTCGCAATTTTCGCGGTGATCGCGGTGGTGCTCACGTACACCATCTGGTCCACGCTGCAACGGTCGGTGCCGGGGCGGACCGACAGCTATTCGGCGGTGTTCTCCGATGTGCTCGGGCTGCGGGTCGGGGACGACATCCGGATGGCCGGGGTGCGGGTCGGACGGGTCGACAAGATCGACTTCACGGACGGCTACCGGGCCCGGGTGGACTTCCGGATCGAGGCGGATCAGCATCTGACCACCACGACCAAAGCGCTGGTGCGATACCAGAACCTGATCGGGCAGCGGTATATCGCGCTCATGCCGGGCAAGGACGCCGGGCAGGCGCTCGCGGCGGGCGGGCAGATCCCGTTCGAGCACACCGAACCGTCGTTCGACGTGTCGGCGCTGCTGTCCGGGTTCGAGCCGCTGTTCAGTGTGCTGCAGCCGGATCAGGTGAACTCGTTGTCGGAGACGCTGATTCAGGCGTTGCAGGGCAACGGGGTGTCGCTGAGCGCGCTGATCACGCAGGCGGCGCAGCTGGCCGGGACCTTCGGGCAGCGGGATCGGATTCTCGGGGATGTGGTCGGCAATCTCAGCAGCGTGATCGCCGGGCTGGCCAATCGCAGCGGGGAGCTGGAAACGCTGATCACGCAGGCGCGTTCGCTGACCGAGGCGCTGTACGCGCAGGGCGACGCCCTCAAGAGTTCGGTGACGCACGTGGCCACCGCGACCGATTCCCTGGTGCGGATCATCGCGCAGGTCAAACCCGGTGTGGCGCAAGCACAGACCGATGCGACGGCGGGGATCGCATTGCTGCTGCTGAACGGCGCTTCGCTGGATCAGGCGGCGATCGAACTGCCCGACGTGCTCAATGGCATCGCGCGGTTCAGCAGTTACGGGACCTACGGCAATGCCTATATCTGCCGGCTCGACGTCTCGCTGTGGGGCGTGGCGCTGCCGCCGGGCGTGTTCTCGCAGGTGGGCGGGCCGGCGCAATCGGAGGTGTGCCGATGAGGAATCGGTATCTACGGGTGGGCGTGCTGGCGGCGGGCTTCGTGGTGCTGCTGCTGGTCGGCTCCACCACCGTCAAGCAGGCGCAGCTCGGCTCCCGGACCATCCACGCGGAGTTCGCCCAGGCCGCCGGATTGCGTTCCGGCGCAACGGTGGACGTCTCGGGTATCGAGGTCGGGTCGGTGTCGGCGGTCAAGCTGGCCGGGGACAAGGTGCGCGTCGATATGAAGGTCCGCAAGGATCTGCGGCTCGGCCCGGATGCCAAGGCGGCCATCAAGATGTCCACCATTCTCGGCCGCCTGCACGTGGACCTCACCCCCGGCGACGGCAAGGGCCTGCCCGGCGACAAGATCGTGCTCGCGAACACCACCGTCCCCTACAACCTGGGCAAAGTGGTGCAGGATCCCAAGTACAAGTCGTCCTTCGAGCACATCGAGCGCATCGACCCCACCAAGCTGCGGCAAGCCCTCGACCTGGTCAACCAGCAGATGGGCGCCTCGCCCGAACTCGCCGTCCAAGCCCTGGACAGCGTGGGCGCCCTGGCCAAGGTCATCAACGAGCGCCGCGACGAGGTCGACACCCTGCTCAAAGGCATGGACACGGTCGCCCAGCTGGCCGCCGACAATCAGAACGGCGTCCTGCTGCTCCTGACCCGCGGCGAGGCGATCGGCAGCGCCGTCCAGCAACGCCAGACCCTGGCGCGGCAACTGCTCGACAATGTCGCTTCGCTCTCGAAGCTGTTGCAGGACATGGGTTTGGAGAACAACGGCGAACTCGCCCCCTTGATCGCCAACCTCAACACCATGTCCGAGGGCCTCACCAAGAACAACGACAACCTGGCCCGACTCTACGAAATCATGCCGGTCACCCTGCGCCAGTTCAACAACGTGCTCGGCAACGGCCCCTACGGCGAGGTCTACGCGCCGTGGATCTTCCCGGACAACTGGCTCTGCTTCGCCCAAGCCGTACAGGGGTGCAATTGACTTCCTCCCCGCATTCTCACGCCGGGGATTCCAACCCTCGCGGGTCAGGTTTCCTGCTTCGTAGCCGATCGCGCACGGGCGAACCCGCTGCGTCTGACATCAGCTCCACAGGCATCACCCGGGAAATCCCGGGCTACGGCTCGACCAGCCGCAAGGATGTTCCGAGCCGCATTGATATCCCGATCATGTCGGGTACGGCAATCCGGGCATGTCCACACACGAGTGCCCAGATCCAGTTTCTCCAAGATGTTTCCGCAATCCGAGCACATCTTGCTCGACGGGAACCAACGGTCGACAACTGCGACGGTGCGTCCCGATCGTGCCGCCTTGTATTCGATTTGGCGGCGCAACTCCCCCCAGCCACTGTCACCGATGGCTCGCGCCAGCCTCCGATTGTGCATCATGCCTTGAACATTCAAGTCCTCGACAGCAATCAGGTCGTAGTCACGAACGAGCTTGGCCGACAGGCGGTGCAAGAAGTCGGCACGTGCGTTCCGCACCTTCCGGTGCGTGCGTGCCACCTTCCGTCTCGCTTTGTCTCGATTCGCACTGCCGCGCTTCTTACGTGCCAATCGTCTCTGGTAACGAGCGAGGTTGCGGGCCTTACGTTCCAGGTGCTTCGGGTTCCCGACACGTTCGCCGGTGCTGAATACCGCGAGATCCTTGAGACCCAGGTCCACGCCGACATCCGAACCAGTAGGTGCGATTTCCGTGCCGGCCGCAATGTCCACAACAAAAGTGACGTACCAACGTCCGTCCGGTTCACGCGACACGACTACCGTCGTCGGGTCGAGGTCCGCAAGATCAGTGTCGAAGGACCAGACAAATCGCAGCGGTGCGCCAGATTTGGCCAGGAAGAGCTCCCCCTCACGCATCCGGAACGCAGACCGTGTGAAGTGCGCCGATTGCCGTCCACTCCGCGATTTGAACCTCGGATACCGGGAACGACCGGAGAAGAAGTTCTTGAAGGCCGCATCCTGATGGCGAAGCGTTTGCTGGAGAGGTACGCACGATACCTCGCCGAGAAACGCCATATCCGGATTCTTCTTCCAGTCCGTCAGAGCAGCACTGGATTCCTTGTAAGTAACCCGTTGTCCACAGGCAGCGTAGCGCTGCCGACGATCAGCAAGCGTCTTGTTCCAAACCAGACGAACACACCCGAACGTGCGGCTGAGCATCGCCGCCTGTTCAGGATCTGGGTAAGCCCGACACTTGAAGGCCGAACGCATGTTCGACAGGCTACACACCACTTCCGCGTGAGGGAGAACGAATGATGCGAATCCGTCGGTTCAGGAACATCATTGCGCTTTGCAGCGTCGCGGCGACGATCTCGAGTTGTTCACTTCTACCGTCCGCGCTGTCCTCGCTGCCCGAGCAGTATCTCGGGGATCGGATGCGGATCAGTGCCGACTTCGAGAATGTGGCGGGGTTGTATGCGGGGAACGAGGTGGATGTGCTGGGGGTGCCGGTGGGGACGGTCGAATCCGTGACGCCGCGTGGGAGTTATGTCGAGGTGGTGATGTCGGTGGATCGGGAGGTGCGGATACCGGCGGATGCCATTGCGGCGCTGGTTAATCCGCAGTTGATTACCAATCGGCATGTGGAGTTGGCGCCGGCTTACAGCGGGGAGGGGGAGACGTTGGCGGCGGGGGCGCATATTCCGTTGCAGCGCACCAGGGTTCCGGTGGAGCTGGATCGGATTCTGGCGAACTTCGATCAGCTCGGGGCGGCGCTGAAAGGGGACAAGGACACGGGGCCGATGGCCAGCCGGGTGTTGTTTCCTTTGCTGAACGGGAACGGGGATCGGTTGCGGGAGACGCTGGATGCGTTGTCCTCGGCGTTCGAGGTGACTTTCGCCAACAAGGATCAGATCGCCAACACGATCATCAAATTGAACGAGATCACGCAGATCATCGCGAGCAACGATCAGACGGTGCGGGACTTCAGCGGGCGGCTCACCGAGCTGGTGAATCTGATGGGTGAGCAGGCGCCGGGATTGCAGGCGGTGCTGACGCAGCTGGACGACTTCGTCACCAATACCGCGACGCTGGTGGGGGACAACAAGGATCAGCTGGCGGGGGCGTTGACGCGGTTCGTGGCGATCAGCAATCAGATGCGGGCCAATGCGCGCGGGCTGACCGAGATCGTGGACGTGGGGCCGCTGATGTTCCAGAACCTGTCCAATGCGACCAGCCGGGAAGAACAGGCGCTGCGGTTGCACGGGCTGCTGGACAAGAGCGTGCTGGACGGTGAGGCGCTGGCGTTGTTCTGCGAGCGGATCCAGTTGCGGCTGGACGGGTGCCGGACCGGGAAGATCGCCGACTTCGGACCGGACTTCGGGCTGACTGCGGCGCTGCTGGGCATTACGGGGACGAAATGAGCAGGCGGACAAGGACTTCTGCAATGGCGGCGCTGGTGACCGCGGCCGCGCTGACGGGGGCGAGCGGCTGTGCGGTCACGGTGTCGAACGTGCCCATGCCCAAACCCGGGATCGGCGGGCCGGGGTACACCATTCACGCCGCCTTCACCGATGCGCTCAATCTGCCGGATCGGGCGCACGTGAAGATCGGCGGGACCGATATCGGCGTGGTGACCGGGATCAAGACCACCAATTTCATCGCCGACGTGGAAATGCTGATCCGCGAGGACATTCGGCTGCCGCACGGGACCACGGCGGAGCTGCGGCAGGGGACGCCGCTGGGCGACATGTTCGTGGCCATGACGCTGCCGTCGGCGCAGGAAGCGGGGGCGGAACTGCGCGAGGGCGATACGCTCGGGACGGACCGGACCTCGGCGGGGGCGTCGGTCGAACAGCTCATGATGTCGATCTCGCTGCTGCTCAACGGCGGTGGCATCAATCAGGCGGCGCGGATCACCTCGGAGATGGACTCCATGTTCGCGGGGCGCGCGCCGGAGCTGTCGCATTTGATCACCGAAATGACCAGTGTGATAACCGCTTTGAATCAGCGCACCGGTGACATCGACCAGATGCTGAGCGGATTGAACACTCTCGCGGGCGAATTGGCGCAGCGCAAGGCCGAACTCGGCGTCGCCGCCGACACCTTCCCGGCGCTCATCGGACTGTTCACCGAGAACAATCAGCAGATGGTGGACCTGCTCACCAAGGTCTCCACCACCATGACCGCGCTGGGCGATTTCAGCGACACCACCGGGACCGAATTCGTCAGCCTGTTCACCAGCATTCAGCGGCTCATGTCCGGGTTCGCGCAGATGGGCGACAATCTGACCGGGGCTTTGACCGGGCTGCACACCCTCTATCCGTCGCTGATGGCGAGCCTGCGCGGACCGGCGCTGGCCGTCGCGGCGACCGTGTCGTATCTGAGCGTGGGCGCGCTCACCGATCCCAGCGGCAGCCGCTGGCCGGAAGCCGGGGACGTGGGACAGTTCATCGGCAGCCTCACCCAGGTGCTGGAGAAGGTGTTCGGGCGGCTCACCAGCCCGCCGCAGCAGCCCGGCGGCGCGACGCCCGCGGCGCCGGCCGGTCCGGAGCAGGGCGGTGCGCGGTGAATCCGCCACTGTGGCAATGGATCGTGCGGCATCGCATCGCGGTCGCCAACCTCGGTTTGATCGCGGTGCTGATCGTGGGCAGCGGGTACATCGGCGGATATGTGCTGCGGTTCAACCCGATTCCGCACACCTACCGGGTGACCGTCGAACTGGCGGCATCCGGCGGGCTGGCCGCCGGGAACGACGTGACCTTCCGGGGCAGCCGGATCGGGCGGGTGGACGAGGTGCGGGTGTCCGGCGACGGCGTGGCCGCCATCGCCGAAATCGATGATTCCGCGCAGGTTCCGGTGGGCGGGACGGTGGCGGTGGGACGGCTGTCGGCGGCCGGGGAGCAGTACCTGGACTTCCGGCCGGACACCGACGGCGGGCCCTATCTGCACGACGGGTCGGTGGTGCAGCGCACGGCCACCAGCGTGCCGGTGAGCATGCAGTCGGTGTTCGCCAACCTCAGCGACTTCATCGGCGGGATGAATCCGGACCGGCTCAATGTGATCATCGACGAGCTGGACAAGGCGCTCGCGGGCGGCCCGGATCGCCTGCGCAATATGGTTTCCGGGATCAGCCGGGCCATGTCGGGGCTCACCGATCTGCTGCCGCAGACCCGGCAGCTCATCGAGAATCTCGAGGTCATCGCCGGCACCACCTCGCACGCGCAACCCGATCTGGGGACGCTGACGCGGGCGGGCAGCACGCTGTTCAACCAATTCGCCGCCGCCGACCAGGAATTGCGCACGCTGCTGACCAACGGGCCCGGGCAGCTGGCGACGCTGAGCGGGTTCCTGAGCGAAACCCAGGACCCCATCACGGATCTGGTGACGAACTTCGTGGCCATCACCAAGGCGGCGAAGCTGCGGGCGCCGGCCATCGCGGCGTTGTTCCCGGCACTGCGGGTCGGATCCGAAGCGCTCGGGATTCCCGCGCACGACGGGGCGTACAACACGCTCGTCGATCCGTGGCCGCGCCCGACCTGCGAATACGACACCATCCCGGTGGTGCCGACCGAGGTGATGGTGGATACCCGAGTGCGGCTCTACAACTACTGCGTCACGAACAACCCGGCGCTGCAGATGCGCGGCTCGGCCAACGCGCCGCGCCCGAACGTGCCGGACAACGGCGTCACCACTCCCCCGGGCGCGACCGGAAACGAACTCTCCCAACCAGCTGTGCCGCGATAGGAGCGACGAACATGAGCGAGATCGAACTCGAGAAGGAGCCTGCGGCCGAGGCCGCGGTGGTCGAGGACAGCAAGGCCGAGGAAAGCGTCGTAGAGGAGAGCACCGGCCGGCTCGACGTGGACGAAGCGAAGAAGACCAAGGTCCGCGCCATCGGAATGCGCGTCGCGGCGGCGGCCGTGATCGGCGCGGCCATCGGGTCGAGCGTGTTCTTCTTCGTGCAGGGCCAGAACAAGCAGGCGCTGCTCGACGCGCACGAGTCCGCGCGCACCGCCGCCTGCAAGTACGCGCCGGTCCTGGCCACCTACGACGCCAAGAATCTCGACACCTACTTCGCCGGGGTGCTGGACGGCGCGACCGGGGATTGGCGCAAGCAGTTCGATTCCACCAGCAAGGATCTGCGCGAGGTGCTGACCGCCGGGCAGGTGACCTCGGCCAGTACGGATGTGCAGTGCGCCATTCGCACCGGTGACAAGGATTCCGCGGAGGCCATCGTGGTGATCGGGCAGACCATCACCAGTCTGGGTACCCAGAACAAACCTCAGCCGGGCCAGTTGTCCATGGTCATGCGTCTGGAGCGGCAGGGCGATCGCTGGCTGGTGAACAAGGTCAACTCGCCGCTGTTGCAGCAGGCGCGCCCGTGACGCGTGGTCGCCAACCCGGCAGGGGCGCAAAAGACCTGGTGACTACCATTACCGACATGAGTGCCGAGCCCCAGCAGCGTGTGATCCGCCGCCGTCCGAAGAACCGGCGTGCCCAGATCGCCGCCACTTCGGCCGCGGCGTTCGGGTCGCTGGGCTATCACGGTGTGAGCATGGAGGACATCGCCGCCAAGCTCGGGATCTCCTCGGCGGCACTGTATCGGCACTATCCGAGCAAGTACGCGCTGTTCCGGGAGGAAGTGCTGCGGCTCGGGGCGCTGACCGTGGCCTCGGCGACGCCGGCGGAGGAAACGGCCGGGCTGGAGCCGCGGGCGCGGCTGGACGCGGTGCTGGACCGGATCATCGCGGAGACCATCGCGAATCGGGCGACGGTGACGCTGGTGCGGTGGGAGCTGCGGTATCTCGACGCGACCGATCGCGCCACCCTGGACGAGCAGTTCGCGGCGGCCCTGAGTTCGCTGCGCGAGTTGATCGCGGCGGTGCGGCCCGAGCTGGAGGAAACCGATCGGGCGGTGCGGGCGGTCACGCTGCTGTCGGTGATCTCCAGCGTGGGCGACCATCACGCGGCGCTGCCGGTGAAAACGCTGACGGCGCTGCTGCATTCGGCCTGCGATGCCGTGCTGGACGCGGAACTGCCGCCGCCGGGCACGGATTCGAGCGCCCCGCGCGCGGTGGAGATCCCGCTGTCTTTCAAGCACGAACTGCTGCTGAAGAAGGCCGTGGAGCTGTTCCACGAGCGCGGGTATCCCAATGTGAGCGTGGAGGACATCGCCGCGGCGGCGGATCTGTCGGCGGCCTCGGCCGTCTACCGCTATTACCGCAGCAAGGGCGACCTGCTGGCCGCCGCCTTCCGCCGCGCGGCCGATCGGGTCTCGGGCGCGATCGGCCCCGCGGTGGCGTCCTCGTCGACGCCCGCCGAGGCCCTGACCAAGCTGGTCGACCTCTATGTGGCGGGCTCCTTCGCCGAACGTGAGCTCACCTACGTCTACTACGCCGAATTCGGCCATGTCTCGGCCGAAGAGCGCACCATGCTCCGCAATGTGCAGCGGCTGATCGTCGCCGAATGGGTCCGGCTGCTGGTGGCGGTCCGCCCGGAACTCTCCGAGGGCGAGGCCCGCATCCTGGTGCAGGCCGCGTTCGGCCTGGTGGTGGACCTCGGCCGGGTATTCGGCGACAATCAGCGAATCTGCCCGCAGCAGCGCGTGATTCGGCTCATGGAGGTCGTTCTGTTCGGCGTCGCGCCCCGGGATTGAGGCGGCGTCCGCTCCGGGTTACGCCCCGGCGGCGGCGAAAACGGACACGGGCGTGAACGGGGCGTAGTCCCGCACATGTCCGCTGTCCCACTCCCACAAGGAAATCGGATCGACCGATACTCCGCTCTGGAGGATGAGGCGCCAACCGGCGTCCTCGCGCTGCCAGATATCCCCGTCGCGGTCCCAGTACAGACCGATACTGCGCGGTTCGGCCATATCGTTCAGGCTCATGCTTTCCCTCTCCGCTTCGTTCAATCGCGGCGATCAAGCTGATCTTGAGCCTAAATATATTTGCCGAACATTCGCCATTGCAGGATTCACGCCGGGCGAGTCGAATTAACCGGAAATGAATCTGGTACGGACTTCGGCGGCAAGTGCCGCGGTTTCGCGCTGCCCCACCCGGTGGCCGGGGACGAGGAACGGCCGCCAGGCGGGATGCGCTGGCGGCCGGAAGCTTCGGTCGATCTATGCCGTCGGTGTCGGCAGGGTGATCGGGGGGAAGGTGAACGAGGAGCCGGTACCCAGCATCTTCGCCAGCACTCCAAGGAAATTGTCTACGGCGCTACCACTTTGCATGGGGAGCCTCAGACGGTGGGAGTGGGGGTCGGCGTGGGGGTGGGCTGGGTGACGGAGATGCCCGAGCCGGAGCCGATCAGGTGGGCGATGGCCGACAGGAGGGCGTTGAAGCCGGAGCTACCGAGATCCATGGTGGAGTTTGTTCCTTTACAGCGCAGACTATTTCAGGTGATCAGGCGAGCTTGGGGTTGTAGTTGATGGACGATCCGCTGGCGAGAAAGGCCAGGACCTGAGTGAGGATGGCAGCGATGTCGACGCCTTCCATGGACGTCTCCTTTCGTGAGGGGGGTTATTCGGATTCCGACATCGCCTCGACCAGCGAGGCCGGGCGCATATCGGTCCAATGCGACTCCACATAGTCGAGGCAGTCGGCTCGACGGGCTGGTCCGGTGGCGATGGTCCAGCCACCCGGAACGGCGGCGAAGACCGGCCAGAGGGAATGCTGCGCTTCCTCGTTGACCAGCACGTAGAACTGAGCGTCTTCGTTGTCGAAGGGATTGCTCATCGAATTGCCTTTCTTCACCGACACAGCACACTGTGAAAACGATGTATTTCAGAATCTACCGCAGGGTTCGCCGGAACGCATCGCATTCCGGCGAATCACGCGGCTAGCGCAGTTCCTCCCGCCGGCGCAGCGCATTCAGCACCCGGGTGATCTGGGCCAGGGATTCCGGCGCGGTCATCTGCCAATGGGTGGCCGGGACGGCGTGGCTGTGCACCATGCCGTCGATGGCCTGCCGCCAGCTCGAGACGCCGATGGTGGAGCTCGGATCATCCAGGGCGGCGGCGAAATACAGCAGATCGCCCTTGAAGCGGCGCGGCTGGTAGGCCGCGATGAGACCCAGCGACGCGACGCCCGAATCGATGATGCGGGTGACCCGGTCCGCGCCCATGGAGGCGAACGGTTCCGGCAGCGCGGACAGGCGCTCGGCCAAGGCCGCCGGATCCAGTTGCGCCGGATCCAGTTCGGCGGCGTCCGGGAGCAAGCCGCCCAGCAGTTCCGCCACCGGCAGGACCGCCGATTCGGTGTCGGCCGCATCCACGTCCAGGGAGCTGTCCAGCATGGCCAGGGTCGCGACCTGCTGGCCCTGCTCCTGCAATTGGACGGCCACGGCGTGCGCGATGACGCCGCCGAGAGACCAGCCCAGCAGGTGGTACGGGCCCTCGGGCTGGACCTTGCGGATCTCCTCGATGTAGCGCCGCGCCCAGGATTCGATGGAATCCGGCAGTGCCGCAGCCGATCCCAGGGTAGGCGATTGCAGGCCGTAGATCGGGCGGTCGCCGTCCAGGCCGGCGGCCAGGCCCGCGAAGGACCAGGCCACGCCGCCGATCGGGTGGATGCAGAACAGCGGGGCGCCGGAGCCGTAGGGACGCAGCGGGAGCAGCACATCGAAGGCCGCGCTCGCGTCGAGAGCGCCTGCGGCGCGCTGCAATTCGGCCACCAGATCGGCGGGGGTGGGCGCGGTGAACAGCACCACCACCGGGATCTGCTGCCCGAGCGCAGCGCTCAGTTCCGCGACCAGCCGCACGGCGATCAGCGAGTTGCCGCCGAGCTCGAAGAAGTTGTCGTCGAGCCCGATCCGTTCCTGATCCAGCACCGTGGCGAAGGCGGCGCACACGATGGTCTCCAGTTCGGTTGCCGGAGCGCGGAATTCGCGGGGCGCGAACACCGGTTCGGGCAGCGCGTTGCGATCCAGTTTGCCGTTGGAGTTTAGCGGTAGCTCGTCGAGCACCACGTAGGCCGCGGGCACCATGTAGGACGGCAGCCGGTCCGACAGCGCCGAGCGCAACCGGGCCGGATCGAGATCCGCCCCGACCAGGTAGGCCACCAGCCGATCCCCGCCGTGCCCGTCCGGCTTGGCCAGCACCGCAACGCGTTCCACGCCGGGCTGGGCCAGCAGCGCCGCTTCGATCTCGCCGAGTTCGATACGGAAGCCGCGGATCTTCACCTGGAAGTCGGTGCGGCCCCGGTACTCCAGCTCACCGTCCGCACGCCAGGCCACCAGGTCACCGGTGCGGTACATGCGCTGCCCCGGTTCGAAGGGGTTGGCCACGAAGCGATCCGCGGTCAGGTCGGGACGCTCGAAGTACCCGCGCGCCAGCTGTGCACCGGACAGGTACAGCTCGCCGGAAACCCCGGCGGGCACCGGCCGCAGCCGCGCGTCCAGCACGTAGACCCGGCTGTTCCACTCGGGCGCGCCGATCGGCACGGCGAGCCGATCCGCATCGGTGACCCGGTGATTGGTGATGGACACCGCGGCCTCGGTCGGGCCGTACAGGTTGTACAGCTCCGCCGCCGGATGCGCCGCCCGGAACCGCTGCGCCAGCGCACCCGGCAGGGCTTCACCGATGGCCAGCACCCGCAGCAGCGGCGAGCCGGGACGATCGGCCCCGGCGGTGAGCAGGGCGTCCAGCATGGACGGCACCGCGTGCAGCGTGGTGACGCCTTCGCGGATCATGAGCTCGCCCAGGTAGTCCGGATCGCGATGCCCGTCGGGCGCCGCGATGACCAGCCGCCCGCCGCACACCGCCGCCGACCAGAACTCCCACACCGACAGGTCGAAGGTGGCGGCGGTCTTGAGCAGGATGGTGTCATCCGCGCTGAGCGCGAATTCCGCGTTCTTCCACTGCAATTGGTTGACGATGGCCGCGTGCGGCACGGCCACGCCCTTGGGGCGGCCGGTCGAACCCGAGGTGAAGATGACATACGCGGTGTGCTCCGGCCGCAGCGGCGCGCGCCGATCCGCGTCGGTGACCGGATCGTCCGGATAGCTGATGAGATCCAGCAGATCGATCCGCACCTGTGCGATGTCCAACGGCAGATCGGCTCCGGAGGTCAGCACCGTGACCGGATCCGCCGTGTCCAGAATGTATTCGATGCGCTCGGCAGGCTGATCCGGATCCACCGGCACATACGCACCACCCGCGACCGACACCGCATACATCGCCACCACCAGGTCCACCGACCGCCGCATGGCCAGCGCCACCCGCGACTCCGGCCCGACCCCGAGCGAAATCAAATGCCGCGCCAGCCGATACACGCGCTCACCGAGTTCCCCATAGGACACCTCGACCCGCGACTCACCGCCCGGCCCGTCGAACAACTCGCTCCCGCGCCCGGTCAGCTCACCGAAGGACAGCTGATCGACGGGACGCGCATCGGACTCGCCGAGAGACGGCAGCGCGGCACGGTGCGCGGCCAGCTCCTCGTACGACAGCTGATCGATCCGACGAACGCCCGGCTCGCCGGAGAACCTCGGCGCGCCGTGCGCGACGGTGAGCGAACCGTCGTCGCGTGAATCGCCGTACGCGGCGCTGGACGAACCGCTGTCGCGCGGAACTGCGTGCGCGGCGGACGTCGCTGGGCTCGGCCGGTCGCCCGCGTCGGCCAAGGCGATGCGGGTCGGGTTGGCGGTTGCCAGGGTGGTTGCCAGTAAGGCGGGGAGGGTGGCGGTGGCGTCCACCGGGTGTGCGGTGTTGTTCCAGGATCGGAGGATTCGGTTACGTTCGGCCGTGGCGAGGAGTTCGTACGAGCCGACCGGCCGTTCCGGTTCCACCACGATGGCGTTCAGCAGGCGGCGGAGGCGTTCGGCGAAGCCGGTCGCGGTCGCCTCGTCGTAGAGGGCGGTGGCGTAGGTGAGCTGGGCGGAGATGCCGTCGGGGGCGCCGTCGGCGGTGTAGCGGTCCACCAGCACCAGGTGCAGGTCGAACTGGGAGATGGTGGTTTCGAAATCGGCTGCGCCGACTCGCAATCCGTCGAGTTCCAGCTCGGCGGTCTCGGTGTTGTTGAAGGAGAAGCCGACCTGGAAGAGCGGGTGGCGGGCGGTGGAGCGGACCGGGTCGAGGGCTTCGACCAGGCGCTCGAAGGGGACGTCGGCGTTCGAGAGCGCGGCCAGGTCGGCGGCGCGGACGTCGGCCAGCAGGGTGTCGAAACCGGCGGCCGGGTCCACCTTGGCGCGCAGCACCAGGGTGTTGACGAACATGCCGACGAGATCGTCCAGGGCGTCCTCGCCGCGCCCGGCGACCGGGGTGCCGACGGCGATGTCATCAGTGCCCGACAGGCGGGACAGCAGCAATGCCCAGGCCGCGTGCATGACCATGAAAAGCGTTGCGCCACGGTCGCGTCCGAGGGTGACCAGGCGGTTGTGCAGATCGGCGTCGAGATCGAATTCGACCGCACCGCCCGCGGTGGACAGCACCGCCGGACGAGGCCGGTCGGCGGGCAGCTCGAGCTGATCGGGCAGTCCGGCCAGCGCCTCGGTCCAGAAGCCGAGCTGGCGGGACAGCAGCGAACGCGGATCGTCCTCGCTGCCCAGGCGTTCGCGCTGCCACAGCGCGTAATCGGCGTACTGCACCGGCAGCGGCGTCCACTCCGGGGCGTGCCCGGCGTGCCGGGCCGCGTAGGCGACCATGACGTCGCGGGCCAGCGGGGCCATGGACGCGCCGTCACCGGCGATGTGGTGCACGACCACCACCAGCACGTACTCGTCAGGGCTCCCGATCGGCGCGAACAGGCGGCCCCGGATCGGCACCGCCGCGGTCACGTCGAAACCGGCGGAGACGAAATCGGTGAGGACGCCGAACAATTCGGCGGGCTCCACCGCGACCGGGGTCAGCGACGGCAGCGCGACTTCCGACGCGGGCAGGATGACCTGCACCGGACCGGATTCGGTGAGCGGATACACCGTGCGCAGCACCTCGTGCCGCTCCAGCAGGTCCGCCATGGCCGCTTCCAGCGCCGGGATGTCCAGCGCGCCGGTGAGCCGGATGGCCATCGGCATGTTGTAGGCCGAGGATTCGCCGTCGAACCGGTTCAGGAACCACATGCGCTGCTGCGCGAGCGACAGCGGCACGGGACCGTCCCCGGTGCGCGGCACCAGCGGCGGCGCGGCGGCGAACAGCACCGCGCCGGCGTCCACGGTGGCCGCCAGCCCGGCGACCGTCGGCTGTTCGAACACCGTCCGCATGGCGATCTCGACGCCGAGGCGGGCCGAGAGCCGGGCCGAGAGCTTCACCGCGCTCAGCGAATTGCCGCCGAGGGCGAAGAAGTCGTCGTCGAGGCCGACGCGTTCCGCGCCGAGCAGTTCGGCGATGGTCTCGGCCACCGCCGTCTCGATCTCGGTCTCCGGCGCCCGGAACTCCGCGGTGCGGAACACCGGCTCCGGCAACGCCTTCCGGTCCAGTTTGGACATCGGGTTGAGCGGAATGGCGTCGATGACCATGATCACCGCGGGCACCATGTAGGCGATGAGCGAGCGGCCCACGAAGGCCCGCAGCTCGTCCTCGTCGATCACCGCGCCGGCGGCGGGCACCACGTAGGAGACGAGCGAGACGTCCCCGCTGCGGCCGGTGTGGCCGACGGTGACCGCGAAATCCACGCTCGGGTGCGCCTTCAGCGCCGAGTCGATCTCGCCCAGCTCGATGCGCAGGCCGCGCACCTTCACCTGATCGTCGGTGCGGCCCAGGTATTCGAGGGTCGGCTCGGTCAGCCCGGCGATGGGGTTGCGCACCCAGCGCACCAGGTCGCCGGTGCGGTACAGCCGCCCGCCGGGCTCGCCGTACGGGTCGGCCACGAACCGGCTCGCGCTCAGACCGGGCCGACCGTGGTAGCCGCGCGCCAGGCCCGGACCGCGCATGTACAACTCGCCGACGGCCCCGTCCGGCACCGGCCGCAACCGGGCGTCGAGCACCAGCTCCGACATGCCGTCCACGGGTTCGCCGAGCACCACCCGGCCATTGGGCCGCAGCGAATGACTCTGGTGGCTGACGATGGTGACCTCGGTCGGACCGTACCCGTTGGCGAACTCACGGGTGCCGCCCCAGCGGTCCACCAGATCCTGGCCGAAGCCCTCACCGCCGACGATGAGATGCGTCAGCCCGCGCAGGGTTTCCGGATCGAGGGTATTGAGCACGGCCGGGGTGAAGATGCCGTGCGTGACGCCCTCGGACTCGATGAGTTCCGTCATGGCCGCCCCACCGATGGTGTCCACCGGCGCCACGATCAGCGTCGCGCCGACCGGAATGGCCCACAGGATCTCCATGAGGTTGGCGTCGAAGCTGGGCGAAGTGCGGTGCAGCACACGCGCGTTCGCATCGATCGGCGAATGCACCTGCTGCACTTCGGCGATGCCGATGATGCCCGCGTTCCCGACCACCACGCCCTTGGGCAGGCCGGTGGAGCCGGAGGTGTAGACCATCCAGGCGGCATTGTCGACATGCCAGGGTCGCGTCAGTTCGGCGGGCGTGATCCGCGCGCCGGACAGCGCCTGCAGCCGCTCCACCGTCGCCGGATCGTCCAGCACGATCCAGCGGCAGGTGTCGGCGGGCAGCCGGTCGACGTACTCGGCGATCGTGATGCCCACGGGCGCGGCGGAATCCGACAGCATGAAGCCGATGCGATCGGCCGGATAGGTCGGGTCCACGGGCAGGAACGCCGCACCGGACTTGGCCACCGCGAACACCGCCGTCAGCGATTCCACCGAACGCGGAATCGACAGCGCCACGAAGGTTTCCGGGCCGACGCCGAGTTCGATGAGCATGCGGGCCAGCCGCGAGGAGCGGGCGTCCAGTTCCGCGTAGCTGACCACCTGACCGCGATAGACCAGCGCGGAGGCGTCGGGATCGATATCGACCGCGGCGGTGAAGATCTGAGCGAGCGATTGCGGCGGCAGCGCGGCCGGGCCGCGCCGGGCCAGAATGGCCGACCGCTCCCCCGGCGACAGCACCTCGACGCTGCCGATGGTCCGGCTCGGATCCTCGGTCACGGTGCCCAGCACCCGGCCGAAGCGGCGCAGCAGATCCCGCGCCGTGGACTCGTCGTAGAGGTCGGTGGCGTAGGCGATCTCCACCATCAGGTTGCCGTCGGCGTCGGGTTCCTCGCCGATGGAGAAGGTGAGATCGAATTTGGCGACGGTGTCGTCGAATTCGACCGGTTCCAGCACCAGGCCCGGCACCGCGTGCGTGCCGTTGTCCATGTCCAGGTAGTTGAGCGAGACCGTGAACAGCGGATGCCGGGACGGGTCGACCGCCACCCCGAGCGCCGTCACCACCTGCTCGAACGGCACGGTGGCGTGCGCGAAGGCGGCCAGGTCCACCGTGCGGCTCTCGGCCAGCAGTTCGGCGAAGGTGCGATCGGCGGCCGGGCGGGTGCGCAGGGCCAGGGTATTGACGAACATGCCGACCAGGCCGTCCTGCGCCGGTTCGTCGCGACCGGCCACGGCGGTGCCGACGGCGATGTCGTCGGTGCCGGACAGGCGGGCGAGCAGGGTGGACAGGGCCGCGTGCAGCACCATGAACGGGGTGGCGTGGTGGCGCTTGGCGACCTCGCGCACCCGCTCGGCCACACCGCCGCCGATACGGCCGCGCACCACCGCGCCGCGCATGGACGGCGTCAGCGGGCGGGGCCGGTCGGTGGGCAGGGTCAGTTCGTCGGGCAGACCGTCGAGAGTGGTGCGCCAGTAATCCAATTCGGCCGCGCCGACGGTCTCCAGCACGCCCCGCTTCCACAGCGCGTAGTCGGCGTACTGCACCGGCAGCGGTTCCCAGCCGGGCGCGCTGCCGGCCGCGCGGGACAGGTAGGCCAGCACCACGTCGCGCAGCAGCGGATCGGTGGACGCGCCATCGCCCGCGATGTGGTGCACGACCGCCACCAGCACATGGCTGGAATCGGATTCGCGCAGCAGCAGCGCGCGCAGCGGCAGTTCGGTGGTGACGTCGAAACCGCGGGCGGCGAATTCGTAGAAGCGTTCGACGACCGGGCCGGTGACCGTCTCGATGGGCAGGTCGATGACGGTGTCCGCGGGCAGGATCACCTGGTGGCCTTCGCCTTCGGCGTCCATCGGGTAGACGGTGCGCAGCACTTCGTGCCGGGCCATGACGTCGGCGAGCGCGGCGCGCAGGGCGTCGAGGTCGAGATCGCCGATGAGCCGGACCGCGAACGGCATGTTGTAGGCGGGCGATTCGGGATCGAGGCGATTGAGCAGCCAGATGCGAGTCTGCGCAGCGGACAACGGGATTCGCTCCGGTCGCGGCTGCGGCACCAGCGGCGGCAGGGTGCGCGCCGAGGAGCCGGTGACCAGCGCCGCCAGGGACGCGACGGTCGGCGCGTCGAAGACGGACCGCACGCCGAGGTCGCGATCGAAGGCCGCGTTGACGCGCGCCACCAACCGCATGGCCAGCAGCGAGTTGCCGCCGCGATCGAAGAAGTCGTCGTCGGCGCCGATGGGCGCGCCGCCGAGCAGCTCGCCGATCATGCCGGCCAGCATCGCCTCCGCGCCCTCGCGGGGTGCGCGGAAAGCCGTTGCGGCGGCGGTGAACTCGACCTTGGGCAGGGCGGCGCGATCGAGCTTGCCGACGCTGGTGCGCGGCATGTCGGCCAGCACCACCAGGTGCGCGGGCACCATGTAGGCCGGCAGCAGCGAGCGCGCGTGCGCCAGCACCGCGTCACCGGAAACCTCGGTGCCGGAGACGTATCCGACGAGGCATTCGGTGCCCGCGCTGTCGCGGTCGAGCACCACCACGGCATTGGCGACGCCATTGCCCGCCAGCAGCGCCGCCTCGATCTCGCCGAGTTCGACGCGCTGACCGCGCAGCTTCACCTGGAAGTCGTTGCGGCCCAAATAGACCAGGTCACCGGCACGGTTCCAGCGCACCAGGTCGCCGGTGCGGTACATGCGCGCGCCGGGCACCCCGAACGGATCGGCGACGAAGCGCTCGGCGGTGAGCCCGCCGCGATCGGTGTATCCGCGAGCCAGCTGCTCACCGGCCAGGTACAGCTCGCCGACCACGCCGGTGGGCACCGGCCGCAGCCGGGCGTCCAGCACGTAGGCGCGGGTGTTCCAGTTCGGCAGGCCGATGGCGACCTCGTAATCCGGGTCGGCATCGGTGAATTCGTGGTAGATCGCCGAAATGGCGGCCTCGGTCGGGCCGTAGGCGTTGTGCACCGCGCCGCTCACCTCGGCGCGCAGCGCGCCGAGCAGTTCCGCGGGCAGCGCCTCGCCGCCGGTGTGCAGGTGCCGGAACGAGCGCAGCGCGTCGCCGTGGCCCTCGGCCACCAGCGCGGCCAGCATGGACGGCACGTGCTCGGCGATGGTGACGCCGTGCTCGCGCATGCGGGCGGCCAGGTAGTCGAGATCCTGGTGCCCGCCGGGCCGCAGCAGGGCCAGCGGCGCACCGGTCAGCGCGGGCAGGAAGCACTCCCACACCGAGACGTCGAAGGACAGCGGCGCGCGCTGCATGATGCGGTCGGCCGCGGTCACCCCGTAGCGGTGCTCGAGCCAGCGCAACTGGTTCATGATGGCGCGATGGCTGGTGCCGACGCCCTTGGGCTTGCCGGTGGAGCCGGAGGTGAACAGCAGGTAGGCCAGGTTGTCCGGGCGCAGCGCGCACACCCGTTCGGCGTCGGTGACCGGCGCGGGCGAGAACTCGGCGACGTCGAGTTCGGTGATGTCGACCGTGCGCACCCCGTACAGGTTGGGCACGGTGGCCCCGCCGACGGCCAGCACCAGCCAGGCGTCGGAGGTGGTGAGCACGTGCGCGATGCGGTCGGCCGGATGGGCCGGATCGACCGGCACGTAGGCCGCGCCCGCGTGCACGATGGCGTAGAGGGCGACGATCAGGTCCAGGCTGCGTTCGGCGGTCACGCCGACCACGTCGTCCGGGCCGATGCCTTCGCGAATCAGCCAGCGCGCCAAGCGGTTCGCGCGTTCGGCGAGTTCCGTCCAGGTCATGGTCGCGCCGTCGAGTTCGACCGCGACCACGTCGCCGTCGGCGGCGGCGCGCCGGTCCAGCAGATCCGCGAGGGTCTCCTCGGGCAGGGCGCGGACGGTGGCATTGCGATCCGACAGCAGCAGTCCGCGTTCGGCCACCGACATGAGTTCCACGTCGGCGACGGTCACGCGCGGATCCCCGACCAGGGCGCGCAGCACCCGCTCGTAGCGGACCACGAATTCCGCGCTGGTCTCGGCGTCGAAAAGGTCGGTGGCGTAATGCAGGTGGACGTCGATGCCCGCGGGCACGCCGTCCTCGTACCGGTCGGTCAGCGTCCAGTCCTGATCGAACTGGATGGGCAGCACCCCGGCGTCGAGACCGCTGATGGACAGCTCGCGCAGGTGGAACTCCGGCTGCGCCAGGTTCTGCATGGTGAAGCCGACCTGGTAGATCGGCGAATGCGACTGGGAACGCACCGGATTCAGTACGTCGACCAGCATTTCGAAGGGGACGGCGGCATTGTCGAAGGCCGCCAGGTCGGCATCGCGAACCCGGGCCAGCACGTCCGAGAGCCGGGCGTCGGGGGCCACCTCGGTGCGCAGGGCCAGGGTATTGACGAACATGCCGACCAGGTCGTCCAGTGCCTGATCACCGCGCCCGGCGACCGGGGTGCCGACCACGATGTCGGCGGTGCCGGACATGCGGGCCAGCAGCACGGCCAGCGCGGTGTGCAGCACCATGAACGGCGTGACCTGGTGCGCGGCCGCGAAATCGACCACGGCGGCGTGCAATTCGGCGTCCAGCACGGCGGTGCGGGCGTCGGCGCGACCGGAGGCGACGGCGGGACGCGGGCGATCGGTCGGCAGCGCCAGCACATCCGGCGCGCCGGTCAGCCGCTGCTGCCAGAACCGCAGTTGCCGCGCCAGCACCGAGCCGGCGTCGTCCGGCGAGCCCAGCGTATTGCGCTGCCAGATGGCGTAATCCGCGTACTGCACCGGCAGTTCCCGCCACTTGGGGGCGGTGTCGGCGCAGCGCGCCACGTACGCCTGGGCCAGGTCGCGAGCCAGCGGGGCCAGCGACCAGCCGTCGGCGGCGATGTGGTGCACCACGATGAGCAGCACGTGGGTGTTGGGCTCGTCCTCCACGCGCAGCAGCCGGGCGCGCAGCGGCACCTCGGCGGTGACGTCGAAGACGGTGGTGGCCAGACCGGCTGCCAGGGCGAGCAATTCGGCCGCGGGCACCGGCTGCGGTTCCAGATCGACCAGGCGGGTGCCCGCGGGCAGCACCACCTGGCGGGCCACCCCGTCCTGTTCCGGGTAGAGGGTGCGCAGGGTCTCGTGCCGGTCGATCACGTCGTCGACCGCGAGCCGCAGCGCGTCCACATTGATGGAACCGACCAGGCGCAGCGCGAACGGCATGTTGTAGCCGCCGCCCGCGGCGTCGAAGCGGTTCAGGAACCACATGCGCTGCTGGGAGATCGACAGCGGGACGATCTCGCCGCGTTCCTGCCGCGTCACCGGCGGCAGCGCGGTCGCGGTCGCGGTCTCGGCGAGCCGCGCGGCCAGATCGCGCACGGTGGAGGCGTCGAAGACGGTGCGCAGCGGGATGGCCTGGCCGGTGGCCTCGGAGAGGCGGGCGACCAGCTGAGTGGCGATGAGCGAGTTGCCGCCCCGGACGAAGAAGTTGTCGGTCGCGCCGACCGCGTCCAGACCGAGCAGGTCCGCGAACACGGAGGCCACGAGAATCTCGGAATCTCCGGTGGGAGCGATGAATTCGGCCGCCGCGAAGGTGGGCGCGGGCAGTGCGGTGCGATCCAGCTTGCCGTTCGCCGACAGCGGCATCTCGTCCAGGATCACGAAGGTGGCGGGCACCATGTACGCCGGGAGCCGTTCGGCCAGCAGCGCGCGCACCGAATCCAGGTCGATGGCGGCCGTGGTCGCGGGCACCAGGTAGCCGACCAGCGCCTCGCCGCCGCTGTCCCCGCCGCGCACCAGCACGGCGGCCTGGGCGATGGAGTCGAGCGCGGTCAGCGCCGCCTCGATATCGCCGAGCTCGATGCGCAGGCCGCGCAGCTTCACCTGGAAGTCGGTGCGGCCCAGGTACTCCAGCTCCCCGTCGCGGTTCCACTTCACCAGATCGCCGGTGCGGTACATGCGCTCGCTCGCCCCGAACGGGTTGGCCACGAAGCGATCCGCGGTCAGCGCGGTGCGGGCGACATAGCCGGTGGCCAGCTGCGAGCCCGCGAGATACAACTCGCCGGGCACGCCGGCGGGCACCGGGCGCAGCCGCGAATCCAGCACGTAGACCCGGGTATTGAAGACCGGGCGGCCGATCGGGACCCCGCTCGAATCGGCGTCGGCGACCCGGTGATAGGTGACGTCCACCGCGGCCTCGGTCGGGCCGTACAGGTTGTGCAGTTCCGCGCCGGTCAGCTGGCGCAGGCGCTGCGCGGGTTCCGCGGGCAGCGCTTCACCGGAGGCGAAGACGATACGCAGCGGCCACTGCCGGCCCGCAGGCGCCGGAAGGACGGCGCCGGCATCCAGCGCCGCGACGAAGACCGCCAGCATGGACGGCACGAAGTGGGCGACGGTCACGCCGTCGCGGACGATGAGTTCGGCCAGGTAGGCCGGGTCGCGGTGGCCCTCCGGGCGCGCCACGACCAGGCGCGCGCCGATCTGCAACGGCCAGAAGAACTCCCACACCGACACGTCGAAGGTGGCGGGGGTCTTCTGCAGGACGGCGTCGGCCGCGGTGAGACCGTATTCGGCCTGCATCCACACCAGGCGGTTGACGATGGCGGCGTGGCTGACGGCGACGCCCTTGGGGCGGCCGGTCGAACCGGAGGTGAAGATGATGTAGGCGGTGTGCCCGGGCCGCAGCGGCGCATTGCGGTCCGCGTCGGTGAGCGGGGCGTCGGAGTAGCTCGCCAGCATGGCCCCGTCGCCGACGCCCAGATCGTCGATGCGGATCTGGCGGACGCCGAGATCGGGCAGATCCTCGCCGGAGGTGAGCACGCAGGCGGGAGCGGCGGTCTCGACGATGTAGCGGCTGCGTTCGATCGGGTGGTCGGGGTCCAGCGGGACGTACGCGCCGCCCGCAGCGACCACCGCGTACATGCCGATCACCAGGTCCAGGGAGCGGCGCATGCCCAGTGCGACCGGCACTTCCGGGCCGACGCCGCTTTCCACCAGGTAGCGCGCCAGCCGGTGCACGCGCGCGGAGAACTCGGCGTAGGTGAGGTAGTCGCGTTCGAAACCGACGGCGGGCGCGGCCGGATTCGCGGCCAGGGCGGCCTCGAAACCGGTGAGCAGGGTGTGGGAGGCGTCCACCATGGCGGCGGTGGCGTTCCAGGTGTGCAGCACCCGTTCGCGTTCCACGTCGTCGAACAGGTCGATATCGGCCAGGCGCACGGCGGGATCGGCGGCGACGGCGCGCAGCACGCGATGCCAGCGGCTCACGAAGGAACCGGCGGTGGCAGGGTCGAACAGTTCGGTGGCATAGCGCAGGGCGCCGCTCAGTTCGCCGTCCGCGCCGTCCTCGACCACCAGTTGCAGGTCGAACTTGGCGGTCGGATCGGTCAGCGGGACGGGCTGCACGGTCAGGCCGGGCAGGCGCAATTCCATTGCGGTGGTGGCGCTCTCGCCGAAGCTGAGCATGACCTGGAACAGCGGGGAGGCCCCGGTGCCGCGATCGGTCACCAGCTCGTCCACGATCTGCTCGAACGGCAGGTCGGCATTGGCGAAGGCGGCCAGATCGGCATCGCGCACGGCGGTCAGGAATTCGGCGAAGGGGAGTTCGCCGTCGACCCGGGTGCGCAGCGTCAGGGTGTTGACGAACATGCCGATGAGGTCGTCGAGTTCGCGTTCACCGCGGCCGCCGACGGGGGTGCCGATCGAGATGTCGCCGGAGCCGGTCAGGCGAGCCAGGGTGGCGGCGAAGGCGGCGTGCACCACCATGAACAGGGAGGAGCCGTGTTCCCGGGCGACGGCGCGCAGTCCGTCGGCGACCGAGGCGGGCACCAGGTATTCGATGGCCGCGCCGGCATTGCTGGGCTGGCCGGGCCGCGGGCGATCGAAGGGCAGCGGCAGTTGCGCGGGCGCGCCGGCGAGGGTGTCGCGCCAGAAGCCGAGCTGCTGATGCGCGAGATCGCCCGGGGTGGCGGCGGATCCGAGCACCTCGCGCTGCCACAGGCTGTAGTCGGCGTACTGGACGGCCAGCGGCTCCCACGCGGGGGCCGCGCCGGACAGGCGGGCGTGGTACGCGGTCATCAGATCGGTGATCAGCGGCCGCAGCGACAGCGCGTCGCCGTTGATGTGGTGCACGACCACGACCAGCACGTATTCGGGGGCCGCAGGGGCATCCGAGCCGTGATCCACCACCAGCAGCGCGACGCGCGAGGGCAGTTCGCGGGTGACGTCGAAGGTCGCGGTGGCGAGGGCGGTGACCGCCGCCGTCACCTCGTCCGGCCGCACCGGCACCGGGTTCAGGCTCAGCCCGACCTCGGCGGCGTCCAAAAGCTGCTGGTACGGGCCGGATTCGTCCTCCGGATAGATGGTGCGCAGGGATTCGTGGCGGGCCAGTACGTCGAGCACGGCGGCTTCCAGGGCCAGCGCGTCGAGCTCGCCGGTGAGGCGCAGCACCGCGGGCATGTTGTACAGGCTCGCGCCCTCGCCCTCGTGCTCCAGGCGGTTGAGGAACCACAGCCGCTGCTGCGCGGGCGAGAGCGGCACCCGGTCGGGGCGCGGGCCCGCGGTGAGCGCGGGGCGGGGC
>NZ_BDCD01000007.1 GCF_001613325.1 Nocardia yamanashiensis NBRC 100130 | reverse complement strand
GCTGCGGCCCGCGCTGCGCTGCCGGGGCTGCGAGGCCGAGCTGGGCCGCACCGACGTCCGCTTCGAACGACCTTGACAGCTGCGGCATGAGACGCGTATCACTTCATTAACTGTAGTGAAATCTGCCGGGCCTGGCGGTCCGGACGCTGGAGGCTTCTCATGCCGCTCAATGAAGAACTCATCGCGCCGGCCGCTGCCGCGCTGACCAATCCGTATCTGGAAGGGCCGTACACGGCGACGGCGGACGAGGTCACCGCGACGAATCTGACCGTGCTGCACGGGGAATTGCCCGCCGACCTGGACGGGGTGTACGTGCGCAACGGGCCGAATCCGCAGTTCGCGCCGCTGGGCCGGTACCACTGGTTCGACGGGGACGGGATGCTGCACGCGGTGCACTTCGAGAACGGCAAGGCCACGTACCGTAATCGGTTCGTGCGCACCACCGAATTCGAGGCCGAGCGGGCGGCGGGCACGGCCCTGTGGCGCGGGGTGATCGAGCCGTGGGACGGGAATCCGGCGGGGGATCGGCGGGAACGCAATTCCGCCAATACCGATGTGGTGTTCCATCACGGGAACCTGCTCGCGCTCTGGTACCGGGCGGGCAAGCCGTACGCGCTGGACCCGATCAGCCTCGAGACGCGCGGCGTGGACGACTTCAACGGCACACTGCGGGGCGAGGTTTCGGCGCACGCCAAGGTGGACGAGCGGACCGAGGAACTGCTCTTCTTCGACTACGGCATCAACGCGCCGTACCTGCGCTACGGCGTGGCCGATGCGGACGGGACCGTCACCCACTACACCGGCCTGGAACTGCCCGGGCCGCGCCTGCCGCACGATATGGCCATCACCGAGAACTATTCGGTGCTCATGGACCTGCCGCTGTACAACGATCCGCGCGCCGCCGCGGCCGGCCGGTTCAAGATCTTCTTCGATCGCACGCTGCCCAGCCGGTTCGCCGTGCTGCCGCGTTACGGCGATGGGGCGCAAGCGAAATGGTTCGAAGCCGAACCCGGCTACATCTACCACACCGTCAATTCGTGGGAAGAAGGCGACGAGCTGATCCTGGTGGTCTGCCGCGTCACCGAACCCAGCCCCGTGTCCGACCGCGCCCACCCGCTCGCCCAGCTGCTGGCCTACCTGCGTCCCGAAGCCAAACTGCACCGCTACCGGTTCAACCTGCGCACCGGCGTCACCATCGAAGAATCGCTGGACGACGTGAACACCGAATTCCCCGCCATCGACCAGGGACTCACCGGCCGCCCGGGCCGCTACTCCTATCAGATGCGCCTCTCGGTCGACCGCACCATGATCTTCGACGCCATCCTCAAATACGACATCCGCACCGGCGCAAAGGAAACCGCGCCCTTCGGCGACGGCATCTACGGCAGCGAACTCACCGTCGTCCCGCGCCCCGGCGCGACCTCCGAGGACGACGCCTACCTGACCATGTTCGCCCACAACAACCACACCGGCCTGTCCGAAGTGTGGATCTACGACGCCGCCACCCTCACCGACGGCCCCATCTGCCGGCTCGCCCTGCCCGTCCGCGTCCCCCTCGGCTTCCACGCCACCTGGGTCAGCGGCGACCGTATGCGCGCCGCCGCTGCCCCCATCGCCTGAAAAAGGTTGTGCCCGTGCCCCACCCAGCCCTCAGCGTCAGCCTGCCCTACTGGCAGGACCGCGACCCCCTGGACGCCCTCGCCGTCGCCGAAACCGCCGAGAAGCTCGGCTACGACCGCCTCTGGATCGGCGAAATGGCGACCTTCGACGCCTTCGCCCTCGCCACCGCCATCGGTACCACTCCCGGCCGGCTACCCCTGTGCGTCGGCCCGCTGGCCGTGGATGTCCGCACTCCGGTCGGCATCGCCATGGGCGCGGCCAGCGTCGCGGCTCTCACCTCCCGAGGCGTCGATCTGGCCCTCGGGACCTCCAGCACCGTGGTCGTGCGCGACTGGCACGGCCGCGAGCGCCGCAGCACCGCAAGACATCTGGAGGAGACGGCCCGCATCGTCCGTGCTCTGCTCGCGGGCGAACGCGTGGAATACGAGGGCGTGACCGAACGGGTCAACGGCTTCCGGCTCCGGCTCCCGACGTCACCCGGTGGGGACTCGCACGCGCACCGTGGAATTCGAGCGGACGACTCCACGCCCGCCGGCAACGGCTCGGACGGCCATCGACCCGAACTGGTGCTGGCGGCCTTCGGCATGGGCGCGCTCGCTGCGGCGGCACGCGTGGCCGACCGAGTGGTCCTGAACCTGGTGACCCCGGTGCAGGTCGCCCGATGTGCCGCCCTGATCGAGGAATTCGCCGATCGAGCGGGCCGCGAAACACCCCCGATCTCGGTGTGGGTGACCGCCGCCGCCGACCCGTCACCGGACATGCTGGCCACCCTCCGCCGTGGCGTCGTGGGCTACCTCCGGGCGCCCGGCTACGACGCCATGTTCACCGAAGCCGGGTTCGGCGAGATCGTCGGCTTGGCCCACAGCGGAGCCCGCCCGCGAGCGGTACTGGCCGCCATCCCGGACGAATTGGCCGCAGTCGTCGGCATGTTCGGCGATCGAGCCGAACTGGCGGCGAGGCTTGCCGCATATCGGGAAGCCGGGGCCGACGAAGTCGTGGTGGTGCCGGTGACCACTGCCGAGGATCCCGGCGGGGTGTACACGCTCGAGACCTTGATGGCGGTCGACCGTGGATGAAGTCGGGATACGCGACGCGGCCGCCCTGGGCGGCGGGGGGCCGGTCGCGGGGCCTCCGTCCGTGCTTCGGAACGGAGCGAATCGTGGGTGAGGCGTATGTGTACGACGCGGTGCGGCTGCCGCGCGGGCGGGTTCGCAAGGGTGGCGGGACGCTCGCGGAGGTGCCGCCCTACGAGTTGTTCGGGCAGTTGCTGACGGCATTGGAGCTGCGGTCGTGTCCGCCGGAAGTGGTGGACGATGTGATCGTCGGGATCAGCACCGTGGCGGGGGAGCAGGGCGGGGATCTGGCGCGGGCGGCGGGATTGTGGGCGGGATGGCCGGATTCGGTGCCGGGCGGGGTGGTGTCGCGGCTGTGCTGTTCCGGACTCGACGCGGTGGAGGGCGCTGCGGCCCGGGTGGCGGCGGGGTACGCGGACGTGGTCGTCGCGGGCGGGGTCGAATCCATGTCACGAGTGCCGATGCTGTCGGATCGGCCCGGGATCGCCACCGACCCGGATCTGGGGGAGCGGGCCGGGTTCGTGACCATCGGCGTGTCGGCGGATCTGACGGCGGCCGTGCACGGGATCGGGCGGATCGAGCTGGACGCCTACGCGGTGCGGTCGCATCGGAATGCTTCCAGGGCAGCGGTTTCGGAGTCGATGGTGCCGGTACGGAAGGGCGGCACCCTGCTGCTCGGCGCGGATGAAGGGGCGCGGGGCGATGCGAGTCCGGAGAAGTTCGCGGCGCTGCCCGCCCTTTTCGGGGCGGACCCGGCGTGGGAGCGGGTGGCTCGTCGCCTGCCGGAAGCGCCGCGGCCCGCCGCGGGGTTGCACACCCTGGCCACCGCGCCACAGCTCGCGGATGGCGCCTCGGCGGTACTGCTGGGGAGCGCGCGAGCGGAACGGTCACTGGGGCGTGCGCCGCGTGCTGTGATCGCGGGGACCGCGCAGACCGCGGAGCGGTCGCCATTGCTGACCGCGCCGGTATCGGCCGCGCGGCGGGCGCTGCGGTGCGCCGGCATCGGAGCGGACGCGCTGGACGTGGCGGTCGTCAACGAATCCTTCGCTGTCACACCACTATTGGTCACGCGTGAACTGGGGCTGGACCCGGAACTGGTGAATCCGGACGGCGGCGCGCTCGCGGTCGGGCACCCGCTGGGCGCGACCGGCGGCATTCTCATCGCGCAGGCCCTGGACGCGCTCGAACGGACGGACGGCGAGCATGCGCTCGTCGCGATTCCCGCCGCGCTGGGGCTCGGAACGGCGGTGGTACTACGACGGCTCCGGTGAACCGCGCAGTGGACGCCGCCTATGGGCCGGGTCGTCCATGCGTTGCCGACCGGAGCGGCCCAACCACCTCGCATTTCGAGCACGACTAGCCTCAGGAGTTTTCATGGCCGAATCAACCTTCACCCCCGCGGTTTCCGCCGATCGGCCCGGGGTGCACACCTGTCATCCAGAGGATCGGGTGCGCGAGTATCTCGATCGCGGGTGGTGGGAGGCCGACACCATCCCGGACATCTTCCGGCGGCGCGTGACGGAAGCACCGAACGCGCCCGCCCTCAGTGATCCGGCCAACCTGGCCGCGCTGACCGGCGCCGAGCCGCGCACACTCACCTGGCGGGAACTCGACGACCATGTCGCCGACATCGCGGCGGTGCTGTGGGCCAACGGTATTCGGCAGGGCTCGACGGCGGCGGTACTGCTGCCGAACTCGATCGCCTTGACCGCGACCTATCTGGCCCTGTGGCGGCTCGGTGCGGTGGCGACGCCCATGCCGGTGTCGTATCGGCGGCACGAGATCTCGGGAATTGTGACGGCCACCGATGCCGGTGCGCTGATCACCACGGGCGTGCTCGGGGATCGGGAACTGGCGCTGGAGGCCGCGAGCGTCGCGGACGGGCGGCGCACGGTGTTCGCCTTCGGTCCCCAGGTGCCGGAGCAAGCCGTCGAAATCGGTGGGTCTGCGAGCGACGAAGCCCGAAAACTCGTGCGCGACTACGAATCCGAACTCACGGTCACGGTGAACGATCGCGTCACGGTGTGCTGGACCAGCGGCACCGAAGCCGCGCCCAAGGGCGTCCCGCGCTGTCACGGCGACTGGCTGGCGGTCGCGCGCGGCGTACAGGACGGGCTGACGCTGACCTCGGAATCGGTGGTGCTGAACCCTTTTCCCATGGTCAACATGGCCGGGTTCGCGGGCACACTGCTGCCCTGGCTGCTCACCGGCGGCCACCTGGTGCAGCACCATCCGCTGGATCTGCCGGTGTTCCTCGGGCAGATCGCGCGGCATCGCGTGACCTACACCTGCATGCCGCCCGCCCTGCTGACCATGCTGTTGCAGAACGAATCCCTGCGCGCACGAGTCGATCTGAGCTCCCTCGACACGGTCGGCTCCGGCGGCGCGCCCCTACCGCCGCCCGTGGTGCGACGGTGGCAGGAGGAGCTGGGCATCGCGGTCGTGAACTTCTTCGGATCGAACGAGGGCGTGAGCCTGCTGGGCGCACCCGCCGATATCCCGGATCCGACCGAGCGCGCACAGCACCTGCCGCACTACGGAGCGGAGGGGGTTCGCTGGGCGACGCGATTGGCTGCGAGCACGGCGGTGAAGCTGGTCGACGTGGTCACCGGGGACCAGGTGACCGAGATCGGCGGCCGCGGCGAGCTGCGCATGCGAGGACCGGCGGTGTTCGGCGGATACCTGGAAGGAACCGCTGCCGCGTCGCCGTTCGATGCGGACGGATACCTGTGCAGCGGTGACGTTTTCGAGCTGTGCGGCGAAGGCGGCAGGTATCTGCGGTTCGTGGACCGGGTCAAGGAGATCATCATCCGGGGCGGCATGAATATCGCGCCCGCCGAAATCGAAGGACTCCTGGCCGACCATCCGGGCATCGCGGAGGTGGCCATCGTCGGCTACCCGGACGCCGTGCTCGGCGAGAAGTGCTGCGCCTTCGTGGTTCCCGCGCCGGACGCCACCGTCACCCTCGAGGATCTGGTCGCGCATCTGCGGTCCCGCGAAGTGGCCTCGTTCAAACTGCCGGAACGGCTGGAGATCGCGGCGAGCCTGCCGCGCAATCCGGTCGGAAAACTATTGCGCCGCGAATTGCGCGCGCGTCTCTGATCCGAGAATTCCAGGAGTTGTTGTGTCCGTGCATATTCTGGGCGGCAGCCAAACCGATTTCGCCGTCAACTGGCAGCGCGCCGGACTCGAATTCGATGCCTTGCTCGGCGAGGTGATCGACGGCGCCCTGCAAGCCGCCCGGGTGAACGCGGCCGATATCGGCGTTATCCACGTCGGTAATGCCTTCGGGCAGTTGTTCACCGGGCAAGGACAATTGGGCGGCATGCCCGCCACGGTGCGCCCCGAATTCTGGGGCGTCCCCGCCACCCGGCACGAAGCCGCCTGCGCCTCCGGCAGTATGGCCGTGCTCGCCGCCACGGCCGACCTGGAGTCGGGACGCTACGACTGCGCGCTGGTGATCGGCGCGGAACTGGAGAAAACCGTCCCCGGCGGACAGGCGGCCCGCTTCATGGGCGCCGCCGCCTGGGCCGGACACGAGGCGCGGGACACGGATCTGGTGTGGCCGAGCATGTTCGCCGCCATCGCCGACGAATACGACCGCCGCTACGGACTCGACGCCGCCCACCTGCGCGCCGTCAGCGAACTGAACATCGCCAACGCACGGTCGAATCCGCTCGCCCAAACCCGGGACTGGAAGTACTCACCGGACAGTTTCGGCACCGACGACGCATCGAATCCGCCCGTGGCCGGCGTCCTGCGCCGCCAGGATTGCAGTCAGATGACCGACGGCGCGGCGGCGGTCGTACTGGTATCCGACCGGTTCCTGGAGCGGCACAACACCATTCGGCCCGAGACCCGTTCGACGATCGCCGGATGGGGCCACCGCACCGCCGCTCTCTCCCTCGAGGCGAAGCTACGCCATTCCGCCGAAGACCCGTACGTCTTCCCGCACCTGCGCCGCGCGGTCCGCGACGCCCTCGACCGCGCCCAGCTCCCGGCAATCGACGCCGTCGACGCGGTCGAAGTCCACGACTGCTTCTCCATGTCCGAATACGTGGCCCTCGATCACCTCGGCATCACCGCCCCCGGCGAAAGCTGGAAGGCCATCGAATCCGGCGAAATCGCCCGCGACGGAAGGCTTCCCGTCAACCCCGGCGGCGGCCTGATCGGCATCGGCCACCCCGTCGGCGCCACCGGCGTGCGCATGCTCCTGGACGCACACCGGCAAGTCACCGGCCAAGCCGGCGAGATTCAGATCCCGGATGCGCGCCGGGTCGCTACCGTGAATATCGGCGGCAGCGTGACCACCGTCGCGAGTTTCGTGGTGGCAGCCGACTAGGAGGGCTTGACGGCGAGTTGGTGCGCGACCCAGGAAACGTCGGTTCGTTCGGCTGCGACGGTTTCAATCAATGTCACCACCTCACCTGCGGCGATCCCTGGTGCCAGCCCGTAGCAGCCAAGTATCAGCCGGACCGCGACCCATGCGGTCTGTTTGTTGCCTTCGGTGAATGGCTGATCGCGAATCACGGACTGAAAGACGGCTGCAGCTTTGAGCTCTGGTGTTGGATAGGCTTCTTTTCCCAATACGATCTGATCCGCGCGGGTGGCAGCTGCAGCGACGAGGCCCAAGTCACGGATCCCGCCGCGACCCTCGGTGACTCGTTGATTGCACTTGATCAGTGCTTCTGGGCGCATTACTCGACGTCCCGGATCAATGCCAGCAGAGCTGCATCCTCGGTCATCACTCGATCGAGAATCGCGTCTTCCTTGCGGCTGAGGGCCCGCACAGCCACCCACTGGCGCACGGCGTCACAGATAGCCGTGTTCAGCGACACATGCGCGGCCTCAGCCTCCGCTGAGGCGGCTGCATGGAGGTCGTCGGGTAGGCGCAGATTCAGATTCGACATAGCACCAATTTAGCACCATGCAGATCGGGGAGGGGCGTTGATTCTGTTATCTATCCTGGTAGGGACTATTTTGAAGGGTGCACTCCGAATTTATGGACACCCCTGGGAGGCAGCTGGGCGCAGTGCCCAGCGTCATCTTCAATGGTCACCATCGACTGGCCGTCCAACTCGGCGCGAAATAGCCGGTTACTCGGGCAGTTTCGACGCGTCGCGCACCGCGCCGCGATCGGCGGAGGTGGCGAGCATGGCGTAGGTGCGCAAGGCGACGGACAGGGGGCGATTGCGCTGGTGCGGACGGTAGCCGCCCGCGGCCTCCAGTTCGGCGCGCCGCGCCGCCAGCTCCGCGTCGCCGACCTCCAAAGTCAGTCCGCGCGAAGGGATATCGATACTGACGGTATCGCCTTCGCGCACCAATGCGATCGGTCCACCGGCCGCGGCCTCGGGGGAGACGTGCCCGATGGACAGGCCCGACGAGCCGCCGGAGAAGCGGCCGTCGGTGATCACCGCGCACTGACCGGCCAGGCCGCGGCCCTTGAGATACGAAGTGGGATAAAGCATTTCCTGCATGCCCGGCCCGCCGCGCGGACCCTCGTAGCGGATGACCAGCACATCGCCGGGGGTGACGCGACCGGAGAGCACCGCGTCCACCGCCTCCTCCTGGGAATCGACCACCACGGCCGGACCGGTGAAGGTGTGCATGTGCTCGGCCACGCCCGCCGACTTCACCACCGCGCCGTCGGGGGCCAGATTGCCGCGCAGCACCGCCAGACCGCCCTCGCGGGAATGCGCGTGCGCGAGATCGCGGATACAGCCTTCGGCGGCATCCAGGTCCAGGGTGTGCCAGCGCTCGGACTGCGAGAACGCGGTGGCCGAACGCTTACCGCCCGGCGCGGCATGGAACAGTTCGATCGCCGTGGCAGAGGGGTGCTCGGCGCGCACATCCCATTCGGCCAGCCAGGCATCGAGTGAATCCGAGTGCACCGCATGCACATTGCGATGCAGCAGGCCCGCGCGATGCAGTTCGCCCAGGATGGCCGGCATGCCGCCCGCGCGATGCACGTCCTCCATCAGATAGTCGCCGTTCGGCGCCACCTTGCACAGGCAGGGGATCTGCGGGGACATCTTCTCGATATCGGTGAGCGTGTAGTCCAGGCCCGCCTCCTGCGCGGCGGCCAGCAGATGCAGCACGGTATTGGTGGAGCCGCCCATGGCCAGATCCAGGGCCATCGCATTGTCGAACGCCTCGCGGGTGGCGATATTGCGCGGCAGCACGCGGTCGTCGTCCTGCTCGTAGTAGCGGCGGGTCAGCTCCATGACGGTGTGCCCGGCCGACTCGTAGAGCGCCTTGCGTGCGGTGTGGGTGGCCAGGGTGCTGCCGTTGCCGGGCAGCGCCAGGCCCAGCGCCTCGGTGAGACAGTTCATGGAGTTCGCGGTGAACATGCCCGAGCAGGAACCGCAGGTGGGGCAGGCGTTCTCCTCGATGAGCGCCATATCGGCATCGGAGACCTCGGGCGAGACGGCCGCGGCCATGGTGACGATGAGATCCAAGCGGCTGCGCACGGTGCCGTCGACCAGCACCGCCTTGCCGCCCTCCATCGGCCCGCCGGAGACGAACACGGTCGGGATGTTCAACCGCATGGCCGCCATCAGCATGCCCGGGGTGATCTTGTCGCAGTTGGAGATACACACCAGCGCGTCGGCGCAGTGCGCGTTCACCATGTACTCGATGGAATCGGCGATCAGATCGCGCGAGGGCAGCGAATAGAGCATTCCGCTGTGCCCCATGGCGATTCCGTCGTCCACGGCGATGGTATTGAACTCGCGGGCGATACCGCCGGCCTCCCGCACCGCCTCGGAGACGATCCGGCCGACGGGCTGCAGATGGGTGTGACCGGGCACGAACTCGGTGAAGCTGTTGGCGATGGCGATGACCGGCTTGCGCCCGATATCCGCCGACGGAACGCCGCTGGCACGCATGAGCGCGCGAGCCCCCGCCATATTCCGACCGTGCGTGACCGTGCGGGAACGCAATGCGGGCACGATGCCACCTCCTCGAACTCGAATCTCCAACCGTGCAGTTGCAACCGCACGGTTGGAGTCTGGCATATCGACGGGGCAATCCGCAACCGTGCGGTTGGAGATGGTTGGATGGGGCCATGGCGTGGGATACCGAGGGCACCAAACGGCGACTGCTGGAAGCGGCGGTGCACGAATTCGCCGAACGCGGGCCCGACGGGGCGCGGGTCGCGGCCATCGCCACCCGGGCGGGGATCAACAAGGAACGCATCTACCAGTACTTCGGGGACAAGAACGGGCTGTTCGAGGCCGTGCTCACCGATCAGCTGGAACAGCTCGCGGCGGCCAGCCCGCTCACCGCCGACAGCGCCGGCGATCTCGCCGAGTACGCCGGGCACGTATTCGACTTCCATCAGACGCATCCGCAATTCCTGCGGCTCATGTACTGGGAAGGGCTCCAGCACGGCGGCGGTGAACTGCCCGCGGAATCCGCGCGGGCCTCGCATTACGCGGACAAGGTGGCGGCGCTGGCCGCCGCCCAGCGGGCCGGGAAACTGGCCGATGACGTCGCGCCCGGGTATCTGCTGTACGCGGTCGCGGCGCTCGCGGCCTGGTGGTTCGCCGCGCCGCAGGTGGTCCGGATGATCCTCGGTGCGGACACCGATGCACCCGAAGCCCTGCGGGCGGCGCTGGTGGCGCTGGTGCGGCGGCTGGAGGTGCGGGCCTAGCGGGTCAGCAGTTCCCGCAGGGCGCGGACCACTTCGGCGGGCGCCTCCTCGGCCATGAAGTGGCCGCAGCCGACCGTCTCGTGCTTCAGGTCCGGGGCCCAGGCGCGCCAGAGCGCTTGCGCGTCGAAGCCGAGCGCGGCGCCCCAATCCTGTTGCAGCACGGTCACCGGCATGTGCAGGGTGTTGCCGGCGGCGCGATCGACCTGATCGTGGACGAGGTCGATGTGCGCCGAGGCCCGGCAATCGGCCACGATCGAGGGCACCGCATCGCGGGACGCCGCCAGGTAGGCCGCGCGCACGTCCGCCGGGATCGCCTCCGGGTCCCGGGTCCACTGATCGAGCAGATAGCCGAAGAACGCGTCCGCGCTCGCGCCGATCATCTGCTCGGGCAGGCCCGGCGGCTGGGCCATCAGGAACAGGTGGAAACCGACCGCGGCCGTGACGCCGCGCATCACCTCCCAGCTGTCGAGCATCGGCAGCACGTCGAGCGAGGCCAGGTGCGTCACCCGCTCGGGGTGATCGAGCGCGGTGCGGATCGCCACCAGTGCGCCCCGGTCGTGTCCCGCCAGCGCGAACCGCTCGTGCCCGAAAGCCTTTGCCAGCGCGACGATATCGTTGCCCATGGTGCGCTTGGCGTACGTCCCCCCATCGGTGTCGACGGGCTTGTCGCTCGCCCCGTAGCCGCGCAGGTCCGGGCAGATGACGGTGTGATCGGCCGCCAGCTCCGCGGCCACGTGCCGCCACATCAGATGCGTCTGCGGCAGCCCGTGCAGCAGCACGATCGGGCTGCCCGCCCCGGCCACCGCCACATTCAGCGCCACGCCGTCCGCGACGGTCACTCGCTGATAATCGAATCCGGAAATACCCGAAACCATGATCTCCCTTTCGAACTGTCAACCGACGCCACGAGCCTGCGCCCACCCACTGAGCAACCGATCAGCATCGACTCAGCGCTAGCATCGATACCCGTGAGCGGACTGGTGACGAGGTGAGCCTGCGCATCGGCGTCCTCGGCCCCCTGTGGGCCGCCACCGGCCACGGCCCGATCGCTCTCAAAGGTCCCCGCCATCACGCGGTCCTGGCGCGGCTGCTCATCGCCCACGGCGGCGTCGTGCCCGTCTCTCGCCTCATCGACGACCTCTGGGACGACCCGCCCCGCAATCCCGTCGGCACCCTGCACACTTTTATCGCCGACCTCCGCCGCGCGCTCGAACCCGACCGGCCGCCGCGGCGGCCCGCCCGCATTCTCGTCACGGCGGCGCCCGGGTATGCGTTGCGGCTGCAGGCCGGGCAGCTCGATGCCGATCGTTTCGAGGAACTGGTGCGTGCCGCGCGCAGCCGCTTCGATGAGCGCGATGCGGGTGCGCCGGGCACCTTGCCTGCCGGGTCCGGTGTAGTCGAGATCGGTACTGCCGCAAGCGGAATCGAACCCGCTCTCGCCGATCTGGATGCCGCGCTGGCGCTCTGGCACGGTCCCGCCTACGCCGAATTCGCGGACGAGCCCTGGGCGCAAGCCGAAATCACCCGGCTGGACGAACTTCACTCCGCCGCAATAGAACTACGCGCCCGAGCCCTCCTCGCCGCCGATCGCCCCGCTGAAGCCGCGGCCGCCCTCGAAACCCACCTCCGAGACCACCCTCTCCGCGAGAACCCCTGGCACACCTACGCTTTGGCGCTCTACCGCATCGGCCGCCAAGCCGACGCCCTTGCCGCCCTGCGCACCGTTCGCGAGCACCTCCGCGACGAACTTGGCATCGACCCCGGCCCGGCCCTCCGAGATCTCGAGACCGCGGTCCTCGCCCACGCCCCGTCCCTGCTGGCCACCCGAACCTCCCACGGCTGGCCCGCACCGGGCTCATCGTCATCGAGTCCTGGTCGGCCAGTGGTCGAGCCGCGCGACTCGGTCCGGGGAGCACCGGCCACCGACCTCGGTGAGGAGCATGCCGCGCAAGGTCAGCGCGCGGTGCCTGCGGGATCCGCACGCGATGCCGGGTTCGTCGGGCGGGTGGGGGAGTTGGAGCGGTTGCGGCGGGTGGCGGCGGAGTGTGCCGAGCGCGGGGTGGTGGGGACGGTCTTGGTTTCCGGGGTGGAGGGGGCCGGGAAAACCGCGGTGGCCGAGGTGCTGGCGGGTGAGCTGGCCGGGCGGGGATGGGTGGTGGCTTGGGGTGGGAGTCCGGAGGATGGTGGGGCGCCGCCCAATTGGCCGTGGCGGCGGATGGTCGCCGGGTTGGCGGCGGCGGGGCGCGGGGTGCCGGAGGCGGTGGCGGACGGTGATGCCGAGGATGCGGCGGTCGCCCGGTTTCTGGCGCAGCGGGCGGCGCTCGAATACCTGCGGGGTGCGGCGGCGGAGGGGCCGCTGCTGCTCGTGTTCGATGACATTCACTGGGCGGGAGCGGAGACGCTCGAACTGCTGACCGCGCTGGCGACCGCCGGGGCGGTGGGGCCGGTGCTGCTGCTCGCCGCGTATCGGATGACCGAGATGCGGCCCGAATTGACGGCGGCGCTGGCGCGTATCGCCCGGGTGAATCCGGTTCGGGTGCAGCTCGGTGGGCTCGGGGAGCCGGATATCGCGGAATTGGTGCGCGGGATCGCGGGCGACGGCGCCGATTCGCGAGTGGTCCGGCAGATCCGGCAGCGCAGTGCGGGAAATCCGTTCTATGCGAGCGAATTGGCCCGGCTGCTACTCGACGAAGGCGCATCCGCGTTGGCGGAGATACCGGCCGGAGTGCGGGATGTGGTGCGGCACCGGCTGACTCGGCTGGAGGAGCGCGAGCGAACCGTGGTACGCCAGGCCGCCGTGATAGGCGTCGAGATCGACCCCGATCTGCTGGTGGCGCTCGCGGGGGAACTGGAGCCGGTCCTCGATGCCCTCGACGCCGCCACCCGCGCGGGCTTTCTCGACGAATCCGGCCCCACCGGAACCGCATTCGCACACGCCCTGGTGCGCGAAGTCGTCTACCACGACATCCCCACCGCCCGCCGCGCCGCCTGGCACGCCACCATCGGTGACCTGCTAGAAAACTCCGGCCACACCGAACCTGCAACCCTCGCCCACCATTTCGGCCGCGCCGCCACCCGCGCCACCGCTCCCCGCGCCGCCGCCTACGCCCGGCTCGCAGCCCTGGACGCCGAGCGAGAATTCGCCCCACACGAAGCCGCCCGCTTCTGGGCCGAGGCCCTGACCGCCTACGATCGCCTGCTACCCGCCCGCGCCACGGACCCGCACCCGACACCCGGCAGGTCCGGTGCGCCGTCCGAACGGACCGCTATCGAGCGGCTGGAGGCGGTGATAGGTCTGATGCGGGCTCTCGCGGTCATCGGGCGCTTGCCGGAGGCGCGGGCTCACCGGGCCGAAAGCATCACCGCCGCCGAGCGACTGGGTGACCCGCACCTGACCGCACGGGTGATCGCCGCCTTCGATATTCCGACCGTCTGGACCGAATCGGACGACCCCGAACTGGCCGCCGCCATCGCGGCCGCCGCCGAACGCACCCTGACCGCGCTCCCGGACACCGAAACCGAACTCCGCACCCGCCTGCTCGCCACCATCGCCCTCGAACTCCGCGCCACGGACACCGGCAGGGGCCGCAGCGCCGCCGCGGAGGCCGAGTCCCTCGCCCGCTCCTCGGACAATCCAGCCCTGCTCGCCTTCGCCTTGAACGCCCGCTACATCCACACCTGCTACCGCCCCGGACTAGCCCGCGAGCGGGGCGAAATAGGTGCGGAGATCATCGCCCTGTCCCAGGCGCACCAACTCATCACCTTCGAGGTAACCGGCCACCTCATCGCGATCCAGTCCCACAGCGCCACCGCGAATTTCGAAGCCGCCGACCGCCACGCCACCGCCGCCGACACCCTCGCCGACCGCTACGACCTCCCCCTGGTCGCCGTCTTCACCCGCTGGTACCGCGCCCTACGCCAATCCCTTTCGCCGAACCCACAAGACCAAGCGGCCGCCGAAGCCGCCTACCGCTCGGCCGCCGCCGCCCTCCCCGGCGCCATGCCGGGCCTGGAACAGGGCCTGCTTCCCCTCGCCCTCCTCTGCGTCCGCCTCCGCCAGGGCCGCCCCCTCGCCTTCGACCCCGAAACCGATTGGGGCCCACACGAACCCTGGGTGCGCCCCCTGCTCCTCCTCGAAGAGCAACGTGAACCTGAGGCGTCAGCGGCCCTGCACGCACTCCCGGAACCCTCTCCCGACCTGCTCCTGGAACTCC
The DNA here is from genome assembly GCF_001613325.1 of Nocardia yamanashiensis NBRC 100130. Classification (GTDB taxonomy): domain Bacteria; phylum Actinomycetota; class Actinomycetes; order Mycobacteriales; family Mycobacteriaceae; genus Nocardia; species Nocardia yamanashiensis. The sequence goes on along the minus strand of NZ_BDCD01000007.1, from coordinate 349,625 downwards.
GCCTCGCCCTGATCGCGCATGCCGCGCTCGCCCTCCACGACGGCGACATCATCCGCCGTACTCGCGACCGATTGCAATCCGCCACAGGCGAATTGGCGGGCGCGGGTACGGGCCTGGTGAGCTTGGGCCCGGTCGCGGACCTTCTCGCCCGCCTGTCCGAGTAACCCGGTGGTTCAGACGAGCCCGTCGAGAATCGCCGCCAGCTCACGAGCCTGAAACACCACACCCACATGCCCGGCGGACAGGCTGTGCACATCGAACGGATTATCCGGCGCGAGACGATCGGCATCCTCGATCATCTTCGTAGCCAACGCCGGCGAAATGACGTTATCCCTGGTAAGCCGGATGAAGCTGCGCGGAATCCGCCCCCACGTCGCCGCCTCCACCCGCCCGTCCGCGAAGTTGGTCTGCGCCGAATCCTCGGGCTGCATACCGAAATTGATCACCGTCAGCAACTGCTCCACCGTGGCCTCAGGCATATTCGTGACCCGGAAGTCCTCCAGCGCCTCGACATCGGCCGACCGCAGATTGAATCGAATCACCCCACGCGACACCGGCTCCATGCCCAAGAACAATGAATGCTCGGTATTCGGAACCGGCACACCCTTCAGCGCCTCGGGCGTCCGGCTCAAAGCCATCGCACTCGGAGCCTCCGCCGTGGACGGGCAGAACGCCGACAGATACACCAACCGGTCGATCTCATCGGGAATGGCATTCCCCACCAACCCGATCGTGACGCCGCCCAGACTGTGCCCGACCAGCACCACCGGCCCATGCCGCCGCACCCGCCGCACGACATCGATCACATGGGAAACATTGTCCGCCACGGTGACACCCGCCATCGGCGACGGCCCGGCCGCGAACGCCGCAATATCCTGCGCCTGATACGACAGCGGTATCGACGCCTCCAGCCCGTGCCCGGGCAGATCCACCGGCAAACTCCGATGCCCGAGCAAAGCCAGCTCCCGCACCACCGGCGTCCAATAGAAGCTGTTGCTCGTCAATCCGTGCACGAACACGAATGTCGGCGCAGCCGAAGAGTTCTCATTCGATGTATGGTCGGGCTCGGACACGAAATCCCCCAGGTGTGAGTCGGCGACTGCCCCCGTTCTTACCCGTCCCGGTCGGTCGTCAATCCTGTCCGCCGCCGGCGTCGACGTCTCGCACCGGGGCCGACGCCGGTTGTTCATCCCACTGGTTGCGGTTCGACGGCCCCTGCCCGGTGGCCGTTCACCTGCCGGTCGGGGCGCGGGGACACTATGGTGACGGCGACCCCCAACCCCTCTAGCGCAGGATGTGCAGACCCCTTGGTAATTGAGACGGCGCCACGGCAGTCGACGGTCAGGACGAAGCCGCTGTCCGCGGCGGGGACGGCTGCGGCCGTGCCGATGCGGGGCAGTGACTACGCGACCCTGATGCGGCGGGTGCGACAGGCCGGACTGCTCGACCGGAGGTTGCGGTATTACGGATGGAAAACCGCTGTCACGGCAGCGCTTTTCGGGACCGGCTGGGCCGGACTGTGGGTGATCGGGGATTCGTGGTGGGCGCTGGCGCCCGCGGTGCTGCTGGCGGGGGTGTTCGCGCAGCTGGCCTTTCTCGGGCACGATGCGGGGCATCGGCAGATCTTCGCTACGCGGCCGGCCAATCACCTGTACGGGTTGCTGGTCGGGAATCTCGCGACCGGCGTGAGCATCGGGTGGTGGACGAGTAATCACAACCGGCATCACGCGCACCCGAACACCGAGGGTGCGGATCCGGATGTGTCGGGCATTCTGGCGCATTCGGGTGGGCGCGCGGTGACCGGAAAAGGCTGGCGGCGCTTCATTTTCCGATACCAGGCCTGGTTGTTCTTCCCGATGCTGCTGCTGGAGGCTGGCAGCCTGCACTACTCCAGTGTGCGCGCGGTGCTGACCTGGCCGATCCCGCATCGGGCGCGTGAGGCCGCGTTCCTGGCCGCGCACGCCATCGGCTATCTGGCGGCGGTCTTCCTGGTGCTGTCGCCGGTCAAGGCGCTGGTGTTCATCGCGGTCCAGCAGGGCCTGTTCGGCTTCTACATGGGCTGCACCTTCGCGCCCAATCACAAGGGCATGACCGTGCTGCCGGAGGGCGACAACACCGACTTCCTGCGCCGCCAGGTGCTCACTTCACGAAATGTGCGCGGCAGCTTCCTGATCGACACCGCCCTGGGCGGCCTCAACTATCAGATCGAACACCACCTCTTCCCCTCGATGCCCCGCCCGGCGCTGCGCGACGCCCAGCCCATCGTCCAGCACTATTGCGCGGAAATCGGTGTCCCGTACGCCGAAACCACGCTGCTGGACTCGTACGTGCAAGCCCTCACGCACCTCGACGCGGTGGGACGCACGACCCGGCTGGCATGATCGCAATGTGAACCTACAATTCGGTATTCAGTTGGCGCCGACGGCATCCGAGCTGCCGCAGCTGCGCGCCATGGCCAAGGTCGCCGACCGGGAGGGCCTGGACCTGCTCGGCATCCAGGATCACCCGTACTCCGGCGGCCTGGCCGATACCTTCGCGGTGATCGCCACCGTGCTCGCGGAAACCGAACGCCTGCGCGTCTTCCCGGATGTCGCCAGCCTCCCGCTGCGCGGCCCCGCCATGCTCGGCAAGCAGGCCGCCACCCTCGACCTGCTCAGTGGCGGCCGCTTCGAACTGGCGCTCGGCGCGGGCGCGTTCTGGCCCGCCATCGGCGCCATGGGCGGGCCGGTGCGCTCGAATCCCGAAGCCCTGCAAGCGCTCGAGGAAGCCACCGCCATCATTCGCGCCATGTGGCTGCCCGGCACCAAGGCCAAGGTCCACGGCACCCATTACACCGTGCACGGCGTGCAGTCCGGCCCCGCGCCCGCGCATCCCGTCGGCATCTGGTTCGGCAGCGTGGGCCCCAAGGCCAATGCCCTCACCGGCCGCATCGCCGACGGCTGGGCCGCTCCGATCCCGCACTACCTGCCGTACGAGAAATGGCAGGCGACGCAGGACATCATCTCCGCCGCCGCGATCGACGCGGGCCGTAAGCCCTCCGACATCACCCGGATGGCGCAGCTGGTCGGCACCATCACCGACGCTCCCGGCAATGTCACCTTGCGCGGCGAGGAACCCATTCACACCGACGCTGCTGGCTGGGCCCGCGTCCTGGCCGACCTGGCCCTGGAAACCGGTTTCGAATCCTTCGTCTACTGGCCCGAATCCCAGGACGAAACCCAGCTGCGCCGCTGGATCGGCGAGGTCGTCCCCGCCACCCGCGCGCTCTGCGCCTGAGCGGCCGCCGCGTCAGGAAGCGACCGAGAAGACCGCGACCAGGAAATCGGAGTCGTCGGTGAACGGCCGCAGATCCCAGGTGGCGAGCTTCAGATCGCTGCCCAGGCCAGCGGTTTCGGCATCGGCCAGGAATTCGGCGAAGTCGTAGCCACGGTCCACGCCGAAGCCGGTGACCAGGCGGCCCGTCGGGGCGAGGTGCCGAGTGAAGCCCTCCAGCACCGCAATTCGGGTGCTGGGGGCCAGGAAGGTCATCACGTTCCCGGCGCAGACGATCACGTCGAAATCGGCGGCGATGCCACGGGCGGGCAGATCCAGTTCGGCCAAGTCGCCGACCAGCCAGGTCGGCCCGGGATAGTCCTGTTCGGCGGCGGCGATGAGCACCGGGTCGACATCCACGCCCACCACCGTGTGGCCCGCCCCGTGCAGATAACCGCCGACCCGCCCCGGACCGCACCCGGCATCCAGGATCCGGCTGCCGCGCGGCACCATGGCGTCGATCAGCCGGGCTTCACCGACGATATCCGTGCCGCCGGCCGCCAAGCTGCGGAAACGTTCCACGTACCAGGTGGAGTGCGCGGGGTCGGCGGCGGTGAGTTCCTCCCACTGGCTGGGGGTGCGTCCGGTCATCGTCGGTTCCTCCTTGCAATGGACGGGGCCCGGTTCACTCTGCCAGTGCCGGGAAATTCGGTCGTGGCCGGTGGGGTGCGATTGCTACGGTCGGGGGTATGGAGGTCCCTTCCCGTAATGCCGCCGCGGCCGCACGAGCTCTGTGCTCGCCGGTCGCTGCCGCTTGACCTCTGCTTCCTTGCCGGCGACCGGAAACGGTGCGCCGGTGTGGGTTCTCTCGCGGGACTCGGCATTCGCGATCGTCTCCGGTCGATTCACTCGATGGAGTCGACATCATGATCACTACCGATCAGACCGTGAAAACATTCGTGGAGTTCTTCCGGGAACGCGGGCACCGGCTGGTGCCGGGGGAGACGCTGATACCGCCGCCGGGGGATCCGGTGCTGTTCACCACCTCCGGCATACACCCGCTCACGCCGTACCTGATGGGGCAGCCACATCCGCTCGGGCGGCGGCTGACCAACCTGCAACGCTGCTTGCGCACCACCGACCTGGACGAGGTGGGCGATGACACGCATCTGACCGTGTTCGAGATGCTCGGGTCCTGGTCGCTCGGGGACTACGGCGGATCGCAGAGCTTGCGCTGGGGCTTCGAGCTGCTGCGGGACGGGTTCGGCATCGACGTGCACCGGATGCACGTCACCGTGTTCGGCGGGGACGAACAGCTCGGGCCCGATCTCGAATCGTGGGACACCTGGGGCGAACTGGGCGTGCCGGTCGAGCCGACCGTCGGCGAGAACTGGTGGGACAACGGACCGGTCGGGCTCTGCGGCCCGGATTCGGAGATCTTCGTCTGGACCGGGGAAGGGCCGCCGCAGGGCACGCCGACCACCGACGAGCGGTGGGTGGAAGTGTGGAATCACGTCATGATGCGGTACATCCGGCATCCGGACGGCAGCCTGGAACCGTTGAATCGTCCGGGCATCGACACCGGTCTGGGCCTGGAACGCCTCGTGCGGATCTTGCAGCACGAGCGGTCGGTATTCGGCATCGATGTCTTCCGGCCGTGGGTGACCTCATTGCCGCGGCTGTGGGGACCGCTGGACGAACAGTCGCTGCGGCTCGTGACCGACCACCTGCGCTCCGGCATCGTCGTAATCGGTGATGGGATAACGCCTTCCAACACCGGCCGCGGCTATGTGCTGCGCCGTCTGATCCGCCGGGTGCTGACCACGCTGTGGCGCGAGGACCCCACCCGCACCCTGTCCGACCTCCCGATCGAACTCGTCGAACACACTCTCGAGCACTTCCGGCAACCGCGCGACCCGCAGGAGATCCGCACCGTCCTGCTCGACGAGGAACGCAGATTCGGCCGGCTGCTGGAACGCGGACGTCAGATCCTCACCCGCCCGCGCTTCCGAGGACCGTTGAGCGACAACGACTATCGGTACCTGCACGACACCCACGGCCTGCCCCGTGACCTGGTCGTATACCTCGGCGGGGAGACCAGAAAGGGCTAGGCGGTCGGTGGAGCGAGCGCTCCTGCCAGCGCGTCGAGGGCCGGAGCGCAGCCCGCGTCGATGGTGAGCGCCGCCAGCTCGTCGGCCCGGGTGGGACCGCGATTGATGATCACCACCGGGCGGCCGGTCTTGGCGGCGTGCCGGGCGAACCGCAATCCCGACATGACCGTCAGCGAGGAACCGGCGACCAGCAGCGCGTCGGCGGCATCGACCATGGCGAACGCGGCTTCGACGCGCGGCTTCGGCACGGGTTCGCCGAAATACACGATGTCCGGTTTGAGCAGGCCGCCGCACCGGACGCAATCGACCATGCGGAACGACGAAGTGTCGGCGACCACGGCATCGGCATCGGGCGCGACCTCGAGACCGTCGATGGGATGGGCCTCGGCGAAGCCCGGGTTGGCGGCCTCGAGCCGATCGGCCAAAGCCATCCGCGAGGTCAGATCATTGCAGGACAGACAGCGAATACGCAGGTAGATGCCGTGCAGATCGATGACCGCGCGCTGCCCCGCCTTGGTGTGCAGCAGATCCACGTTCTGGGTGATCAGCCCCGTCAACGCGCCCGCCCGCTCCAGCCGCGCCAGCGCCCGATGCCCGAGGTTCGGCCGCGCCGCGTCCATGTACCGCCAGCCCACATGGTTGCGCGCCCAATACCGTTGCCGGAACACCGGATCTCCCGAGAACTGCTGATACGTCATCGGCGTGCGCGGTTTCGTCCCCGGGCTGCGGTAATCCGGAATACCGCTGTCGGTGGAAATGCCCGCCCCGGTGAGCACCGCGATACGCCGGCCCACGAGCAGCTCCCGCGCGCGGTGAAGATCGGAGGAGAGAACGGCGACCGGCATGACAACAGCGTACGAAACCGGGCCCACTGTGCGGCCCGTCACACCGTGTCACACTCCCCGACCCCACGTCGTCAACCAGACAGGACGCCGGGACACGGCGTCGCGGACTCGGCGACAAGGGAGTTGATCATCATGGCGAAGACGGTTCTGGTCACCGGTGGCACGGGCACACTGGGCAAGCACGTGACCCCGCTGCTGCTGGACGCGGGCGTGACGGTGCGCGTGCTGAGCCGCACCGCGCGTACCGCCGACGGCATCGAATACGTGTCGGGCGATCTGGAGACCGGTGCGGGCATCGCGGCCGCGGTGGCCGGGGTGGACATCGTCCTGCACCTGGCCGGCACCCAGAAGGGCGACGGCGACAAGGCCCGCACCCTGGTCGAGGCCATCCGGGCCACCGGCGCGGCCCCGCACCTGATCTACATCTCGGTGGTCGGCGCGGAGCGGGTTCCCGTCGAAAGCGCCTTGGACAAGGCGATGCTCGGCTACATGTCCTCGAAGCGGGACGCCGAACTCGTCGTCGAGCAGTCCGGCCTGCCGTGGACCATCCTGCGCGCCACCCAGTTCCACGATCTGCTGTTCACCATGGCGCAGGCGCTCGGCAAGCTGCCGGTGGTGCCCGCCTTCGACTTCCGCTTCCAGCCCATCGAAACCGGTGAGGTGGCAGCGCGTCTGGTCGAACTGACCCTCGGCGAGCCCGCCGGACTGGTCCCGGATATCGCGGGCCCGAAGGTGTACACCATGAAGGAACTGCTGCGCGGCTACCTGGACGCACTGGGCAAGCGCAAGCCGATCGTCACCATCAAGACGCCGGGTAAGGCCGCGCGCGCCTACAAGGAGGGCGGCAACCTCAACCTGGATCGCGCTGTCGGCGTGCGCACTTGGGAAGAGTTCCTGGCCGGCAAGCTCGCCGTCACCGTCTGATCGCCGCTCAGCGGGGCCCGTTGGTATTGAGGTAGACGACGGGCCCGGGCGTCAGCCGCCGATGGGCATCGAGATCGAGGAGCGCGGCCATGGCCTTCGCGGTGTACACCGGCTCCAGGGTGAGATGCTCCAGGTCGGCGGAAAGCGTCTGGGCGGTCGCAGCTTCGGGCGTCGGCTGCCCGTAGCCGGGCCCCAGCCAGTCGGTGACGATCTCGAGATTGTCTGCGGCGGTGACGCTTTCGGGAATCACCGCACCGCGCGCCCGCAGCAGATCCGCGGTGCGATCCGCCAGCTTGGTCAACGTCGGCGCGTCCAGCCGCAGCGTGTCGTTGACGACCACGCCGACCACCCGCGTGGACAGCCCGGCCAGCCGCAACCCCAGCGACAGCCCCGCCACCGTCCCGCCGGAACCCACCGCGGTGACGATATGCGATGGCTCGGGCAGCTCGCCCGCCCGGATCTGCGCTGCGAGTTCCAAAGCGCCCTCGACGTATCCGAGCGCGCCGACCGGGGAAGAGCCGCCCGCGGGCAGCAGATACGGCGGGGTGCGGCCGGAGAAACCACGCGCCAGAAGGTAGGGCGCGGCCAGCACGGTCCGCAGCTTGGAGTGGGTGAAACACAGCTTCGCGCCGGAGGCCCGCAGCCGCTCCAGCTGATGGCGGACATGGTCGTCCACCGGCTGATCCACCAGCGCCAGCACGGTTTTCAAGCCCTGTTCGCGGCCGTAGAGCGCACACGCCAAGCCCCAATTGGTGCCCAGCCCGCCCACCGTGACGATGGTCCGCCGACCGCGCCGCCGGGCATCCGGCAGCAGCCACTCCAGTTTGCGGACCTTGTTGCCGCCCCAGCCGCCGTCGCCGAAGGCACTGTCGTCTTTCACCCACAGCTCGGAGCCGGTGGTGTCGAGGGAGGTCAGGCGCCGCACCGGGGTGGGGGAGGCGTTCAGCGCGACATGCGGCAGGGTGTGCGCGAGCGCGGGGTGGAGCTGGTGCAGATAGGGCGTCACCACCCCAACATATCGACTGTCCAGTTCCGTGACGAGCGTCCGGCGGCGATCGGGGGCATGCTGGATCATGAGCACGAATTCCCCGCCGCCCGGCCGTCGGCCGCCGGCGATATCGGGGCTGGTGATCGCCGCGGTGGCGGTGGTGCTGGCCCTGGCGGTCACGCTGTATTTCACGGTGATCCGCGACAGTGGCGACGAGTCGGCGACCGGTGCGGTCGGCACCGGCCAGCGCGACCGCACCGTCACCACCTCGGGCACCGGACCCGCCAGATCGGCGACCGGCACCGCCGGTCCCGGCACCTCGGCGCCGGGCAGCCCGGGTCCCGCCACCTCGGCGACGCATCCGGGGGTCACCACGGCATCCTCGTCCGGCCCGAGAAGCTTCGCCTACCAACCGCTCTGGCCTTTCGCCGATGCGGCGGCGGCAGCCGAATGGCAGCGGTCCTACCGCGACGGCGGGCACCAGCCCTGGCATCTGGACGCGGCGCTGACGGCACAGAGTTTCACCACCGGGTATCTCGGTTTCACCGATATCGGCAAGGTCCTGCAAACCACCGTGCGCGGCGACGAAGCCTGGGTAACAGTCGGTTTCGACAATCCCGACGCCGTCCCCGTCCCGGCGGCCATGCTGCATCTGGCCAGGCTGGGCGCCGGTGACGACGCGCCGTGGGAGGTCGTCGGTACCGAGGATCGCACGCTCACCCTGACCGCCCCGAAGTACGGCGCCCAGATCACCGCGCCCGCGGCGGTTGCCGGTCGCATCACCGGCGTCGACGAGAGCCTGCGTGTCCGGGTGCTGCAACTGAACGCAACCCGGCCGGCCGGCGAGACCGGCGGCATTCCGGCGGGCGGCCAGGACAGCCCGTGGACGGCGACGGTGCCGTTCGCCGCGACCTGTCCGGGCGTGCTGACCATCGTCGTTTCCACCGGCGGCCATCTGCAGGAGGTGGAACGCTTCGCGCTCACCGGCGCGCGCTGCTGACCGCGGCCACATCCCGGAGTATTCGGCGGTACAACGCAATTCGATCCGCATAACCGGCGAGTCGCCGTGCCGGAACGCGTACCGTGGAATCGAAGGAAGGTGACCGCCGTGCACGGACTGGTGGTCGGCAGCGACGAAACCACGGTTACCGCGTGTCAGCACCGCGGAACCGGTCCCGCATACCCCCATCGCCCGAAATCCCTTGTCCCGGCGTGTCGTTCGGCCCTCCCGAAACCCACTCTATCGCAGGGAGAATCATGCCTGGCGTGACCGATCGAGTCGTCATCGTCACCGGAGCGGGCGGCGGCCTGGGCCGCGCCTACGCGCGTCTGCTGGCGCGCGAGGGCGCGCAGGTGGTGGTCAACGATCTCGGCGGCGAACGCGACGGGACCGGGTTCGGCACCGATATGGCCGATACGGTGGTCGACGAGATCCGCGCCGAAGACGGTACGGCCGTGGCGAATTACGACAGCGTGGCCACCGTCGACGGTGCGCGCGCACTGGTGGATGCCGCGGTGCGCGAATTCGGTGCGGTGCACGGCATCGTCAACAATGCCGGGATCCTGCGTGACATCAGCTTCGCCAAGATGAGCCCGGAGCAGTGGGACGACGTGCTGCGCGTGCACCTGTACGGGGCCTATCACGTCACCCAGGCCGCCTGGGGGTACTTCCGCGAGCAGGGTTTCGGCCGCGTCGTGATGGCCACCTCCACCTCCGGCCTGTTCGGCAATTTCGGCCAGGCCAATTACGGCGCTGCCAAACTCGGACTGGTCGGGCTGATGAACACCCTCGCCATCGAGGGCCGCAAATACGACATCACGGTCAATGCCGTGGCCCCCATGGCCGCCACCCGCATGACCGCCGATATCGCCCCCGCCGATCTGCTGCGGAAGCTCCCGCCCGCCCACGTCGCCCCGGTGGTCGGATACCTGGTCAGCGAGGAATGCGAGGACACGGGGCTGGTGCTCATCGTGGGCGGCGGCACGGTGCAGCGGGTGCAGTTGTTCGCGGGCAAACCGGTGTTGTTCCCGGAGGTGCCCACGGTGGAAGAGGTGCGGGAGAATTGGAGTCGCATCACCGATATGGCCGACGCACAGCCCGGGGCGAACCCCGTGGGCTGAGCAATCTCGAGGAGCCTCGCCATGAGCGAGAACAGTTGGGACGCAGTGGTTGTCGGAGCCGGGGCAGGCGGTTTGTGTGCCGCCGCCAGGCTCGCGCACCTGGGCTACCGCACCCTGGTGGCCGAACGTCTGGACCGGGTCGGGGGACGCGCCTCCACCGACATGATCGACGGTTTCACAGTCAACAACGGCGCGATCGTCATCGAGCTCGGCGGGGTGACCGAGCAAACCTTCGCGGAGGTGGGCGCGAAATTCGAAGTGCGACCGGCGGATCCGCCGATCCTGTACCGGATCGGCGGCCGCGATGTGGATGTCACCGGTGGCGGCTGGGGCCTGCTGCTGGCGCAATTGGCCCGGCAGGGCGCGCAAATGCTCGACGAGCTCGACGCCGCGCACGCCGGCGACGAGCCGGGCCGGGAACTCTCGACCGCCGAATGGGTGCGGCGGTACACCAGGAACGACGCGGTGCTGGGGATCTTCCGCAATATGTGCGGTTCGGTCTTCGCCGTCGGCTCCGAGGAACTGCCCGCGCGGGTGTTCCTGAACTACTTCACGCACAAACCGGCGCTGGAGAAGTTCGGGTTCTGCCCGCAGGGCACCATCGGGGTGTGGCGGGCGCTGGCCGAGGCGGTGGAGCGGGACGGCGGCGCGGTGTGGCTGGACAGCGAAGTGCAGCGATTACTGGTCGAGGACGGCCGGATCGTCGGGGCAAGGATCCGGAAGGGCGCCGAGATCAGTGACATCACATGCCGTTTCGCGGTCAGCGATATCGGGCCGTCGGCCACCCTGGACCTGGTCGGCCTCGAGCACTTCCCGGCGGACTACGTCGGCACGGTGCTGCAACGGGACCTGCCCAGCGCCATGATCTCGGTGAACTTCGCCAGCCGCGAACCCCTGGTGACCGCGCCGGGCCTGCTCGGCTTCGCGCGCACCCGAAGGCTCTGCTACGTCGCGAATTTCACCGCCACCTGCCCGGAGATGGCCCCCGACGGCTGGCATCTCTACGTGGGCAGCGGGGTGCCCAAACCCTCGGTGGGTGACTTCGACGCCGACGCCGAAACCGCGCTGGTGCTACAGGATCTGCGCGAACAGCTACCCGGATTCGATGCCGCGCGGATCCTGTCGATCAATGTCACCCGGGACGACTGGCCGCCCCAGCGCGCCGTCCCCGGCTACGACCTGCCGCGCGAGACGCCGATTCCTAACCTGTGGAATGTCGGTGACGCGGTGAAGGAATACACCGACGGCGGCACCAGCGCCTGCGCCGAAACGGCGCGGCTGGTGGCGGAGGAGATCCATCGCCGCGCCGGCGGGCCCGGAATCGCGGTGGCGGGTTCCTGAATCGTGTTGGCTAGGAAAGCTTCTCGGCCATGCCGGGAAGCCGTCCCACCATGGCCACCACGTAGTCCGCCACGATCTCGATCAGCACCGGCCGCTCCACCTTCAGCCCGCCGTCCAGCCACACCAGGATCAATTCCGCGGCGCCGCCCGTGATGAGTTGCGCCAGTGCGGTGATGGCGGTGTCGTCGCCCTCGGGAATGTCCAGCAGCAACCGGGTCTGCTCGATGATGACCTGCGCGACCTTGCGCATGCCCTCGAAGCGGCGGCGCATCAGCTCGGCGCTGCCATAGGCCTGGGCGAAGGCGATATTGGCCCGCCGCGGATCGTCGGTGACCGCGACGATGAGCGCCGCCACCCCCGCGCGGATCTTGGTCGCCGGATCGCCTGGCGTGGCCGCCATGGTGGAGCGCGCCTGTTCCAGCGCCGCGCCCTGTACTTCGTCGAGCAAAGTACCCGCCAAAGTGTCGAGATCCGGGAATGATTCGTAGAAGAACCGCGGCCCCACCCGCGCCTGCTCGCACACCCCGCGCACGGTCAGCGCGGCCAGCCCCTGCGTGCCGACGATCTCCAGGGCCGCGTCCAGCAGCCGCCGGCGGCGTTGCTCCCGGCGTTCGTCGGTGGAGGTGCCGCGATAGGTCCCCTGAAAAGCGCGCGTCACCCACCCAGCTTGACACAGAAGTCCGGAAACAACCGTTTACGGAAACATTTGTTTCCGATACCGTGGAATGGCGTCCCGAAGGGAGACCGACGATGAATCTCCTTGTGCCCTCGGATTTCCGGCTGCCCGCGCCGCTGCGTGACCCGCACGCGCGCTCGCGGTTGAACCATCGGATACAGAAACGCGCGCACCGGCTGCTGGAACGCTATCCGTCGCCGCCGCGCGCACTCGCCGAGCCGCCGCCGGGCAGCGGATTACGGCCCGTCATGGGCGATTTCGGGCCGCCCGGCATCGGCCACATCCTCGGCAATCTCGCCGACCCGATCGGTTTCGCGCGCGAACGCACCGCGCGGTACGGCCCGGTGCAGTGGATGGGCGGTTTCGGCCGCCCCATCGTGGGCCTGCTCAGTCCCGCCGCCGTCGAGGACCTGCTGCTGGATCGCAAGCGGGTGTTCTCCGCGCAACAGGGCTGGGAATTCCTGATCGGCCCGTTCTTCAAGGGCGGAATCCTGTTGCGGGACTTCGACGAACACGCCTACCACCGCCGGATCCTGCAGCAGGCGTTCACCCGCACCCGGCTCATCGGCTATCTCGACCTGACCACGCCGCGCATCGTGCGCGGGATCGACGCGTGGGAGCCGGGTTCCGGGTTCCTGCTCTACGACCGGGTCAAGGAATTGCTGCTGGAACAGGCCACCGTGGTGTTCGCGGGAGCGGAACTGGGGCCGGAGGGTACCCGGCTCTCCGACGCGTTCGAAGCCGCGGTGCACGGCGGCCAGGCCATCGTGCGCACCAATCTGCCCGGGGGAGTGTGGCATCGGGGGCTGCGCGGGCGGCGGGTGCTCGAGGAGTACTTCCGGCGCGAGATCGGCAACAAGCGCGCCGGGGACGGCGACGATCTGTTCAGCGTGCTCTGCCGGGCGGAGACCGACGACGGGGAATCGTTCGGCGACGCGGACATCATCGATCACATGATCTTCGTGATGATGGCCGCGCACGACACCAGCACCATCGCCATCTCGATGCTCGGCTACGAACTCGCCCGCGCGCCGGAATGGCAGGACCGCCTGCGCGCGGAGTCGCGCGCCCTCGGGAAACCCGTGCTCGACTATGCCGACCTGGATCGGCTGCCCGGTCTGGACCTGGCCTTCCGGGAGATCCTGCGCATGCACGCACCGGTGGGACAGCTGGTGCGGCAGGCCATCGCGGACACCGAGATCCAGGGACACTACATTCCGAAGGGCACGCTGCTCATGGCCGGGCCGCACACCCTGATGCGCTCCGCCGAGTATTGGCACGACCCGGACGTTTTCGACCCGGGCCGCTTCGAACCCGCTCGTGCCGAGGACAAATCGCATCGGTTCGCCTGGCCGGCGTTCGGCGGCGGCGCGCACAAGTGCATCGGGCGCTACTTCGGCGGCATGACCGTCAAGGCGGTGCTGCACCGCATGCTGCTGGGCTATCGCTGGAGCGTTCCCGACGGATACCGGGTGCCGCTGGTGGCCGGCACCGGGCCGAAACCCGGTGACGGCCTGCCCATCCGGCTGGAACGGATCTGATCACCGCACATCGCGCGGAATGCCCAGCTCCACATCCAGATAGCGCAGATCGGGATCGCGGCGGCGGCCGTTGCGGAAGGCCCGGAACACCAGATCCTGCGGATGCCCCACCGCGAACACCTCCCGGAACGTGGTGACCGTGCGCCGGGGCGCGCCGCGCAACTGCGGGTTGTAGCCCGCCTGGGCCAGCGGTCCCTCCCAGATCAGCGCCGCGCCGCCGGGCACGCTGTGCGGGGCGAAGCTCCAGCCCAGATCCCGCATGCGCCGGTCGAATTCGCCCGCGCCCAATCCGGCCACATCCCAGCCGCTGGCCTCGTTGAACAGCTGCCGCCCGTGCAGGAATTGGATGAAGCACGGATCCGGTCCGGGATGCGGGGTGCTCAGATTGATCACGCCGTCCCAGGGCAGCGTGGTCAGCGCCCAGCTCAGCCGCGCCTCGAAATCGGCCCAGTCCGTGCAGGATACGGGCGCGCCGCGTTCGCTCGGCCGGTCCGAGGCCAGGCCGTGCCCGCCGGGTTCGGGGGCGTCCAGGTTCCAGGCGCACAGCCGCAGCGAGTCCGCGCCCACGCTCATGCCCTCGCGCAGCACCGTCACCACCGAATCGGCGATCCGCCGCCGGTGTTCCAGGGGCGCGCCGCGCCGCCAGCCGGTGCCCCATTCGCGCGCCAGCCGCGGCTGCTGCCGGACCCGTTGCACGGCCCGCCATTGCGGATCCGGTGCGGTGGAATCGGATTCCAATGGCAGCGGTACCGGATCCCACACCCCGTCCGGTTCCGATTGCAGGATCGCCAGCAGCTGCTCGGCGTCCGCGGCGTCGTCGGGCACCGCGATGATGACGTCGATGTCATTGCCCTGCTGCGCGAAATGCACGTGCCGCCCGCTGTGTTCGTCGCGGACCTGGATGAATCGGGGGTTCCATTCGAGTCCGGGCTCACGGGTCTCGACGTCCTCCTCCAGGAAATTCGGCATCGACTTCAGCAGCAGTTCCCAACCCTCTGCACCCACTAACGCCTCCCTCCGGGTTCTAGCCAACCTACCCGTCGGTTCTGGCCCATGCCCGGCCACGGGTATCGGACGAGGCCGCCGCCATGGTAGAACCTGTTCTAGTTTTTACGACGAAGGACCACGAATGCACTGGTACACCGGCAATACCGTCTACGACACCGTGCTCACGATCGCGCTCGCGTTCACCGCGTTCGTGCTGGTGGGCGGACTGTTCGCGCAAAGCCCGTACGGCCGCTTCGCCACCGCCAAGCTCGGGTTGAACCTCAATCCGAAGCTCGGCTGGTGGCTCATGGAGATTCCGGCCACCGTGGTGTTCGCCGTCGCGTACCTGACCGGGCCCAACCGGTTCGAGCCGACATCGCTGGTGCTGGCGGCCATCTGGATTCTGCACTACGCCAATCGCGGATGGTTCTTCCCCCTCTCCATTCGCCAAGTACCCGGAAAACGAAGCAGTTTCAATGTATCCGTACTCGGCATGGGCATGCTCGTCACCTCGCTGCACGGATATCTGAACGGTGCGCTCTTCAGCCACGACTACTTCGGACAGTATGGAACCGAGTGGCTGACCGATCCGCGATTCCTGGTCGGCCTGGTCGTCTACCTCGGTGGATTCGCCCTGCTCACCAGTTCCGAGGCGATCGTGCGGAACCTGCGCGACAAGAACAACCCGGGCGCAACGGAATACCGGATCCCGTTCGGGCTCGGGTACAAGTTCGTCACCAGCCCCACCTATCTCGGCGAGCTGCTGGCCTGGGCCGGGTTCGCGCTGCTGACCTGGGCCTTGCCGGGCGTGATCATCTTCCTGATCACCTTCGGCAATCTGGTGCCGCGCGCCTTCGCCACCCACAAGTGGTATCAGGAGAAGTTCCCCGACTACCCGGCCGATCGAAAAGCCCTGGTGCCGTTCGTGATCTAACGACCGTGCCGCAGCGCCTTGTCCCGGTACATGGCGCTGTCCACGGCGTGCATGAGCTCGTCGATGGCGGTGGCATCGGTATCGACCAGGGCGGTGCCGATGCTTGCGCCGACCGTCACCGCCAGCCCGGCCACATCGAACGGGTGTCGCAGCGCGCTCAGCAGGCGCTCCACCACATCGTCCAGTTCGGCTGGGCCGGAGCAGTTCTCGACCAGCACGATGAACTCGTCACCGCCGAGGCGGGCCACCACCGCCTTGTCCGGGAGGGTGGCGCGCAGCCGGGCCGCCACATCGCAGAGCACCTGATCGCCCGCGGTGTGGCCGCGCTGGTCGTTGATCTCCTTGAAGCCGTCCAGATCCAGGTAGCAGACGCCGACCTGACCGCTGGCGGCGTGCAGCCGATCGAAGAAGAGCAGGCGGTTGGGCAGGCCGGTCAGCGAATCGTGGTGGGCGTCGTGCCAGAGCTGATCGGCCAGCTGTTTGCGCTCGGTGACATCGACGGTGACGCCGATCAGGAAGCGGGGTGCGCCGGCGCTGTCGCGGACCACGGTCATGGACAGGTCCACCACGGTCTTGGCGCCGTCGGGGCGGGCGTGCTCGGTCTCGATCCGGAAGCGGTCGATGGAACCGGCCAGCAGGCGCTGGAATTGCTCGAAGGCGGCGGTGAGGTTCTCCGGGCCGAGAATGTCGGCGACCGAGCGGCCCGGCATATCCGCGGCCGGGCGGCCCAGCGCGTCCGCCATCGCCTGATTGACGTCCACCACCAGCCCGGTGGTGACATCGATGGTGCCGATGCCGACCGAGGCGCCCTCGAAGATGGCCTGGAATCGGGCCTCGGACAACTGCCTTCGCGCCTCGGCCTCGCGGACCGCGGTGAGCGCGGCGGTCAGGGTGGTCTCGTGCTCGGCCAGCGCCGCGCTGCGCAGGCCCGCGCTGAACTCGGCGGCGAATTCGGCGGCCAGTTCGATGGCCCGCTCGCGCACCGGCCAGTAGTCGGCGCGGTCCTGGTCCGGGCAGGCGGCGGTGACCAGGTCCTTGCACAGCACCAGCACCGAGCGGTGCACGGCGAGCGGATCGCGATAGTTGGCGGCCACCAGGGCGGCGGCGACTTCACGGGCGGCGGACATGTCCGCGGCGCCGCGCACCGCCGCCAGCAGGCGCGGGGCGAAACCGGTGAGCAGCTCCTCGACCTGGTCCCGGGTCAAGGTCGGCGCGACCGCGCCGTCCAGCATGTCGGCCCAGCGCACCGCCAGCTCGTGTGCTCCCACCGGTCTCACCCCCTTGCCGCGAACTCGATTCGCCTGCTCAGTCTTTCCGGCCGACGCCCGCCAAACCGAGCGAGCGGCCCGGTGTCTCGTGCTGGTCCCGGTCGGATTCGGGACGCCATTGCGGCAATTCCACCACGCCGGGTTCGACCAGGGTCCAGGCGTCGAAGAAGGCGGTGATGTCGGGGCGGGAGCGGAAGTGAATACCGATCTTGTTCTGCTGGGCGGCATTGTTGCCCAGTTTGGCCGCGTCCTCCGGGCGGGTGGCGGAGGTGAGATGGGAGATGGCGACGAAGCTGCCGGGCGGGACGGCGTCGTGCAGGGCGGAGACGAGTTCGCCGGGGCGTTCCTCGTCGGCCACCAGGTGCAGGACCGCCACCAGCAGAACACCGACCGGTTGGTCGACGTCGATGAGCCCGGTGGCCTTGGCGCGCTCCAGCAGATCAGCGGGCTTGCGCAGATCGGCCTCGAAGGCGTCGGCGCGGTCGTTACCGCTCAGGATGGTGCGCGCGTGTGTCACCGCCACCGGATCGATATCGGCGTAGAGCACCCGGCACTGCGGATCCAGCTCCTGCGCGATCTCGTGCACATTGCCCGCGGTCGGGATCCCGGAGCCGATGTCCAGGAACTGCCGCACCCCCGAATCCACCAGGAACCGCACCGCCCGGCGCAGGAACGCGCGATTGCTCAGCGCCACCCGCGGCAGATCCGGCACCAGTTTCTTGGCCATTTCCGCGGCCTGGCGATCGACCTCGAAATTGTGCGAGCCCCCCAGCAGCGCGTCGTACATCCGCGCCGGACTCGCCTGAGTCATGTCCACGCCCTCCGGGGCCCACGCCGGTCTTTCCATCCGAAACCCTCCTGCGACAACGAATCGAACCCGGCCGACTGTCTCGGGAGGCGGGCCCGCAATCGATCCGGCCGATCCCGCGTTCCCGATCATCCGGACGGTGCAGTCCAGATGTTAGCCGCCGTTCTCCAGAACGCTTGCAGCGATACCGTTCTCGTTCCAGGGGAGGTCCCGAACATCGGCCAGCAGCAGCCGTCCGCCCAGCAGCAGCGAACCCACCGCGATCGCCCCGAACACCAGCACCCACAGGATGCCCGGGATGCGGGTCAGCCGGGCCAGCTGGTCGGCATCGGAATTCGGTTCGTGCGCCCGGTTGCGCTGCAGCTCCACCACCGGCCGCGCCGCCGCCAGCAGCAGGAACCAGGCCGCCAGATACGCCAGCGCCGCCTGCGCCGTATCGGTCCCGAACCACGACACCGCGAACACGATCCCACCCGTGATCAGCACCGACAGCGCCCCGTACACATTGCGCACCTTGAGCAGGATGATCAGCAGCAGCACGATCGTCAGCCACAGCATCAACGTGATCCGATGCGCCCCCAGCAGCGCCGCATACCCCAGCCCCACCAACGCCGGCGCCGGATACCCCGCCGCCGTGGTCAGAATCATCCCCGGCCCATACGGTTTCCCGCTAGACACCGTCAGCCCGCTGGTATCCGAATGCAGCCGAATGCTGTTCAACCGCCGCCCCGTCAGCAACGCCGTGAACGCATGCCCACCCTCGTGCGCGATGGTCACGATATTCCGCAATAGCCGCCAGGTAGGCCGGAACGCCACCAGCACCAGCGCCACCACCCCCGTCCCCACCACCAACTGCCACGGCGGCGGAGTCTGCGTCCCCGTCACCCGCTCCCAGATCGAACTGCCCCGTTCCACGAACTCTGCGGTGTTCACCGCCGCAGATTAGCGGCCGATGCTGTGAACGACCACCGCATCGGGATCAGTGCTGCGACGCGGTGACCGGGTAGCGGATGAGGGTCTTCATTGCCTCCGGTGCGACCCGGCCCGGGGCGGATAGATAGATCTCGTGGTGGCGGCCTCGGAGGGTGCGGCCTTGGTCGGTGAGGAAGGCCAGCAGGCGGTCTCGGGTCGGGGGTTCGGTGGCGTAGGGGCCGATGTGGAGGATCTGGGCGCATTCGCCCTCGTCGAACAGGTCCCAGCGGACCTGGTCGACGGGTAGGTTCGGTTTCTTCTTGCGGGTTATCGCGAAGGCTTCGGTCACGGTGGCCGGATCCGCTTGGGGCGGTTGCTGAATCATCATGGTCCAGGTCCAGTCGCTGCGGTCGGCGCTGGGGCCACCGTCCCATTGGCCTTGTAGCGGGGGGACCGAATAGAGCACTGTGCCAGCTGATTTCAGCAGGGCGCGGATGCCGTAGGCGACCGCGTACAGGGCGCTGACGGCCGCGGCGTATTCCGGGCCGTCGGGATCGCCTTTGCCGTCGATCATGAGGAACGGCAGCTCGGGGACCGTGAGCAGGAGGGGCTCCGGTCGTGGGGCGTAGAGCTGCCGGTACTCGGTCCGGAGGTTCAGCGTGTCCATGGGAGCGATTCTGAACCCTCCAGCAACGGGACAGTCAATACCGCGTTCAGGCGGCGGCGGGATTCTCCAGGACGATGGCCACGCCCTGGCCGGAGCCGATGCACACGCCGATCGCGCCGTAGCGGGCATTGCGTTCGCGCAGTTCGGTGGCCAGGGTGAGGACGTAGCGGGCCCCGGTGGCGCCGAAGGGGTGGCCGATCGCCACCGCGCCGCCGTTCGGGGTCAGCTTCTCGTCGGGGATGGTGAATCCGCCCAGCTGATTGGGCAATTCGCGCAGCACGCCGAGCGCCTGGGCGCTGAAGGCCTCGTGCACCTCCCACACGTCGATCTGCTCGGGCGTGAGCCCGGCGCGCTGGATGGCGAGCGGGAGCGCCCACGCCGGAGCCAGGCCCATGAAGAGCGGATCGATGCCGTACACCGCCGACGACACCACCCGCGCGAGAGGTTCGACCCCGAGTTCGGCGGCCCGCTCACCCGAGGCCAGCACCAGGGCGGCGGCCCCATCGGTCAGCGGCGTCGAATTGCCGGCGGTCATCTGCGTGGTCCCCGGCTGCGGGGGCAGCGCCGCCAGCCGTTCGGCCGTGGTGTCGTCCCGGATGAACTCGTCGTGCTCGAACAGCCGCGCGGGCGTCTTGCGGTTCCCGGCGATCTCGACCGGCATGATCTCCTTGGCCAGTCGCCCGGAATCCCTGGCCGCCTTGGCATTCCGCTGCGTGCGCAGCGCGAACGCGTCGATCTCCTCCCGGGTCAGCCCGTACCGGTCGGCCACGTTCTGCGCCGTCTCGATCATGCCGATGTACGCGTTGCGGGCCAGCAGCGCCGGATTGGCCGGACCGCCCGCACCCGCCCACATGGTGTCGAGCAGGATGACCGGACCGCGCGGCCCGAACGGGGAATCGCCCTTCATGTACGCCCACCCCGACCGCGACATGGACTCGACGCCGCAGGCGATCCCGACGCCCAGATCCCCGGCCTTGATGGCATGCGCGACATTGATGGTGGCGCTCAGCGACGATCCGCAGAACCGGTTGATCGTCACCCCGGCCACGCTGTCCGGGAACCCCGCCGCCAGCGCGCCCCACCGCGCCACATCGCCCATGCCCTCGTGCGCCGGATTCACACACCCCGCGACGATGTCCTCGATCTGATCCAGCCCGACCCCGACCCGCTCGCACGCGCCCTTCATGGTCATGCCCAGCAGATCGTCGGTCCGAATATGCGACAGCGAGCCACCGTAGCGGGCGAACGGGGTCCGGACCCCGCCGAGCACATACGCTTCCGTCATCACGATCTCCTTCGAAGGCTTCGGGTTGCGGCCCGGGCGAGCCGCCGGCCGCCGTTATCGATCTTGCCTCGATTCCGGCGATTCCGGCGATATCGACGGACGCGACTACCCGGCGGCGACGTCCAATACCCAGATCACGCCGAAACGGTCCCGCAGCATCCCGTAGGCCGGCGCCCAGCCCGACGGACCCAGCGGGATGCGGACGGCCGCTCTCTCGGACAGGGCGTCCCAGTAGCCCGCGATCTCCTCCGCCGTTTCCCCGCGCACGGAGACGAAGAAGGAATTCTCGCCCGGCCGATGGGGGAGCGGCCCCGGCACGTCGTAGGCCATGACATGGAAACCGTTGGGCGCGAGCACCTGTCCCCACATCACATGCTCGGGCGTGGTCCCGTCCGGGACGTTCCCGGTATCGGCGTAGGTGACGGCGACCAAGTCGCCGCCGAAGACCTTCCGGTAGAACTCCAGCGCCGCACGCGCCTCGCCCCGGAAGTTCAGGTGGGTGGTGGTCTGGATCGACATGCGGTTCACCTTTCGGATGCGCGGCTCGTCGCCGCCGGATCGTCCCGTATCCCGGGCCCGAGACGACTCTCGCAGCGGTAGCGGACAGGATGTGTCCGCTACTACTGGCAGACTCGAGTTCGTGCCCAAGACCTCCGCGAGACTGCTGGCGTTGCTGTCGCTGTTGCAGGCGCGCCGCGACTGGCCGGGCCTGTTGCTGGCCGAACGCCTGGAGGTCAGCCCGCGCACCGTGCGCCGCGATGTGGACCGGTTGCGCGAACTCGGGTATCCCATAGCGGCTTTCAAGGGCCCGGACGGCGGCTACCGGCTCGAGGCCGGAACCCGCCTGCCGCCACTGCTTTTCGACGACGAACAGGCGGTCGCGCTCGTCGTGGCGCTGCGGACGGCGGGCGGTTCCGGCGCGGGCATCGCCGAGGATGCGGCGCGGGCGCTGGCCACCGTGCGCCAGGTCATGCCCGCGCGCCTGCGCAACCGCGTCGACAGCCTGACCGTCACCGCCGTCGAAAGACCTACGACGCAGCGGGATTCGCCAGTGAGCGGCAAAGTCCTCGAGGCGATCGGCGCCGCCGTGCATGCGTGCGAGGTCCTGCGGTTCGACTACGCCTCCCCGTCCGGCACGGCAGACCGTGCACCGGGTCCGCCGCGCCGCGTGGAGCCGCACCATCTCGTCGTCCGCGCCGGGCGCTGGTATCTGGTGGCCTGGGATCTCGAGCGCGCCGACTGGCGCGTCTTCCGTGCCGACCGCATCACCCCGCGCACCCCCGCCGGTCCGCGCTTCGTCCCCCGCGAGCTCGCCGGCGGCGACCTGAACAATTTCCTCACCGGCCGCTTCCGAGGCGCGGAGGCGGGCGCCGGCTGGCCCTGCCGCGGCGAAGTGATCCTGCACCTGCCCATCGCCGAGATCGCGCCGTACCTGGGAGACGAAGTCGCCGAGGAACTCGCCCCGGACCGCACCCGCCTGCTCCTCGGCTCCTGGTCGTGGATCAGCCTGGCCACCATGATCGGCAGGTTCGACGCCGAGTTCGACATCCTCTCCCCGCCGGAACTCGCGGCCGCGTGCGCCCGCCTGGCCCGCCGCTACACGGCCGCGGCTACGCCCGCGACACGGATCGAAACCTAGTGCCCGGAACACTTTTTCGGCCGCGCTCGAGTCGATGAGCGCGGCCGAGAAGCAATCGGGTGATTCAAACGGCGATCGCCGGCGGGTGATAGCGGCTGCAGAGTTTGGTCCACGCGTAGTTGCCGTGCACCCAGGCCCGCAGGCTGCGCGCGACTCTTCGTTCCGCCGGACTCAATTCCGGCAGCGCCGTCAGGGCGGCGATCTGGGCGGCCTGCTCGTCGAGCAGTTCGGTGTACAGCTCGACGATGTCCTCCAGCGCGACAGTCAGATTCGTACCGGCGCGCAGCACGGTCACGTAGTTGAGCGAGTCGTCTTCCTTGACGGTGGAGTACAGGTCGTTGACGATGGCGCACAGCACGGCGCTGGTCTGGCGGACATCGCGGAACAGGCGCAGGTGCGCGGGGGCGATCTCGCCGTAGGCCAGCTCGATCAGGTCGAAGGGCGGGAACAGGCCGATACTGAAAGTACGTAGGTATCGGTACGCGCCGGGTGAGGGCATCAGATCCATCTGCCGGTACGGCATCTCGAACAGGCAACCGTGGAAGAACATCCGCATATCGGTGGCGAACTGGTCCAGCCACGCCTCCCCGGCGAAGCGGGCGCACTGCTCGCGGAAATCGCTGAGCGCCACCAGGTATCGATTGTCGGATCGCGGCTGCTCGCCGCGCAGCACCCGCTCGCAGGCATCGAAGATCTCGATGGCCGCGGTCGGATCCGTGCCTTCGCCGTAGACGTCGTCGAACAGGAACATCCAGCCGATCAGCTTGGCCGCCAGCTCGATCACCTGGACCGGCGCGTCGGGGAGTGCGTACGCGGCGCAACTCCAGCAACAGGTTCGCTCGAAATGCCCGCCGCCGTCGAGGCCGTGCCGCCGGGCCCAGCGCAGCACTTGTTTCCGGACATGATCGACGTGGGGGCTCGGGAATACTTCCTCATGGGGCAGGCGCTCGACCGCCGCCATGATTTCCTTCATCTGGCGCTGTGATTTCATCAGACTTCCTCCGCATGCGTGGCAGCTATCAGAAGAAGCAGCCGGCGCCGCGCGGTCCTGAGTCGCCGGACCGTCCGTCCCTGATCGTCCGCCGAGAAATCCATTGTTTCCCAGCTACGTTCGTCAGGGGCGGTAACGGGCTATCGAAGGCGTAACGACCAGGGGCGGATCTCTCGCGGATACCGTTGCTCCGAATTCGCCGAATCCCTTGGGACTCAATGGGTTGCGAGGAGTTCGCGAACCCGGAGGTGACAGCTGCCCTACTGTCGATCATATCCGGAGATACCGGCCGATGGGGAGCAACCGGTGGGTATCTCCTGACCAAATGTGCCGAACTGTCCTGCGGCATAACGACTTCAGAGATCACCCGAAGTCGGTCCGAGGTCCACTTCGCGGCGCTCGATGACCTCGGCCGCGTGCGCGAACGCCGATCGATCACGCTGAACAGGACATTCGCCCGAGTTTGCTGAAGCACGAAACGGCCGGAGTGCGAAGCGTTATGCAAACGATGCCGCCCCGCGGTCCCGACATTGACGTTCGGCGGGGCGCCGCCGCGGCACGGTCCGGCGGCGCGCAGAATATGACCATGGATACCGTCACCGCCTCGGATCTGCGGAGACTGTTGGCCGCAGCGAACCCTGATGCCTGTCTGGTGCTGGCCGAAGGCCGCACGCAAGTCGTCCCCGCCGGCGACGCGCCCGGCATGATCCTGATCGACCGCGCCCAGGTGGAGGCCCGGCTCGGACCGGACCCGGAGGAATCCGCCCTCGTCGAATACGCGGCCCTGCTCGACTCCGAGGTCCGCCTGCAGGGCGGCTGACCGCGTTCCCTACCGTATGGTCGGTAGGGCCATGTTGACCTTCTTACTAGCGCTCGCGGGGTTCGCCCTCCTGGACTCACTGCACGTCCTGAACATCGGGATCACCGCCGCGGTAGTGGTCGACTCGCGCCTGGGCCGGCGCTCGCCCGTGCCCGGGGCTTTGAGTTTCATCACCGGGATATTCGCGGTCACAACCACATTCGGCATCGTCACGGTGCTGGGTCTGAGCTTCCTGACGGACCTGATCCAGTTCGACATCACCCCGACCGTCCGATACTGGGCGGAATTGGTGGTCGGCGCGATCCTGCTGCTGCTCGGCGGGGTCCGTCTGTCGGGCGGTTCGATGGGGTCGATGCCGTCCTGGGCCATCGAAGCGCGCCGCCGTCCGCTGTGGCTCGGCCTGCTCGGCGCGGGCATCGGGCTCGGGCAGGCGCCGACCGCGGTGCCCTACCTCGCGGCGCTGGCCATGCTCACCGTCCGTGAGCCGCGGCCCGCGCTGTGGCCGCTGATCGTCGTCGCCTACTGCCTGATCGCACTGCTGCCGCCATTGCTCGTGCTGATCACCGCGACCAGTCGCTCACCCCGGGCCCAGCGCGGCTACCGCGCTCTCGTGCGAGGCCTGAACCGCTACGGTCCGCTGTCGGTTCGCATCGTCTTCCTGCTCTGCGGCGCACTGCTCGTCCTCGACGCGGTCCGGAATTATTCGGCGCTCTGAGTCCCTTGTCACCGGCATCGCGAAGGAGCAGTGTGAGGTGCACCGGTGGCGCCGCCGGGGTGCTGCCCTGAGCACCGAGGAGGTGGGTCGTGTTCGCACGCTCTACCACCATTCACGCGCGGCTGTCCGCTATCGACGCCGGTACCGCGCACGTCCGCGACGAAATCCTGCCCGCCCTGGAATCCTTCGAAGGTTTCGTGGGGCTGTCCCTGCTGATCGATCGGCAGCAGACCGGCCGCTGCATCGTGACGACCGCGTGGGAATCGGAGGAGCTGATGCGCGCCAGCGCGGCCCGCGTCCGTTCCATGCGTGACCAGGCCGCCACCATGTTCGGCGGCAGTCCCCAGGTCGAGGAATGGGAGATCGCGGTCCTGCACCGCAACCATCACACGCCGCCCGGGGCCTGCGTCCGCGCGGTCTGGGTCAAGACCGAGCCGGATCGCCTCGACGCCGCCATCGAAGGCTACAAAGTCATGTCCCTGCCGGGCATGGAAGCGCTCGAAGGATTCTGCAGCGCAAGCCTGCTGGTCGATCGCGAATCCGGTTATGCCGTCTCGTGCGCCACCTACGATTCCGCCGACGCCTTGAAACAGAACCGCGCCCAGGCCACCGCCCTCCGCGACCAGACCACCCGCCAGACCGGTGTCAGCGTGGTCGAAGTCTGCGAATTCGAACTGGCACTCGCGCACCTGCGGGTCCCCGAACTGGTGTAACCCCGCGGCGGCGCCGTCAGGGTCGCGGCGCCGGCGCCCGCGCGGTGAGCACCTGCCCGGTCCGCCGCCGCACGTCCATGCCCTCGGTTCCTTCCCATCGAGCCGCGACGACGTACAGCGTCGAGCCGTCGGGCCCACCGAGCGCGCAGGCGAACGGGCTGCGATCGAGCGGAACCTCGGCGAGCACCGCCCCGCCCTCCGCGATCAGCAGGCACCCGGTCATCGCCGCGCACCACACCGACCCGGACGCATCCAGGCAGATTCCGTCCGGATGGCCATCGACCTCGGCCCAGACCCGGCGCCGGTCGAGGCTGCCGTCCGGCCGGATATCGAAGGCGGTCAATCGTTTCGCGTGCGACTCGGACACGATCAAGGTCGACCCGTCCGCGGTGATCACCATCCCGTTGGGGAAATACAGTTCATCGGCCACCTGCCGAACCGTCCCCTCCGGCGTCACCAGCGCGATGACCCCCGTCGACGGTTCCTCCCCGGCCATCATGTCGAACCCGATTCCGTTGACGTAAGCGTTCCCTCGCCCATCGACCACGATCTCGTTCCACGGATGTTCGTCGACCCCAGCCAGATCCGCATACGCCACCAGCCCACCCCGGCCCTCCCGGCACAACACCTTCCGCCCCGAACTGTTGTCCACGATCAGCATTCGCCCATCGGGCAGCCAATCGAAACAGAAGGGCAACCCCTCCATCCGAAACTCCACCGCAACCCGCCCCGCCGAATCCACGCTGAGCACTTCCCCCGTCATCCAATCCGACAACCACAACCGCCCCCATGCCATCGCGGCGACTCACCCAGCGCCAACCCCTCCACCAGCACCGCCGACTCCAACAGCCGCCCCGTCATACGCCACCTCCGACTCGAACGATCCCGATATCTGGATGACGAACCAACGCTCCGAAACTAATCGCCCTTACCTCATCCCTCCTCGCGCCCAGCAAGATCGAGGTGCAACGCCGCCAGTTCGATCAGCGGACAACTCCGCCGGCTGCTCTGCCCGATGTCGCGCCCCTCCGCGCTCCACAACGGTGGATACACCGACAACCCGTCCTCGGGAGCAAGCGCTGCGACCTCCTCGATCCAACCCGGCCACCGCAGCTCGCCATAGAACCGGTCGGCCCCGCCCTGCACCGCCCACGCGACGAACGCGGAATGCCCACCTCCGATCGGCTCCCATCGCAAGGTCTCCGGCCCGAGATAACAGACCTCCCCGGCCTTCCCCGGCAACCCGCCTCCGTTCACGGCGAAGCGTCCACCCAGCACATCGAAACCCACTGTCAGCCAGCCCACCCCGGGATCCTCGCTCCCGGGCTCGCCGATTCCGTTGACCTCGGCCAGGTTCGGCAAACCGCCGTACCCACCCCCGAGAATCCGCAGCCATCCATGGTCGACCACCAGCCCGCCGGTGTGCAGAGCCAAAGCTCCGAGCGTGGAGTACGCGGTCACCTGCAACCGGAACAGCGTCCGGCGCGCCTGTTCCGGATCCACCGCCAGCACCTCGACCGGAACTTTCGCGCCCGCGAAGGACTTTCGCAAGGACGGCCAGGCCGGATCATCGACTTCCACGAGCTCACGAATCGAGCGAACGTTACTCACCCGATCGATCTTGGCAGGCTCGGCCCTAGGCCGAGAGGTTCAGGGCGGTGGGGACGGCGTCGAATGTTGCGCGCAATCGGTCGAGAAGGGCGGTCCGGCCGCCGGTTCCGTCGGTGGCGACCCAGTCTCGGCCGGCGATGCTCCAGGCCGTGGTGGTCGTTTCGGCGAGGATGCGGGGGCGTAGATCCCCGGCGGGGAGGGTGAGGGTTGCGGTGAGTTGGTCCGCGATTTGTTTCTGCACGCCGGTTCGGGTGTAGCCGACGTGGCCGAGCAGGCTGGGGGCGGTGAGGATCAGTCGCCGGGTGGCGATGTAGCGCCGGTCCCAGTCTTCCGGGAGTGCGTGGACGGCATCGGCGAGTACGTCGTGCAGCGCGGCCAGGACCGGGCCGTCGAGTTTCCGTCCGGTGAGGGCGTCGAGAAAGCCTGTCCAGAGCTCGGTTTCGGCCTCGATCGCCACATCCTCCTTGGTGGGGAAGGCACGGAAGAAGGTGCTGCGCGAGACCTCGGCGGCGTCCACTACCTCCTGCACTGTCGTTGCGGCGAAACCCTTTTCGGTGAACAGCCGCAGTGCCGTGTCGGCGAGTGCGCGGCGGGTGCGGATTCGTTTGCGTTCGCGTAGCGGCAGGGCGTCGGTGGTGGGCATGCCGTGATCCTAACGCCTCATGAACCTTGGGATCTAAAGAAACTAAGTTTCAATTGAGACTTGCGCACGAGTGGAACTGGGTGTCAGAATTTGAGTCGTCAACGAACACCCCTGATGCAGGAGATCGCCATGAGCACCACCGCCTCGACCACCCTGAACCCGTCGATCATCGGCCAGGCCGAGAAGCATCACACCGCGGTCCTGGCCCGCGCCCTGGCTGGCACCACGCTCGACGAGAAGCAGTGGATCACCCTCAACCAGGCGGTCGCCGCGGATGGGCCGATCGAACGGACCGCGCACGTCGCTCGCATCGCCGGTATGACGCAATGGAATCCGGCGGACGTCGACCTCGCCGTGACGGCGCTACTGGCGGCAGGCCTGCTGGATGTCGCATCCGGAGAGCAGCTGGGGGTGACCGCCGCGGGCGCCGCCCTGACCGCCCAGGTCCGTGCCACATCCGGCGCGATCGTTCAGGCCGCCTACGGTGCGATCGACCCCGAGGACCTGGCCGTCGCGGCGCGCGTCCTGACCACCATCACCGCCCGCATGTCCGAGGAACTGGCCCGCGCCTGAAGCCGGAACATCCACCACCCCAACGAAAGAGGAAGCCATGTCCACCCTGACCGCCGACCGCATCGAGATCAGCGACCTGTTCGCCCGCTTCGCGCTCCTCCTGGACGAGCGGCGCTGGGACGACGCCCACACCGTCTTCGCCGCAGACGTGCGGGTCAACTCGCCCCGGGTGCAAGTCCAGGGCATCGACAAGGTCGTCGCTTTCATGCGCCAGGGCGAAGTAGAAGGGGAACGCAGCCAGCACACGACCACCGACCTGCTGGTAACCGTCGACGGCGATCACGCTGCCGCCCAAGGCAACTCGCTGGTGTTCTACTACCGGGACGGTCAGCCGCCGCACCAGGCCGCCGGTCTCCGGCAGGTCTGCACGGCGACCCGGACGGCATCGGGCTGGCGGCTCAGCGAGGTACAGGTCGTGCCCGCCTGGAT
Organism: Nocardia yamanashiensis NBRC 100130; assembly: GCF_001613325.1. Lineage (GTDB taxonomy): Bacteria > Actinomycetota > Actinomycetes > Mycobacteriales > Mycobacteriaceae > Nocardia > Nocardia yamanashiensis. Next base: position 320,831 of record NZ_BDCD01000007.1, on the reverse strand, counting down.
TCGCAAGGACTGATCACCGCACACGCTCGATCGTCCAGGTGATGCCCAGCGGTGCAAGGGAATTCAGGAAATCGGCGGGCTCGAAGGCCTCGGCGGGCGCGAGGGCGCCGGGTTCGGTCCCGCCGCCCGCGAGGCGAACCGCCGCCTCCACCGCCATGATCGCGGTGTCCCGGTACGCGTCCGGCCCGGTCAGCACGCCGCGGACCGTGGTGCCGTCGGTTCCGATGGCGTCGAGCACCAGCTCGTACCGCAGATCGGTGCTCGGCTCGGGCAGCGATTCGAGCAGCTCGGGCGTGAAACCGGCCAGCTGCGTGAGCATTTCGGCTTCGACGACGCCCGCCACGAAGGACACGTCGGTGTGGCGCGGGATGGTGAGCACCGGCGGCTGCTGGAATTTGGCGACCGCGGTCGGCTCCGCGTCGCCCGGGAAGGTCATCAGGGTGTGCCGATCGATCGGGCCGGTGCGCAGCTCGCCGCTCTCGTAGTGCCAGCCGCCCGCCCGGAACCAATCCAGCCCGGCCAGCACGGTTTCCGCGCTGCCCCGCGACCCCGACCCGGTGCCGCGGGTCACCAGGCTCATCACGATCTCGGCCGGTGCGGGCACCCGCCGCGCGGCCGAATGGGCGAGCAGATCGCCGGGCAGGTTGCTGTTGGTGATGCCCGCCAGAATGGTCACCCCCGCGGCCGCGGCTCGCGGGCCGTACTCGTAGAACGCCTTCTTCAGGAACAACTGCTCGCCGGAGGTGTCGGTGTAGTGCGCGCCGGCCGCGATGGCGGCGGCCAGCACCGGTTCGCCGAAGGTGACGTAGGCGGGCAGGGTGCTGATGACCACGTCGGCATCGGCGAACGCGGCGGTCAGGGCGGCCGGGTCGTCCAGATCGGCGATCCGGATCTCGGCGTCCGGCATGCCCGCGGCGGTCGCGGCGGCGCGCAGCCGGGTGTCGTTGCGGCCCACCAGAATCGGGGTGATGCCGCGGCGGCGGAGCTCGTGCAGGGCGTAACCGCCGGTGTGGCCGGTGGCTCCGTAGACGGCGATGGTGGGGTGCTGGGGGTTCGAGTGCTTCGCGGTGTTCGTCATGAGAACGAAGTTATGGCGCTGCTCGCCGCGATTGAATGGCTCAACGGCTCAGCTCGATGCCCGAATGACTCACCGGCCGGCCGGTCACTAGATTGGCGGCGTGGACGTGCTCAGTGAAACCATCACCGCCATTCGCACAGGTGCCCCTACCTGCGGAATGTTCATTCGCCATGCCCCGTGGGGTCGTGGCTACCCCGTGGTGCCGGGCACCGGATTCCATGTCGTGCTCGCCGGTTCGTGCTGGCTGGTGCCGCCCACCGGCGCACCGATCGCACTCGGCGCCGGGGACGTGATCCTCATGCCGCGCGGTTCCGACCACGTACTCGTCGACAGCCTCGACAGCCCCGTGACCGAACAGGCGCACATCGGCGAACCCCGCGAGCTCACCGGCCCCGGCCCGCGCAGCGAATTGATGTGCGGCGCATACGCACTCGGCCGTCAGCGCAGCCACCCACTGCTCGACGAGCTGCCCGAATTCGTGCACATCCGCCCCGACACCGATCCGCGCCTGCGCGGCCTCCTGGACATCCTTGCCGCCGAACTCACGCAACCACGCGCCGGCACCGATGCCGCAGTCCCGGCCCTGCTGGAAACCCTGCTGCTCTTCGCCCTGCGCACTTGGTTCGAAAACCAGGCCACCCCGACCGGCTGGGCCGGAGCATTCACCGATCCCGACGTCCTGGCCGTCCTGCGCGCCATCCACGACGCCCCCGAACGAGCCTGGACGGTACCCGACCTCAGCGCCGTCGCCGGCGTGAGCCGAGCCACCCTGACCCGCCGTTTCACCGCCACGGTCGGCGAACCACCCCTGTCCTACCTCACCCGCTGGCGCATGCTCACCGCCGCGCGCCTGCTCCGCGACACCGACACCCCACTGTCCGGCGTCGCCCGCAAAGTCGGCTACCAGAGCGAGTTCGCCTTCGCGAAGGCATTCAAACGCGAATACGGGCTCGCGCCCGGCCAATACCGGCGCGGGGAGGACGCGCCCGCCGTCGTCGCGGTCTGAAAACACAAGCGCCCCAACGCAGGTTCCGATACCCCGGGCTGGTTGCTAGCTCGGTGACGAACCCGACGGAGCCGGCCTGGTGAACCGCACGCCGTTGAAAGTGTGGGTGCAGCACCCACACCGAGGCTCCAAGCTCGATGCATCGATACCGGGGTTCACAACCTGCAGCGTTCCGTCGTCGGCGACATAGAGCCCGCTGTAGTAGGTCGACTCACTGACCCGCACATAGTCCCGGCGGTCAGCTTCCCGCACCGCCACCAGCCAGAAAATAGGTTCGCTCTGATCAAGCCGAGACTGAGCTTCGGCATACGTGCCCTCCCAATCCGAGCCCACCTTCGACAACAGAAACCGAAAGAGCGGCGTGTAATCACGCCCCCGCCGCTCCACCCGCCCCATACCCTCCTGCGTCACATCGGAATTCGCCACCCGCTTCGTATTGCGCCGATGCCGGTACTCACCCCCGCGCGGTCGCGCCCCCCGCGCAGTGGTGTTGTCCTTCCGATACAACGGCGGCTTATCCACTCCTCGACCCTAAGCCACCCACAACCGTCCTCCCAGCCTCCTCGGCACCCGCCCTGACCACATGCGGAGTGAGTAAGCCACGCTCGATTCGAATCGTTTGTCAGCGCCCGGAACCGCTTTCGAGGAATTCGCGGATGAAGCACAGCGGGCAGATCGGGTCGAACGGTGCGGTGATCGGAGTCGCGGTAGTGGTCGACGGTGCGGCCGGCAGTTCGTCGGTTGCCGCACCGGCGATTCCGGGTTGCAGGGCGAGCGTGACGGTAAACGCGCCGCCGGCAATGACATTCAGCATTTGACGGTACAAGCGATCCTCCATCTTCGTCACAACAGGAGTACGAGTGCCCACAGTACGCCCACCAGGGCGAGCAGCAGCGGCGGGATCATCGTCCGGGTCGAGGGCCACGTCGATCGCCAATACCCTTGTGCGACAAGCGCTGTCTGCAGTCGTCGGGACAAGGGCGGGATGCGATAGACGATCACCAGTACCGTCATCGCCACGATATCCAGGACCGCCAGCACCAGGATCAAGTTCGTCACTGTGGTTCCCCTAGGCCGAATTTCCTCGCAGCCTAGCCGGTTGGGGTGCCGCCGGTCAGCCGGGCGGCGGGCTGATACCCATCAGTGCGATTCAGTTGGGCCAGGTGCCGGTGAGGCGGCGGGTGGCGGTGGCGCCGGCGCGGTCGACGGCGGCTTTGACGCCGGCGAAGATCGCGCCCTGGATGACGGCGGCGAGGAGGACTTCTTGCCAGCTGCGCTCCTCGTCGGTGGCTTCGGGTGCGGTTTCGTCGTGGCCGAGCAGCTTCCAGGCCTGCTTGAATGCCGCGCCGGCGAGCAGTCCGCTGATCATGCCCAGGATCAGGCCGACCGGTTTGTAGGCGATTTTGGTGGCTTTCATGGGTTCATCCGTTCCGGCGGCGGCGCACCACCCACACCGTCGTCACCAGGCCGGCCGCACCGGCCCCCGCGAGTACCAGTCCGCGGTGGTTGCGGGCCTGGTCGGCGAGCTGGGATGTCCTGTGCCGCACCGGTTCCGGTGTCTTGTCCCGCACGGTACGGCCGACCTGCGCGGTCCGGGCACGAGCCTGTTCGGCGGCGTCGGCGGTCTTGTCCTTCAGCTGATCGACCTTGGCGGCGGCCTGCTGCTTGGCCGCCTCGGCCTTGTCGTGCGCGCGGGCTTTGACATCGGTCTTGGCCGACAGCGCTTCGACGGTCTGCGCGAGTTCTTCGCGGGTGTGCTCGACCTGCTCACGCAGTTCGTCGACGGTGGCCGCGGTCTGCTGTTCCGGGTCCGGCTGATTCATCGCTGTGCGCTCTCCTTGATCTGCGCGATATCGGCTTTGACGGTTTCGATCGTTTGCTCGGGCGCCGGCGGTGTGGCCTGACCGACCTGTTTGCGACCGGCCAGCGCCAGCACCGCGGTGATCACCGCGAGCGCCGCGGTGACGATGAGCGCCGACGCCCACACCGGCAATTCCACGGCCAGCGCCGCGATCGCGGTGAAAACCAAGGCCTGCAAGGTCAGGAACCCGACCACGCCCGCACCGCCGAACAGCCCGCCGCTGACCCCGTACCGCTTCCCCTTCTCCTTCATCTCGGCCTGTGCCAGCCTCAACTCCCCGCGCACCAGCTCGGTCAGCTGCTGCGAAGCCCGCTGCACCAGCTCACCCACCGTCTCCTGGTCAGGATTGTGGGTAGCCGGCCCGGCTCCGATGTGCTGCGATTGCACACTCGACACGGCGATCACCTCCGGATTCGCTGTCGCTCCATGGTCACGTCCGGTCAGCCCCGAACGCCTCTGTCAACCGCCTACCCAAACCTGGGCGTCTAACACGGGGTAACCACCGGCTCGCGACCCGTCTGCCCGGGGTGACGTCCGCGCAGCCTCTCGCGCTATCCAGCGGGTATCGGCCAACGCGGTGAATGGCAGTCGGGTCGTAAGTGTTTCGGCAAAAGGTGGTGGCCGGTCCATCATTCCGACTAACGTGATGCGTTGATGGATGACAGGCCTCGGTGCCCCCCCGCTCGGCTGTCAGGCAGGTCTGGCGAGAGTTGCCAGGAGCTCGTTTCCGACACGCTGATCCAGGAGTTGGCCATGAACGACCCGACCGGTCGGTGCCTTCGTGACGTCCCCCGCGGACCCGGGCGGATGCCGGTTGTCGGCCACGGCTGGCGGCTGCGGCGCGATCCGGTCCAGTTCATGGTGGAGCTGGCCGGCATCGGGAAGATCGTGCGTGTCGATATCGGCACCCGCGTCGTCTACGTCATCACCGATTTCGGACTGCTCCACCAGGTCTTGGTGGATAACGCCGACTCCTACGAGCGCGGTCTCCTCTTCGAACGCATCCGCCTCATTTTCGAGGAATCGCTGATCGTCGCGGATGGCCAGCAGCACAAGGAGATTCGCCGCCTGGTGCAACCGGCGTTCCATCGCACGGAGCTGGAAGGCTACGCGCCGATCTCGAAACGCTACGCGGATGCGCTGGCGGACTCCTGGCAGCCGGGCCAGCTCATCGAGGCCCGTTCCGTGCTGTTGGACTTGGTGATCACCGTCTTGCTCGAGTCCATGTTCTCGCACGCACCCGAAGCCGGTGAACTGCAACTCATCTCGGGCCTGATCGACAGCATCGGCGCGGGCGCCATCGTCGGCAGTGTGCTGCCGAAGCGCGTGGCGAGCCTGCCCCTGCCGGTGAATCGCAATTTCCTGTCGGCCGGTACGCGACTGCGGGACTTCTGCCAGGACCTGCTCGTGGCGCGCCGGCGCAGCGGTGAGCGCCGGAGCGACCTGATCGACGTCCTGCTGAATTCCCCTGGCGCCGAACACCGGAGCGACAAGTTCTTGTCGGAGCAGGCCGTGACGATCCTGTTCGGCGGGATGGACGCCTTGACCGCCACCCTGACCTGGTCGCTGTACGAGCTGTCGCAGCGTCCGGAGGTGGCTGCGAAACTGCGGCAGGAGGTCGCCGATACGCAAGGGCTCGACCCCCGGAAACTCGATCAGCTCGACTACCTGAACTGTTTCCTGAACGAGGTCACGCGTTTCCATTCGCCGATCCTGCAGACCAGGCGCAGCGTCACCACCGTCGAACTCGACGGATTCACCTTCCCCGCCGGAACCGACATCGGATACAGCATCGCGGCCGTCCACCGCGACCCGCGAATCTTCGCCGAGCCCAACACCTTCGACCCGGATCGGTGGTCGAAGTCCGGGTCGAAGGTCAGGGGCTTCGTCCCGTTCAGCATCGGCAATCAAATGTGCGTCGGTCGCAACCTCGCTTGGGTGGTACTGCAGGCCACGCTCCACAGCCTGCTGTCGAAGTGGGAGTTCCACCCGGTCGCAACCAAGAATCACGGGCGGGCCTTCGGGCCGATCCCCGGCATGCGAGAACTTCCGCTCGAGGTCCGCCCCGCCGTGGCGAGAGCGATCGCGACCACCGAGCCGGTGAACCTCGGCTAGGTCTTGCGTGATCTGGTGAGCGTCGCCCTGCGATATCCGGACATCCGGCGCAGGAGGACGGGCAGCACGGCCGCGGCGGCGAACAGGGCGACGGCGACCAGGATGAAGTAGAACAACGACCCGGTGCGCCCGAAGCGGGGCACGAACGCGACCTGCTGGCCGGTCGCGGCGACGGCGTTGAGGAACGGGGCGTAGGCCTGCAGGGTGAATCCGTGCGGCAGTAGGTTCATGGCGGCCTCGGCCACATACACCCAGAACAGGAGCACGGCGACGGCGGCGGATGGCGCGCGGATCAGCGACCCGACCGCGATGCCCACTCCGCACGCGGCGAACGCGTAGACCGGAACGGTCCAGAGGAAGCGGATTCCGGCCGAATCGGTGATGTCCACGGCCCCATACAGTTCCGGGAACTGGTGGGGGAGCGTGACCATGACGACGACGAGCAGCACCACCGTCGATATGGCCGCGATGGCGCCGTAGTAGATCCAGCGGGCCAGCGCTGCCGTCCACAGCCGGGGGAACAGGAAAGTATTGAGATCGTTGGTCGGGCCGCGTCGTTGGGTGCCGTGAGCGTAGGCGGCGGTGACCATCATGATCGATACGGAGAAGGTCATCACCCAGTACACGGAGTTGACGGTGGACACCGGGGACACGAAACGCTGTCCCGGGAGGGTGGCGAGTCGTTCTGCCACAGCGGCGATTCCGAAGGTGACGGCCAGCGGCAGGACGAAGGTGAGCGGAACGGCGACCGTCCACAGGAAACTGCGCCCGGTGGTGCGGGTCCATTCGGCGGCGACGCCGCGGCCGATGAGAGTGGCCGGACCGGGACCGTTCATGAGGCCGCGCCGGACACGACACGGGTGGGCAGGCCGGCGATGCGCACGTAGGCGTCTTCCAGGCTGGTCTCGCCGGGCTCCAGTGTGCTCATCAGCTGGGTGAAGGGCTGGTCGGTCAGCACGCCCCCGTTGCCGAGGATGACGATGTGGTCGGCATTGCGTTCGACCTCGTCGAGCAGGTGCGTGGCGACCAGGACGCAGGTCCCGGCCGCGGCCAGATCGCGCAGCAGTTCGCGGATCCAGCGGATGCCCGCGACGTCGAGGCCGTTGAGCGGTTCGTCGAGGAGCAGGGTCCGTGGCTCGCCGAGCAGTGCGGCGGCGATGCCGACGCGCTGGAGCATGCCCAGCGAATAGTGCCCGAGCCTGCGATCGGCGACCCGGACCAGGTCGACGAGTTCGAGCACCTCGCCGACGCGGCCGGTGGACAGCCCACGGGCACGAGCGATCCAGCGCAGATGCCGGCGTGCGGTGTGGCGTGGGTCGAAAGCCCGGTAGTCCAGGTGCATTCCGAGTGTGGCGGGGGTGGTGTGATGAGCTCGCACCGGGGTGTCGTCGACTCGCACGGTCCCGGCGGCAGGCGTGACGAGGCCGCAGATGCACCGCAGCAGCGTGGTCTTGCCGGTGCCGTTGAGACCGATCAGGTAGGTGACCGCCCCGTCCGCCACGGTGAGTTCCGGGACTTCGAGGACGGTCACGCCCGGGTAGCTCAGGGTGAGGTCACGAATATCGATCACGGTGCCCGGAGCCGGTCAGAAGTCGCAGGACATCGACAGTCCTACGGCCTGAATGCCCTCGCACACAGAGCTGTTGGAGAGTTTCCAGACGCCGTCGATTCGTTTCCAGACCACACGCGCGGTGATATCCGGTCGTCCGACCGACTTGGTGCGCAGCATTGCGGTGTGCACGTTGCCGTCGTGGGTTTCCGGACCGGAGATCTCGTTCGAACCGTACGGTGCGCGGAACAGACCGGTGTTGTAGAGGGCGTTCGCGACCGCGACCGCGCCCATGCCGCCTTCCATATTGGCCGCTTTGGCTTCGTCGGAGACGCCGGGCGTTTCGATCAGGAACACGACCTGGTCGTGGAGATCGTCCACGGTGGGAACGTCTTTGGTGATGAGGAACCCGCCGGGGGCGGCGGAGGCGGCCGGGGCATTGACAATCGAGGCGCCGGTCGAGGCCACGGCGACCGTCATGATCGACGACACGACACCAGCGACGATATTGAAGGACTTCATCTCTTCATCCTCTGATCAACTGGGACAGTGCATGATGCACGCTCGAATGTGAAGGGAGCCAGCAACGAAATTGGCGCATCAAAGGATACTCGCGCTCGGGGCCGCTTCCTCAGGGTTTGCGCCCGATAGCGCCGAGCATGACCATTCTGGTGGTCGGCAGGCCGGGGCGGAGCCACTGCTGTACCGGCACCACGCCGGGTTCGAACAGCTCGAAGCCGTCCATGAATGCCTGTGTCTCCGGCGTGGACCGGAATTTGACCTGGGCCGGAGTGTTGTTGGTGCCGGTGAGGACCCGCAGTATCTCCGGGTCCGAGTCGGAGGAGCCATGACTCATCGCCAGGTAGCTGCCCGGTGCCAGTTGATCACGGAAGGCGGCGACGATGTCGGCGGGGCGTTCGTCGTCCAGCACGTAATGCAGCACGCCGGAGAGGATGACGGCGACCGGCTCGTTGAAATCGATCAGAGCACGCTCGCGCAGTTGATCGAGAATTTCACCGGGACAACGAATATCGCCCAGCAGTGCGGTGACTCCGGGCGGCCCGGCTAGCAGCGCGTCGCAATGGGTGACCACGACCGGGTCGTAGTCGACGTACACCACCTGCGCCGATGGCTGGATCTCGCGGGCCGCCTCGTGCACGCTGGGCGAGACCGGGATCCCGGAACCGAGATCGAGGAACTGACGGATACCGGCATCTGCGGCCATCTCGACCGCTTTCAGCAGGAAACCCCGGGTGAACCAGACCAAAGTCTTGATTTCGGGCACCTGAGAGAGCATCCGGCCGGCCATTGCCCGGTCGGTCTCGTAATTGTCCTTCCCGCCCAGCAAGTAGTCGTAAACCCGGGCGGAGCTCACCTCTTCGGGGTTGAGCGAGTCCGGTTTCCGTCTAAGCTCCGACGCGGCAGGTCCATCTGCACCTTCGGCCACAGACTAACCGTAGCCGACCGCCACGCCGGGTGTGCGCGAATTGCCGCCCCGGTCGAGTCTCGGGTGTACCGCGTTCCGGCGCAACATGATTCGACACGCCCCGGCAGGCCGACGAATACCTATTCTCCGCCGCCGTCGCGGGTCGGGCTCGGAACTGTCTCAGCCAACGCGACCGCGTGTGCCACCGCGGATCGTGCGCGGTCGACGGTCGCGTATCGGCCCAGGCCGCACGGGGCCGCGACATCCAAGGGACCGCCGTAGGCCGACTCCGCCATCGACAGCGCCTGGCGGGCCTGCGCGAGCGGTTGTTCCGGGTGGGCGAGCCCGGCGACCACGCGCGTGCCGGCCGGCACTTCCAGGCGCGCCAGCGGTGCGTAGTACCGCGGGCGGACCGGCGCCTGTTTGCCGTCGCCCATGGGCATGTGGATGAAATCGAGGTGCCTGCCCGCGGGCCAGTGCTGCGCTATCGCGTTGGCCAGTGCGACAACCGGGGCGGTCGACCTCGGCCGGATGGCCGGTTTGTCGTCGAGGCTGCCGAAGCACAGGTGCACACCGAATCGGGAATCGTGCGGCGCGCGTGTGACCAGGCGTGCGATCGCCCGGCCGGCCGCGCTGGCCGCGCCCTGCCGCAGCCCCGGGGGTGCGGCCGCGCAGAGGAGGGTCTCGGCGGCCAATTCGAGTTGGAATACGACGTTGTCCTGCAACGCTTCCTGGATGCGCACGATCTCCCTGACGGTGGCGTCGAGGATCGGGCGGTAGTAGGGGAAGCCGCCGCGCCACCTGAGCATGCGCGCCTCGAAGGCGATGAAACCGACGACGAACGGTGTCGGGATCCCCACCTGCAAGCGAAGTCCGCGATCGGTCCGCCGCTGTTCGGCCAGCGCGTCCAAGGCCCGTCGGGTCTCCTTCGCATAGCCGAGCGCGCTATCGACATCGGCTTCGACCAGCGATCGGCCCGGCCGCAGCCGAAACGTATCGCGGGAGCGCAGCGAAGACCAGTCACCACTGCGTACGGGCGCCAGCGCCGGAATCTCGCCGAGCCGGTCGATGATCGGTCTGATGTACCACTGAGCGCGATACGGGTCGGCTTCACAACCCGGAACCATGCCGTCGAGGAACTCACCGGCCGTATCGACGGCGAACGCCATAGCCTGCTCGGGACTGTCCAACTGTGCGGGCAAGCTGCCCACAAAGTGAACCCTACGTTTGGCCTGCACGGCGCCAGTCTCGCATACCGGCTGCTGCGAGGCGCGCAGTCCCGCCATTCCGCCGGCGCCCGGCTCACATCCCCGCCGCCTGACCCATGCTCCGCTGGACTTCCCATGGAGCAACAAGATCGGCACGCGCCTCGGCGACTTCGACGTGTTCCCAACGGATCTGGGCCGCGCACTTGCGAAGATCGGTTACAAGGCCAGAATGGCACTCGGTCTGGCGTGCCGGGAGTGGGCTATCTGGCGCCTGCCGGGATGGACCGACGTACGCGACGCGCTGCACCGGATCGAGGCCGCCTGGGCCGCCCAGGTCTCCGTAATCCACTCGCACCCACTGGATCTCGACGACATCCGCAACGACCGCGGCGTCCTCTACCAAGGCCCGGAGACGATCTCGTACTCGGTACTGTCGAACACCTCGATCCGCACCACAACCGCGCCATCGGCATCGACGGCAACAATCCGCCCGTCGATCATCTGCTCCAAGCCCTCGGCGAACCGCCGGATTCCCGGCCAATCGAACACCACACCCCCGGCCTTGACACCGGCATCGAATTCGGCCCAACTGGCACCGAAGGGAAACCGCCCGACCCCTTCGAATTCTTCGACCCGCCACCGCCAATCGTTCGCCTCGAATCGCCCCAGCACATCACACAGGCTCACCATGGTCCCCTCGTCGGTCCACATGGGAATCGTTTCCACCGGCATCGAGCATCCTCACTGACATGGCCGTACTGTGCGCCCCTGCAGGCTAGTACGCCGGTATATCCGGAAGAGCTCGAGAACGGTCGCTCCGGTCGCGGAGGGTGAGGGCGGGTTCGATTGCTCCGGTGAAGGCGGCGAGGCAGAGTTGGGTTAGTTCGGATCGGGAAATCGATTGTGACTGTGACCATTCGACGCATACGGTGCGGCCGAAGACCAGCCAGCCTTGGATGGCGAGGGCGCCTAGGTGGCGTGCGTGGCCGGTTAGTTGGAGTTTGTCGAGGAGGCGTTGGCCTACGGTGTCGAGTTCGCGGGCGATGATGGCTTGGATCGCTGGGTCGCCGGAGAGCGCGCCGCGGTTCACGGTTGCGGCGGTGCGTGCGTTGTCGAGGAAGTACTGGATGTGGGTGTCGACGGCGGCTTCCAGGAGTTCGGTGAAGGGGCGGTCGTCGTCGATGTCGGCGGTGGCGAGCAGGCGGTCGCTGGCGCGTTGGAAGATGGCCGTGTAGAAGTCGCGCTTGTTCGGGAAGTAGTGGTACATCAGGCCGCGGGTGACGCCGGCGCGATCGGCGACGTCCTCCATCAGCACGTCCTCGTACGGCTTTTCGGCGAAGAGCTCGGCGCCGACGTCGAGTAGCTGGTTGCGCCTGTGCTCGGGGCTCATTCGTCGTGTGGCCATCACACCAAGTTACTTGACACGTGTACAACAGCCGGTAGCCTCGCTTGTTGTACATGTGCGAAATAGCTTGGGGGACAAAACCATGAGCACATCCACTACTCCGCCCACCGTGCCCGGCTACGTGAACTGGATGGCCGAGCGGATTCTGCGGTCGCGTGCGCATCGGCTGATGAGCAAGAACACCATGCTGCTGATGTTCAACGGCCGTAAGACCGGCAATCGGTACACCGCCGTGGTCCGATATGTCCGGCAGGGCGATCAGCTCAGCTGCTACACCGACAGCAAATGGTGGATCAACCTGCGCGACAACGCCGCCGTGGAACTGCTCGTCGCCGGCCGGCAGGTCGCGGGCAGCGCGACCGTCGTCGCGGAGCCGTCGGCCGTCGCCGAGAGCCTGTCCGCGTTTCTCCATGCGGTGCCTGGAGATTCGCGCTACTACGGTGTTCGCCGAGGCGCCGACGGGCTTCCCGATCCCGATGACATCAGGGCGGCATCCGTGCGCACCAAGCTCATTCGCATCGATACCGCCTCGGCGCCTGACATAGGAGGGGCCTGACGCTCGCACGCCAGACCCCGCCCGAATCCTGCTATGTAGATGTCACTTTCGGCGACGCATCAAAGCTGGTTGTCTACGAACAGTTTCCACATGCGGTTGAAGATGTCGGCGTTCCAGCTTTGGTTTGCGGTTGGGGTCGGCCAGTTGTGGGCCTGTTCCGGGGTCGGCTGGTCTTGGTAGAGGCGGTAGACGACTTCGGAACCGGTTGCGCAGGCGTAGCTTTCACCGTTCTTGACCTGGTAGCCGGATTCGGTGGTCTTGGCGCCGCAGTTGTTGTGCATGCGCCACATGTCGCGGTTGGATTCGGCGCCGGCTTGCCAGGTCAGGGCGTCGTTGGCGGCGAGCATGACGCCGAAGGAGATGTCGCGGCTGGGGGAGCAGTCGAATCCGCCGGGGAAGTAGGAGGCGAAGGTGGCCGCGGAGGCGATGGTGCCCGCGGAATCGCAGGCCATGCGGGAAGTCATCTGGCCGCCGTTGGAATGGCCGGCCATGTGCACGCGGTGCGGGTTCACGCAGTACTTGCCCGTCACGCCGGTGATCACCTTGCGCAGGAAGGTCACATCGGCCGAGCCTTTGGCCCAGTCCCAGCCGCCGTAGCCGCCGCTTTCGGCCTTGGGGCCGCGCGGGTAGGCGACGATGAACTTCTTGCTCTCGGCATATCCGTCGAATCCGGTCTCACCGGCGAACTTGTCTGGTGAGCTCATGCCGCCGTGCACCGCCACGATCAGCGGTGCGGCCCCGGTCAATCCCTTGGGCACGTACACCAGGTAGGGGCGGCCGTCGTCGGTCTGCATGGTGATGCGCTTGCCGGCGGTGTCGGCGGTGGAGCAGGCCGCCGACGGTTCCGCCACCTGCTCATCCTGGATTTCCACGTCGCCGCCACCGGGCTCGGCGGTGGCGGGGGTTCCGGTTCCGGCCAGCGTGGCCGTCGCGATCGTCGCGAATAGTAGTGCGGCGAAACGCCGAATATGCAGTGACAAACTGAATCACCTGTCCCTCAATAGCTTTCGTGAGGGAAGGTAACAGGGTGATCTAGTTCCTGTGACGGTTTCGAAACGATCGCTCGGATTTGTCGGCGGCGTTGACGGCGATCCCGGACTGGAACCTACGGATCGAGACCGTGAATGATGAAGTCCGTGAACGGATTCCCGTTGTACCCGCCGATCGCCGCCCGTATATCGAAGGTGGTGCCGGCGGTGCTGAGGATGAACACCCAGACCTTCGGTGTGGTGGCGATGCCGCTGTTGTCGGTGGTGTAGGAGGCGTACGCCTGCTCGGAATTGCCGTCGAACGAGATCCGCATCGCCTCGCCGCCGGGAGCATAGGGGGAGAAGTAGATCGGCACGCCGGCGAAGGGAACACCATTGCCCTTGCCGTATTTGACCGACAGCGGCGCGGCCGAAACCCAGTCCATCCCGATGCCGCCGCCGTGCACCGTCTGATTGTTGCCGGCGACGATGGTGAGCACATTGGCGGTCGGGTTCGCGGGCGCGGCGTTGTTCCACAACGAGACCGCGCCCGTATTCGGATCGGTCCCGGCGAACACGGCGAGGGTGCCCTCGTCGGTGATCGTGGCGACATAGCTGCCCTGCGGCCGGGCCTTGGTCGAGATAGCCCAGTACAAGCCCTGATTGTGCCCCGGATCGGTCCCCTTGTAGACGCAGAGATTGCCATCGCTCTGCATGATCGCGAAGCATGCGAACGCCGGTTTGGCGATGCGATTGCTCCAATACGCCTGCCGCCCGGTCTGAATGCCGCTGCCCGGCGGAGTCCCGCACACCAGCGTGAGCGCCCCGGTATCGGCCAGGCTGATCCCGTATCTGCCATTGGCGGAAGGCAATACGGTATTCCGCGCGATCCACTGCCCCGCCTGCAGACTGCTCCCGCCGGTGACCCGATTCGCCGCATAGCTCTGGCTCGAATTCCAGGTGATATACGTCGGATTGAACCCGTTGTCCGGCACCACCCCCGCCGGAGCCGAACCGATCTGCAGGTTCCCGTCCGGCGCGAACACCGCCCAATAATTCGGCCCGGGCCCCTGCTGCCAGGTATTCGTGGCCCAGCAGGGCCCGTGATTGTCGGCCGGACCGGTCCCGCGATAGATGACGAAGTTGCCGTCGGCCTGGATGATCGCGAAGTACTGCCCGTTGGTCTGCGCCGGATTGAACTTCCAGCTCTTGTCGATATGCGCCGACCCGGCATCGCCCACCACCGAGTAATACGGCTGGCTCGGATCGATATCGGCGTAAGCGCCCCCGGTGGCCCCCGGTTTCGCGAAGTAGAACCGCAGATCCCCATTGCCCTGCAATACGGCGTAGAACCCCGACCGCGGCCCCTGTTTGAAGAAGTAGTCACCCACCCTGAGATAGTTCCCCGCCCCCAGCGCGGACCCCTTGTTCGCGCCGCCCGGCGGCAGCAGATTTCCACTGTTCAAGCTGGTGGTGCTCATCGGCTTCTCGCTTCGTCCGTGCCGATTGTGATGAGCTTCGATCGTCCGGCGACGCACCCGCCCGGTCAAGAACCGCGCGCGAAATCTTGTTCCCGGCAAGGCAAGTCGTCGACGACGCGCCGGGGAATCAGGCGTGGAACGACGGCGGCTGCCCGGCGATCCGGATCAGATCTCGGGCTTGCGGTCGGCCCGGTGCGACAGCCGCTGGCTGAAGGTTTCCGCCCAGGCGGCGGCCTCGGATTCGTCGTCCTCGGGCGCGGGACGTCCCGGCCGGGCCTGGCCGGGGAGATTGTGCTGCTTGCCGGAGCCGGGACGGGCCTGCATGGCGAGGATCCGGACGCACCAGGACAGATACGCTTCCAGGCCCATGCCCGCCGCGTCGGCCGCTTCCATCAAGACGAGTCGGTCTTCCTCGCCGACCGTCACCACAATGTCCCAGGTCGTCATAACCGATAACGCTAGTCCTCGGGCGCGAGGGGTGCGGGATGCGTGACCCGACATCCGCGATCCGCCGTCGCCGGTGCGGGCGTCAGCGCGATGTCAGGCCGGCGTCAGGTCCGTATCAGCGCCGGCGGCGAGGGTGATCGGCATGAATCGCAGCGCACCGGCTTGTCTTGCCGCCGAAGGGATACCACCGATCAGACCGCGGCCGGGCGGAAGTCCAGGACCGCTGCCCCGGAGCTGAAGGACTGCGTCCCGGCCAGCGTCCAGGCGGACGGCACGGCGCCGTCGTCGAACAGGCGGCGTCCCGAACCCAGGACGACCGGGTGGATGAACAGTTTCAGCTCGTCCACCAGGGCCTGCTCGATCAGATATCCGACCAGGTCGACGCTGCCGTAGACGAGGAGATCGCGGCCGGGTTCGGCTTTGAGCTCGGCGATCCGGTCGGCGAACGCATCGTCGACGACGATGGAATTCCAGGCGGGGGCTTCGAGGGTGCGCGACACGACGTACTTGGGGATGCGGTTCATCCGGGCGGTGAAGGCGTCGGATTCGTCGCGGTGCGGCCAGGTGGCGGCGAATTCCTCGTAGGTGCGGCGGCCCAGCAGCAGCGCCCGGCTCTCCACGAGCTGACCGTGCTGGTACTTGGCGTGCTCGTCGTTCCAGAACGGTCCGGTCCAGGCCGGATTCTCGACCACGCCGTCCATCGACATGTACATCACCACAACAACTTTGCTCATGGGGCGAGTCTTCGTGAGCGGCGCGGGCGGACCAAGACCGGAATCCGGTCCACTGCGTGTAGCGGAACTTCACGAAACGAGGATCGATGTTGGAACGACTCGAGCTGGAGGCATTCCTCACGCTCGCGGAGGAATTGCACTTCGGGCGGACCGCGCAGCGGCTGCGGTTGACGACCAGCCGGGTCAGCCAGATCATTCGCAAGATCGAACGACGCATCGGCGCACCGCTTTTCGAACGCAACAGCCGGTCGGTGACGCTGACCGCGATCGGCAAACAGTTGCGTGAGGACCTGCAACCGGCCTACGACCAGATCACCGCGGGACTGACCGCGGCGAGCCTCGGCAACGCGGTGAAACCCACCATCACGGTGGGGTTTTCGGCGCCGTGGTGCGGGAACCTGATGGTGCGGGCCGCGGATCTGTTCCGGATTCGCCACCCGGGCAGCGTCGTCCACGTGGAGGAGATCCAGCTGGCCGACCCGCTGGGCCGAATGCGTTCGGGCGCAGTCGATCTGCAACTCACCGAGTTCCCGATCGCCGAACCCGACATCACCACCGGCCCCATCCTGTTCTCCGAACCGCGCTCGCTGATGGTTCCCGAGGGACACCGCTTCGCCGCCCTCGATTCGGTCTCCCTGGAAGACCTGGCCGACGCCACCCTGATCACCATCGCCGACGACCGGATACCGCGCTACTGGATGGACTACTACTTCCCCCGCCGCACCCCCTCCGGCCGCCCGATTCCGCAGGGCCCCGCCACCAACTTCTGGCCAGAAGTACTGGTACACGTGAGCCAAGGCGTAGGCGTCAGCACCGTGTCGGCTCGCGCCGAACGCTTCCACTCCCGCCCCGGCCTGGTCTTCGTGCCGTTCCGCGACGCACCGCCGATCGACTACGGCCTGATGTGGCCGGCGAACCGCAAGAACCCTTTGCTCGCACCGTTTCTCGCGATGATCGCCGAGGCCGCGCGCCCGGCCGACCCCGGCGTGTAGCGAGGCTTCACGCACCTTCGAGCAAACACGTCTTGTTCCGGCGATTCCCGCACGACACGCTGCAATACGTTCAGACCTGCGAAGGAGACAACCATGGGCAAAATCGTTCACATCGTGCATCAGTCGCTGGACGGCTACATCGAAGGACCGAACGGCGAATTCGACTGGCCCGTCATGGATCCGGAGATGTCCGAGGACACCAATGCGCTCGCCGAGGCCGCCGACGCCTTCCTCTACGGCCGGGTCGTGTGGGAGATGATGTCCTACTTCTGGCCGCGCGCGGAAGAGCTGTCCACCCATCCGCACGATCTCGCCTTCGCGCCCATCTGGCGCGCCAAGCCGAAGGTCGTGGTCTCGCGCACCCTCGCCGCCGCCGATTGGAACGCCACCGTCGTCGCCGACCCGGGCGCTCTCGCCGAATGGAAGAGCGACCGCACCCTGCTGCTGTTCGGCGGCAGCGAACTCGCCTCCGAACTCACTCGCCGCGGCCTGATCGACGAATACCGCTGCTACGTGCACCCGGTGCTGCTCGGCGGCGGCAAACCGGTCTTCTCCGATGTGAAGTCACGGGCGGCCCTGCGCCTGGTCGAGTCGCGGGTGTACGGCAACCAGGTGGTGCTGCTCCGTCACGAGCGCTCCGCCGGCTGATCGCACACCGCTGGGGCTGCGCGTGCTCGTCCGAACGCGGCGAGTGGGCCCGGTGGCTCAGCAGGCGATGCGGGTGGGCGGTTCCGAGTGGCGGAAAGGGTTGCGGGCGTGGCGATTGCGGGGGTCCGGTGAGCGCGGGATCGCTGGGGCGGCGGTTTTGGCCGGGGCCATGACGGCTTCCCACCACGGTCGTAGCGGGCTGGGTTCGGGCCAGTGCACCACGTCGGTGTGCGGATCGGTGGTCATCACGGTTTTCTCTCTCACCATCGGGGCTGGGATCGAAAGGGCGGGTGAGCCCGCAAGCCCCGTGCTGAACGGGCTCACCCTTCACTCGTGCTCTGGCGGATGAGGTTTATACGAGGCTTGCCAGATAACCTCTGTCATCCGACATAGATATTTTCTAGCACTCAGCACAGGCGAGTGCAAGGAGTAAAGGGTGCCCAATCGCTCGGCGGCGGTGTCAGAGGTCGGCGTCGTCGGCCCGGAACTCCTCGGCGACCGCGCGCACCTGCTTCATACCGATCTCGGTGAATTGGCCTATGGCCTGGATGGTTCGGGCCTCCAGCCCGAGGTTCAACGCCTCCGCCGCCGCGACCAACCGGCGGTCGAGCAGGTCGCGATAGGCCGGGTCCTGCTCGGGCAGCCGTTCGAGCAGGGTCTGGAGCTCCGACAGTATGGTCAGAGCCTCCGCTTGCTCGTCGCTGACGTGTGTCTCTTCTCCGTTGCCGCGCTCCACCATTGCTTCCTCCCGCGCGGCGGATACCTTGTCCGCAAATCGCCGCCGCGGCTTCGCTGACCATCCTGGTGAACCCCGGGCACTCGGCGACAGCGACGATTGCGCCACGCTGCCGCCGATCGCGCCAGCCCGGAACCAACTCCCCGCGGCGGGCGCCGCTACTTCTTGGGGACCAGGATCCCCGTCAGATCGGCATTGCGGATCGGTGTCTGCGCATTGGATTGCGCCCGGCACATCAGGTCGATCGCCGTGATGGCGCCGTCGACCGTCTCCGGGGACGGCGTCTCCAGCTGCGTATCGTTCTGCAGGTATTTGCGCACGGTGACCTGCTGTTTGTCGTGATCCTGCGCGATGAACTCATTGCAGGGCGTATCGCCGCCCTTGTTGACGACCTCCTCGGCCTTGTCGCAGCCGGTCAGCACCAGCGCCGCCGCGACCAGTGCCGAAGCGGCCCAGGTGGTTCCGCGAGTCCATTTGTGACCAGACATGCTCAATCCTTTCGCCATGACCACTACCGTCGATCGCCTCGGTGCTGGTGCCACGGGTGCAGCACCCAGACCGCGGCGAAGAACGAACCGAAGAAACATCCCGCGATGATCGCCGCGGTCGCCCCGTCCACCGTGTCGAAGATCAGCACCGCGACGCCGGTCAGCGAAATGCCCAGCAGCGCGAGACCGGCGATCGCGTACCGGTGCGCGGTGACGACCACGCTCGCGATCCGGTGCTGCCGGAACATCACCCGATGCGCCGCGACCGGGGCGACCAGGCAGACGGTGGCGCCGATCGACGTCGCGACGATCAGCAGATACAGCTGCCGCATCGAGTACGACAGCATTTCGAAACGGTTCTGGAACGGCAAGGTCAGCAAGAACCCGGTCAGCAACTGCACGCCGGTCTGCACCACGCGCAGCTCCTGCGCCAGGCTGGACCAGTTGCGGTCGAGCCGTTCGGTTTCCGTTTCGTGCCGGCGGTTGTCGCTGCCCATGTCCTTCGACCTTCGACCTGATGATCGATTACCTGCCTCGGCCATACCCGCCCGCTACCGCCTTCATGCACCGAAGATCATTCCGGCCGCCGCGCTGTTTTGCCCCCGTCCATCCGGGTAGACGAACTCTGGGTCGACCGACCCCCGATACCGACTACACAGGAGGAATCGATATGAGCGCGACCGACAAGGCGAACAACAAGGCCGAGGAACTGGCCGGCAAGGCCAAGGAGAAGTTCGGTCAGGCGACCGGCGACGAGGACCGCGAGGCCGAGGGCAAAGCCGACCAGATCAAGTCGAACCTGAAGGACGCCGGAGAAAAGGTCAAAGACGCTTTCCGGAACTGAGGCCGTGCACCGGGCCGAGGCGGTCGTCCCGCTCCGAGAGGGGATGACCGCCGGGTCCCGGGTCCGGCACATCGCGACGGCGCACCACGACCAGGCCGGCGAAGGTGACATAGAGGTCGCGGCGGGCGCGGATATCGGCCGGGAGGGTCTTGCCGATGCCGAGGGCGTCGCGGAATGCCGGGGGCCGGCCGTCGCTGCCGCGGATCTGGGTCAGTCCGCAGAGCGATTGGCCGAGCGTGGCGCCGGTCCAGGCCGGGAGCGCCACCAGTTGGAGTGGGGCCAGGGCCCAGAAGCAGACGGTCATCGCCAGTTCGAGGCTGGTGTGCGTGAGCAGGGCGACTGCCGCGCCGAGGGCGGGGGAGACGACCACGATCAGCAGGATGTCGATGACGGTGGACGTGGCCTTGCGGAGATCGCGCGGGGAGGGATAACGCGGATCGCCCTCGGCGCCATGGTATTCCGGCGGTTCCGGTCGCAGTGCGACGGCGGGATGCGATGCACCGGCGGCGCGGAAGGCGATGAGGTCTCGACGGCGCACCACGACGAGATGCGGTGCGAGCGTGTGAATGCCGCGGAAGCGGACGCCCCGCTGCCGCAGCACGGCGCGAGCGATATCGCGAATGTTCGGGCGGGAACCGTCGGCGCAGCGGATGAGAGTGAGCCCGCAGACCAGTTGGCCGAGACTGGCTCCGATAAGGCTGGGTAGCACGAAGTACTGGGCGAACGACAGTAGTAGCAGCAGAAGGTATCCGCCCAGCACCGGCAAGCCGCGGTTGAGACCGGGCGTGAACATCAGACACCACATGACAGCGACGTCGATGGCGAAAATCAGCACGATATCCGCGATGGTCGCCACCACGCTGCGTAACCGGCGCGGTGAAGGAAACCGTGGATCCCCCTCTGCGCCAAGATAATCCGATCCAACCCGCACAGCATCGCGCCGTGTGCCCCCACCGAAAATCACGGCGCAAGCATGACATATTCCGATGCTCGTGAACAGCGAACCGCCACCGAGGCATTCGAGCTCGGCGGCGGTGCGGACCAAGTGCGGTGGATCAGGCGGCGCGCCATCGATGCCGGCCCGCGGGGTCGGCGGGTGGTCGCCAGATCGGCAGTTCTTCGGTGACCGGCTCGAGCGCGGTGTGCAGGCGGGCGCAGAACGCGTCCAGACTGCCGTAGCGGGCCAGGATTTCTTCGGCGAGTGCTTTCGCCGGGGAGTGGACGAACATCAGTGCCTCCTAACACCCCCGGGGAGGTGAAGTCCGGATCCCCTGGGGCCACATGACCATTCGCTCCGCATTCTGCACGAGTGTCAGCGATCGTGTGGCAATTCTGTGGAAAACACGTGACATGGCGTGCCAGGAACTCACCTATCGTGCCAAAACTGTGGCTTGACACCTGAATCTGTCTCGCCCGCGACTAGATTCGGTGGTGGATGAAGGATGCGAGCAAACCGGAAGCCCCGCAACCGCTACCGAGCCGCATCCGACGTCTCCGGCCGCCCCGCCCTTGGCGGCCGCGGCGGTCCCGCTCCCCAACCCCTGAGCGGGCATCGCGAAAACGGTTGAACGGCTGGCGAGATCCCGCAGACGGTCGTCTCGCCAGTCTCCGCCGGGACACTCCGGCGCGGATCAGGCGAAGCCAGCGTGCATTTCCCAGAGCAGCAGTTCGCTCGGTTCGAGCGCCGTGACGGTGTGCCCGCCGGTCGCGGTCAGGCGAACCGCGTCGCCCTGCTCCAAGCGTCCGGCGGATTCGAGTTCGACAGCGCCCCGTGCGACGAACAGATGGCCGTACGGCGCGTCCGGGATCTGCACCGCCGCGCCGGTGCGCAAACGGGCGACGTGCAGCGCGGCATAGCGATTGTGCAGGGTGATGGCCGTTTCGTCGCGATGGCGGCGCATACCGGAGGCGACCGTGACCAGGGCATCGTCGGTGAGCGCGTCGGCGATGTCCATCTCCTGGTAGGAGGGTGCGAGGCCGGTTTCATCCGGCGGGATCCACATCTGGACGACATGCAGGGTGGGCTTCTCGTTCCAGGCGGCCCCGTTGCGTTCCGAGTGCAGGATGCCGGTGCCGGCGCTCATGCGCTGCGCCAGGCCGGGGTGGACGATTCCGGAATTACCGGCCGAATCCTGGTGCACCACACTGCCTTCCAGCACCCAGGTGACGATCTCGGTGTCCTGATGCTGGTGGGTGTCGAAGCCGGCGCCGGGGTCGACGAAGTCTTCGTTGTGGACCATGAGGATGCCGTGGGCGCTGGCGGCGAGGTCGAAATTGCCGGTGGCGTTGAAGGACTGTTTGGACCAGAGCCATTCGTTACGCCAGTGGACGCGATCCGCGGCACGGATCACCTGCAGCTGGTCGACGGGTGCGGTCATCTCGTCATCTCCTCATGGGCTGTCATACCCGGAATCGCCGAAACGTTGCCGGTTATTCCTCAGGACCCGAGGTGTTTCCGGTCAGGAGGCGCGTACGCGGCGGATATGGCGGGTGTAACGGGGGCGGCCGAACAGGTGCCAGACGGCCCGGACCGGTGCGGGCAGAGCGCCGAGGAGCCGGGCGCGTTCGCTGCGGTCGGCGTCCTCGAGGACGAGCCCGAGCAGTGTGAGCAGGGTCGGCTTGGGGGTGCTCGCCACCATGTGCTCGCCCAGGGCGGCCCACTCCTGCTCGCTGATGTAGTCGGCGGCGAGGGGAAGCAGCGCTGTCTCCTCGTCGTCGAGGTGTTCGAGCAGGACGGCCCGGTGATCGACGAGAAGCCCCACCAGGTTGTCGCGTTCGTCGCCGCCGGCCGTGGCCTCCCAGGCCGGGACCGCGCCGTCCAGCCTGTTCAGGTTGGCTTCGACGCGCTCGTGCTGGGCCTGCATGCGCAGGATGACGTCCGTGCCCGGATCGACCCGGGAAAGCAGTGGCGGCCACAGCAATTCGTCCTCGCCCTCGTGATGGTTCCGCAGCCCGAGCCGGTAATCCCGGTAATGGCCGGCGAGGATCGCGGCGCGCGCGGTGTCGCCCGGGGTGACCGCCGCGACGAGTTCGATCAGCAGCCTGGACTCGCGGCGGAAGGCGCGGTGGACGATCTTCATATCCTGGGTGTCGACGCTCATTGTTCGTGTCCTTCAAGTCGTTTCGATGGCCTCGAGCCTGCGGTCCGGGATTTGGAAGCGACTGGGAACCGGCTTGGAGCCCTCGGATGCGGGACTCGCGTACGATGTGACGCGTCATGGTTTTTGTGCGTGTGCTGGGTTCGTTCGCGGCCGAGGTCGACAGCGAATCCCTGCCGCTCGGCGGGCCCCGGCAGCGCGGCGTATTGGCCCTGCTGGTGGCCGCGCGCGGGCAGGTGGTTCCGGTCGACCGGATGATCGAGGACCTGTGGCGCGGCGAACCGCCGTCGCGGGCCCTGGCGTCCTTGCAGGCGTACGTGTCCAACCTGCGCCGCCTGCTCGAACCCGGCCGCCCGCCCCGGGCCCCGGCCCGCGTGCTGGTGAGCGCCGCGCCCGGCTACGCCTTGCGGCTGCCGCGAGAAGCGGTGGACGCCTGGCGTTTCGAGGAACTGCTCGACGAGGCCCGCACGCTCGCCGATCCACGCGCGGCGCATGCCCGGCTGAGCGAGGCGCTGGCGCTGTGGCGGGGGCCCGCGTTCGCGGAGGTCGCCGACGAGCCGTGGGTCGCCGCCGAGACCGCGCGGCTCGACGAATTACGCTTGGTCGCACGCGAACTGCACATCGCGGCCGGGCTGCGGCTCGGCGACCCGGCGGCGGTGGTGCCCGATACCGAGACCTTCACTCGCGATCATCCCTTGCGTGAAGAAGGCTGGCGCCTGCACGCGCTCGCGCTGTGGAGCAGCGGCCGCCAAGCCGACTCCCTCGCCGCGCTCCGCCGCGCCCGCGCCACCCTCGCCAACGAGCTGGGCCTGGACCCGGGGCCGGACCTGGTGGCTCTGGAGGAGGCGATCCTCACCCAGCGCACGGATATCCTGCGCGCGGCAGTGCCCGCGCCCGCAACCGACACGCCCCGCTTCGTGGCGACTCCGCCGCCGCCCATCGAAAAGCTGTGCACCGTACCGTTCGTGGGCCGGGAGAACGAGCTGGCCGCCCTGCTCGCGACCGCTCGGGAAACGGCGCACGCGAACGTGCGCGTCGCGCTCGTCACCGGCGAGGCCGGGCTGGGCAAATCGAAACTGCTCGAGCGCCTCGGCCTGCAACTCGAACGGGACGGGTGGCTGGTAGCCGCCGGACGCTGCCCCGACGTGGACAGCGCGCCGCCCGCCTGGGCCTGGGTCGAAGTACTGCGGAGCCTTACCGCGAGCGTGCCGCCCGGCGATTTCGCCGACGGCCTGGCGCCCCTGCTGTCGGACGCGGCGACCGCGAACGGCGACGCGGCGGCCGGTCGTTTCCGGCTGCGGCAAGCCGTGTGGGCCTGGCTGTCGGCTCTCGCGGCCGACCGTCCGGTCGCGGTGCTGCTGGACGATCTGCACCGGGCCGACGCCGCCACGCTGGAACTGCTGGCCGGCGTCGACACCCGGGACCCGATCCTGATCGTCGCCGCCTACCGCGCGGACGAAAGCGAGCGCCTGGCAACGACACTCGCGTCCCTCGCCCGCACCGCGCCGCTGCGGCTGGACCTGCCCGGACTCGATCGCGACGCCATCGCGGAGCTGGTCCGCTCCGAATGCGAGGCCGACGACGCGACGGTGGCCGGCATCGCCGAACGGACCGGCGGCAATCCGTTCTATGTGCGCGAGACCGCCCGGCTGCTGCACGGCGAGGGCGCGCTGATCGCGCTGTCCGAAGTGCCCGAGGGCGTCCGGGATGTATTGCGGCGCAGGTTCGCCCGGCTGCCCGAGAGCGGGGTGTCGGTGCTGCGGCTGGCGGCCGTGGCGGGCCGGGAAAGCTCGGTCGATGTGCTCGTGCGGGCCGCCGACACCGACGAGGACGGCGTACTGGACGCGCTGGACGCCGGTGTCATCGCCGGATTGCTGGAGGAGCCCGGTCCGGGGCGGGTCCGGTTCGTGCACGCGCTGGTCCGCGACACACTCCTGACCGGTGTGAGCCGGATGCGGATCACCAGGATGCACGCCCGGATCGCCGCCGCGCTGGAGGGCTCCGGGGATATCGCGGCGCTGGCCCACCACTATGCGCGCGCGGGATCGCCACTGGCCGTGGGATATTGCGCGCGGGCCGCCGAACTGGCCGAGGCGCGCTACGCCCACGATGTCGCGGCCGCGCTGCTCGGCGACGCCGTCGCCAACTCCAGCGATCCGGACGAGCGGGTGAGCCTGCTCGGCCGGTTGCTGCGCGCCCAGGTCAGAGCCGGGGCGTTCGCCGCGGCCAGACGCACCCGCGAACAGGCCGTGGAATACGCCGAGTCGATCGGGCGCACGGATCTGATGATCGCCGCGTTCGCCGCCTGGACCGAACCCACGCCCTGGCAGGCCCGCGCGTACGGCACGGTCGACCGGCCCATCGTCGACCGGCTCCGAAGTCTGCTCGGGCGAGCCGATCTCGCTGCCGAGACCCGCTGCCATCTGCTCATCGCCTACGCCCACGAACTGGTGGGCGAGCACGATCCGACGGTCATGGCGGCGGCGCGGGAAGCCCTGGACCTCGCCGCGTCGCCGTGGCTGCGGGCCGCGGCGCTGCTGGTCCTGGCGCGCGAATCCGGGCAGGCGGAGTACTCGCGTGAACTGGTGCGGATCGGCGTCGAGCACGATCTGCCCGTCTATCGCGTGACCGGGTTGCTCGAACAGGCCGCGCAGGCGGCCGCCGCCAACGATCCGGCGACCATGCGCCGCGTCACCGAGGAGGCGCACGAGCTCGCCCGCGCCTACCGGATGCCCGAAGCGCTCGGCGCCACCGAGATCTCGCTGGCCACACTGCAACTCATCGAAGGCGAGTTCGCCGAGGCCGAGCGCCGGTACATCGATGCCACCGAGCGCATGGAGCGTGCCGGATCGGTGCACGCCGCGGGCTTCCTGCGGCTTGCGCTGGCGGCGATCTGGATCAACGACGGCACGCTGGGGGAGCACTTGGACGAGGTGCGCGCGCTGCACGCGGTACTCGGTCCGATGGCCGAGGATCTGCTCACCCTCGCCCTGCATGCGGCGGGCCGCAGCGCGGAGGCGGACCGGAGCGGTACCGCGCAGGCCCCCATCCGTCGCGACTTCTTCTTCACCTTCCTGACCACCCTGCGCGCGCTGGCGGCGCTCGCCTCGAACGACCGCGGCGCCGCCGAGCAGTGCTATTCGGAGCTGCTCCCGCACCGGGACGGTCCACCAGCGGGCGCGGAGAGCGTATCGCTGGCCCTGCGCCCGGTCGCCCACACGCTCGGTGAACTCGCGCTCTTCCTGGGCCGCGCCGACGCGGCCGCCGGGCATTTCGCCCGGGCCGCCGCTATCGCCGGGATATGGAACGCACCCGCCTGGTCCGCCGACGCGCGAGCCCGCGCCGGCGCTGCTCCAAGTTCGCTCCAAGTTCCTTCCAAAGCCTGAGGCGCAGTGTTCAACCCATCGGAAACGAACTGATGGAGGCACGAAACATGAACAACCCCAGCACCTTCCGGGCCGCGGTGGTCCGGAACGCGAGCGGACCCGATTCCATCGAGATCATCGAGGTGCCGGTGGTCGAGCCCGGACCCGGTGAGGTCCGGGTCGCGGTCGCGGCCGCACCGGTCAACCCCACCGACCTCGGCGTCGCGAGCGGCTTCTTCCACCAGATGGGCATGATCAACCAGCCCTCCCACACCGGGCTGGGCTGGGATTTCGCCGGCACCGTCGCCGCCGCCGGGCCGGGCGTGGACCTGGCCGTCGGAACCCGGGTCGCCGGTGTCGTCCTCGGCTTCGACCGCGACTTCGGCACCTACGCGGAACAACTCGTGGTGCCCGCCGCCGAATTGGCCGTGGTGCCCGATGAACTCGGCCTCGCCGCGGCATCGACGGTGCCGCTCAGCGGATTGAGTGCCGCGCAGATCCTCGACCTGCTCGGCGACGCGCCCGCCGAGGGCAATCGATTGCTGGTGACGGGCGCGGCCGGCGCGATCGGCGCGAACGTGATCGCGCTCGCCCCCGGCCGCGGCTGGCAGGTGACCGGACTGGCCCGCGCCGAGGACGAGCAGTTCGTCCGCTCGCTCGGCGCCGACTTCCGCACCGCAGCCGAAGCGGGCTGGGATGCGGTCGTGGACACCACGTCTCAGCAGGCGTGGAGCTTGTCCCCGGTCCGTGACGGCGGCTCGTTCGTCGGCGTCCGGCCGAACCTGACGCCCGAACCCGAGCGCGGCATCACCGTGAACATCCTGATGGTCCAGTCCGACGGTCCGCGCCTGGGACAGCTGCTTACCCAGGCCGCAGCCGGACGGCTGCCCACCCGCGTGCACGCGGTGCTGCCGTTGAGCGAGGCCGCCGACGCGCACCGGGCCATGGCCAAAGGCGGGACGCGCGGCCGCTACGTGCTCGAACCCTGATCGCCCGGGACGCGTTCGTGCAGGGTCAGCAGGATGTGGTCGAAGTTGGCCACGATCTCCGGCGGCGGCGGGGGCACCATCGGCAACTCGGCGACGAGTTGTTCCGCCAGGGCACGGAGTTTGACGTTGGTTTCCTGCGAACGCCACCGCAGCACCCGGAAGGCCTGCTCGTCGTTGATGCGGTACAAGCGCATCAGCACGCCTTTGGCCTGTTCGATCACCGCGCGCGCTTCGATCATGCCGGGCAGCAGTTCGTTGAGCGTGTCCTGTTCGGCGGCGGCGAGGGTGTCGGAAAGGTCGATATAGAACCCCGAGGTGCCGACCGTGCGGCCGTCGTCGTCGACGATGGCGTCGGCGACCACCATCACCTGATGCTCGCCGCCGGTGACATCGATGAACCGGTGCCGGCTCGAGAACGGCTGCCCGTGCTCGACCGAGCGGGCGATCGCCTCGGCGACCTGCTCACGATCGTCCGGATGTTTGTGCGCGAGCAGCAGTTCGGTGGTCGGCTCGATCTCGCCGGGGGCGTAACCGTGCATGCGGTACACCTCCGGCGACCACTCCCAGCGGCGGGTGGCGAACCAGAACCGGAAGCTACCCGTCCGCGGCGCCGGTTCGTTGGTCGCCGCCGCGGACGGGAATTCCTGTGGTGTGTCAGCCGGTGCGCCCATCCGCCGATTATCGCCGCGCACCGGCGGCGATCGACGCACTTCCACGCCGGACCGACCGACAAGTTGTGCCGGGACCTGGACAACCCATGCCGGACCCGCGCAGCCGGTAGACGCGCCCCGGACCGGCCCGGCAAACTCCCGATACCGGCATACCCGCAGATGCCGGTATCGGCCCGGCCACCACGCGGTGCGCTCCGGGGCACGCCGGCGGGAGTTCCTGCACCCCCACGATCGCCCGACCCGAGCCACACCCTCCGGTCGCGATCGGCACGACCCGCCGGCGTCGCACCCGCCCCGCGTTCTCCTGCCGCGAGCCGACCGCGGCCCGGACGCATCCCGCGCGTCCGGGCCGCCCTGGCGAGCGAGGGATCACCCGCAGCGCAGGCCGAGATCCCTTCGGTAAGCCTGGCTCACTGCGGTTCTCGGCGTGCACGGCGTCGGCGTTGCAGGCCGGGATGGATTCCGGCGGGGAGATCGGCGTGTGCGGCGATGCGGTGCAGGAGCGGAATGAGCGCCGATCGCTCGGCCTCGTCGAGCGGTCCGAGGATCTCCGATTCCAGTGCGTCGGCCTCGGATTGGATCGTTTCGAGCGCCTCGCGCGCGTGATCGGTTAGGTGGACCGCATGCGCGCGCCGGTCGACGGGATGCGGGCGCCGAGTCACCAGTGCGCGCTGCTCGAGTTCGTCGACCAGGCCGACCATCGCGTTGCGGTGGACGCGCAGTAGATCCGCGAGCTCCTGCTGACTGCGGCCGTCGGTGTCGGCCAGGTGGCTCAGGACCGCGAAATGCGACGGCTCCAAATCCAGCCGTGCCAGCCGCTCTGTGAAGCGGTATGCCACGTGATGGCCCAACTGCGACAACAGGAATACCCCACGTGAGTTCAGCGGACGGTTCACCATGACCTCACTTTAGCAACCGAAGAAGACTGTCACATAACAGGATTGACATAGAAATAGATTGTCACTTAACGTGACAATATGACAGCTTTCAGCAACCCGGTCGTCCCCGACTCCGACGCTCCGGTCACGGTGATCAACACGATGTCGGTACCCGCCGCGCAACGCGACGTGTTCCTGCGGCGCTGGCGCGACAGTGCCGAATACATGGCGGCCGCACCCGGATTTCGCCGCACCCGGATGTTCCAGGCGGCCGGGCAGGCGGCCGAGGCGGTTTTCGTCAACGTGGGGGACTGGGACAGCGGCGCCGCCCTGGGCGCCGCCCTCGGCACTCCGGAATGGCGGGAGCTGGCCGGGCGAATGCAGGAAGAACTCGACCTCACCGCGCGACCGATGATCTTCCATCCCACCTTGGAACTGGGACCCGGCGACACGCTGTCGCTGTGAACACCGATCGCTGACAACAAGATTCACTGCCCGGCCGGCTCGCGTCAGAGCGCGATCGGCCGGGCATCACCCCGCGGCAGGGCCGGATGCCTTGCCGGACAACAGTTCACCGCCCGACCCTCACGAGAGATCGATCATGTCGCACCCGAAGCTCAATACAGTCCTGGCCGCCGCCACCGTCCTGTTCACCTTCTACCTCGCGGTGTCCTTCATCCTGGCCCCCGCGACAGCCGCTCCGGGCTTCGGCCTGCCGACATGGCCGGCCGGCGACGGCGGCGGCTTCCTCGTCGTGAAGGGCTGCCGGGAACTCGCGATGGGCCTGGGCTCGGGCATCCTGCTGGTGACCGGTCAGCGCCGCGCCCTGGGCTGGGTGCTGCTGATGACTGCCGTCGCCCCGCTCGGCGACATGATCAACGTCCTGGCTCACCACGGCTCCGCGGCTACCGCGTTCGGCGTCCACGGCCTGACCTCCGCGCTGATCGCGGTCACGGGTCTGCTCATTCTCCGCGAGACCGGCAGTTCGGCGGTCGCGGCAACGGCGCCTGCCGCGCAACTCGCCTGATATCCACACGTCCGCAACATATTTCAGAACGAGGACTCGATGAAACAGCTCTACTGGGCCGCTGTCGGCTACACCGCGCTGGGACTGCCTTCGGGCCTGCTCTACCGGGAGCTCACCAAGGCGCACCAGTTCACCGGTAAGACCGAACTCGCCGTGGTCCACACTCACCTGCTGGCGTTGGGGACACTGTTCTTCCTGATCGTCCTGACGCTCGAACATCAACTCGCGCTGTCGAACACCCGCGCCTACCGCTGGTTCTTTTCCGTCTACAACATCGGCGTGCTCTGGGTCGTCGCCTGCATGACCGTCATCGGCGCCCGGACCGTCCTTGGATACGGCGAGTACAAGCTGTTGTCGCACCTGGCCGGCGGCGGTCACATTCTGCTGACCATCGGTTTCGTGCTGTTCTTCGTCACCGTGCACCAGGCCATCGGCTCGGGGCGAACCCGGATGGAGCGTCATTCTCACGATCGACCGCAGTCCGCGGATTTCGGGGACGTCCTGGATGCCCCGGAATGAACGGTCGGAATACGGTCGGCTGAGCCGAAGAACTACAGGCGGAGGAGTATTCCCATGAGACGGCGGCATGTCCGCGGAGCCGTACTGGTCGCCGTCACAGCGCTGCTCGTTGGGGTGACCATCACCTCGACCCCGGCTCTCGCCGACCTACCGGTCGGACTCGAACGGTTCTACAGTCAGCGGCTGGACTGGAAGGATTGCGGCGCACCAGATCTCGCCGAGTGTGCCGATGTCACGGTGCCGCTCGACTACGGCGATCCCGGTGGTCGCACGATTACGGTAGCGATCTCGCGAGTGCCCGCCACCTCGCTGGAGCGGCGGCGGGGCGTGCTGCTGACGAATCCCGGTGGGCCCGGTGAACCCGGACTCGAGTTCCCCCGGGCGCTGCGCAGCGCCATGACCGCACCGGTGCGTGCCGGTTACGACCTGATCGGCATGGATCCACGCGGCGTCGGCCGATCCTCGGGAATCGACTGCGGATGGCCCGTGGGGTTCGGCGTGGAAGCGGCCGGTGCCGACGTGGTCAGCTACGCGAGATCCGTTGCGCGGCAGGCCGAACTCGCCGCCCGCTGCTGGACGCGGCACCGAGATCTGTTGCCGCATATCTCGACCCGGAATACGGCGCGCGATATGGATATCGTGCGCGCGGCGCTGGGCGAGCCCGACATCAGCTATCTCGGCCTGTCCTACGGCACCTATCTCGGCGCGGTATACGCCCAGCTCTTCCCCGGGCACATCGACCGGATGGTCCTCGACAGCGCGCTCGACCCCCGGGCCTACGGCGCGATCGCGCTGCAAGCCGACCGCGGCGAACCGAATGAAGCGGCGTTCGGCCGCTGGGCCGAATGGGCCGCCGCCCACGACGCCGAATACGGACTCGGGACCACCCGCGAGGCGGTTCGCGCTCTCGTCGAGGGGCTGCTCCAGCGTGCCGCGCGGACGCCGATTCCCTTCGGCCCGTTCCTGATCGACGACCACACCCTGCCCGTCATGCTGTTCATGGCCCTCGGCGACTATCGCCGCTATCCGGACCTCGCCACGCAGGTCCGTCAACTCGTCGACGGCGCGAACGGGGCATCAGTGGAACCGGACCCGCGGGTGAGGCAGCAACTGGCACTCATCCTCACCGCCCAGCCACACGACCTCTCCGCTCTGACGGCCATCACCTGCGGCGACGCGCCGGCTCCGCGCGATCCGGCCGAATACTGGCGCGGCATCGAGCAAAGCCGGGCTGCCCAACCGATATTCGGGCCGTTGTTCGGCAACATCAATCCCTGTGCCTTCTGGCCTTCCCCCCGCGAGCCCGCCACCGCGGTGGCCAATGCGGTGCCCGCGTTGATCATCCAGGCCGACGGCGATACGCGCACGACCTATGCCGGCGCCGTGAGCATGCACCAGGCCCTCACCGCATCCCGGCTACTCACTCTCCGCGATACGGTCGTACACGGATTGTTCGGCAACATCGCGAACCGGTGCATCGACGCCTGGGTCAACGCCTACCTCGCCGAGGGCGCCCTGCCACCCGCCGAAAGCAGCTGCGATCCGGACTGACCGTGCTCTGACCTTGACGTTCGGCGGGTTCAAGGCGTATCAACCTGGGTACTGCTACCGATGTAATCGGTAAGGCGGACGCCGCGGAGAGAGGTGGTCCAGGTGTCGATGCCACCTTCATTGCCGTCGCGCCTGTGGCAGGTGCGGCCTTGGAATACGAATCCGCTGATGCGATTGTCGGATCGGCTCGAGATTCTGGTTCGAGCGTTCGCCGTGCTCGTGGTGGTCGCCGCGGTGCCGATGGCCGGGGCTATCGGGACGGTGAGTTATACGGGGGCCGCCGATCGGATCGCGGCGGAGGACGCGGGGAAGACCTGGGTATCGGCGACGCTGACCGCCGATGCGCAGCGGTTGCACGAATCGGATCGGTACGGGGCGCATCAAGAGCGCTATACCGCTGCGGTGCAATGGGATTCGGCGGGCAAGACCGGATCGGGCACCGTCGACGTACCGGGGCCACAGGCGGTGGGCAGCACGGTTTCGCTGTGGATCGGGCGGGACGGGAAGCCCGCCGCCGCACCGTCACGGCCCGGGTCGGCGGCGGCCGAGGGAGTCGGGACGGGCCTGGCCATACTCGTCGAGAGCTGGTGTGCCGCTGCGGCTTCGGTGTGGCTGACCGGGACGGTGCTCGACGCGCGGCGCAATGCGCGGTGGGAGCGGGAGTGGAAATTGCTCAACCGGCCGATCGGTAAGGACACGCTGTAGCGGCGGTCAGTACTCGTCGTGGACGAGATTGCGGGGCGGTTTTCCGGCCAGATAATCCTCGATGCCTTCGACGGCGATGGCCCAGCCGCGTTGCATACTGCCGCGACTGCTACCGCCCACATGGGGCGTCAGCAACAGCCCGGGAGCGTCCCAGAGCGGATGCCCGGCGGGCAGCGGTTCGGGGTCGGTGACGTCGAGAACGGCGCGCAGGCGGCGGTTTCGCAGTTCCGCCAGCAGATCATCGGTGCGGACCACGGGCCCGCGCGCGGCATTGACCAGGATCGCGCCATCGGCCATCCGGGACAGGAACTCGGCGTCCACCATGCCGATCGTCTTGGAAGTCACCGGCACCATGAGCACCACGGCATCGAAATCCGGTAGCAATCGCGGCAATTCGTCCACCCCGTGCACGCCGTCGCGGGCGTGACTGCCGACCAGGGCCACCGTGGTGTCGAACGGGGCGAGCATGCGGCGCAGTTCGTCGGCCAGATTGCCCGCACCCACGATCAGAATCCGCTTGCCGTGCAACGTATCCGTCTGATGCTGGGTCCAGCGGTGCTCGCGCTGCGCGTCCGCGAAGCCGGGGAACTCCCGGTACATCGACAGCAGTCCGGTGATCGCCCATTCGGCGGTGCTGGCCCCGTGCGCGCCGCGCGCGATCGCCAGCTGCACCCCCTCGGGCAGCTTGCCCACCCAGGCTTCGGCGCCGGCGGTGAGCAGCTGTACCAGGCGCAGTTTCGGCAGCTCCCAGGTCATGCGGACAGCTTCGGGGCCGACGAGGAAACCGGGTACGAGTACCTCGGCCTCGTCGGCCCCTGCGGGCAGCGGGTCTCCCAGTTTGAAACGCACCGCTCGCGCGCCTTCGAGGCGCTCGACCGCCGCGTAGCCGTGGTCATCCGGAACCAGCACCGTCACCGTCATGGCTTCGACGCTAGCGGATGGGCTCCGCGGCGGTCGTGCGCGTCATGCCGCCGGGGGCGCTAGTAATACCAGCGCCGGCCACCGACCGGACGGCCTACCTGCCCGAGCAGCATGAGGATCAGACCGACCACCAGTGCGATGATGCCGAGGGTGGTCAGCAGCGGGATGCCGAGCAGCCACCCGGCGACTATCAGGATCAGACCAAGAATGATCATTTCTAATTCCTTGCGTGTGGAGCTGTTCGGCTACTTGGCGACGGTTTCGGCCTTGGGTGCCGACCCGCCCGGTCGATGCATGAATCTGTTGAACGACCAGGTCGGTTTCTGGGCCGGCGCAGCGGGTTTCGGCGCTTGCTTCCCCGCGGCCGGCGGTTCGGGGAGCGGTTTGGCGAGTTCCTTACGCGCCGCGGCCATCTCCTTCTTGGACTGCCGCAGTTCGCGCCGGGCCGCGACGCCGCGCCGGGACGAGGTCCAGGTGCCGGCGAGCAGCATGATGAGCCCGCAGGTCCCCACCGCACCGACCAGGATCCCGTAGGCGAACAACAGTCCCGCCGAACCGGAATAGGTGTGGTCGAAGACCGTGAACCCATTGGTGAGCGTATGGCTGTCCCCGGCATTGGCCTGAATGCCGGCCACCCCCACGGCTACGGCGCCGATGAGAGCGATGAGCCCGATGATGATGAACATATCGAGGCGATTCCCGCTGCTCGTGACGTCAAACCCCGGGACGGCGCGTCGGGTTTGGGCTCGCCGCTTCCGGTCTATGGCGGAAAGGTATCGGCATCTCTATACGAGGAGGCACCCGTCATGGGCACCTACACCTACGAACTCCCGAACTACGCGAGCGAGGCCGACCTGGCCGAGCGGGCGCTGTACGGGATGGACTCGGTGACCAATGTCAACCGCGACAACGCTTCCGAGACCATTACGGTCAATTCCTCGCTGACCTACGGCGAGGTCCTGGACGCGATTCGACAGCAGGGTATTTCGGCCAAGTAGACGCGATAGCCGCCGGGCGGCGTGGCGCGAACGGATTAATGGCTACCAACTGGCAAACTCTCGGGCATGTCCCTATTGCCCGGATGTCGGCGGGGGAAGTAGCTCACCGTGGCAGCGCCGCGCCGCCCGGTGCCCGCGCCCATGCTGGCCGTCGGCGGTGCGCCGCCGGGCGGGCCGGAGTGGGCGGTGGAGATGAAATGGGACGGGGTGCGGGTGATCGCGGCGTGCGAGGACGGGGAGTGCTCGCTCTACAGCCGCAACGCCAATGACGTCAGCGCCAACTATCCCGAGCTGGTCGCTGGCCTGAAAGCCTTGGCGGGCAAGGAAACCCTGATACTCGACGGCGAGATCGTCGCGCAGGATCCGGATGGCGCGCCGTCCTTCGGGCGGTTGCAGCGGCGGATGCACGTGGCGCGGCCCGGTGAGCAGTTGATCGCCGAGGTGCCGGTGCGGATGTTCGCCTTCGACGTGCTCGCGATCGGGACGCGGGAGCTGGTCGGCGAACCGTACGCCGAGCGCCGTGCGGTACTGGCCGAACTGCCCTTCGAAACCCCGCTGTCCGCCCCGCCGCACTGGGTCGGAGTGGATGCCGGGGAGTTGCTGAAAGTGGCGGGGGAGCATCGTCTGGAAGGGATCGTCTCCAAGCGATTGGATTCGGTGTACCTGCCCGGCCGCCGCTCGGGCTGGTGGGTGAAAACCCCGCTGCGCCATCGCACCGAAGTGGTGGTGGCGGGCTGGACCCCGGGCGCGGGCGGCTTCGCCACCACCTTCGGCTCGCTGGTCCTCGGCGCCCACGACGCGAGCGGCCGGTTCGTCTTCATCGGTTTGGCGGGCACCGGGTTCACCCACGCCGCCCGGCGCGTGATCCGCGCCGCCCTCGACGAGATCGCCATCCCCGCCTGCCCTTTCGCGCAACCCCCGCCCGAAGCGCGGGCGGGCGGCTGGCACTGGGTGGAGCCCATCCTGGTCGGCGATGTCGAGTACCGCGAATACTCCGGCGCCCGGCTGCGCATGCCGAGCTGGAAGGGCCTGCGCACCGACAAGACCCCCGACCAGGTGAAAGAACCCGACTAGCAGGCGAACTCGGCCGTACGGAAAGGACGCGCTCATGCCCGACCGGGTACTCGTCACCGGCGCCACCGGGTTCGTCGGCGGCTGGTGCGTGGCTCAGCTGCTGGCCCGCGGCTATCAGGTCCGCGCCGTGGTCCGCGACCCGGCGAAGGCGGACCGGGTGCGCGCCGCCGTCCAGCCCATCGCCGGAGATACCGACCGCCTCGAATTCGCCCGTGCCGACCTGCTTTCCGATGACGGCTGGGACTCTGCCATGGCCGGCGTCGACCAGGTGATGCATGTCGCGGCGCAGATGAGTCTGGCCGACGACCAGGACCCGCGACGCCTGCTCGAGGTCGCCCGCGGCGGCTCCGGCCGGGTGCTGTCCGCCGCGACCCGCGCCGGCGTCCGCCGTGTGGTGATGACCTCCGCCGCCAACGCCGCCAGCCATTCCTCCTACTCCGTCGAGGACGTCAGCGACGAGACCCTGTGGACCGATCCGGACGATCCGAACCTGATTCCCTACCGCCGTGCCAAGACCCTCGCCGAACGAGCCGCCTGGCGATTCGCCGAAACCACCCCCGGCGCACCGGAACTCACCACCGTGCTGCCCGGCGCGGTCTTCGGCCCGGTGCTCTCCGGCGACGCCGTCGGCTCGGTCTCGATCATCGCCCGCATGCTCGACGGCACCATGCCCTGGGTGCCGCGCATCGGCCTGGAGGTCGTGGACGTCCGCGACCTGGCCGACCTGCACATTCGCGCCCTGGAATCCCCGGCGGCGGCCGGAGAGCGCTTCCTGGGCACCGGCGAATTCCTCTGGATGCGCGATATCGCCCAGACCCTGCGCGCCGAACTCGGCCCGGCCGCCGACAGCGTATCCACCCGCCCCGCCCCGGACTTCCTGATCCGCCTGGCCGCCCGCCGCATTCCCGCCCTGCGCGAACTGGCCCCGGCGCTGGGCCGGAAGAACCGGCACAGCACCGCCAAAGCCCACGAACTATTGGACTGGCAGGCGCGCCCCGCCCGCCGCACGATCATCGACTGTGGCCGCAGCCTGCTCGAACACGGACTCGTCTGAATCGGCGCGGATCTCGACGGGATAGCGGTAGGCGTAGTCGTCGCGATCGAAGCGGACCGCCTTGCGATAGGTCTTCAGCAGCGACCAGGGGCGGATGTAGGGCGACTTGCCCTGCGAATTGACGAAGTAGCTGTTGGAGCCCTCGCAGCGGGTTTCCAGGTAGTACGCCAGATTCCGGCCGCTGCGCAGCATCTCGCGGTGGAACCGTTCCTGGGCTTGCGGGCGGACCTCCACCACGGTCGCCCCGCGGCGGCGGGTCTCGTCGATGACGGCGGCGATGTGCCGCATAGCGTTCTCGACGAAATAGTGGAAGGCCGTGCCGGTCCAGGAGTAGGGGCCGATCATGATGAAGCGGTTCGGGATTCCGGCCACCGAGGTGCTGTAGTACGCCTTGAGCTCCTCGGTGTTGTAGAAGACGCCGAGGTCGAAACCGTTGCGGCCCACCACGGTTCCGGGTTTGTAGCTCTCCGGATCGGAGAACACCTCGTAGCCGGTGGCCAGCACCAGCGCGTCGATCTCGCGGTGCACGCCGTCGGCGTCGCGGATGCCGCCCGGGGTGATCTCGGCGATGCCGGTGGTGATCAGCTCCACGTTCTCGCGATTCAGCATGGGCAGATAGCCGCCGCCCGCGCCGCCGCGCAGGCAGACGATGCCGAACCCGGGCCGCAACCGCCGCCGGGTCTCCTTGTCCTTCACCTTGATCCGCAGCCAGCCCGCATAGGCGCGCCCGCCCACGGCATCGACCGCCCGCGCCCCGACCTTCCACAGCGGGGCGGGCGTGTAGACCGCGACCCGCAGCGCCGAATCGACGACGGCCTGCGCGACCCCGTTCGCCGCGGCCGACCCGCCGGGCAGCGCCAGCAGTCGCTGCATCCACGGGCGCAGCACGAAATCGGGTTTCGGCAGATACACCTGCGGCGTGCGCTGGTAGATGTCGAGCCGCTGCACCTGTTCGGCCAGTTTCGGCGCGATCTGCATGGTGCTGGCCCCGACGCCGATGACGGCGACCCGCTTGCCGGTGAAGTCGTAGTCGTGATTCCAGTCCGCCGGGTACATCGACACCCCGGCGTAGCTCGCCAGCCCCGGAATGTCCGGCGCGGTCTTGGGATTGATGTATGCGCCGACGGCGCTGATCACGAACCGCGCGGTAATCACCTCGCCGGAATCGACCTGCAATCGCCAGAGCTGCCGGTCCTCGTCCCATTCCTCGCGAACGATACTGGTGTGGAACCGCATTCGGCGCGGCAGATCGTGGTCGGCGGCCACCTGCTCGAGGTATTCCAGGATCTGATCGCGTTTGGCGAAGAGCCGATCCCAGTCCGGTTTGCGGGCGAACGAGAACTGGTAGGTGGTGCTGGGAATATCGCAGCCCGCGTCCGGATAGTGATGGCTGTACCAGGTGCCGCCGAGCCCGCCGACGCGATCGACGATGAGGAAGTCCTCGATGCCGATCTCGCGCAGCTTCACCCCGGCGCAGATGCCGCCGATGCCCGCGCCGATCACGACGACCTCGTGGTCCGGTCCGCCCGCCGCGGTCCCGCGGCTCATCGGGCGCCGTCCCGGACCGCCGCGTTCCGCCGCGCCGGTTCCGCGGTCACGGCCGTGAGCGGAGCCGGCGCGGTCGTGCGCGCGACCTGGTTCACCCGCCGCGTCAGCAGCGGCCCCATACCCCCGACCCGATACGCCAGCTTCCACGCGGGCGGGAACCACGTCGAGAACCGCAGCGGCAGCCGCGGAGTCACGGCCACCGTCCACACCAGCTTGCTGCGATCCGGCCCGAGATCGGAGAACGTCATGTCCTCCGCGTACTGCCGCACCGCGAGGTACTGCACCAGGGTCCCGCTCACCACGCCGAAGGTGATGCGCCGGCCGGGCTCGTACCGCCAGAACCGTTCGCGCTCCACCCACAGGAACCGCAGCGGGTCGAACACCGAACCCATCTCGCGGATCACGCCGGCCCCGCGCGCGGGGGAGGGATAGCGCACGCCGAGCAGCGGGAACGGCAACCACTTCCAGGCCTGGTCGTCGTCCAGCGCGGTCCACACCGCGTCCCGGGGCGCGTCGAAGGTGCGTTCGATGGTGAAAACCAGTGCGGCGGTGTCGAATACCGTGTCGTCGACCGGCTGGACGGCGTCGTGCTGGGTGTGCAGGAACGATGTGATGCTCATGATGACCGCCTCGTGGTGGTGGATCGATGGTGATGGCGCCGGATGAAGGAACCGATTTCGCGGATCGCCGCGCGGGCGTCGGGCAGCAGGTCCGCGCCGGCCTGGAAGACGTGGATCGCGTTGTCCCAAACCTGCAAGGTGTGCGGCACGCCCGCCTCGGCGCAGCGCGCCGCCAGGCTCTCCGAATCGGGAAGCAGCACTTCGGTATTGCTGACCTGAATGAGCACCGGCGGCATACCGGTGAAGTCGTGGTTGACCGGCGACCAGGCGGGGTCGAGGACGCCGTCGCGGGCGAAACCGAGCCGGGCGGGCAGCTCCAGGGCACGAGCCGGGAGCATCGCGTCGCGGGGCTCGTTGGGGTGATCCCGCCGGACCACGGGATCGAAATCGGCGAACGGCGCGATCGCGGCAATGGCGCCCGGCATCGGAATCCCTTGCGCGCGTGCGGCCAGCGCCGCCGCGAAGGCCAGCCCTCCGCCGGCCGAATCCCCGGCGAACACCACCCGCCCGGGCGCGAATCCGCGCTCCAGGAGATACCGGTAGGCGGTGACGGCATCGGCGATGGTATCGGTGAGGTGCCCGGCGGGCAGCTGCCGATAGTCCACATTGAGCAGCGCGACACCCGCCGCCCGCCCGATCCGCGCGGCCAGCCGTCGATGGCTGTTCAGCCCGCCGGCCAGGAACGCCCCGCCGTGGAAGTACAGGATCGCCCCGTTTCCGGTGTCGTCGGGCCCGGGATCGTCCCGGTGCCAGAGCCATTCGGCGCGAAAGCCGTCGAAACGCACGGCTTCGCGCCGGGTGCCGCGCGCGGGCAGCAGCGGAAACGCCAGCCGGTCGGCCTGATTGGCGATCCGGAAAGCCGGAGCGCCGCGCCACGGACCGTGCCCGGCCACCACGGTCAGCCCCTCGAGCGCCGGCCGGACGGTCACCCGCAACAGGGCGTGCGCCAGCCGCAGCCGGATGCTCGCCCGCCCGCGCAATTCGACGTGCACTGTGCCCGGTGCGGCTGTCCGCACCGGTGGTTCAGCGTGGATGGTCATCTCGGGCTCACTTCCCGGTGGAGTGGGAAGGGTGTGGCGGGAACGGTGACTGGACCATGGAACGACTCCTTTGTCGGTCGATGCCGAACGCGCCGAATACCGGTATGACCGGCCATCAATTAGATGACGCGTATGTCATAAAATAAGGTGTCTGGGACAGAAGCGCAAGGGTGGGCCCGGGTTCGCCTGCGCGTCCGGACCGGCGGCGCGGCCCGCCTACGATGTGCTGGATGACCGAAGCAGCCAAGCGTGCCCGCGGACCCGGGCGGCCGCGCGACGAACAGCGCACCGAGCGACGCCGGCGCGAACTCATCGCGGCGGCCTACCGGGTGTTCACCACCAAGGGCTATGCCGCCGCCTCGGCCGCCGATATCGCCGCCGAGGTGGGCGTCGGCTACGGCACCTTCTACCGCTACTTCGACAGCAAGCGCGCCATTCTCGACGAGGTGGTCGACTACGGGCTGGACCGGCTGCTCGGCGAGATCGCCGGGGACGTCTTCGAACCCGTGCTGCTCGAGCAGCGCGAACTGAGCGCCGCGCAACTGGTCGCCACCTGGGTCACCGCGGTCGAGCGCATGTGCCATATCGCGGAATCGGATCCGGCGCTCATGCATTCGCTGCTGTTCGAGCTGCCCGGCATCGACGAGGAGCTCAATGCCCGGATCATCGGGCTGGGCGGGGTTTTCGCGGCCACGGTGGGCCGCTTCCTGGCCCGCGCCGCCGACGCCGGGGTGCTGCGCGCGGACGTGGACACCACCGAACTGGCCTGGATGCTGCTCGCGCTCACCATCCCGCCGGTGATGCGAACCCTGCAGGGCGAGGACGCGATTCGACGGCGCGGCTACACCGAGACGGTGCTCGCGGTGCTCGGGCCGGGCATGTGGCAGGCAGGATCGGATCCGGAATAGCTGACGGCGGTGTCTGCTAATCTCGGGGCGATCGTCGCGGGAGAGGTCGCCGGATGGCCGAGCAGATACCCACCTCGCGGGTGCACCGCGGGGCGAAGCTGGGCAAACTCGTTGCCCACCAGGCGGTTCGCGGGGCGGGGGTGACGCTGTCCGGGCTGCGCGACACCGACGAGGAACATCTCGCGCGCACCGAACGCGCGCTCGCCGACGCCGCCGAGGACATCGTGAGCGTGCTGGGCAGCATGAAGGGCCTGGCCATGAAGGCCGGGCAGCTGCTGTCCATGTTCGATCCGCTCACCGTGGCCGGCGGTGACTCGCTGCCGCCGCAGCAGCGTGATCGCTTCCGGCGCAAGCTCGCCGAACTCTACGACCAGGCGCCGCGGGTGTCCTTCGCCGGGATGCGCGCGGTCGTCGAACGCGATCACGGGCAGCCGCTGGCGGCGGTGTTCGCCGAATTCGACGCCGAGCCGATCGGCGCGGCCTCCATCGGCCAGGTCTACCGGGCGCGACTGCACGACGGGCGCGCGGTTGCGGTCAAGGTGCAGTACCCGGGCATCGACGTGGCCATCCGGGCCGACCTCAAGAACCTGTCACTGCTCATGCGCATGGCCCGCACCATCGCCCCGGCCGTCGCCGATCACGCCATGTTCCGGGAACTCACCACGCATTTCGCGGACGAGGCCGACTATCGCGCCGAGGCCGAGCATCACCGGATCGTTGCCGACATCTATCGTGGCCACCCGTTCATCCGCATCCCCGAAGTGGTGAGCGAATGGTGCACCGCGCGGGTGCTGGTCACCGAGCTGATCGAAGGCCGGCGCTTCGAGGAGATCACCG
Organism: Nocardia yamanashiensis NBRC 100130; assembly: GCF_001613325.1. Taxonomy (GTDB): domain Bacteria; phylum Actinomycetota; class Actinomycetes; order Mycobacteriales; family Mycobacteriaceae; genus Nocardia; species Nocardia yamanashiensis. The sequence continues at coordinate 279,486 of NZ_BDCD01000007.1, read as the reverse complement.
AACTGCCCGCGGCCGAACGCAATCGGGCAGGGGAGATCCTGTTGCGCTTCTACATCGGTTCGATACTGCGGGAGCGCCGCTTCACCGGCGACCCGCACCCGGGCAATATCCTGCTCACCCCCGGCGGGCAGGTGGCGTTCCTGGACTTCGGCCTGTTCAAGCACATGGCGGCGACCGCCGTCGACTTCGAATCGGCCTGCGCCCGCGCGGCCGCCGAATACCGCGGCGCGGACCTGCGCGCCCTGCTGGTCGATTACGGTGTGCTGGAACCGGATTCGCCCGCCACCGCCGACGCCTGCCTGCGCCTGTTCCACGAGGTGTCGGGCTGGCTGCTCACCGACGCCGACATCCGCATCGCCGAGGACGCCGCCGCCACCGCGCTGCTGGCCTTCGTGGATCCGTGCCGCGGCTACTTCGACAGCCTGCGCCAGGAATACGCCCCGGCCGAACATGCCTTCGCCCGCCGCGTCGAATACGGCACGCTGGCGTTGCTCGGAAAGCTGCGCGCCACCGGGAACTGGCATCGCATTGCCCGCGAATGGCTCTACGGCGATGCGCCGCGCACCGAACTCGGGCGGCTGGAACACGATTGGCTGGCCACGCCAACCACGGGTTGCGGCAACACAATTGGCTAATTCGGATGGTTTCGACCACAATCGGAGGAATGGGTGGCGATGGGGCTCGAAAGCTGCGCGCGCTCTCGGCTGCCGATTCGCTACGCCGGCTCGCGAGCGCGAACTACGGACGAATTGTGTACGCGCGGCGCGGAACTCCGATAATCCGGCCGGTCAACCACATTGTGGAGGAAGACGCGGTGGTGGTGCGGGCGCATCTGGGCGCAGGCATATTGCGAGGCGACGGGCAGGTGGTGGCTTATGAGGTCGATTCATTCGACGAGAAGACCCGGCGCGGGTGGAGCGTGATCGTCACCGGGGTGGCGCGCGTGGTGGACGATCCGGACCAGGTGCGGCGGTACGAGTCGCTGCTGGATCCGTGGATCAAACTGCCGACCGATCATGTCATCCGGATCGAGACCGAAGTGGTGACCGGGCTGGAACTGGTCGACGACTGGAGCTGAACCGATGGCGGCGGCGCGCGGCTGACACCCGCCGGGGGCTGACTGTGACGCCCGATACCTTCCGGTAGCGTGACACGCCTTGGGCCGAGCTCGGCAATCCGCCGGCAAGCTCGGCGCGGCCCCGGTATCCGGCCCACGACGGCACGGACGCTGTGCGGCCGTACGCACGCGAGAGGGAACAGCATGACAGCCTTTGACAGGCAGCAAACGGCACCGGACCTAGGTCCGGCGACGCCCGAGGACGAGGGGTACTCCCGGGGTCTGTCGCCGCGCACCATTCAGATGATCGCCATCGGCGGGGCCATCGGCACCGGCCTGTTCTACGGGGCGGGCGGGGCCATCGAGCAGGCCGGCCCCGCGCTCATCCTGGCCTATCTGGCCGCCGGCCTGGCCATCTTCGTCATCATGCGGGCACTCGGTGAACTGCTCACCTACCGGCCCGTCACCGGCAGCTTCGCCGAATACGCGAACGAATTCCTGGGCCGCTTCGCGGGCTTCGCCACCGGCTGGACCTATTGGGCGGTGTGGGTGAGCACCTGCATGGCCGAGATCACCGTCGCCGGCAAATACGTGCAGTACTGGTTCGACATTCCGCAGTGGGTGACCGCGCTGGTGGTGCTGGGCATCATGTTCATCGCCAACCTGGTGTCGGTGAAGCTGTTCGGCGAGGGCGAATTCTGGTTCTCCGCCATCAAGGTGACCGCCATTGTCGCCATGATCCTGATCGGAATCGGCGTGCTGCTCTTCCATTTCGGGCACGCGGCCAATCCGACCGTCACCAACCTGTGGGCCGACGGCGGCGTGTTCCCCAATGGATTCGGGCAGGCGCTGCTGGCCTTGCAAATCGTGGTATTCGCCTATGTGGGCGTCGAATTGGTGGGTGTCACGGCCGGAGAGGCGCGCGATCCGAAGCAGACGCTGCGCAAGGCGATCAATACGCTGCCTTTCCGCATCGGCCTGTTCTACATCGGCGCGCTGATCGTCATCATGTCGGTGTCGAGCTGGCGCAATTTCCATGCCGGGCGCAGCCCGTTCGTGGAGGTGTTCGAGCAGATCGGCATTCCGGGCGCGGCCGGCATCATCAATTTCGTCCTGCTCACCGCGGCGCTGTCGTCCTGCAACTCCGGCATCTACTCCACCGGCCGCATGCTGCGCAGCCTCGCCCAGCGCGAGGAGGCCCCGGCCGGGCTGGCGACCATGAGCAAGCGGTCGGTGCCCGCCACCGGCATCGCGGTGTCGGCGGCGGTCATGGTGATCGGCGTGGGCGTCAACTACTTCTCGCCCGAGAAGGCGTTCGGCTACGTCACCTCGGTGTCCACCATGGGCATCATCTTCGTGTGGGGCATGATCCTGGTCTGCCACCTCATGTACCGGGCCCGCGTGGCCAAGGGCCTGCTGCCCGCCAGTGACTACCGCCTGCCGGGCGCGCCGTTCACCACCGCCCTGGCGCTGGCGTTCCTGGCGCTGGTCGTGGTGCTGCTGTTCTTCAACGAGTCCGGTCGCACCGCCATCGTGGTCGGCCTGGTGTGGGCGGTGCTGGTGTGCATCGGTTACCCGCTGCTCTCGCGTAAGCACGCCAAGGCGTAACCGCCTGCCGCTCAGCGCGATTCGCGCGAAAGAGTACGCCCGCCATTGCGGCGGGCGTACTTTGCTTTGCAGAGGGTTCGGCTGCGCGGGCCCTCTGCGGAAGCGATGCAGGAGCGCGCATGAACGATCCACGACGGTATGTGGTGATCGGGGGCGGGCTCGCGGGCCTGGCGTCCGCGGTGTGGCTGGCCGAGGCGGGGAAGCGGGTCACGCTGCTGGAACGGCGGGGGCGGCTGGGCGGGCGCACGCATGCGCTGGAAGTGCCGTCGCTGCGCGATATTCCGGACAACGGCCAGCATGTGATCGCCAGCGGATACGACCATCTGTTCCGGTACCTGACCAGTGTCGGCACGCGGCAGTACGTGACCTTCCCGCATCGGGGCGTGCTGCGCTGGCCGGGTGGGCGCACCACGACCATGGGTACCAAGGGGATTCGCGCGTTGCGCAGCCTGTTCGGCGCGCATCCGGACGCGAGCCTCGGCGACAAGCTGCGCGCCGCGGCCGCTACCGCGCGGCTCGGTTACGAATGCCTGCGCCAGCCCGCGGATCTCGCGGAGATCAGTACCGAGCAGTGGTTCCAGCGCATCGGCATGCCCGCCACCGCGCGGGAGGCGCTGTGGGATTGGCTGGCACTGGGGATTGCCGCCGAACCGGTGCGGCAGGAATCGGCGAAGGTGTTCGCGGATGTGCTGGCCACCGGAATCCGGTTGGGGGTCAAGCATCGCGAACCGGTGAGCATCGGCTATCCGACCACCGATCTGGACACGCTTTTCGTCGATGGCGCGCTCCGGGTGTTCGAACGCTACGGCGTCGAGGTGCAGTATCGCGCGGTGGCGCGGCGCATTCTGATCGAGGACGGCACGGTGACCGGGGTGCGCCTGGTCGAGGGCGATGTGGTGCCCGCCGACGCCGTGGTGTGCGCGGTCCCCAATTCCTATCTCGGCGGCCTGCTCGACCAGCTGCCCGAACACGACGAGATCTACGCGGCCGCCGACAAATTGGGCTACACGCCGATCGTGAGCACCAACCTCTACCTCGACCGCCCGCTCGGCACCGAGGGCGCGATGGAAGCGCTGATCGGCGGCGCGGGCATCATCGACGAGGTGTTCGACCGCCAGCGCATGCACGGCCGCGGCACCCTCAACGGCTGGCTGTACTGCCTGACCACCAGCGGCGCCTACGAGCAGATCCACAAACCCCACGACGTGGTGGTGGAGGAGCAGATGGCCCTGCTGCGGCGCTATTACCCCGAAGCCGCGGACGCGAAAGTACTGCACGCCCAAGTGGTTCCGATGCCCCGCGCCACCTTCTCCCAGGTCGTCGGCACCGACGGCCTGCGCCCGCCGCAACGCACCTCGGTACCGACGCTGGTGCTGGCGGGCGACTGGACCCGCACCGACTGGTCGGCCACCATGGAAAGCGCCGCCCAGAGCGCCGCCCGCGCGGTCGACCTGCTCCTGAAACTGCCCGCCCCGGCACTCGCATTCGACTCGCACGACCGTCCGGGGGAATGAACGGTCCCGTTCCGGCGACAGATGTGCGACTCGGCAGGCCGGTCTGCCGGTCAGTGCTGTGGCAGCGGACCCCGGGGCTCGCCTGCGCCGTGATCAGCGGAAGTAGTTGAGTACCAAGCGTGTGACGTCGGCGAGGAAGCGTTCGCGGGGGATCGGCGGTGCGTCCAGGATATAGCGGATCGTCAGATGCTCGACCGCGCGCACCAGCATCCAGGCGGCGGCGTCGAAATCCACGTCGGCGGGTACCTCCCGGGCGCGCATGCGCAGCGCCGCCCGTGCGAGTTCGCCGATCTGCTGCTCGAAGGCCAGGACGGTCACCCCGGTCGAGAGCCGCGGCGTCTGCTCGACCACCGCGCGCAGTAGTTCCCGGTCGTCGCCGAGGGCATCGAGCAGTTCGGAAATCGTCTCGGGCACAGCGACTTCGGGCCGTCGGGTGAGATTCGCCAGCACCCGGGCGCGGACTCGGTCGGCGACCCCGGCGGTATAGCGTTCGATCACCGCCGAGATGATCGAATCCTTGTCCGGGAAGTACTGGTACAGCGAACCCGGGCTGATGCCGGCGGCCGCCGCGATGCGATTGGTGGACGCGCCGTCGTAGCCGTGCGCGATGAGCACCGCCTGCCCGGCGTCGATGATCCGCGCCACCATGGCGCGCGAGCGCTCCTGCTGCGGCGTCTTGCGCGGCGGAGCCGGTGACTTCCGCGCCGTAGCAGGCGATTTCGGGGTGCGGCGTTGCGGTGTCATTGCGGTCCAGCGGCGGTTCGGAATGCGAATTGAATGCGAGCGATCATTCGTGTCAGCGTGAAAACATGGTGGCATACAGCGCAATGGCGCGCGACCCACGACCGGATCCGGAGCCGCTCGGCCCGGACTCGCTGACGTGGCGGATCTTCGGTTCGGTGTTCTACGCGCCGACCGGGCTGTTCATCGGCATGGTGCAGAACATGCATCCGGGGCTGGGGGCGGGCGTCGAGTTTCATTCCGAGATCCAGGACGAGTTCTATCAGCGGGTGATGCGGTCGCTGTATCCCATCGCGGGGGTGGTGTACGACGGGCCGCGGGCGCGGCAGACCGCGCGCGAGATCGTGGGATATCACCGCACCATCAAGGGGGTCGACGGGCAGGGGCGCAGGTATCACGCGCTGGACCCGGGCACGTTCTACTGGGCGCACGCGGTGTTCTTCATGCAGACCGTGCGGGCCGCGGAACTGTTCATGGGCGGGCTGGATGATCGGGAGCGCGAACAGCTCTGGCGGGAGCACTGCCAGTGGTACGAGCTGTACGGGATGAGCATGCGGGTGGTGCCGGCGAGCTGGGCGGAGTTCCAGCGGTACTGGAATGATATGTGCCGCAATACTCTCGAACCGACCAAGGCGGCGTGGGAGGTGTACCGGCTGGCGGAGAACGCGCCGGTGCCGCCGTTCCCGGTGCTGCGGCAGCTGCCGCAACCCTTATGGCGCTGGGTGATCCGGCCGTCGGGGGCGCGGTTCTACCAGTTCGTCACGGTGGGCATGTGCGATCCGGCGATCCGGCGCACCATGGGATTCACCTGGACCGCCCGGGATCAGTGGATGTTCGACCGGATCTGCCGGGCCTTGACCGCGCTCAACCGGGTGACGCCCGACGAGGTGCGCTACGCCCTGCCGCGAGTGCGGGCGGCGCGCCGGCGGGTGACCGGGAAGCGACCGGCGTGGATGCCGCCGCCGGAGGCGCCCGAATCGCTCTGGCCCGCACCGGAACACCGCGACGACCCCAAGCACTACTGCCCGGTGCACGCGAGCGGCGGCCGTGATGCCGTCACCACATTCCGGCAATTGACAGGGTTCTGACAATGCACGAGTACGACTATTACTACCGCCCCGGCATGGCATTGCGGCCGCCGCCGCCCCGGGCCGTGGCCTCCGATCTCTGGCTCGAACCGCGCCGGGCGATGCTGTCGCCGTGGATCGACGTGCGCCGCGAACCCGTCGAGACGCCGCGCACCCGGTTGATGGCCGACCATCTGTGGCAGGGCGACGAACCGATGGACCGGGTGGTGGCCTCGTTCCGGCAGCTCGGTGCGGCGGGCGGGCGGCGCATGCTGAATCAGGCGCTCGCGCACGGCATCGACAGGGTGGCGGCGCCGACGCCGGAACTGGTGGACTTGTTCGAACGGCTGGACAATCCGCCGGACTGGTACGACCCGGAGCTGTGGGAGTACGGCCGGCGGCGCTGGATCAACGTGTCCACCGCCGGGAAGATGGCCATGGGCGTGCAGGATTTCATGGGCACCTTCGTGGGTGCGGAAGTCGCCTCGGCGGTCGGGGCGACCGGCCGGTTCGTCCGCGATCCCTACCGCCGCGGCCTCGAATCGGCCGTCTGGTTCCGCAATGTCACCGCACCCGGCGCCATGGAACGGCGCTCGCCGGTCTTCGCCGACACGATTCGCGTGCGGCTCATGCACGCGCAGGTGCGCGCCATGCTGCGCCGCCGCTGGGGTGACGAGCATTTCGCGCGGCACGGCAGTCCCATCTCGAACGCCACCACCATGGGCGCGGCGGTCACCTTCGGGCTCAATCCCATCTGCTTCGACCATGTGCACGGCAGGCGTTCCACCACGGCGCAACTGGATGCGGTCATGCACTACTGGGCCTACATCGCCTATGTCTTCGGCGTCTCCGAGGAATTGATCCCGCATTCGGCGGCCGAGGGAATGGAGATGGCCGACTACATGGTCGCCACCGCGGGCGTCGCGCCGGAATGGACGGCGAACATGACCGGCGCGGCCACCGCGCGCTTCACCGCCGCCTCACCGGCGGGCCGGCTCCGGATCGCCGCCACGGCACCGCTGTTCGGCATGTTCGCGTACTACAGCAGTCCCGGATTGGTTCGAACGTTGCTCGCGGACACGCCTTTACATTCGGTTCCGGTGCAGCCGTGGTCCGCGCTCACCGGATTGGCCGCCGATACCGCGGTGCGCCTGCGGGTCATCGACGATCATCTGCCCGGTGCGCGGGGCCGCCGCGCTCGTCGTGCCGAGCGCATCGACCCGTTCTGGGAGCGCAACACCCGCGTCGCCCGCTTCCTGGCCGGACGGGTCGGCATCCGCGGCACGCCGTACGACCACCACGACGTCTCGGCCGACAGCGTGCCGCGCTGCCCGGTCTGATCGCGCCGGTCGGTGGTGGCGCACTGCCCGGTCCGAGCACGCCGTCCGAGGTTCGCGCTACGCGCCCGCGCCGCCCTCGATGCTCAGGTACACGACCATGAGCGTGAACAGGAACCAGCCCGCGCCCTGCCAGATCGGCCAGGTCCGCCCGGCCCGCCACTCCCGGAAGGTCATCACGAAGGCCCCGATCCCGCCGAACAGCAGCACCAGCCCCGGGCCGAGACCCACGACCAGTCGCGAGGCGGTGTCGCACAAGGTGGTGTCGTCCAGGCATTGCGAGCGCGCCGAAGCCCACACCAGCGTGATGACCGCGACCAGCGCCGCCAGGGCCAGAATGCTCAGCACATAGCGCGCCGCCCGGCGGAACGCCGGTGGATCGTTCCAGCTCTTGCCCACGTCATTGGACACCCGCCACACCTCCTCGCCGAGAAAGTACCCGCTCAGCGCGTTCCGAACCGGCAGGCAGGTTTCAACGCGCGTCGGCCGCCAGGCCCAATCCCAGCGCCACCAGGACCGCCGCCAGCGCCCGCTCGATCCGCTGCCGGATCCCGGTGCGCCGCAACCATTCCCCGGCCCGGTCGGCGGCCAGTACCACGCCTACGCACCAGGCCGTGTCGATCACCAGCTGCACCACGGCCAGTGCGATCACCGTGCCCAAAACCGGCCCCGACTCGGGCAGGAACTGCGGCAGGATGGTCAGCCCGAACACGGCCGCCTTCGGGTTCGCGGCGATCGAGATCAGCGAAGCCCGGAACGCCGCGCCGGGCGTGCGCCCACCGGGCAATGCCGAGGTCAGCGCCGCACCGAAGGCATCATCCCGTCGCGATCCGCGCCACGCTTGAATCCCGAGCCAGATCAGCACCAGCGCACCGACGAGATGCACCGCCTGGTTCATGACCCGGTTCGCCACCAGCAGCGGCGACAATCCCGCGCCCCCGGCGAGCGTCCACGCGAACACGCCGATCTCGTTCCCGGCCACCGCCGCCAGCCCGGCGGTTCGCCCGTCCCGCAGCGAGCGTTGCAGAAACAGGGCGGTGGCGGGCCCGGGAATGGCGGCCAGAATCAAGCACGCGAGCATGAAGGCGGGCAGAACATGGACCCAGTGCGGCATTCACCCGATGCTGCCATGGTCGTCGCCGCCCCGACCACCGGTTTTCCGCCGAATCGGTGTCAGGCGCGGCCTGCGGTGAGGAAGTCCGTGCCGCCGACGTACACGGTGTGCCCGGGTTCGAGGTCGTCGCGGGTGGCGTCGGCTACCGCGGTGGCGAACTCCTCGACGGTGGGCAGCGCGCCCTCGTCACGGCGGGCGGTGACGGCGTCCGGGTCGCGGCGCTCCAGGAGGCGCACGATGATGGTGCCGTCGATCATGTCGCCGGAGACGACGGCGAAACCGATTCCGCGCCGGGTGAATTCGGGGATCATGCCGCGCAGTACGTCCTCGCCCGCGCGTTTGCTCGCGGCGATGGGCTCGTAGCCGGTCGGGACCGGGCGGGTGGCCGAGAAGTGGGCCTGGTGGCTGGTGACGAAGACGATCCGCCCGCCGGCGGGGAGATGGGGGAGCGCCAGTTCGACCAGGCGGGCCTGGGCATCGCGGTTGATCGACATGGCGTAATCCGGTGCCGCGTCGCGCTCGAGGCCGCCGGAGGCGTTGAGCACCAGCACATCCAGGCGGCCGAATTCGGCGACCACGGTGTCGACGAGCGTGCGGGCGCCCTCGGCGTCGGTGATGTCCGCGCCCGCCACCGACGCGCTCCCGCCCGCCGCGATGAGCTCGGCCGCGAGGGTTTCGGCGCGTTTGCGCTTCTCCCGGTAGTTGACGATCACGTGGTCGCCGCGGGCCGCCAGTACCCGGGCGGTTTCCGCGCCGATCCCGCGAGATGCCCCGGTGATCAGCACGATTCGGCGTAGGCCTGCCCTCGGTGCGCCGCCGTCGTTCATACCGTTCCTCCTACCCACCCGACCGCTTCTAATTCAGAACCAATATGGTGGTTCGAAATGAGAAGCGCAACTCAGCCGCCGCTCGCGGCCATGGACCTGCTCGGTCAGCGGTGGATGCTGCGCATCGTCTGGGAGCTGGAGCCGGGACCGCAGGGATTCCTGGGCCTGCGCCGGCGCATGGACAACTGCTCGTCCAGCATGCTGTCGGTGCGGTTGCAGCGGCTCCAGGAAGCCGGCGTGCTGGTCAAACGCGAGGACAAGGCGTACGAATTGACCACGGCCGGAAGGGAACTCGCGACGGCCCTGGAACCGGTGTGGCAGTGGGCCCGGGAGCGCCTGTGAAACGTGGACGGCTGCGGCGGCCGCTCGCCTGGACCGCCGTTGTGCTGGCGGCGCTGCTGGTCGTCGCCACCGGCCTGTACGTGCTGATGAACTCGCGCACCTATCAGGTGGCGGGACGGCTGATCTCGCGGGCGGACACCGCGGACAAAGTGGTCGCGCTGACCCTCGACGACGGGCCGACCGGGCACACCCCGGAGATTCTGAAAGCCTTGGCGGACGCCGGGATTCCCGCCACCTTCTATCTGATCGGCAGCGAACTGGCCGACCATCCCGAACAGGGCCGGGCCATCGCGGCGGCCGGGCACGAGATCGGCAATCACAGCTACCATCACCGGCGCATGGTGTTCGTGACCCCGGGGACGGTGCGCGAGGAGATCGAGCGCACCGACGCCGAGATCGCGAAAACCGGCTATCAGGGCCCGATCACCTTCCGCCCGCCCAATGGCAAGAAGCTCATCGCCTTGCCGCGCTACCTGGCCGAGCACGATCGCACCACCGTCATGTGGGATGTGGAACCGGATTCGGGCAAGCGCCCGAGCACCGACGAGATCGTGGCCGAGACCCTGGACCGGGTCCGCCCGGGATCCATCATCCTGTTGCACGCCATGTACGACACCGGCGCCGCGTCGCTCGCCGCCATTCCGCGCATCGTGGCCGAACTGACCGCGCGCGGGTACCGCTTCGTCACGGTTTCGAAGCTGCCGGGGATATAGCCGATGTCCGGCGAATGCCAAGAACTGTGCAGTTGACCTAATTAGCACATACACTGTCTGGGACGTAAACAAGGTTTGGAGAGGTGCACGATGGGAGAGCGGACGGTAGTCGCCGACGTCGCCGACGAGCTGGCGCGTCGCGTGGCATCCGGGCAGTACAGTCCCGGCGGATTGATGCCGTCCGTTCGTCAGGTGGCCGACGAGTTCGAATTGAATCGCGCTACGGCACAGCTGATCCTGGGGCGCCTGGAGTCCTACGGTTTCGTGGACGCGCACCGCGGCAAGGGATTCGTGATTCGCGATGTGCGCGCCGAAGGCGGCGTGGACGTGTACCGGCGATTGTTCCGGCTCTCCATGCCGGATCCGGAAACGGCCGCGGAGATGTTCGGCCACATCGTGGACGAGGAACGCGGTATCGCGCTGGAGGCGCTGCTGGCCTATACCGGCAGTGACCGCGAGATCGACCCGGCCGAATTCAAGTCCGATATCGACGAGCTGGAAACCCTTGCGCGCGGCGCGGATCCGGATCCCGAGCGCATGCTGCGCCTGGAACTCGGCCTGCTGCGGCGCTTGCTGACCGCGCTCGGGCTCTCGGTGCAGCGGGCGGTGCTCAACTCGATCGGTGAAATGGTCCTGGAGGTGCCCGAGGCGGTGCAGGCCTACTTCGCGGTATCGCCGGACCTGCACGTGCTGGTGTGGCGGGCGCTGGTCGCCGTCTGGGAATCCGACGGCGGGCCGAGCGAAGCGCAGCTGGCCCTGTTCGAGGACCTGTTCGGCATGTACCACCAGAAGGTGGTGGCCCGCTTCGAGGAGCTGGTCGGCGTGGACGTGGCCGGCGCCGAAGTGCTCCCGCACGTGGTGTCCGCCTGAGGTTTTCGATGATCCGCCGGGGATAACCGACGGATCGGTTTCGTCTCAGACGCCATGCGCCCGGGTGCAGGCGCTCAGGAGACGCCGATGGCGGCATTCATAATGGTGCCCGCACTGGTGGCGACGATTCCCCCGATGAGCGCTCCGGCCACCTGTTTCGGTGATTGCAGCGCACCGCCCTGCCATTTCTCCCAAGCAAACCGACCGCCCGCATAAATAATCGCGAGCGTGCCGGATAAGAGCACGAACCAGGTGAAATAACGGACCAGCCGCAGCAGTTTGTCCGCGGCCGGCGGCGTCTCGGGGGTCGGATCGAAGACCTGGGCCAACAGGTCGTGCGCGGTGGTGGCAGCGGTGAGAAGCATCTCGGCGCTCTTCCGTGTGACGGCAGTTCCCTATCCGGGGTACCCGCCATTCACCCACTTGCGCAAGCGGATTCGGACGATCAGTCGACGTCGTTGTCCGCGGACAGGTACGCGATGGCGGCTAGATACTGCCGGCAGGCGAAATGCTGATCATGTTTGCGCAGAATGGCGCGCGCCGAGCGATAAGTAAGACCACGCGGTTCGATTTCGCAATCGTCACCGGAGATATCTGTACAAGGGGCGAGCATCTGGGTCATTTGATGCCTCTGGCCGATGGGATAGTGATCCGAGTTTAGGAGTCCGCATCGTGCAAATGCAAGTACATCTGCACGATCGGTCAGCCGCGTCGGGAGGCTTCGGGTCCCATTCGGTGTTGTTGTGACATCAGGGTTTACGCGCCATGCCGCCATAGGCCGAAATGTCCGATACGGGCGCGGTGGACTCCGATGTGGACGACACTACCGGCCGCCAGCGCGGCAGCGGGACGAACCCGGGCTCCAGTAATTCCAGGCCGTCGAAGACCGCGCGCAATTCTTCCTCGGGGCGTGGCCGGTAGGGCAGGCCGCCGGACTTGGCGTACTCCAGGCAGAGCTTGACGTAGGCGTCGCTGTCCACGGTGCCGTCCCAGAAGACCAGATAGCTGCCCGACGGCAGCGCGGCCACGGTCTCGCGGACGATGCGCAGCAGATCGGCGGTGCTGTCCGCGTGCCCGAGCACGCCCATGAACATGGCGGCGACGGGCCGGGTGAGATCCAGGACGGCGTGCGCTTCGGTGAGAATCCGGCCGGGGGAGTGGAAGTCGGCCTCCAGGCAGGCGGTGACGCCCTGGGCGCCGCTGGTCTGGGCGCGCACGTGCGCCAGCACCAGCGGATCGTTGTCGACGTAGAGCACCCGGGCCGCGGGCGCCAGCGACTGGGCCACCTCGTGGGTGTTGTCCGTACTGGGCAGTCCTGTTCCTATATCGAGGAACTGGGTGATGCCGAGTTCGCCGGCGAGCAGACGGACCGCGCGGGTCAGGAAGCGCCGGGATTCCACCGCCATGGTCGTTATGTCCGGATCTATGGCGAGGCTGGCATCGCCGACCATCCGGTCGATCTCGTAGTTGTCCTTGCCGCCCATCCAGTAGTTCCAGACGCGCGCCGAGTGCGGGATATCGGTCCGAATCGCGGGGTGATGGGTTTCAGGCATAGGGGAACTCCTCGACGACTGCTTGCGCGCGTGTTAGGTCCGATCTGTCAAGTGACAGTACAAGATTCGTTCGCCGGGCATCCGGCGCTTGGTTGGCGAACCGTGGAATTTATCAAACCGACCAGTCGGATATGTCGTTTTCGCTTCGCAACTTCGCACGGACCTGGGGTTTTCCAAGATCAAAGCTGTTGTGTTGCAAAGGATGTGCCGCAAACAAGGGATCGATGCCGGGCTATCTGCGTGCTATCGTTCTTGTTGCGGTTGCAACTGTAAGTACATTTGACCGAACGTTTGCAAGTACTGGACCACCGTCTGCGGGCGGTACTGGCAAGGAGTCTGAAATGACCGATTCATCGGCAACCCGGATCGACCCGGCGACACTCTCGTGGCGCAAGAGCACTTTCAGTAATCCCAGTGGTAACTGCGTGGAACTGGCGGAACTCACCGATGGTCAAGTGGCCATGCGCAACTCGCGCGACCCGCTGGGATCGGTGCTGGTCTACACCCGCCCGGAGATCGATGCGTTTTTGCAAGGCGCCAAGAGCGGAGAGTTCGACTACTTGGCACGCTGAGCGGTAGCATTGGCAATCGGCGCGGTGGTTCCGACGTTGCGGTTGTGAGTCCACTGCCGGCAAACCCGAGCAACGGAGTGGAAACTCATGGTCGCAGAACCCGTAGCCCACGGACTGGCGGATTCCGCTGTCGCCGAACGCGGTCCGACCGCAGTACGGATCGCGGTCGGCAGTCAATTGCGGAAGTTGCGGGAATCCAAGAACATCACCCGGGAAGCCGCGGGTGACCACTTCGCGGATCCCATGCCAAGATCAGCCGACTCGAACTCGGCCGGACCGGATTCAAGGAGCGTGACATCCGGGATCTGTTGAGCCTCTACGAGGTCAACGATCCCGGCGAGCGCGCCCAGATCATGGATCTGGTTCGCAAGGCCAACGAGCCGGGCTGGTGGCATCGCTACAGTGACCTCCTGCCGCAATGGTTCGAGACCTATCTGGGTCTCGAGCATGCGGCCAAGTCCATCCGAACCTATGAGGGCCAACTGGTCCCCGGCCTGCTGCAGACCGAGGACTACGCCCGTTCGATGGTGGCGCTCGGCCATGACGCCGACGGTGAGCGACGCGTATCGCTACGCCGTCGGCGCCAAGAGCTGTTGACACGTCCTGGCGCGCCGAGCTTCTGGGCCGTACTGGACGAGGCGGTCCTGCATCGGCCGATCGGCGGGCACGGCGTGCTGCGCGATCAGATCAATCAGCTGATCAAGGTGTCGAACCTGCCCAATGTCACCATCCAGATCTTGCCGTTCTCGGCGGGTGGTCATGCGGCAGCGGGGAGTTCGTTCACCATGCTGCGGTTCGCGGAGCCCGAATTGCCCGATATTGTGTATTTGGAGCAATTGACGAGTTCGCTGTACCTGGATCGCCGTCAGGATCTCGAGCTCTACCGGCAGGTCATGGATCAGCTCAGCGTGCAGGCCGAACCGCCGGAGCGTTCGCGCCAGCTCATGGAGAAACTGGCCGCGGAGGCCGCCGCGGCAGCCGAATAACCGGTCGCAGCAGGGGGAATCAGCCGCGTCTGAGCCCGAGTGGCGATAGACGCGGCACAGTCGTGTGCGCGGAATTTTCGGACGAAAGCGCGCGCCATGGAATGTGACTGCGTGAATGCAAGTGAATTGGCAAGGGGGAGGCTGGCATTGCCGGCGGTGAACACGGCATAACGGGGCCCCGGGTGGGGCCCCTGCTGGTGGTTACGACCTCATTGCCGAATGAAACTCGACGCTATCCGCCAGAATGCCTCGGGCTGCATCATGTGCAGATCCCAATCGTTCACCATGGCATGAGCGGTCGTGACGATTCGGTCGATATCGAAATCGTACCGAGTGGCCGCTCCGGTGGATTCGACCTGCCTGATGACGAAAGCGGTTGCCGTCTCCCGAGAATAGGATTGTGCCGGCGTGCTTCTTTCGGCAAACCCAAGTCGGCTGAGGTTGATTGGCTGGTTCATGCGAACGCCCCTGACGCCAGGCCGACGGCTAAGCGATGGCGAGGAATCGCCGGTGATTCACCGCTCGGCGCTCTGGTTGTCCCCTATTGATGCCTTGCACTTGCAGGAACGAGTCTATGACCGTGCTATGCGCAAATGCAAGTGCATCTGCAACCTCGAATACGCAGGCAGAGGGCTGTTTTGGGGATGCTAAAAGTTTGCACGGACGGGGCGGCGAGCGCTATTTCGGAACGAATACTCCGGTGAGATCCGCCTTCTTGATCGGCGTATCGGGGTTGGCCTGCGCCTCACACATGAGTTTTATGGTGGCGATGGCCGTATCGACGGTGTCGGAGTCCGGTTCGGGGGTCCGGCTCTGCTCTTGTTCCAGGAATTTGCGGGTGGTCACCCGCTGCTTTTCAGTGTCCTGCTGGACGAATTCGCTACAGGGTGTGTCGCCGCCCTTGTTCACGAGTTGCTCGGCCTCGGAGCAGCCGGACAGTGCGGCGACGGCGAGTCCGGCGGCGAGGGCGAGCCCCGCCGCGGGCCGGGGAAGAGTGCGCATGACGTCCGTTCCTAGAACCCGGCCAGGCCGGCGGCCAGGCTGTCGATTTCCAGGGCCGCAATGGCGTCCTGGCGTACGTCCGGGCATTGACTCGTGGTCACCTGGTCCACCACCGCCCGATCGCGCATAACGGCGGCATTGATGCCGTTATTGCGCATGGCCCAGTTGTGCACCGTGCCGTTGAATGCGACCCGCCCGATGGTCGGTCCCTGATCGCGCCACTTGGAGACTTCCGGTTTCATCATCTCGCACAGTTGCTGGGCCGCCTCGGTCGAAATGGATGGGGCGCCTTCGGAAGTGAAGACGGGTCCGCGGTTTTCCCCGGTGGTGCTTCCGGGCGAGCCGGATTCGGTGCTGTTGGAACACGCGGCCGCTCCGGTGAGCAGCCCGGCCGCGAGCAGCGCTCCGGCGGCCATGCCTCGAATTCTCATGACTCCTCCTTATCCCGGCGTTCGACCCGGCGGTGTTCGAGCACCATCTGCGCGATACCCAGGCTCAGCAACGCCACGCTGGCCACCGTGCCGATGACCGCCCAGCCGACGAATCCGTAGCCGGCGGCCGTCAATGTCAATGCCACGGCCACGATGCCGAGCGCGGACAGAATCAGTCCCGGCCAATTGCGGGTGTCCTCCAGGGCTTCGCCGGCGTGCGGCCGGGTGGTGCGGTGCTCGTCGGGGCGGTAGTCGCCGGTGCTGTTCGCGGAATAGCGGAGTGCTCCGGGGCGTGAATCGTCGTGCGCGGCAGGCATCATCGCTGTCCTCTCTCTGCGGAGCCTGATAACAGGCGCATACCCGGACCGGCACGGGCCAATCACGGGCGGGTCAGCCGGTCAGGACCGCCGGATGCAGTTCGTAGACGGCGAAGGCCGCCCGGATCACCGGCTGGGCGACATTGCGCACCCGGGTGCCGCCGGGCGTGGTGCCGCGCTCGCAGCCGTGATGGGCGTGCCCGTGCACGGCGAGTTGCGGGCGGCAGGCGTCGATGGCCTCACCGAGCAGATAGGAACCCAGGAACGGGTAGATCTCGAGGGGTTCCCCGTGCAGCGTGTCGCCGATGGGGGAGTAGTGGGTGAGCGCGACCGTCACCTCGGTGTCCAGACCGGCCAGCGCGGTGTGCAGGGCGGCGGCGAGATCGACGGTGTGCCCGGCGAACTCGCGCATCTGCCGTTCGCCGAACACGCTGGCGCATTTGCCCGCGAAGCCGCCGCCGAAGCCCTTGGTCCCGGCCACGCCGAGCCGGATCCCGGCCACCGGCACGGTCACCGCCGAGCCCTCCAGCACCGTGATGCCGTGGTCGGTGAGCAGTGCGGTGATCTCCTCCGGCACGTCGCCGTGATGGTCGTGATTGCCCAGCACCGCGATCACCGGCACTGCCAGCTCGGCGAATTCCCGGGCCACCACCCGCGCTTCGGCCAGGGTGCCGTGCCGGGTCAGATCGCCGGCGAGCAGCAGGACGTCGGCGCAGTCGGGCAGCTCCTCGAGCGCGGGCCGCAGCGAGCCGCCGGAATCCTCGCCGAGATGCACATCGCCGACGGCCGCTATTCGAACCCGGGCGGTCGGTTCGATGGCCGTCGGCGGCCGCGGGCCGTCGCCGTGCATGCCGGTCCCGTCCGCGCCCGCCCCGTTCAGTTCAGCTCCTCGTGCTCGGTGGGCGCGTTCGCGTGGATCACCCGAACGTCGTTGTGCACCCGCAGTTTCGGCGCCAGCTCGTGCACCACCGCCTCCAGTTCGCGGCGGCGGGCGGTGCCCATCACCTCGCCGCTGAGCACCACCACATCCCCGCGCAGCGTGACCTGCACGCCCAGCTCGGCGGTGCGCGGATCCTCGGCGAAGGCGCGGCGCAGATTGGCCACCAGATATTGCGGCAGGATCGCCTCGGTCCGCCGCTCGGTCGGATCGGTCATGTCCCCAGCCTCTCGTTGCTCGCTGATGCCCAGATCGCCGAGCAGGCCCAGGAAGGCCCGCGCGTACGGCGACATCTCGGTTTCGGTGCGCACCCGCGCCCAGTCCACCTGCTCGCGCAGATCCCGCGCGATGTGCAGCAGCCGGGTGAAGTCCAGCCGGTGCGGGTCGAGCACCATGAGTTTGTCCACCAGCAGATCGGTGCCGCTGATCACCGGCGCGGCGGTCGGCCCGATACGCAACCAGCCCGCCCGGCCCAGCAGTTCGTCGGTGACGGTCCGGTAGTTGGGCCGGAAGATCAAGTCCACCAGGGTGTCCCCGTCGTAGACCTTGGTCAGCCAGTCCTCCGCCGGATCCACCGGCCGCAGCCCGCACGCCGTCAGCGCGGCGCGGGCCCGCTGCGCGTCCCGCGGCTTGACGAAGATGTCCACATCGTGATCCGAGGCCGGCCCGCCGCGGGCGTAGACCGCGCAACCGCCGCCGACCGCGAATGGAATCTCCTTGTCCAGCAGCGTGTTCACCACGCGGGTGAGCGTGTCGAGGAGGCGGTCGATCGTCTGGACCATACCCGGGGCATACCCGTGCCGCCGCCCGCTAATCGGGCGTGATTGATCGGCCGCGGACCGGGTAGGGCGTGCCCAGGAAGGGAAGGTCGATATGCCGGCGGGTGCGGATCGGGAATGGGATATGGCGGCGCGCCACGAAACGGAGATCGAACGGCTCGACCGGAATTGGAACACCCTGATCCAGGAAACCCGGGTGGTGCAAACCGGCGTGCAATTGCTCACCGGATTTCTGCTCACCGTACCTTTCCAGGCGCGTTTCCAGACCCTGTCGGATTGGCAGCGCGGGCTGTATCTCGCGACGGTGCTGGCCTCGATCTGCGCCACCATTTTCCTGGTCGCTCCGGTATCGGCGCATCGAATTCTTTTCCGCCGCCATCGAATCGACACCGTGGTGCTTTCCGCGCACCGCTACGCCATGACCGGACTGGTGCTGCTGGCGGCGGCGCTGGTGATGGTGGCGGTGCTGATCTTCGATGTGGTGGCCGGTCCGCTCGCGGCCGCGAGCGCGGGATGCGGGCTGGGTTTCCTGTTCGCCCTGTGCTGGGTGGTACTGCCCTGGCGGCGGCGTGCCGGTAGCCCGCGCTGGCGCCCCGGAAACTCGGATGTCCAAGTACCGCAGCATGTTTCGGGTCCGAATCGCCGGGTATCGCCGCATTGTCAGTCGAACACCGACACCGTGGAGGTGAATCTCTTGTCCGAGCACGAGAAGAGCGGATTCCGTGAGGGCTTCGAAGGCACCGTGGAAGGCGCGAAGGGTAAGGCCAAGGAAGCCGCCGGCACCGTCTTCGGCAATGAGAACCTGCGTGACGAGGGCCGTGCCCAGCAGTCGCGCGCGGAGGACCAACTCGATGCCGCCAAGCACGAGGCCGAGGCCGAAAAGGAACGCGCCAAGGCCGAAGCGGAGGAAAAGCGGCAGCGTGCCTACCAAGAAGGCAATCGATAACCCATAGCAAGGAAATGCCCGGCGGTCGGTCCGCCGGGCATTTCGCCCGTTCAGGAGCAGCTTTTCAGGAGCAGCGCACACGATCAGGATGTCGTCGAACTCCTGATGTCCCAGCACAATCAGATCAAACAATTGCTCGAGCAGGTGCAGGCCGCGCCCGGGCTGAGCAAACGCGAACCCTTCGAGGAATTGGTGCGGCTGCTGGCCGTGCACGAGAGCGCCGAGGAGGAGGTCATCCATCCGACCGCGCGCCGGGTGGCGGTCAACGATCAGATCGTCGACGCCCGACTGCAGGAGGAGCAGCAGGCCAAGCGGGAACTAGCCGAACTCTTCGAGATGGGTCCCGAGCACCGGGAGTTCGATCAGCGCTTCCGGGCCTTCGCCGAGCGGGTCGTCGAGCACGCCGAGATGGAGGAGAAAGAGGAGTTCGGGCCGCTCCTGCAGCACTCCTCGGCCGCGCAGCGGGCCAGCCTGGCCACCGCGGTCCGGGTCGCCGAGGCCGTCGCCCCGACCCGGCCGCACACAGTCGGCGGCGAGTCCGCGCTGTCCAATGTGGCGTTCGGCCCGCCGCTGGCCGTCTTCGACCGGGTGCGCGACGCCGTGCGCGATTGGCGGCGGCAGAGCGAGCAGAGCTGAATCGCGCGGGTTCCGGGCCGGTTGTGGGAAATGCCACCCGGTGCGGACGGGACTCATTGTTGTAACCGGTTTCAGCGGTGTGTTAGGTCTGGGAGCAGTGGTTTCGATCGACTGCACCGGACAGGAGCCGTACACCGTGATGGATGTGCCCGCGTATTTCGACGAGGTGGACGGCGGTTTCCAGCCGACTCGCTTCGCGGCCAGTCAGTGGTCCGCGGCGCAGGTGGTGGGCCCGGCGCTGTGCGGGCTGATGGCCCGGGAACTCGAACGGGCGCACGCCACCGACGGCTTCGTACCGGTGCGGCTGACCGTCGACATGTTCAGCGCGGCCCGTTTCGAGCACACCACCCTGCCGACGGTGCGGGTGCGCGACGGCAAACGGATCCGGGTCGCCGACGTGAGCGTGGTGCAGGGCGGGAAGGTCGCGGCCCGGGCCTCGGCGGTCCTGCTGCAGCCCTCCGAACAGCCGCCCGGGGCGCTGTGGCGGCGGGACCGCGAACCGGAGCCGCCCTCGCTCGCGGTCGCGCCCCCGTCGGCGCTGCCCAGGGTGCCGCTGTTCGGCAGCGCGGGCGAGTGGTCGCCGCTGCCGACCGAGCACGAGAACGACAGCCGGAAACGGACCTGGCAGAACCCGATTCGTACCGTCACCGGCGAGGAGCTGTCGCCGTTCGTGCGGGCCGCCATCGTCGGCGAGGCCACCAGCATGATGACCAACTGGGGCGATGCCGGGATCGGGTTCATCAATACCGATATGACGCTGGCCCTGGTGCGCATGCCGGAGGGCTACGAGATCGGGGTGGAGGCCGACAGCCACTTCAGCGAACGCGGGATGGCGGTCGGCACCGCGACCCTGTTCGACCGGCGCGGGTCCTTCGGCAGCGCCATGGTGACCTCGGTGTCCAATGCCGGCCGGCAGATCAGCAACGCGCAGTTGGATATTGCGGTGTCGGCGCGTATCTAGACCGGTTCCGGGGGAGTCTGTGACAGATCCACCGGACCGTGACAGAATGTCTTCAGGTTGAGACTACAGCCGCCCGGTTCTTGCCGGGGATCGCTCGCATCGGCGAGCGTGGTAGTGGTATCGCCTTCCGGCGTATCGCCGTCGCGCCTCTTTTTTTCCGACACCGTCGGTGTGGTTCCCCAGTGCGCAGGAACCGGACATCCCCTCCCCAGGAGGTAGTCATGTCCGCAATTGCCGTACTCCAGCGTGGCGTCGAAGCCGACGCCATCGCCTCCGGTGCCGAACGCGATCGCCCCGAACAGCATTCGCCGCCCGTAACCGATCCGGCGCACTCGTGCGCCGTCGTGCGGGTGGAGGGTGAACTCGATGCCGCGGTTCTGCCCGAATTCACCGAGGCCCTGGAACGGGCGATGACGTCCGGTTCGGCGGCCGTGGTCGTCGACTTCCGTCAGACCAGTTTCCTGAGCATCGGCGGCGCCTCGGCGCTGGCCGGGGCGAAGGAGTCCGCCGAGGCGGTCGGCGTGGAACTGCGAGTGGTGGCCTGCCGCCGGGAAATCGAGCGCGTGCTCGAGGTGACCGGTGTGCGGCCGTTGTTCCGCTATCACTCTTCGGTTCAGGCCGCGCTGGAGGCATAGTTGTCGATGGAGGTCGGGTGGGATCGGACCGGTTCCGGTCCCACCGATCCACTGCCGGAGCGCCTTTCCGGAGCGGATACTCGTGAGGTGACAACAGGTGGTGAGCTCTCGGCGGATGAGGCTCAGGCTTTCGACCAGGTGATCGGCAGCGGGCACGCACAGCACGTCGGCAGTTTTCGTTTCTGGTTCGCCGATCAGCGCTGGGAATGGTCCGACGAAGTGGCCGCGATCCACGGTTACCAACCCGGCACCGTGCAACCCACCACCGAACTGCTGCTCGAGCACAAGCATCCCGAGGATCGAGAGCAGGTGGCCACCTTCCTCGCCAGGGCAGTGGAGAACGGGGATCCCTTCTCCAGCCGGCACCGGATCATCGACACCCATGGCGACGTGCACCACGTGATCGTGGTGGGTGACCATATGGTTGACGAAAAAGACAATGTGGTCGGCACGACCGGCTACTACATCGATGTGACCGACACTCTCGCCGAACATCGGCAGGAGACCTTGGACGACACCCTGCCCGAGCTGTACCGGGCGCGCGCGGTGATCGAACAGGCCAAGGGTGCGCTCATGCTCGTCTACGGCATCAATGCCGAACAGGCCTTCCGGGTGCTGACCTGGCGCTCGCAGGAGACCAACACCAAACTGCGCACCCTGGCCCAGCAACTGGTAGCCGAGGTGACCGCCATGGGCGGGACCGCGGTCGAACTGCGCACGCGTTTCGATCACGTGCTGCTGACGGTCCATCAGCGGCTCGAGTCGTAACCGGCCCGGGGCGATCCACGACGGCGGCGGGGTTTCCCCGCCGTCGCGGTGGGTATCGCGGCGATAATGCGAGGGACGAACGGATACAACAACGGCCGGGCGCGGCGTATCTCGTCACGGTCGCTCGGCAATGGACTAGCGGAGATGCGCATGACAGAGTGGATTTCCCGGCCGGCCACCGATACCAGCACCGTCGGCCTGCGGGTACCTGCCGAACTCGAGCAACTGACCATGCTGCGGGCGCTGGCCGAGACCGTGGCGCTCATCGCCGATTTCGCCCTCGACGAGGTCACCGATATCCGGGTCGCGCTGGACGAGGTCGCGACCGCGCTCATCGTGGCGGCGGTGCCGGGCAGCCATATCGCCTGCGATTTCGACTTCGACGAGCAGCGCATGCTGGTGCGGGTGGGCGGCGCCACGGTCGATGCGGATGCCTTGGACGAGAACGGTTTCGGCTGGCACGTGCTCGACACCATCACCGAGAATCTCACCGCGCATCGTCATCCCTTCGATCCGGCCGCCGGCGGATACCCGGTGCTGGTCGAATTCAGCCGGTTACGAGGCGTCGCCGATGGTGGATGAGTCCAAGCCCCGCCCGCCCGCGCGCTCGCGCAGCCGCGGCGACAGCTACGACAATATCGAGCCGATGTTCGAGGAGCTGGCCGCCATCGACCCGGCCGACCCGCAGTACGAACGCGTGCGGGAGAAGCTGATCGGGCGCTGCATGCCGCTGGCCGACCACATCGCGCGCAAGTTCTCCGGGCGCGGGGAATCCTTCGACGATCTGCTGCAGGTGGCCCGGGTCGGGCTGGTGCAGGCGGTGGATCGCTTCGACGTCACCCGCGGCTCGTCGTTCCTGTCCTTCGCGGTGCCGACCGTGATGGGCGAAGTGCGCCGGCATTTCCGCGACAATACCTGGGCGGTGCGAGTGCCGCGCCGTACCAAGGAGATTCAGCTTTCCATCGGCGGGGCCATCGATACGCTGGCGCAGCGGCTGGGGCGGCTGCCCAAGGCCCGCGAGATCGCCGCGGAGCTCGAGGTGGACCTGGTGGAGGTGACGCAGGCGCTGATCGCGGGCAATGCCTATCAGCTGGCTTCGCTCGACGCCGTCACCGGTGACGACAACGAGAACACCCCGCTGTCGCTGATGGAGGTGCTCGGCGAGGTCGAGCCCCGCTACGACCGGGTGGACGAGTTCATGGCGGTCAAACCGCTCCTCGCCGAACTGCCCGAGCGCGAACAGCACATCCTCATCATGCGATTCTTCGATGCCAAGACCCAGACGCAGATCGCCGACGAACTCGGCATCTCGCAGATGCATGTCTCGCGCATCCTCGCCAAGACCCTGGGCTGGTTGCGCGAGCAGGCACTGCGTGATTGACCGGCGCGAAAACTCCTGACTCACACCGGGTTCGGCGGCGGCGGCGAGGGACTCGGGATCGGCGGGACGGGTTCCGGGCGCGGCTGCGGGGGAATCGGCTCCGGTTGCGGCTGACCGGGAATCGGCTCGGGCTGCGGGAGCGGCGGCTGCGGCGGCGTCGGCGGAATCGGGTTCGGCGGCGGATGGGGCAAGGGGTCCGGCTGCGGGGTAACGGGTTCCGTGGCGGTAAGGCGGTTTCGCATGGTTTTCCTCCTCGGTCGATGCGGCGGTCAGTGCTCGCGCAGGAGCGCGCCGACGCCGTCCGGCAGGGTGAGCCGCCCGGTGAGCGGCAGGATTTCGCTCCCGCCCGCCAAAGCGGCGACGGGTAGCGCTTCGTCCGCCCGGCGCACCTCGGCCGGATCGTCGAGTTCGTGGGCACTGGTCCCCACGTCGGTGTGGGTCGCGCCCACCAGCACCCGGCGATCGTCCAGGCCGCCGCCGTCGATGAGCAGACAGGAGACGCGGGCCTCGCGCAGCGCGGCGGCGGTCTCGGCGAGGCCGCCGGTGGTGGGGCCGCCGAAGCGGGCGCGCTGAGTCCGATAGCGCTCCAAGACCGCGTCGCAATGGGTTTCGGCGGCCTCGGTGACGTTCTTGCGGACCTGCTCGGGAATGGTCTCGGTCTCCGCGTCGATCTCCACCAGGCGGCGGTGGCGCGCGTCGGGCGGATCGCCGTCCACGGTGGTGCCGGCGCCCAGGCGGATCTCCACCGCGGTGCGCAATCCGGCCCGGACGGTGGGCTCGCCGGCCACCAGGATCAGCACGGCGTCCACCCGGTTCGCCAGTTCCAGCATGCGCGCGGCCACGATATCGAGGGTGCGGCGGACGGTGTCCGGCCCGTGCCGGCGCATGGCGCGCTGCCCGCGCACCCCGCGGGCCGGCAACGGCGGCTGACCGAGCGAGCCGGTCATATGCGCCACCGTGTCGCCGTGACGGTCCACGGCGTACAGGCGGGCCCCGGCGCGTTCGACGCGGGCCGCCACGTGCGGAATCACGGGTGCGCGCTGTTCCAGCAGCGGTAGCAGGTGCGGCAGGGGAGAGACCCGCACGATGTCGCTGGGCGGCGGGACGGGCAGCTGCTCGTCGACCAGCACGGTGCGCTGATCGGCGATGAGCGCTCGCCCCGACCGTCCGGGTGCCGGCGGACCCGCCGCCACCGCGATCCCCAGCGCGCCGAGTTGCTGCCCGGACGCGCCTGCGGCGCTGAGCTTTTCGCGAACAGACCGGTATCGGAGTTCGGTCTGCCGTGCGGTGTCTCCGACAGCCTGCGAACTGTCGAAGTACACCGAGACGAACGGACCCTGTCGATCGATCAGTTCCCGGAGACTTGTCCTGGTCACATTGGTCGGATACCCCCGCTTTTTCCGGGCAATCCTGCAAAAGTTGTTCGGGCACGGAGTTTTTCACCGGCTCACCGCAATTAATCGGACATTCGGACTGGTCGTTCGGGCGAAAACGGCGATATTCGACGGCTCGTCCAGGCTCCGGGGCCGGTGGGCCGCGCCGGACCGGCGGCCCGAGCGTTCGGTGATTCCCGAAGCCGCACCCGGTCCGGCGGTCGGCAAATACCTGGCAGTCGCATTATCGGCACGGACCGGTCTCGATGTGGCTTCGAACCGACGACTACGGAGTGTCGCACCGCGCTGCCGGATTAGGCTCGTGCGCGTTCAGGATGAGGGGACGTCCAACCGTCGATCTGTTGGGGGTGCTGTGCTTCGCTGCCTGCGAATTCTTTTCGCCGCCTTGATGATCGGGTGTTTCGCGGCACAGGCGCAGGCACAGCCGGTCGATACGGGCGGGCAAGCGCCGGAGCCGCCGAATCCGCCGGCGCTCGACCTGCCCGGCCTGCAACAGTGGATCGACCTGCTGGTGCCCGCGCCGCCGCTGCTGCCCGCCTCGCAAGCGCCGCTGGTCGCGGCCGGCGGCATCGCCCCCGACCTGGCGGCTTTCCGTGCCGCCACCATGCCCGCGGCCATCGGTGACTGGTTCGTCGACGACTGGCCCGCGGGGCTCGACGAACTCGCCCCCGGTGACGTGGTGGCCTGGCGGGATGTGACCGCGACGGGCGGGCCCACCCTTATCACGCCGGTGCAGCAGGTGCTGCAATTGAAGTACCGCACCACCGATTCCCACGACCTGCCCTCGTATGCGGTTGCGACACTGGTGCTTCCGTTCGGCGAGTGGACCGGGGCGGGGCGGCGGCCGGTGCTGGTGAACAACCTGCCGATCAATGCCCTGGGGCGGGACTGCAATCCGAGCTACACGCTCTCGCGCGGCTTCAACAGCAAGACGAACCTGGCGGAGTATCTGCTGCCGACCACCCAGCTGGCGATCCTGCGCGGATACGCGGTGCTGATCGTGGACCACGAAGGGCCGCGGATGGCCTACGCCGAACCGTACGTGGCGGGGCACGCGATTCTGGACGGCATCCGGGCGGTGCGCAATCATATGCCGATCCAGCTGGGGGACAGCCGATTCGCGATGGTCGGCTACTCCGGCGGGGCGATCGCGACCCACGGCGCGGTCAAGCTGATGAACGACTACGCGCCGGAATTGGCCGAGGTGGTGGTGGGCGCGGCGCTGGGCGGCGTCCCGGCCGACTTCGAGATCCTGTCCCGGAGCATGAACGCCAACCTCGCCTCGGGCGTGTTCATGGCGGCGACCTTCGCCATCGGCCGGGAGCGGCCCGAAATCCTCTCCCGCATGAACCATTTGGCGCAATGGGCCGCGGTCTCGGCGTTGAAGGACCTGTGCATGTCGTCCTACTCGTGGCCGGGCCTGCTGCAACTGCCCATCGATATCGCGGCGAACTATCCGGATCCGCTGCGCAGTGAGCTGGCGGAGGAGATCTACCAGCTGAGCCGGATCGAGGGGCGCAAATCGGCTGTGCCGCTGTACATCTACAACGGTGAACAAGAGTGGTGGGTGCCCGCCGAGGGGGCGAAGAAGCTCTACGCCGAACAATGCGCGCTGGGCGCGACGGCGGTCTACCGCAGCGTCTTCGGCGAGCACATCATCGGCGCCGTCACCGGATATCCGGAATCCCTGAACTGGCTCGATCAGCGCCTGCAAGGCGTGCCCGCGCCCAACGAGTGCTGAATCGCCGCCCGAACGCTGCCTCGCCCGGCGTGATCATCCCTACCCGACGACCCCGCCCCCGGCCGAACGGCCGGGGGCGGGATTCGTTGTCGCTCTACAGGTTTCCGATCACATCGGGTACAGGTTGTGCTTGCGCGGGTTGGGCTTGCGCACCGCACCCTTGTCGCGCAGCAGGCGCAGCGCCTTGCGGATCTCCAGGCGGGTGGCCGACGGCTCGATGACCGCGTCGATGTACCCGCGCTCGGCGGCCGTCCACGGCGTGGCGACGGTGAGGTTGTAGAAGTCGATCATGTTCTGCCGCACCGCCTCGCGCTGCTCCGGCGGCGTCGCCTCCAGCTGCCGCTTGCCGACGATCGGGATCATGGACTCCGCGCCCATGACCGCGAGCCGGGCGGTCGGCCACGCCAGGTTGATGTCCGCGCCCAGCTGCTTGCAGCCCATCACCGCGTAACCGCCGCCGTACGCCTTGCGGGTCACGATGGTCACGATCGGCACGGTGGCCTCGATCAGCGCGCGGAACATGCGCCCGCCGCGCTTGATCACGTGATTGCGCTCCTCGTCCACGCCCGGCAACACGCCCGGGGTGTCGACCACGTAGACCAGCGGAATATTGAACGCGTCGCAGATCCGGATGAAATGCGCGGCCTTGTCCGAGCAGGCCGCGTCCAGCGCGCCGCCCAGCACCAGCGGCTGGTTGGCGACGACGCCGACCGGCAGGCCGTCCACCCGCGCGAAACCGGTGATGAGGTTGGCCGAGGACTTCTCGCTCACCTCGTGGAAGGTGCCGTCGTCGAAGATGCGCAGCAGCACCTCGTGCATGTCGTAGCCGGTCTTGTCGGCGTCGGGCATGAGCTTGTCGAGCTCGCGATCGGAATCGGTGAGTTCGGGCTCCAGGCCGGGGTTGATCACCGGCGGCTGCTCCAGGCAGCTCGAGGGCAGGAAGCTCAGGTAGTCGCGGACCCAGTCGAAGGCGGCCTGCTCGGTCTTGGCGACGTGATGCACGGTGCCGTTGCGCTCGAGCGCCCGCGCGCCGCCCAGCTCGTCGGCGGTGACCACGGAACCGGTGACCGCCTTGATGACCTCCGGGCCGGTCACGAACATGTAGGAGTCCTCGGTGGCGACCAGGACGTCCATATTGATGGGCCCGTACACCGAACCGGCCGCGCACTTGCCGAGCATGACCGCGATCATCGGCACGTAACCGGACAGGTCCTCCTGCAGCCGGCACATGATGGCGTACCAGGCGAGCGAGGTGACGCCGTCCTGAATCCGGGCGCCGCCGGAGTCGTTGATGCAGACCACCGGGCAGGCGTTGTTGTAGGCGAAGTCCATGACCAGGCGCACGCGGCGGCCGAAGATCTCGCTGACCGAGCCGCCGTAGACGGTCGGATCGTGGGAGATGACCACGACCGGGCGGCCGTCGATGGTGCCGCGGCCGGTGACCACGCCGTCGCCGTAGTAGGCGTTGGAGTTGCCGGGCTGGCGCATGAGCGCGCCCATCTCGACGAAGCTGCCCGGGTCCAGCAGCATGTGCACCCGTTCTCGGGCGCTGGGGATGCCTTTGGCTAGCCGCTTCTGGATGCCTTTTTCACCGGTGGGCTCTTCGGCGATCTCCAGGAGCTTGCGCAGTTCCGCCAGCTTTTCCGCTGTACCCGTCATTACTTAGGTCTTGCCTTTCCGCCTTCATCAGGAGAGCCGAGCGCGGCCCTGTCGAGCCGGATCGCGGCCCGACCATGCACGGTACCTGGTGCGGCTCACGATCAACCACTGAACTCCTGGGTAACAAGGCCCCGGGCACCTGGGCGGATTCGAGTGTCGCCCACCACAGTCGGCTCCCGGGCGCACGCAGCGCTACACTGCGCCCCGTGAGCTCACCGACCGCAGCGCGGGCGTCGACGCCCGAGGTGATCCGGCCTGACCTGGACACGTTCGGCTTCTCCGAGTGGAAGCGCACCGCCATCGTGGGCCTGGTCCTGGGCGGATCCGTCACCGGCAATGTGCTGCGCCGCGGGCTGCGCCCGTCCAAGCGTAAGCGCGCGGTGGCCGACGGGGTGGTGAACGGTTTCGAAACCCTCGGGCCCATGTTCGTCAAGCTCGGTCAGCTCATCGCGTCCTCGCCCGGGGCGTTCCCGCGCGATCTGGCCGATGCCTGCCTGCGCTGCCTGGACGATGTGCAGCCGTTCCCGTCGGCCGATGCGCGCGCCATCATCGAGGCCGACCTGGGCAAGCCGATCTCCGAGCTGTTCCTGGAGTTCGACGACGAACCGCTGTCGGCGGCGTCCATCGCCCAGGTGCACGCCTGCGTGCTGCGCGACGGGCGGCCCGCGGTGGTGAAGGTGCAGCGCCCGGAGATCGGCCGCCGCATGATCGTGGACCTGCGCGCCGCCATGCGCCTGGCCCGCACCCTGGAGAAGCGTTCGGAGAACGCCCGGGTCGCCAATACCCAGGCGGTGGTGCGCGATCTGTACGAGGCCACGGTCGCCGAACTGAACTTCCTCATCGAGGCCGACAATCAGGCGCGCGCCCGCGAGAACCTCTCGGCGTTCGGCGACAACACGAATGTGGCCATCCCCGAGGTGTATTGGGACTACACGGCCCCCCGGGTGCTGTGCATGGAACGCATGCGCGGCATGCCCCTGGACCGCTTCGACGACATCCGCGCCGCCCACCCCGATTCCGAGCTGCTGATCCGCCGGCTGGTCAAGGCGTGGATGGAATCGGTTGCGGTGCACGGTCTCTTCCACGGCGACGTGCACGCCGGCAATCTCTGGCTGCTCGACGACGGCCGCGTGGCCATGCTCGACTTCGGCATCGTCGGCAAGATGGAAACCGAATGGCGCGAGTTCGTCCGCGCGCTCTTCTACGCCAGCGCCATCGACAACGACTTCCGCCCAGTAGCCCGGGCGCTGCGCAAACTCGACCTGGTCTCCGACGACAGCGGCGACGACGCCACCATCGGCCGTCAGCTCGCCGTGGCCCTCGGCCCCGTCCTGTCCGGCAGCCTCGACAAACTCGACCTCGGCGTGGTCTCGGCCCGCCTCCTCGAATTCGGCAAACGCCGCGGCGCTTCCGGCCCCCAGCAGCTCATCCTCATGGGCAAGCAACTCGGCTACTTCGAGCGCTACGCCGTAGCCCTGGCCCCCGGTTGGAAACTCGGCCGCGACCTGTTCCTCTTCCGCAACGTCTTCCCCACCGAAGTCGCCACGAAGCTGGCCGAATCCGGCGAAGAACTCCCCGCCGACTGATATCCGCGAGCACCCGCCGCGCGCCTGGACCCGCGAATCCGAAATCAGGAGACGACTGTGAGTGGTGAGGTGAGCCCGGCGGGTGGGGCGATCGATCCCGATATCGATGTTCACGAACCCGGGCAGCGGGCGGAATTGTCGCGGACGCACGGTGCGGTGCTGGCGGTCATCTCCGCCGGTGGCGCGGTCGGTGCGCTGGGGCGGTACGGGCTCGCTGTGTTGTGGCCTGCGCCGGTGGGTGGGTTTCCGTGGGCCACGTTCGTCACCAATGTGATCGGGTGTTTTCTGATCGGGGTGCTGATGGTCGTGGTTACCGAGATCGGGGCCGCGCATCCGCTGGTGCGGCCCTTCCTCGGGGTGGGCATTCTCGGCGGGTTCACGACGTTCTCCACCTACGCCAACGACACTCGCGCACTGCTGCAACCGGATTCGGCGTTGACGGCGTTCGCGTACTTCACCGCGACGCTGCTGTGCGCGTTGCTCGCGACCGTCGTCGCCGTCGCGCTCACTCGCGTGGTCGCTCGAAAGGTGTGGCGGCGAGAGGAAGTCGTGCGATGAACGCTCTGCTCGTCGTCCTCGGCGCCATGGTCGGCGCGCCGCTGCGCTATCTCACCGACCGCGCCGTCCAAACCCGGCATGACAGCGTATTCCCTTGGGGCACTTTCATCGTCAACCTCTGTGGTTGCCTGACCCTCGGTGCGCTGACGGGTGCCGCTCTCTCCACGCCGTGGATCACCCTGCTGGGCACCGGGTTCTGTGGCGCGCTGACGACCTATAGCACCTTCAGCTACGAAACCGTCCGGCTCGCCGAGCAGCGCGCCTACCTGTACGCCGTACTCAATGTCGCCGCCAGCTTGTTCGCCGGTCTGGGGGCGGCGCTGCTCGGTTACACCTGTACCCAGGCGCTGCTGGGCTGAACGATCCGTCTCAATGCCATTCGTCGAAATGCAGGACGTGCTGCCAGGAGTCGGAGGCGGCGAGGGGGTCGACTTCGGGGAGCAGGACCCGCAATTCGGTGAGGACCTGTTCGCGTTCCGAGCTCGCCGCTCGGTAGATGCGCAGGTAGTGCTGGAGGAGGGCCAGCATGAGGACGAACTGTTCGAGGCTGGTGCCGAGTAGGTGGTCGCGGGGGAACAGGTAGGCGGGGGAGTCCGCGGGGAGCATGCGTAGTACCCGGCCGGTGCTGCCGTCGAGGAGGAGGGGGACGCCGAGCCAGTCGCCCAGTAGGTGGAAGGGGCCGCTGTCCGGGGGTTGGGCGGCTTCGGGGATCGATTGCCAAGGGCGCGTCGGGAATTCGCCGGTGGGGTCGAGGGTGATGCCGAGCAGCCATTCGATGTGGGGGAGGCCGGTGCCGGTCATCGTGTGGCGGGTGGGGGCGTGGGTGATGGTCGCGGGCGGGTCGTCGCGGCGATGGATGTGCCCGGGGCCGAAGACTTGCTTGAGCAGACGGCGGGGATCGGCGAACAGGGTGGGGTCGACCGGTTTCGGGAGGATGCGGCCGTGCGCGCCGATCATCGGCCGGAGCGCCTTGTCGGGGCCGGGGCGCAGCCGGGCGGTGTCCACGTGCAGGGCGTAAGCGCCCTGGTTTCCGACCACGACCAGGGTATCGCCGACCAAAGCCGCGTAGTCCGCCGCGGGATGGTGCAGGATGCCGAGCGGCTCGCCGTCGCGGAGAAAGGTGGTGCGCCGCCATTCCCCGGATATGGCGAGCTGCCCGGCGATCGGGTCGTGGTCCTCGAACGCCGCGCTCAGTTCGGGATGCTCGAGCGCGTCGGGGACCGGACCCGCCAGCAGCTCGCCGGTGTCGGCGGCCAGCACGAATCCCATGTCGTCCTCGTCGTCGGACACCACGGCGGCCCGGCCCCGATAGTCCAGGGCGGCAACGTTTTCGATGTCGTTCTCGTGCCAGGGCCCGGGGACGGTGCGATCGCCCGGAAGCCGCAGCCGTGACCAGACGGTGTGGAAAAGCAGTGGCTCGGGACTGAATTCGGTCAGTACGCGGGCTCGTTCCCGGTCACCGCGCGTGACGGCATCGTGCGCCAGGTGCGCGACCCACTCGCCTTGCGTGGCTCCGGCCAGCCCGTAGCCGGTCAGGTAATGCAATGCGGCAGCATGAGTACCTTGCTCGATGCCGTCGGGATAGCAGGCGCGGAAGCCCTCGACGAGCGCGTCGTAGGGGATGCGCGCGAGCGCACGGGCGTCGGCCAGGAGCTCATCGAACAGCCCCGCGGCAGCGGCGTGCCCGGGCAGCGAGCTGCGTTCCCAATCCGAGGTCAGTTCACCCGCCTTCAACAGCTCCGTCATGCGGGCGTGCAGGCCGGCGCTGTCGCCGTAGCCCGCGCGCAGCTCACGCGCCACGGCGAAGGAACGGAACCCGACCCCGTCACCGTCGTGCTCCAGAACCCCCGGCAGTCGCTTCGCGAGTTGTTCGGCGGTCACCGGCACTCCGGCGGCCCGGCACAATAACGCCCACCCCTCGGCCGGAATGCGCGCCACCTGGGCGTGCGCCAGCGCTCGCAGTGCCGGAAGATCCTCCGCCGCAATGCCATCGGCTCCGGAGGCCGCATCGGCGCGCCCAGGCAACTCGACCACACTGGTCCGCCGAGCCTCGACGGCATCGGTCAGATCCGGGGCCGTCTCGGTCTCGACGACCAGGCGCAGCCGCCCCTCCCGCGTGGCGATCCGCAACCAGCGCACCACCTGCCGCATCAATCCCGGCGTCCCGCCCGACAACAAGGTGCCCGCCCGATGCGCATTCGCGATGAGAATGGTCCGGGCCGTCCAGTCATTGCGCGTCTCGCTGATCAGATCCGTCAGATCCACCCCGGCCCGCCGCGACGGATACGCCTCCAGCAACTCCGCGACAACCGAATCCACGTCCCGCCCAGCGGCATCCACCAGAATCGCATCCGCCACGCTCGCCGCCAGCTCGCGCAGCAGCCCCGTCTTCCCACTCCCCGGCGGCCCACACACGTAGAGCAGTCCGGGTTCACCATCGAGCAACTGTGATTCGAGCACACGACATTGTGCACGGACGGTTGACTTCGAGCGCGCTCGAACCCCTACCGTCGGCCACATCGACCGAGGAGGACACGATGGGGCCGACTGTGAAGCTGAACCACGGCGGCGAGCTGCCGATGGTGGGTTCGGGCACTTGGCAATTGGACGAGGCGACCGCGGAGCGAGCGGTCGCGACGGCATTGGAAGCCGGCTACCGAGGCGTCGACACGGCCGCCGGGTACGGCAACGAGCGCGGCGTAGGGCGGGCCGTGCGCGCTTCCGGATTGCCTCGCGAGGAGGTATTCGTGACCACGAAAGTAGTGGACCGCGAAGGCTATCGGCACACCGTCGACAGCTGCCGCGCCAGCCTCGAACGCCTCGGCCTGGAGTGGATCGACTTGTATTTGATCCATTGGCCTTTCGATGAGGTGGCGGCGGAAACCTGGCGGGCGCTGGAAGACCTCCTGGAGGAGGGTCTGGTGCGGGCCATCGGGGTATCGAACTTCTCCGCGGCTCGGCTAGAGCGACTGACAGCCACAGCCCGGGTGACGCCCGCGGTGAATTCGGTGGAACTGCATCCCTTCGTGGCACAGAACGACCTGCGGCGCTATTGCGCGGACCGCGGCATAGCGGTGCAGTCCTGGAGTCCCCTCATGCAAGGCGGCGAGCTGTTGCGTAATCCAGTGGTCGAGCGAATCGCGGCAGCGCACGGGAAGTCGGCCGCCCAGGTAGTCCTGCACTGGCATGTACAGCATGGGCTGTGCGTGATCCCGCGCTCGACTTCCGCAGCGCATATCCGCGCCAACGCCGACCTCTTCGGCTTCGAACTCGGCGTCGACGAGATGCGGAGACTGGACGGGCTGAACGAGAATAGACGGGCCAACCCCGTCGCCGATCCGGAGACCTACGTGTTCACAGACGAGACCTACCAGCGCATCCAGGCCGTGAATGACTGAACCGCTGACGGTGAGTCAGGTGGCGGAGCGGTTGGCGGTGATCCGTGAGTACGGGGCGATCCTGGACGCGGATATCGAGCGATTGCGGCAGGCTCGGGAAATGCTGGGGGAGAAGGAGGCTCGGTATCTCAGGCTGCTGGCGGAGTACCAAGGGCGGGGGCCAGTACGGCCTTGATGACGGTGGCGATTTGATCGACCGCGCGCTCGATGGGGCCGATGGGCTGGAAGAGGTGGCTCAGGGCCAGGCGGACAAGGGTTTCCGAGGCTGCCGCGAGGTCGGCGTCGGAGATGGTGGCCAATTCGTATTGGAGGCGCAGGGCCGCGGCCACGGCTTCGATGGCGCGGCCTAGGACCGGTTCGGGTTCGGTCATCAGGACCGGGAGCAGGCTGGTGTCGGCGCCGGTGCGGCCGCTGAGGACGGCTTTGAGGAGGGTGTTGTCGGCGCCGGTGCGCAGCGTGAAGTCGACCGCCGCGATCATGCCGGCGGTCGAATCCACGGGGTGCGCGGCCAGGCATTGCGCGATGCCGAGCAGGAAGACGTCGACCTCCTGACGGATCACCACTTCGGCCAGGTCGTGTTTGTTGGCGAATTCCTTGTACATGACCGGGCGGCTGACGCCGACTTCCTTGGCGAGGCGGGACATGTTCACCGCGCCCCAGCCTTCGGTGACGACCACGCGGCGGGCGGTCTCGATGATCCGCTCGCGCAGCAATTGACGCATCTCGGTTTGGAAGTTCGGCGTGTCGGCCACCTGAAGAGCGTACATGAGCTGCCCTTTCGTCTCGTCCGTTGACATTCCGAGGACAAGTGTATCTACTGGATACACTTCGACAAGAAGTGTAAACGCTCAGGAGATCGACAATGACGACGTCTCGAATCGAGGAGTCGCGCGCACTACCGCAGTGGCGTGACCGCAAGCGCTACCTCTGGCTGTTCGGCCTGGTGCCACCGACCGCGATATTTCTCGCCGCCGCCCTGGTGTGGGCGTTCAACCAGTTCAGCTGGAGTGCGCCGCTGGCATCGGTGTGGTGGTGGATCGGCCCGCTGCTGGTCTACGTACTGCTGCCGCTGCTGGACCGCTTCTTCGGGCCGGACGGGCAGAATCCCCCGGACGAGGTGATGGAGTACCTGGAGAACGACAAGTACTACCGGTACTGCACCTACGTCTACATTCCGTTCCAGCTGCTCAGCCTGGTGTTCGCGAGCTATCTGTGGACCGCGGGCGACCTGTCCTGGCTCGGTATCGACGGCGGGCTGAGCCTGCTCTCCAAGATCGGGCTCGCGCTCAGCATCGGCGTGATGGGCGGCGTCGGCATCAATACCGCGCACGAACTCGGCCACAAGAAGGACGAACTCGAGCGCTGGCTGTCGAAGATCACCCTCGCACAGACCTTCTACGGGCACTTCTACATCGAGCACAATCGCGGCCATCACGTACGGGTGGCCACCCCCGAGGATCCCGCCAGCGCCCGCTTCGCCGAGACCTTCTGGAGCTTCCTGCCGCGCAGCGTCTGGGGCAGCCTGCGCAGTTCGTGGGAGCTCGAGGCCAAGCGCCTGGAGCGACTGGGCAAGCGCCCGTGGAAGATTCACAACGACGTGCTGAACGCCTGGCTCATGTCGGTGGTGCTGTGGGGCGTGCTCGCGGCGGTCTTCGGGCCGGCGGTGCTGCCGTTCCTGGTGCTGCAAGCGGTTTACGGCTTCTCACTACTGGAGACCGTGAACTACCTCGAGCACTACGGTCTGCTGCGGCAGAAGACGGCGAGCGGCCGCTACGAGCGCTGCACGCCCGAGCACAGCTGGAACTCCGACCACATCGTCACCAATATCTTCCTGTACCACCTGCAGCGGCACAGCGATCATCACGCGAATCCGACGCGTCGGTATCAAACGCTGCGGAGTATGGACGGCGCGCCGAATCTGCCGAGCGGTTACGCCTCCATGATCGGTCTGGCATACCTCCCGCCACTCTGGCGCAAGGTGATGGATCACCGTGTGCTCGAGCATTACAGCGGCGATATCACCCGCGTGAACATCCAGCCCGGCAAGCGCGATCGCGTGCTGGCGCGGTACGGAGCCCACTGATGTCCGAATACCGCTGCCCCGTCTGCGATTACGTCTACGACGAGGCGAAAGGCGCACCCCGCGAAGGCTTCCCGCCCGGCACCCCGTGGTCCTCGATTCCGGACGACTGGTGCTGTCCGGACTGCGGCGTGCGGGAAAAGCTCGACTTCGAATCCGTTTCCGCCGACACAGGACACCCCCATGACTGACTACAAACTCTTCCGCTGCCTGCAGTGCGGCTTCGAGTACGACGAGGAACTCGGCTGGCCCGAGGACGGCATCGCCCCCGGTACCCGCTGGGCCGACATCCCCGAGGACTGGTCCTGCCCCGATTGCGGCGCGGCCAAGGTCGATTTCGAGATGGTCGAGGTCAGTCGCGCGTGAGTGAGCGCATCGTCATCGTGGGTGCGGGCGTGGCGGGCGCGACCGCCGCCCGCACCCTGCGCACCGAGGGTTACACCGGCGAGATCGTCCTGCTCGGCGCGGAATCCGGGCTGCCGTACCGCCGCCCGATGGTGTCCAAGGAACTGCTCGCCGGCACCGCCACCGAGAGCCGGATGCTGTTGCAGACGGCCGACTTCTGGCATGCGCACGCCGTCGATATCCGCACCGCGACGGCGGTGGCGAGCGTGGACGTGGCGGGCGCGCGGGTGCGGCTGACGGACGGCTCCGAGCTCGGGTACGACAGCCTGTTGCTGGCCACCGGCGCGCGTCCGCGCGCCTTGCCCCGGCAGTCGGACGGCGTGGCGGCGGACGGCCGGTCCGTACTGCACACATTGCGGGGCAGTGCGGACACCGACGCCTTGCGGTTCGCGATCACCGGGCGAACCTCCGGCCGCTATGTCTCCGCCGGGCCTGGCGACGCGCCGCCGGACGCCCCGGTGGCGGACAAGTCGCTGCTCATCGTCGGCGCCGGGCTGATCGGCTGTGAGGTCGCCGCCACCGCCCGCGCCCTCGGCGCCCGGGTGACGATGCTGGACGCCGCCCGGCGTCCGCTGGATCGCGTCGCGCCCGCCGTGGTCGGCGAGTTCTATCGAGATATGCACGCGCGCAACGGCGTCGAGCTGCACTCGGAAGTCCTGCTCGCCGATCTGGCCCCCGTGGACGCGTTCCGGCACACCCCCGCGGGCGTGCTCGCGACCGCCGTCGACGGCCGGACCTGGACCGCCGACGCGGCGCTGGTCGCCATCGGTTCGGTTCCCGATACGGCCCTGGCGGTCGCCGCCGGTCTGGATGTCTCGGACGGAATCCGCGTGGACGAGCGCTTCCGGACCTCGGCTCCCGGCGTCTTCGCCGCGGGCGATGTCGCCGCCCGGTTCGACCCGGAGCTGGGCGGCCATCGGCGCGAGGAGCATTGGAACAGCGCGCAGGCCCAGGGCGCCGCCGTCGCGCGGTCGATGCTCGGCCTGGCTCCCGGCCCCCTGGAGATCCCCTGGGGCTGGTCCATGCAGTACGGGGTCAACCTCCAGTTCGCGGGCCGCATCGCCCCGGAAGACGAACTGCTGCTTCGTGGTTCGGTCGCCGAGGGCAAGTTCATGGTGCTAGCCGCCCGATCGGATCGCGTGGTCGGCGCGGTCGCCGTCGGCTGCCCGGCGGACTTCCGCGCCGCCCGGGAATCGATCACCGCCGGGCTCGCGCCGGACGCTGCCGATATCCCTCTGGGACAGCTGACGAGCTAACCCCTCGCAATAACTGAAATGCCGTCGAACCAGACAGTCGGTTCGGCGGCATTCTCTTTTGCTGATCGCTTGCTGAAGCAGCGCATTTCACCATCCATATCCCGCTGAGCTGGGCATTTTGCACCAGAAACGCTCGCAAGGTCAAGCCGAGCAACAATATTCGTGAAGACTGACACGTCAGTCCGAAATGTGTATTACTGTCTCGGCCAGTCGATACCGGCGGACAGGAGCGCCGGTACGACCTCGACCACAGTGGGGACGTGGGGTGGTAGACATTGGTCGACAAGGTCATTCGGGGGCCCGAGCCGTACGTACGGCCGGCCGTCGAGTTCGTGCTCTCGGGGCTGCGGACATTCGGGCGAACGCTGCAGCTGGCGGTGGCGGCCTTCCGCTACCTGGTGCTCGACATCGTGAAACTGCGGCATCCGTGGCGTGAGACGCTACAACAGGGCTGGTTCATCGTCAGCGTTACCGCGATTCCCGCTGTGCTGGTAGCGGTTCCGTTCGGCGTCATCGTCGCCGTCCAGGTCGGCAGCCTGACCCAGCAGGTCGGCGCGAGCTCTGTCTCAGGCGCGGCCGGCGGGCTCGGCGTGATCCGGCAGGGCGCGCCCATGGTGACCGCGCTGCTGCTGGGCGGCGCGGCCGGTTCGGCCATCGCCTCGGATCTGGGCGCGCGCACCATCCGCGATGAAGTGGATGCCTTGCGCACCATGGGAATCGACCCGATCCGGCGGCTCGTCGCGCCGCGGCTGGCGGCCATGATCGCGCTCACGCCGCTGCTCTGCATGCTGATCATCTTCATGGGCGTGTTCACCGGCTACGTGATCGCGGTCGGCTTCCAGGGCGTCACGCCCGGCAGCTATCTGAGCGCCTTCGCGGCGTTCGCGAAAATGAGCGATCTGGCCGTGGCCATCGTGAAATCCATCATCTTCGGGGTGATCGTGCTGATCGTCTCGTGCCAGCGCGGACTCGAGGCCACCTCCGGTCCGAAGGGCGTCGCCAATGCCGTGAACGCGGCCGTGGTGATCGGCGTGATCGCCGCCTTCGGCGTGAATCTGGTGATCACCCAGCTGGTTTCGATGTTCATCCCGACGCAGGTGGGCTGATGACTCAAGTACCCGCCCGCTATCAACCGCTCGGCGAGGTCGGCCGACTGGCCGGCAAGAGCGTGCAGGCGCCGATGGGCGTCTTCGAATCCCTCGGGCACCAGGCCACTTTCGTCTACGAGGTGCTGGCCGCCGTCCCGCACACGCTGCGGGTGTACCGCCGCCAGACCATGCTCATCCTGTCCGACATCACCTGGGGCTCCGGCGCGATCATCGTGGGCGGCGGCACCGTGGCGGTGCTGGCCTTCCTCGGCATCGCGGTCGGCGGTTCCATCGGCGTGGAGGGTTTCACCGCGCTGAACATGGTCGGCATGGGGCCGCTCACCGGCTTCGTCTCGGCCTACGCCAATACTCGTGAGATGGCCCCGATGGTGGCCGCCATCGGCTTCGCCGCGCAGGCGGGTTGCCGCATGACCGCCGAGATCGGGGCCATGCGCATCTCCGAGGAGATCGACGCCCTGGAGGCGATCGGCCTGCGGCCCATGCCGTTCGTGGTGACCACCCGCGTCATCGCCGGCGTGATCACCATCGTGCCGCTGCACCTGCTCACGCTCATCCTGTCGTACCTGTCCTGCGCGACCGTGGTGAACGTGCTGCACGGGCAGTCCTCCGGCACCTACTACCACTATTTCGACGCCTTCCTGCAACCCGGCGACGTGATCGCCTCGCTGATCAAGGCGACGATCTTCGTGGTCACCATCATTCTCATCCACGGCTACCAGGGCTTCTACGCCAGCGGCGGCCCGGAGGGCGTGGGCCGGGCCTCGGGTCGCGCCATTCGCGCCAGCCTGGTGCTGGTGGTCATCCTGGACATGATCCTGACGATCGTGATCTGGGGCCTGGACGTCGGCATCCGGATCTCGGGGTAGTCATGGCGGTATTCAAGGATCATTCCGGCCGCGCGGCCGGACCGTGGGCGCTGCGGGTGCGCGGATTCGTCATCGCCGTGGTCATCGTGACGGTGACGCTGGTGGTGAGTTCCTATGCGAAGGGCTCTTTCGCGGACCGGTTCCAGCTGACCATCGACGCGGCCACGCTCGGTGAGGGTCTCGCGCCGGGCGCGGAGGTGAAGTTCCGCGGCTATGCCATCGGCAGCGTGCGCGAGGTGGAGACCATCGGCTACGGGCATCAGCGGATCAAGGTGGAGATCGAGCGGAATCAGGCGTCGGCGCTCACCGACGACGTGACCGCGCGGTTCACCTCCTCGAACGTATTCGGTTCCAGCGCCATCGAATTGGTGGCCGGCAGCGGTGGCGCGCAGCTGAAGGAGCACAGCATCCTCAGCATCGGCGAGAACGCCACCAATGCCACCGTGGCGGGGGTGTTCCGGCGCGCGGCCAAGCTCACCCAGGTACTCGATTCCGAGACCGTGCGGCGGCTGGTAGATCTCATGCTCGACAATGCCTCCGCCATCGGCCCGGTGCTGCAATCGTTCTTCGAGACCGCACGCATGCTGGCCGACGGTCAGCAGGCCCCGCTGTCGCACTATCTGGAGATCGGCGCGGATATGACCGGGGCGTTCCGGGATCTGACGCCGTCGGCCGGGCACGCCATTCTCGCGGTGCTGGAACAGAGCGCCTACTTCGGCGAGGCCGAGAACCGGGCGCGCACCAACAAAGCCACCGAAGGCGTGGACGAGGCGGTGCTGCAAGGCATTTCGAAGCTGCTGGCCACCAACAACCCGAACCTGAAGCCGGTGCTGTCGGGCGTGCTGGATCTGGCGGTGCCCATCGCGATCTCCATCGGCACCGTGGCCCCGGCCTACAACCGGGTGCCGAATCTGCTGCGCGCCATGAACGAGGCGTTCCCCACCGTGGACGGGCACGTCCAGCTGCAGGTGGAACTCATCGCGACGAACATGCCGTACCTGGCCGATTCGCTGGGAGGGGGGAAATGAACGAAGTCGGCAAATCCGCCGTCAAACTGACGGTGTTCCTGCTCATCGTGGCCGCCTGCTCGGTGTTCATCGTGACCGCCCTGCGCACGCCCATCCCGGGCGAGAAGGTCACCTACGACGCGGTGTTCACCGATGTCTCGGGCCTGTTCGCCGGGGATTCGGTGCGCATGTCCGGCGTCGCGGTGGGCAAGGTGGAAACCGTCGAACTGGACGGCACCCGCGCCCGCGTGCACTTCACCGTGGACGAATCGCGGCCCGTCTACGAGAACACCAAAGCCGCTGTGCGCTACCAGAATCTGATCGGCCAGCGCTATGTCGAGCTGCTCACCGAAGGTAAGCCGGGCGCGAAACTGAAAGTGGGAGCGACGATTCCGCTGGAGCGAACCATCGCCAGCTTCGACGTGTCCAAGCTGTTCAACGGTTTCAAACCGCTGTTCGAGACACTGGATCCCGGGCAGCTCAACCAGTTCGGCACCAACCTGCTGCGCGTCATCCAGGGTGACGGCTCCGGTATCGGCCCGGTGCTCGCGGACCTGGACAAGCTCACCAAACAGGCCCGCAACAGCGAAGCCGTCATCGTGCTGCTCATCCGCAACCTGGGCTTGGTGGCCGATTCCCTCGGCGGCAAGTCCCAGGCCGTGGGCGATCTGGTGCAACAGCTGGCCGGCATCCTGCGCCAGTTCACCAGCAAGGAACAGACCATGCTCGATGCCGTGGACCGGGCGAATGCCGTACTGGGGCCACTGATTCCGGTGCTGGAGGAAGCCCGCGACGCCTACGACTACGCCTACGGTCCGATGGACAGCTTCATCCGCCGCCTGGTGCCGCAGACCAACCAGCTCACCGACCTGCTGGCCATCGCCCCGCAGGTGGTGACCGGGCTCAACAACGCGGTCCCCGGCAATGGCGTACAGCCGCGCATCACCTGCACCAATGGCGAAGCCGCGCTGCCGGCCGTGGTGGGCGCGGTGCTCTCGACCCAAGATCTGGTGGTGTGCAAGTGAAGGGCTTGATCGCTTATTTCGGGGAACTGATTCGGGAACTGCTGGCCGGTCGTGGCGACCAGCCGCGGCAATTGCGCTGGGGCATCGCGGGTGTCGCGGTGTGCGGGGTGCTGTTGCTGGCGGCGGGGGCACTGTATGTGATCCCGTTCGGGCAGCGCACCTACATCGCCGATTTCAAGATCTCCGGCGGGGCCCGGGCCGGGGACGAGGTCCGGGTGGCCGGGATCAATGTCGGCAAGATCCGGGCCGTCGAACTGGTCGATGACCATGTCGAGGTCAGTTTCACCGTGAGCACCGAGGTGCGGGTGGGGGAGTTGTCCGCGGTCGAGGTGAAGATGCTGACGCCGATCGGCGGGCACTATCTGGCGCTGGCCCCGGCGGGGGAGAAGGCGCTGGGCGGCAAGCACATTCCGCCCGAGCGCACCGCCACCCCGTTCGAGCTCAGCGACATCCTCGACAAGGGCACCCCGGTCTTCAGCCAGGTCGACGCCACCACCATGCGCGCCACCATCGGCGAGCTGAACCAGGCGCTCACCGATCAGCCCGATGCCCTGCGCAGCGTGCTGACCAATGCCAATGAGCTGACCGGACTGCTGGCCGACCGCACCCGCCAGCTCGACGGGGCATTGCAGGTGTCGGACGAGTACATCGCCGCCATCGCCGACGACAAGGCGGTGCTGGCCGATTTCGTCAAACAGCTCGGGGAGGTCGCCGACAAGCTCGGCAATCGCAAGGACGATATCGTCGGGCTGTTCAACCTGGTCAAACGGCTGCTCATCGTGCTGGACCGGCCGATCATGGCCTACGGCGACAGCATCGAGCCCACCGTCACCCAGTTCGAGCAGCTGTTCTCGAAGGTGTTCGAGGACCCGAACCGGCTCGACATCGTGATCAACGGGCTGCGCGATGTGATCACCAAACTCAATGGCGTACTGGGCACCAAGGTTTCGGTCGCGCAACCGGCCGCCGGCGTGCAGGTGTGCATTCCCTACCAGGGCAAGGCGTGCTGACATGAGCTGGGGTAGAACAGCACTCGCCGCCGGGGCCGCGGTCGTCGTGGCGGCGACCGTCGCCGGCGGGGTGACGTGGGCGAAGTCCTCGGGCGATGCGAAACAGAGCGTCTGCGCCGAATTCACCGACACCGTAGGTCTTTACGAGGGCAACAGCGTCACCATGCTCGGCGTCGAGGTCGGCACCGTGTCCAAGATCGAGGCGCAGGGCGACCGCATGAAGGTCACCATGAGCGTCGGCAAGAAGGTGAAACTGCCCGCCGACATCCAGGCGGTCACCATGTCGAGTTCCATCGTGACCGACCGGCACGTGGA
The DNA here is from genome assembly GCF_001613325.1 of Nocardia yamanashiensis NBRC 100130. GTDB lineage: Bacteria > Actinomycetota > Actinomycetes > Mycobacteriales > Mycobacteriaceae > Nocardia > Nocardia yamanashiensis. Next base: position 236,983 of record NZ_BDCD01000007.1, on the reverse strand, counting down.
GCTGACCAAGCCGTACACCGGCGGCGACCGCTTCGACACCGGGAAATGTATTCCCCTGGAGCGCACCAAGACTCCGATCGGCATCAGCCAGGCGCTCGATGCCATGGGCAAGATCGCCGGTGACCTGACCGGCGGCCCCACCGGGCAGGGACAGCCCGCCGACGCGCTGCTGAACCAGACCCTGACCGCCGCCGACCAGGCCATCGACGGCACCGGGCAGCAGTTCAACCAACTGCTGCAACGACTTTCGGCGATCGTCGGCGACCCGGAGCAGAAGGATGTGGTGTTCCGGCGGCTGGTGGAGAACCTCGACACCCTCACCACCATGTTCGTGACCAACTGGCCGGATATGGCGCAGGTGCTCGACAATCTGCGCGCCGGACTGCAATTGATCGGCGACTTCTCCACCGAATTCGCCGGCGCGGTCGATATCGCGGTCGAATTCCTGCCGGTGATCGCCCGCAATGTCGCCAAATACGACACCCAGGTGTACGCGTTCCTGGACCTGTGGCTGCCGCAGGCGCACAGCTTCGTCCAGGAACACCAGGGCGATATCGCCGCGCTGCTGGCGGTGCTGCCGCCGCTGGCCGCACAGCTGCCGAAGGCGGGGGGATAGATGAAGCACACACGACTGGCCCTGCGCCTGCTGCCCGCGCTCACCGCGGTGACGCTGCTGGTCAGCGGGTGCGGGGTGAAGGCCACCGACATTCCGATCCCGGGCACCTACCCCAGCGGTGAAACCTTCAGCGTGCGTATCGAATTCGGGTCGGTGCTGAACCTGCCCGACCGCGCCAAGGTGATCGCCGACGGCGTCGAGGTCGGCATGCTCGACCACATCGACCTGATCGGCAGCACCGCCGTCGCCACCGTGCAGATCAAGAGCGACGCCAAACTGCCCAAGACCACCACGGCGGAACTGCGGCAGAGCACCATTCTGGGCGATATCCACATCGCGCTGGAGGCGCCGAAGAACTCCGACACCGGATTCCTGCGCAACGGCGATGTGATTCCGGTGTCGCAGACCGTGGCCGCCACCAATGTGGAGGACATTCTGCGGGCGCTGTCCAACATCATCACCGGCGGGCGCTGGGGCGATATGCAGCAGCTGATCAGCGACGTCAACGCGGCCTTCCCCGCCGATCCGGCCGAACTGGACCGGATCAACCGGGCGGGGCGGGCGGCGCTGGCCGATATGGCCGGGCACACCGCCGAGCTGGACAGCATTCTCGCTTCGGCACAACAGATCTCGGCGAAACTCGAAGCCGGGCGTGGATCGGTGGACACCATCCTCACCTACGGCCCGGCGCGCGCGGCGGGTCTGTCGGATGTGCTGCTGAACGTGGTCAAGCTGATCATCAGCGGCGGCGGGCTGGCCGGTAATGCCGGGGAGCTGCTGCTGCCGCACGTGGGCGACTTCCACTCCATCGTGCAGGTGCTCGCGCCGACCGCGCTGACCATCGCGTACTCGGACATCACGCTGCGCGAGAACACCGACGCGTTCTACACGCTGTTGCGCGAGAAGCTGATTCCGTTCCTGAACGCGCCGGATGTGCGGGTGCGCGGCGTCGCCGCCGACGTACAGGCCGACCAGCTCGTCACCACACTGCGCTCCATCGGGATGGTGCCATGAAACTCTCACTCTCCGGGCCGGTCTCGCTGATCCTGCTCATGGTGCTGACGCTGGTGTGCGGCAGCTATATGGCCGTCGGCGTGCTGAATCTGGACCCGCGCCGCGACCTGAACACGGTCACCGTGCTGATCGATTCCTCGGGCGGGCTGATGAAGACCTCCGAGGTGACGCTGCGCGGGCTGCCGATCGGCAAGGTGCGGGAAATCGGCGCCACCGCAAAGGGTTTGGCGGTGCGGGTGGAATACGACGCCAAATACCGGATTCCGGTGGACAGCACCGTGCAGATCGCCAATCTGTCGGCGGCGGGGGAGCAGTTCCTCGACTTCCGGCCGACCGGGACCGCGGGGCCGTTCCTGCACGACGGCAGTATCGTGCCGCAGCGGCAGGTGAAGATCGCCACCACCGTCGGGGACGCGCTCGCCAAACTGGACGCGCTGACCGCGCAACTGGATCCGAGCCGCATCCAGCATCTGGCCACCACCGTGGCGGCCGGGTTCGAGGGGCGCGACGCGGATGTGGCGAACCTGACCAAGGCGCTCACCTCGACCGCGAATCTGTTGCGGGACAAGCGCGCCGCGATCGCGCGGCTGTACTCGAACGTGCAGACGCTCGGTGACCGGTTCGACGGGCGCGCGCCGACCATCAGCGCGGCGGCCGGGGATATCGATACCGCGTTGCCGGAACTGCTGCACATCATCGGTGCGTTCCAGAACTACTCCTACATCGGCGAGAACATCTTCGACGATCCGCTGGGGCCGCTGGTCACCCGGATCGACTCGTATCTGCAATTGACGGGGCCCGATCTGGGGTTCATCGCCACCGCCCTGCAGCCCTCGACCGTCGCGATCAAACCGCTGCGCGTGGACGCCGGATCGATCGTGGATCTGCTGGCCACGGTGTTCCCCGGTGACGGGGCGGCGCATATCGGCATCAACGTTCCTCGATAGAGAGAAGACCATCATGAGTGAGACCGAGCAGACTCCGGACGTCACCGAAACCGCCGAGACCGCCGTGGTGCTGGACAAGGCCGAGACGGAACCCGTCGCGCCGCAGGTCGAGGCCGGGACCGTGTCCGCCGTGCCGGAGATCGGTGCCGTGACGGTGCCCCCCGTGCCGGAAGCCGGGAGCACGACCGTGCCGGTGGCGTCCGCTATGCCGACGCGGGAATCCTTGCCCACCAAGAGTTTCCGGGATCGCGCGTACCCCGTGCTGGTGGCCACGGCCGCCGCCTTCGCGGTCCTGGCGATCGTGCTCGGCATCGGCTGGTTCCGCGCCGCCGGCGACCTCGACACCACCCGCACCGCCCAGGCCGATCGCGATCGGGCCGCCGAGGTCGCCAAGGACTACGCGCTGCGGTCGCTGACCTACGACTACAAGAACCTGCCCGCCTTCTTCGACAATGTGCAGCGCGGCACCTCCGACGCACTGACCAAGCGCTACACCGAAGTCCACGACACCCTCACCAAGATCATGACCGAGGCCCAGGTGGTCGCCACCGGCAATGTCCTCGGCACCTCGGTGGAAGCCAAGGGCAACGACCAGTACGCGGTCACCGTCTTCGCCACCCAGCGCACCCAGAACATCCAGCAGGCCGAGGCCGCGACCAAGCCGAATCTGCTCGCCGTGACGGTCGCGAAGAACGGCGGCGAGTGGCTGGTCGTGGACTACGGCCCGAAGGACGCCGGTGACACGAAGGGCGGGGCCGCGAAATAAGCCCGCGCACCGGCCGGCCGCCGCAGCGACAGCTTCCGCTGCGGCGGCGCCGGCAGATCATCGAAGCCGCCTACGAGGTGTTCACCGCCCAGGGTTACGGGGCCACCGCCATTTCCGCGGTGGCGGCGCGTGCCGGGGTCGGGCAGGGCACCATCTACCGCTACTTCGGCAGCAAACGCGAAATCCTGGACCACGTCATCGATTTCGGCGTCGAGCAGCTGCTCGCGTCGCTCCGGATCGATCTGCTGGTGGGCAGCGCGTCCAGTGTCCCCGAGTTGCTGGACGGCGTGCGCGCGGGACTGGGCCGGGTGCAGGATCTGATCGAGAGCGATCCGCGGTTCATGCGCCTGCTGCTGGTGGAGGCGGGCGCCATCGACGCCGAATTGTCCCAGCGGCTCTTCGGATTGGAGGCGATGGCCGCCAGCCTGGTCGCCGCCGAGCTGACCCGCGGCATTGACGCCGGATGGATTCGCGCCGATATCGACGCCGACGTACTGGCCCACACCATCCTGATGCTGGTGCTGCCCTGGATGATGCGCGAGCTGCGCGGGGCGGGCAATCCGGAGATCCGCGCCCACAGCGCGACCGCCGTGCTGGCGCTGCTGGAGAAGTCGTTGCGGGTGCGAGGCATCGCCTGATGACCGGCACCCAACCCGTGACCCGCCGGGCCGCCCGCGCCGAAGCCCGCCGCACCGCCCTGGTCCAGGCCGCCTACGATCTCATCACCACCCGCGGTTTCCGAGTGGTCGGCGTCGACGACATCGCCACCGCCGCCGGCGTCAGCCACGGCACCTTCTACAACTACTTCGAGAACAAGCGCGACATCCTCGACGCCGTCATCGACCACGCCTTCGAACTCATCAAGGACCGCCTCCTGGGCCCCGAAGGCGAGTCCACCGCCGACTCCCTCACCGACTTCTGCGACCGCTACGCCCGCGTCATCGATCGCTGCTACGACCTGGTCGCCGGCGAACCCGGCCTGGTGAATTTCCTGCTCCTGGAAGCCTCCTCGATCGACGACCGCGTCATCGATCGCTGCCTCCACAACGCCCGCAGCTACGGCGACCAAGCCATGACCAAGGTCGAGCACGGCATCCGCGAAGGCTTTCTCGACCCCGCCCTGGACCCCCACATCGCCGGCGAAGTCCTCCTCTCGGTCCTCGTCTCCGCCCTCATGTCCGCCCTCCACGCCGGCTCCGACGGCCTCACCCAGGACCGAGTCCGAGCCCAACTCGTCGACTTCCTCCGCACCGCCCTCGGCGCCGAACCCTGACCTCCGAGCAACCAGTCGGTATCCTCGACCGCATTCAGGTCGGGATCCCAGCGCCGCAGGAGTTCACCCATGAATTTCGCCCGTAAGCTCGCCCTCGCCACCACCGCCCTCGCCGCCGCGACCTTCCCCATCGCCACCACCGCGACCGCCGACCCGGCAACCATCCGCTTCCAGATCAACCCCGCCCCCTTCGGCAACCCCAACGGCAGCTTCGATTCCATGGCCGGAAACTGCGTAGCCGTGGTCGGCAACCAGCCCGGCACCGTCACCATCACCGGCGGCATGCCGGCGGGCTGGGGCTGCTACCCCGTCTCCACCGTCCAATGGCTCAACCTGACCACCGGCACCACCGGCACCGCCCAACTCTCCAACGGCCTCAACGGCATTCCCGCCCAAACCACCTTCACCCCGGGCCCCGGCCAGCTCGCCCTCGTCCTCACCCCCGCCACCGGCGGCACCACCACTCCCGGCCTCGCCACCTTCTTCGTCCCGTAACGGCGCGTCTCCGGCCGGAGTTCGAATTCCGGCCGGAGTTCATGTGGCGTGCTGACAACGTTTTCGGTCTAGCCCGCGACAACCTTGAAGAAGATTTCGTATCTGCCCTCGGAATCGCTGCCCTTCACATACATGAGGTCATGGGGCACCTCGCCGGTTTCCAGCGTGGCCACAAGATGCGCGAGTGTGCCGTAATCCAGTATGGCGGTGAAGGAATCGACATCGTCGTCGGCAGCGCCGGTCAGTTCGGAGAGTTTCCCACCGAGGAGTTCGGCAACCGGCCCGGCCACACTGGCGATCGCTGTCCCCGCGGGTCCGCCGGCGGCCGTGGCTCCGGCTTCGATGCCCTTCTGGATCGCGGCTGCGAAGACTCCTTTGAACGCATTCGGATCGCCCTCGTCCTTCTCCCGGATCTTCACGGCCAGCACCAGATCCCGTGCGGGTCCCTGATATAGGAGTGTGGTCTTCGAATAAGTTCCCCCGCTGTCGACGTCATCGAATTCGGCCAACTCCACTCTTGCGGGTGCCTTGTCGGCACCGACCGGAATGCAGCTCATGAGCAGATAGGGCTCATCGGATACGGACGCCTCGTCAGACTCGGTCTGGCAATGAATCCCCATGAACCACACCTGGATCGAATTGGGGACGACGGTAGACTCGCCTGCCGCATTCGACCAGGCGATGGCGCCGCGCTCGAAATGGCTGATGCGGTCGAGGCCCGATCCCAGTGGCATCGCTTCCTCATCGGATACCGGGAATCCGAGATTGCCGCGAGGTCCGTTTTCGGCGAGCCATCGATCTCGTATGCAGCCGTGAACCTCATGGGCGCCCAGATCGCCCCGCCAGTAGATCGACCCCTTGTCGAAGTCGTTGTAGCGTCCTCCGCTCGCGGTCGGCTGTTCGTCCGTGGTCGGCAGACCGAAGTAGTCGATACCACCGATGAACAGCAGATGCTGATAGATCGCGCCGGTGACCGAGGTGGCGGCGGGTTCGCCGACGATGATCTGATAGCCCTTGCTCGCGATCAGACCCTTCTCGTACTCCTGATAGTAGAACCTGCCGAACTCTCGCAGCCCGCCTATCGCCGAGCCGAAAAGGCCTGGGGACTGGGCATATCGGTCATTGATGGAAGTTTGGGCGTTGGCTGAGATGAGCGGCTTCAGATCGCCCAGATGTCGTTGGAGATCGTGCACCGTATCGATCACGCTCGGCTGTTTGACCGATTGGCGCACTTCATTGTTCAACAGAATGTCGATCTTGTTTGGCATGAGTACTTCCTCCCCCTTTGCCGTCCTGGATTGGACAAGCACCGATCGTGCACGAAAGATGCACTGCGGTAACGCGTACCGGACTACTCGAATGCGATACGCGTTCTACTCGCAAGGGAAGGCGCAGCCTGGCTAGAGCGAGGGCCGCTCGCTGTTCGAGCGACCGACCGAGGGCGCGGCGGAAGTGCCCGCGAATTCCTGGCATTCGCGGGCTTTCCGGGTTACTTGACGAGGGTGAATTGGACTACGTCGAGGTGGCCGGTGCGGAAGTAGTCGGCGCAGCCGGTGAGGTAGCGACGGTAGCGGTTGTAGACCTCCTCGGAGGTGAGGGCGATGGCGCGGTCTCGGTTTTGTTCCAGGGCGGCGGCCCAGTGGTCGAGGGTGCGGGCGTAGTGGGGTTGCAGGGAGTGGGTGCGCTGGAGGTGGAAGCCGGCGGTGGCGGCCAGGCGGGGGACTTCGGGGGCTTGGGGGAGTTGGCCGCCGGGGAAGATCTCGCGTTTGATGAAGATGTGGAAGAGGGCGTCTTCGCGGGTTACGGGGATGTTGGCGGCGCGGAGTTCGGCGAGGCTGCGGCCGATGATGGTGTGCAGCAGGAGGCGGCCGTCGGCGGGCATCATGCGGTGGCAGCGGGTGATGAATTCGGTGTAGCGCTCCTTACGGAAGTGCTCGAAGGCGCCGATGCTGACGATGCGGTCGGCGGTGCCGTCGAATTCCTCCCAACCCTGTAGGCGCACTTCGGCATTGGGGCCGAGGGCGGCGATGCGGGCGCGGGTGTGCTCGTACTGGTTGCGGCTCAGGGTCAGGCCGATGACCTGGATGTCGTACCGCTGGGCGGCGCGCAGCATGGTCGCGCCCCAACCGCAGCCGATGTCCAGCAGCGTCATACCGGGTTGCAGGCGCAGTTTGCCGAGCGCGAGGTCGATCTTGGCGAGCTGGGCCTGTTCCAAGGTCAGGTCGTCGCTGCTGAAGTAGGCGCAGCTGTAGGTCATCGAGGGGTCGAGGAACAGCGCGTAGAACTCGTCGGACAGGTCGTAGTGGGATTGGACTTGTCGATAGAACGGCGCGAGCTGAGTCATGTCGGGGGCTTTCCTGAGGGGGCAGGTACCCGGTTATACGCAGTTCGGGGCGATTGCGTTCGATCCAGGACACGCCGGTGACACGCCGATTCCTGCCTTTCGAGTTTCCGATTCGAGTCCGGCACGACCCGTCCGGCTGGTTTCCTGATAGCAGTCAGCATCGTTGCAGCAAACATCAATTCGGAGGTTGGGGAGCGGCCATGCACCGCACGGGACACGAAGAGGTCCGAAATGGCAGGCCCTGGCTGTGGACGGCACTGACCGGCGTAGCCGTGGTGGCCACCGTGAGCTGGATGATGCGGCCGGTACCGGCGTCCTGCACCACCGCCGCGCCGACCACCACCGTGATCACCCTGCCCGCCACCACCACGCCGACACCGGTTGCCGCACAGCAGCTTCCGACGACCCAGCCGCCGCCCGCGCCGGTGCGGGGCGAAGCGCGGTACTACGCCTTCAGTCAGGGCGTGGCCTGCTCGCTGCCGGACCTGCCGCTGGACGGCTACTACGTGGGTATCCCGACCGCGGAGTACGGGGGCTCCGCGCCGTGCGGCTCCTACGTCGACATCGACGGCCCGCTCGGCAGCGTGCGCGCCCAGATCGTGGACCGCTGCCCCGGGTGCGCGGCCAACCAATACGATTTGAGCAGAACGGCTTTCGAGGCCATCGCCAATACCAAGGATGGCGTCGCGCAGATCCGCATCACCAAGGTCCGCGACCCCAGCCCCGCCCCCGAGATCTACTACCGGGTCCAGCCGGGCTCCAATGCCGACTGGCTGGGCCTGCTCTTCGGCGGCAGCGGAAACCCCCTGCGTCAGGTGGCCTTGCGTCCGGAGTCCGGCGGCGACTGGGTCTCGCTGCGCCGCGGCTATGACAACACCTGGTCGCTCTCGGGCCTGGGCCCCGGCCCCTTCACCGCCCTGGTGATCGACGAATACGACCACGAGGTGCTGATTCCCGGCGTCGCCGTCGATCCGGGACAGTTGCGCTACACCGGGATTCGGCTCTACGACATGCCCGGCGCGATCCCGGTCACCGAAACGCCGCCCCCGCCGGCCCCGGTGGTGGTCACGACTGTGGTGAGCGGCCCGCACACGTGTAAACCGTGATCGAACGAACCGCGAGCATTCCGCCGACCTATGGCATCATCAGGTGAAACGTGTTTCATTTTCGCCTATTGAAGCAGCACGTCGGGAGGCATTTCGATGACGAACCCCAGCTTGGCGCAGGCCGCGAACGGATCCACCGGAGAACCCCGCCGCGGCCGCCGCCTGTCCCCCCGGATCTCACGATTGACCGAGGTGCCCCAGGGCGCCATGGTCGAGCTGCCCGGCCGCGGCCGCACCTATGTGGTGGACCTGCCCGGCCCGGCCGTGGACTCCCCGGCGGTGATCCTGCTGCACGGCGCGTCCACCACCGCTATGCTGAACTGGTTCCCGTGCCTGAAGGAACTCGGCGAGCACTACCGGGTGATCCTGTTCGATCAGCGCTGGCACGGCCGCGGAATCCGTTCCGAGCGTTTCGATCTCGATGATCTGGCCGACGATGTGATCGCGGTCGCCGACGCGCTCGGCGTGGATCGTCCGGTGCTCGCGGGCTATTCGATGGGCGGCCTGGTCGCACAGCTGGCCGCGCACCGGCATCCGGACCGGGTGGGCGGCATCGTCCTGGCCGCCACCACCTACAAATTCCAGGAGAAGTTGCGCGAGCGGGCTTTTCATCGCACCTGGGCGGCCATCGCCACCTCGTTCAGCGAATGGTCGTTCCGCCGGGCCGAACTACGCCGCGACAAACTCACCGAACTGCCGGAGTACTCGTGGCCGGTGGGCCGGATGGATCGCTGGGCCATGTCGGAAATGCGCAGTACGAGCGGCTGGGCGCTGGCGCAATCACTGGTGGCGCTGGGGCGGTTCGATTCCTCGGAATGGCTGCCGAGCCTGAAAACGCCGACGGCGGTGGTGATCACCACACGGGACCGGGCCCTGCCGGTGGGCCGTCAGCTGGAAATGGCGAAAATGATTCCGGGAGCGGAGATTTTCCTCGCGAAGGCCGGTCATGCGGCCTGCGCACTCGAGGCGGACGTCTTTGTCCCGGTGTTCCTCGAGGCCGTCGCTTCGGTGGTGGAAAGGCAATAGCGCCGGGGGCTAATGCTTTTCGCGGGCGGCTTTCAGCAGTTCGGTGATGACCTCGGGCACGGCGTCGGCGAGCTGGTCGACATCGGGCACGAGTTCGCGGTCGGCGATGAAACCGAAGTCGAGATTGCCGTTGGTGGAGATGACCGTGACGGTCAGGCCCGCACCGTGGAAGACCGGTCCGAACGGATACATCGACGCCACCCGCACGCCCAGGAAGTACATGGGGAAGTTGGGTCCGGGCACATTCGAGATGACCAGGTTGTGCACCACCGGGTGATGCTCGGCCAGCTTGAACGAGGAGTAGGCGCGCGCCGCCAGCTGGAAGGTGTTGGGCGGGGCGTATTGCGCCCAATCCTGCAGGAAGTCGGCGCCGATCAGATTGTGCTCCTCCTTGGCCCCGCGATTATCCTCGGCGATGGCCAGCATGCGCGCCACCGGATCGGCGATGTCGGTGTAGAGCCGGGCGAAGATGGTCGAGACCTGATTCGCGCCGCTCTCGTGACTGGTGGTGTCGTGCACCGACACCGGAACCGAAGCGATGAGCGAGGTTTCGGGCAGTTCGTCCCGGTTCTCCAGGTACGCGCGCAGCACGCCGCCGCAGACGGCGAGCACCACATCGTTGACCTTCACACCGAACGCGGTCTTTATCTCCTTGATATCGGCCAGGTCCGACTGGATGAAGGAGACGGCGCGATGCTGGGTGATCGCTCGATTGAACGGGGTGCGCGGCGCGGTGAACGGCAGCGGCATACCGCGGCTGCCAGTGCCGCGCCGCCGTTGCACCAGACCGCCCAGAATGCCGACGGTCTTGGGCACCAGCCCGACCAGCCCGAGCCGGCCCGGAAGCTTCAGCAGCGCTTCACCGGCCAGCCGCAGATCATCGGGTTTCGGTTCGGCGGCCGGGATTTCGGCGGGCGGGGTGTAGCTCACGCCCGGTTCCAGATCGCACAGATGCATCATCATGTTCGTGCCGGTGATGCCGTCGACGATGGCGTGATGGTACTTCGAGACCACCGCGACCTTGCCGTGCGGCAGCCCTTCCACCACCCACATCTCCCACAGCGGGCGACCGCGATCCAGCGGCCGGCCGGCGATATCGGCGGTGATGTCGGCCAATTCGCGGCGGCCGCCCGGGGCGGGGAGCGCGGCGCGGCGGACGTGGTAGCCGAGATCGAAATCCGGATCCCGTTCCCACAGCGGATGATCGAGGTTGAACGGCACCGGATGCAGGCGGCTGGTCATGGCCGGGATCAGGTGCAGGCGCCGGCCGAGCTCGGCCTTGAAGGTCTCGAAGTCGAACTCGACGCCGTCGGCGGCCGGGTCGACTATGAGCAATGCGCACACGTGCAGCAGTTGAGTGTCTGTTTCGAGATAGAGGAAGCTGGCGTCCAGCCCGGTAAGTCGTTCCATAACAAGACGATATGGGAACCGGTTCCATTTTGCGCACCGATCGCTGCACCCGGGTTGACCGGTTGGAGCCCGTTCCGTTGCCTCGAAGTAGCTTGTAGATAACAAGTTTCATACCGATACGGTTGGGCCGCGATTGGGTATCTCTCCAATGGAATTCGTTGCCGCCCGCGCACCCCGTTCGTACCTTGGGTCACATAGCCGGGCGAGTGTCACTTGTCACTGACAAGAGTCGCCCGGCTTCTCACAACGGCGTGAGGTGAGGAACATGGGCGACCGGAAGGTTTTGCTGCCTGGTACATGGCGTAGCGCTTGGGGTTTCGCGATCCTGCTGCTGATCGCGGCCGCGTTGATCCCGCTCCAACCCGGGACGGCACACGCGAACTGGTGTGCCGACGTGGATGTGGTGGTGGCGCGCGGCACCGGCGAACCCGGCTGGCTCGGCGACGTGGTCGGCAATCAGCTCTACGGCTATCTGCAGGATCGCCTGCCCCGCACCACCACCGCGTACTCGGTCGCCTATCCCGCCGACTACAGCTTCAATCTCGGCTGGGGATCCTCGGACCTGGTGTCGCACTTGACTTCTCAGGTCGCCGCCTGCCCCGCCCAGTCCTTCGTGCTCGTCGGCTACTCACAGGGTGCGGCGGTCGTCCACGCGGCCCTGGGCACCGGCGCGGTGTCCTGGTACCCCAACCGCACGCAACTCCCGTCCTACCTCGCCGACCACGTGTCCGCCATCCTGCTCTTCGGCGACCCGATGGAGGCCATGGGCTGGAGCGTCCCCGACCCGTACCTGGCTCGCACCGGAACCTGGTGCACCAGTGGGGATCCCATCTGCGGCGCGGGCTCGAACGCCTACGCCCACGTCTCCTACGGCGACAGTCTGGTGGCGGCAGCCAACTTCGCCGCCTACCGCCTCTGATCCGAGCCACCCGAATCCCGCGGCGCGGCGGCATTTTTACAAGGGGCGGTCGCCGCAAGCCCGGGGCGCGGCCCGATGGGTATCCACCTGCCCATCGGGCCGAATCGCTGTGTCCGGCAAGCGCACTACCAGTGCAGGCCCGGGATCTTGTTGGCGATGCGGGCCGCAGGGGAGGGCAGGCCCATGAGGGGCTGCACGATCGGGGCCAGAACCATCAGGGGGCTGCGAGATTCGGGCTTGTCGGGGGTCGCTTCGACGGGTGTGCCGTGGGCGGCCTTGGATTCGCCGAACATGCGGAAGCCCTGGGAGAGGATGGCTCGCTTCACCGAGGGCATGACGGTGTCGACGAACTGGGCGAAAGTGCCGATGGGGGTGTCGATGCGGCTCGGGCGGTGTTCGAGGGCGCGCACCACGATGCCGGCGGCCTGCTCCGGGGTGTGGACGGGGATCGACTTGTAGAGGTCGGTCGGGGCGATCATCGGGGTGCGGACCAGGGGCATGCGGACCGAGGTGAAGGTGATTCCGGCATCGGCGTTCTCGACGGCGGCGATCTCGCTGAAATTGTCCAGGGCGGACTTGCTCGCCACGTAGGCCGCGAAGCGCGGGACCTTGGTCTGCACCGCGATCGAGGAGATATTGACGAAATGCCCGAACCGGCGTTCGCGCATGGAGGGCAGCAGCGCCAGGATCAACCGCACCGCGCCGAAGTAGTTGACGGCCATGGTGCGCTCGAAATCGTGCATGCGGTCGGTGGAGTTGAGCACCGAGCGGCGGATGGAGCGGCCGGCATTGTTGACCACGTAATCCACGTGCCCGTGATCGGCCAGCATCTGCTTGACCAGCAGCTCCACCGACTTCTCGTCGGTGATGTCGCAGGTGTAGGCCTGGGCCGCACCGCTTTCGGCGCGCACCTGGGCGGCGGCCGCCTCGATGTCCTCGGGGGTGCGCGCCACCATGAGCACGGTCGCGCCGCGCTTGGCGACAGCGTGCGCGGTGGCCAGGCCGATACCCGACGACGCACCGGTGACCAGGACGATGCGACCGGCCAGTCCGTCACCGTCGCCGCGACGGGCGCGATCCGGGTCCAGATGATCGGCCCAGTAGTTCCACAGCGTGTCCGCGTAATCGGCGAATTCCGGAACCTCGATACCCGCCGCGCGCAGGATGGCCTGCGTCGATTCGGAGACGAACTCCGATTCGAAGGCGGTGTGCGGGGCGACCTCGGCGGGAATGCCGAAGCGCTCCAACAGGAAATCGCGCACCGCCGGCACGCCGGGAATGACGCCGAGCGCATGGAGCGCGGTATGGCTGCCGGGCAGCGGGCCGATACCGGTGGGCGCACCCGCGGCCCGGGCCAGCGCGGCGTAGATATCGCCGAACGGCTGCGGTTCCGGATTGGTGAGATGGAAGGTACGGCCGACCAGTCCGGGCTTGCCGATCAGTTCCACCATGGCGGCGGCCACGAAATCGACCGGGACGATATTGGTCGCGCCCAGATCCGGCAATGGCATCGGGAGATCGGCGGGCAGTGCGGCCAATCCCGCGATGGCCGGGAAGAAGTAATACGGGCCGTCGATCTTGTCCATTTCGCCGGTGCGGGAATCGCCGACCACAATGGCCGGGCGATACACCCGCCAGCGCAGCCCCTCGGCCTCGCGGACCTGCTTCTCGGCCTCGAATTTGGTGCGGTGATAAGGCGAATTCAGGTTCTGCCCGAGATCGAAATCGTCTTCGAAGAACTTGCCCTTGTGATCGCCGGCCACCGCGACCGAGGACACATGGTGCAGTACCGCGTCCAGCTCGCGCGCCAGCGCGATGACCGACTGGGTGCCGCGCACGTTCGCGGCATAGGTGACGTCGGCGTCGGCGGTCATGTCGTAGACCGCGCCCAGGTGCACCACGTGGTCGGCGTGCGGCGCCTCGTCGGTGAGCCCGAGGCCCGGTGCGGTCAGGTCCCCGACCAGCGGGAACACTCGATCTTCCGCGCCCCAGCCCGCGGCCATCTCGCGCAGTTTGGCGATCGACGCCTCGCGCACCAGCGCGTGCACCACGGCCTGCGGATCGCGCTGCAGCAGTCCGGCGACCACGCGCCGTCCGAGGAATCCGGTCCCGCCTGTGACGATGTAGGAAACCATCGCCCCCTCCTTAAATTACGAACCAGTTGGTAGCCAACAGTGTTCGTCCGACATGCGTCGGTGGATGCGGACGTGGATTGAATCGGCCCCCTTACCGAATGTCGGGCCGAGGTAGGAACACCTTCGTGCCTAACTGGTGAGTAACTTTACGGCCCAGAAAAAGTCGTATCAACCGAAACGGGCCTTCGGGGCATGTGTGAATGGTCACCCCGGAGCTATTCGAGTTGTTGTGTGTAACAAGCGTTTTCGTGTAACCCTCGGACGCAGCTGGCAATTTGTCAGCTACTGGTCAAGTGTCCTAAGCGCGGGCTTACCGGTGCGCGCTCCGCTAGTTCCCGGCGATCTTGGATATCCGATTTGCCCGAATCGCCACGCCGAGCGGCAAACCTGCTGGTGAACGCCCTGGCCGGAGCAATCTGACGCTAAGGTGTTCCAGTCTTGTCGGCGCATTCACCACCGGAGGGAGTCCGTGCCCCACCAGCTCGACCTACCCCTGACCGGAATCCGCACCCGCGCCGAATTCGACGCCCTGCCGTCCGTCCCGCGCGGCTGGGCCTGGGAACTGCGCGCCGGCCGATTGGAGCTCAGCCTCATGCCCGTGACGTTCTGGTACTCCCGGATCCTGTTCGGCGTCCTCGAGTTCTGGCGCAACCACGGGTACGAGATCGCCGCCGATCAGTACGTGGCGGACTCCGGGTTCGCGCGCGGCGGCATCGGGCACCACAATTTCGTGGCCGACGCGGTGGTGTTCCAGCCCGGCCATCTGCCCGCCAAGCACACCACCGTGCACGCGCCCGCCGCGCTGTTCGCGGTCATCGAAGCCGTGGCGTCGGAGGGGCAGGTGCGCGATGCCATCGAGAAATTGCGCGTGTACGCCCAGCTGCGGATTCCGCACTGCTGGATCATCCGGGGCGATACCGCCGCCGAGGACCTGGACGGGTTCGTGTCCATGTACGAGCTGCAGGGCGCGGAATACAAACTCACCGGTTCGCGGCTGGTGTCGGAACTGCGGCCGGGCTGACCGGGTTTCGTTCACGGCGAAGCTAACCATCGTCGCGGCCGGGGCGGGCTTCTAGTGTCGGCGGGATGGGCGATACGCGGCGACTGTTGAAAACCGTTACGGGAGTGAGTGGTTCGGCGGATGTGTACGCCGCCGCGGTGGATCCGGGGCGGTCCACGCTGACCGAGGCCCTGGAGATCGCGAAGCTCGCCGAGGCGCACAAGTTCGACGCGTTGTTCGCGGCGGACCTGCTGAGTTTCGGGGCGCAGGGGGCGATCGGGGCGCAGGAGCCGCTCATCGTGCTGGCCGCGCTCAGCGCCGTGACCAGCCATGTCGGGTTGATCGCCACCGTGACGACCACCTTCCATCACCCCTATAACCTGGCTCGGCTGTTCGGCACGCTCGATCATGTGAGCAATGGGCGGGCCGCGTGGAACGCGGTCACCTCCTCGGTCGGTGAGGAGAACTACGGCGACGGTGACCTGCCGTCGCCGGAGGAGCGGTACGAGCGTGCGGCCGAATCGCTCGAGATCGTGAACGCCCTGTTCGACAGCTGGGGTCCGGGCGCGCTGACCCCGGACGGTCGCGGTGGCGCGGTGCTGGATCCGAGCCTGGTCCGCCCGATCGACCACGCGGGCAAGCATTTCACCGTGCGCGGGCCGCTCAATATCCCGCCGCTGCCGCAACGCCGCCCGGTCCAGTTCCAGGCCGGTCAATCCGATGCGGGCATCGAACTCGGCGCGCGCTTCGCCGAGGTCGTGTTCACCTCGCTCCCCACCCTCGAGGACGCGGTCACCTACACCAAGCGAATCCGCACCCGCGCAACGGAATTGGGTCGCGCCGAGCAGCTCCCGCTCATCATGAGCTCCTTCCACGCCACCTACGGCGCCACCGAGGCCGAGGTGCGCCGCCTGGTCCGCGAACGCGACGAGGCCACCGATTTCGACGCCGGCCGCCTCGCCCTCGCCGATATGCTCGGCGGCGGCATCGACCTCTCCGATCTCCCCCTGGACCGCCCCATCCCCGAATCGCTGCTGCCCGACGTGCATTCGGTTCACCGCCGCCGCGGTCGCGTCGAAATCTTCAACGCCTTCGCCCGCTCCGGCAAAACGCTGCGCGAACTCATCATCGCCGCCAAGGACACCGGTCACTGGGCCGCCGCGGGCACCCCCGAACAACTCGCCGACGCCATCGCCGAACGCTACGACGCGGGGGTCCTGGACGTCATCTCCCTCGGCGGCCTGACCGACCCGCGCACCCGCGACTTCCTGCTCAACGGCCTGCTCCCCGAACTCCGCCGCCGCCGCATAGTCGGCGACGACTACCGCGGCGCGACCTTCCGCGACAACCTCGAACTACCCCCGCTCCCGGCCTGACCGCGGCACCGAGCAATACCAACCGCCCCATTTCGGGCCTCTCCCCGATTCGCGAAACCGTACCCTCTACCTGTGACCCGAAAAGCGGTCTGGGGCAGCCTCATCTTCACGATCCTCGTCCCGGGCACCGTCGCCATCCTCATCCCGATCCTGCTGACCGGCTGGCACCGCCGCTCCGACCTGACCCCCGCCACGCCCCTGCGTTTCCTGGGCCTGTTCCTCTTCTTCGCCGGTCTCCCCATCCTGCTGTCCGCCATCCGCCGTTTCGCCACCGAGGGCCGCGGCACCCCCGCCCCCATCGCCCCCACCGCACACCTCGTCGTAGGCGGCCCCAACCGCTACGTCCGCAACCCCATGTACCTAGCCGTGGTCGCCCTCATCCTCGGCCAGGCCCTCCTCCTCAGCCAATCCCCCCTCCTCTGGTACGGAGTCATAGTCGCCCTAGCCCAAGCCGCCTTCGTCCACCTCTACGAAGAGCCCACCCTCCGGAAGCAATTCGGCGCCGAATACGACGACTACCGCCGCAACGTCCCCGCCTGGATCCCGCGCCGCACACCCTGGTCGCCCGCTGCCGAGACGCGCTAGGACTCTTCCTGCGCCAGGGCTAGGCGGTGGGTTTCAGGGCGTAGGTGGTGGATGCTGTTGCGGCGTAGAAGAGTTCGGCTTCGTGGTCGGTGGCGTCGGCGGTGACGGCGTGGTCGATGGTGGTGAGCAGGTCGGTGTAGGTGCCGGCGGCGGAGTCGACGGGCATGTTGGAGGCGAATACCAGGCGGTGCCAGCCCCAGAGCTGGACGCTGGTCTCGAGCCAGTATTCGAGGGTGGGCCAGGTGAGGTCGGGGCAGATCATGCCGAGGCCGGAGAGTTTGCACAGCCAGGGGGTTTCCTTGGCGGCCAGCGACAAGGCGTTGGACCAGGCGGTGCGATGGTCGGGGGCGGTGCTCTCGGGCAGGCCGAGATGTTCGAGGACCACGCGCAGGTCGGGGTAGCCGGCCAGGAAGTCGATCCAGTCGAGCATATTGCCGGGGTGGGCGACGAGATCGAAGACGGCGTCGCGGTCCTGGAGCCAGCTCGCTATCGCATCGGCGGCGGGGGAGTTGGGGGAGAGGCCCTGGAAGACGCGGATGCCGCGGAAACGCGTTGCGGTGGATTGGGTTTCGAGGTGGGTGAGGAGTTCGGGGACCGGGAGCGTGGGGTCTACCGTACCTATGATGGCGACCGGTCGGTCCAGGCTTGGGGCGAGGCCGTCCACCCACGCGGTCTCGGCGAGATAGGCGTGCCGGGCCGTGGTCGCCGAGACGTGCACCAGCCCGCTGACGGTCACCCCGGCCGTCGCCTTGTCGTAGTCCGCGGGCAGGAAGTTCCCCGCCAGCCCGGGTTCGCCCAGGGCGGCGGCGAATTCGGGCAGGCGCGGATACCAGGGGTGCGCGCCGGTATCCCACAGGTGCATGTGGGCGTCGACGATGGGATGGGTGGGCATTGTGGCGTCTCCTCAGTGCATGGTGATGCCGCCGCTGACACTGATCAGCTGGCCGGTGACGTAGCTGGCTTCCGGGCTCGCCAGCCATGCGATGAGGGCGGCGACTTCGTCCGGCTGGCCCAGACGTTTGAGCGGGATGGCCTTTTCGAGGGCGGCCAGGGCGCCCGGGTGGTCGCGCATGGTGCGGTCGACCAGTTGCCCGGCGATGGGTCCCGGGCAGACCACATTGACGGTCAGTTCGTGCCGGGCGACCTCGCGGGCCAGGGATTTGGCGAAGCCGAAGAGACCGGATTTGGAGGCGGCGTAGGCGGCTTCACCGGCGGCGCCGGCGCGCGCTCCGTCCGAGGATACGAAAACCAGCCGCGCACAGTCGCTTTGCTGCAGGGCGGGCAGCAGCCGCTGGGTGAGCAGCATGGGTCCGCGCAGGTTCACCTGGTGCATGAGATCCCAGTGCCCGGGACTGCTGTCCACGAACGGTTCGACGATGGCGGTGCCCGCGCACTGCACCACGGCGGAGACCGAGTCCCGCACCGTATCGGCCACGGCCGCAATGCTGTTCGGGTCGGTCAGATCCAATCGCACCGCGGTGGCGTGCGCCCCGAGCTGGTCGGCGGCCTGTTCGGCGGCGGCCAGATCGATATCCGCGAGCGTGACCGCCCGCCCCGCGGCCACCAGCCGCCGCGCCACCGCGCGCCCGATATCACCCCCGCCGCCGGTCACCAGTGCGCCGGAGACGCTGCCGGATCCACCCACTGCCCCATCCGTTCCGCCGTCCATGAATCCCTTCGGATTCCATGAATAGTCGGTCAGCGGATGTTTTGCGACACAATGTCCGCAATCCGTTTGCGGAAAGCCTCCGGCGCGAACGTCGAGGCGTGCGCGCGGATCGCCGCCGCGTCGTACCGGCCCGGATCGAAATCGCGCAGCGCCGCCGCGAATCCGGCGATCACGTGCTCGTCGGAGCCGTATTCGACGTGTGCCCCCGACACCCCCGGCAGCACCGAATCCAGGGCCCCGCCCGCACCCACCGCCAGCACCGGAGTCCCGCACGCCATGGCCTCCACGGGCACGATGCCGAAGTCCTCCACGCCCGGCATGAGCAGGGCCCGGCACCGGCGATACATATCCAGGAGCACCTCGTCGGAAGCCGACCCGAGAAACGTCGTCTCCGGGCCGGCGATCGCCTCGAGCTGCCGCCGAAACCGCCCGTCGCCCAGCACGATCAGCCGCACCCCGGCCCGCCGCGCCGCCCGGATGGCCAGATCGGGCCGCTTGTATGGCACCAGCCGCCCCGCGACCAGAAAGAAATCCTCGCGCACCACCGCGGGATCGGGCGCGAACCGCTCCACCCGCACCGGCGGATTCACCACCGAAGCGGGCAATCCCCACCACTCCCGCACCCGCGTCGCGACGGCCTGCGAGTTGGCGACCACATGGGTCAACCGCGGCGCCGCCCGCAGCTCACTCCGCCGCGCCAGCGCACCCAGCGCCGTGAGCGCCGCCTGCCCCGCCCGCCCACCGCCTTCCTGCCGCCGAAACCCCTTGTCCCACGCCCATCGCGCCGGACTGTGCACATACGCGATGACGGGTGCGGACGTGGCCAGCGCCGCCTGCGTCGCGAACGCGTGATGACTGACCACCACCGCGTCGTAACCGTCCTCCAGCGGCAATCCGCGCAGCACCCGCGGCACGAACGGCAACAGCGGCGCATGTGCCCGGCGCGCGGCCCCGACGTGTACCCGCGACAGCCAGGTGTCGTGCACGCGCCCCACCGCCGGGAATCGGGCATCGCCGGTGGCGTCCGTGTGTCGCTCGGCCGCCGCGAGAAGTGTTCGCGTGCACTGCGGTTCGGCGATCGGTGCGAAGACCGGGGCGTCCGGCCAGGTCTTCATGAACTCCGCCACCACGGCTTCGGAGCCGCCGTATTCGGTGAGTCGTTCGTGCACGATGGCGATGCGCGGTGCCGTCATGGCCGTCCTGTCGTTCGGGTGGTCAGGCCCGCCGCGGGGCGGCGTGGCGGCGCAGGGCGGGGGCGACGGGGCGGCCGTTGAGCAGGCCGTCGACCGAACCCTGGTCCAGGGCTTTGCGATACACGGCGGCGGCGTCGCGGACGGCGTCGAGGGTGTGATCGATATCGGCGTCGGTGTGCGCGGCGGAGGTGACGAAGGATTGGCCGAGGACGCCGCGTTCGAGGAGTTCCTGGAGGAAGAGCGTGCGGAAGGGCTGGGACGGCCGACCCGCGGCGTCGCGAGTGGCGTAGACGAGGCAGGAGGGGCGGCCGATCACCTGCAGGTGCTCGCTGAGGCCGAGCTCGGCGGTGATGGCGGCGACCCCGTCGGCCAGCCGGTTGCCGGCGGCTTCCATGCGGGCGACGGGGTCGGTGGTGCGGTAGGCCTCGACGACGGCCCGGAAGGCCGCCAGCGCACCGGTTTCCGGGCCGTGGGTGGTGGAGAGCAGGAACACCCGGTCGGCGTCGGTGCGCAGGCCGCCGAGTTCCATGAACTCGCGTTTGCCCGCCAATGCCGAGATGGGAAAACCATTGCCCATGGCCTTACCCCAGCAGGACAGGTCCGGGATCACGCCGTAGATCGATTGCCCCCCGCCCAGCGCCCACCGGAAGCCCGTGATCATCTCGTCGAAAACGAGCAGCGTGCCGTGCCGATCGCACAGTGCCCGAACGCCTTCCAGAAATCCGGGCGCGGGTTCGGCCATCGCGGTCGCCTGTTCGAGGATCACGCACGCCACGGCCCCCGACTCCAGCACCGCGGCAACCGATTCCAGGGAGTTGTACCGGAACTTCACCGTCCCGACGCCCGGTATCCCCGCATCCATCTCGGTGGTCCCGATGAACCAGTCGTCGGTGGAGAAGAACGGCTGATCGCACACCGCCACGGTCTCCCGCCCGGTCACCGCCCGCGCCAGTTTCACCGCCGCGGTGGTGGTATCGGAGCCGTTCTTGGCGAACTTCACCATGTCCGCGCCCGGCACCACGCTCAGGAAGTCCTCGGCCGCAAGCATTTCCAGTTCGGTGGGCCGCGAGAAGTTCACCCCGTCGGCGATGGTCGCCGCGACGGCCGCGACCACCGGCGCGTACCCGTGCCCGAGCGTCACCGAGCGCAATCCCATGCCGTATTCGACATAGGAGTTCCCGTCGGCATCCCACACCCGCGCGCCCGCCCCGCGCACCAGGACCGGCGCCATCCCGTCGGGATATTGGTCGGCGCCGCGCGCGTAGGTGTGCGCCCCGCCCGGTACGAGCTGGTGCAGTCGCTCCTGAATCGCATTGCTGCGCCCGAATTCACGCATCACCGGCTCCGCCCGCCGTGACGGCCCACAGTTCGTGGTCGGCGCGCCGCCCGTCCGGTCCGATGAATCCGCGCATGACACCCTCCTTGCGCAGTCCCGCTCGCGCGGCGACCGCGGCCGTTGCGGTGTCCCCGGATTCGATCTCCGTGGTCACCCGGTACAGTCCGGCAGCGCCGAACGCATGGTCCAGCAGTGCCCGGGTTGCCGCCAGGCGGACCTTGTCGTCGGCGTGGGCGGGATCGAGACGGAGATGGATCCGGGCATTGCGGTCGAACAGATCGATATCGAACAGCCGGGCCCGCCCGGCGGGCCGCCCGTCCACCTCGACGATCAGCAGCAGTCCGCGCGGGTTGCGCATACCCGTTGTCCCGCTGACGAATTCACGCCATCGGCACCCGCTCTCGAGACTACGTCGCGTCCGCCCGGCGCGCACGGCATCGCCCAGGCGCGGGCTGCGCAGCACCACCGCCGGATGGCCGGGCAGGGCGAGCGTCAACGGCCGGGCGGGCAGCAGCCGCTCGGCCACCCGCCACGCCTGCGCCAGCCGGTACCGCGTCGAAACCACCGCCACCGTCAGCACCCCCGGCACCCGCTCCGCGGCCGGCAACACCACCGGCACGGTCCCGCTGCGCCGCGTCAGCACCCGCTCGATCCAGGTGTCGGTGAACCCTTTCGGCGGGATGTCGGCCCTTGTCAGCGCCCACAGATCATGATCGGAGCGTTTTCCCCCGACATCGAAATGCAGGGCCATCCGGGCCTCCCGCAGGTACCCGACCTGCGCCGCCCCGTGTGCCGCCGCCGTGTTCTCCGGCGAGATCGGCGCGATCACCCGTTCCAGCCCGAGCACCTCGAACCCGAAGTCCAGGATCAGGGCCGCCGCCAGCCCGCCGAACCCGTGCCGCGCCAGTTCGGCATCGATCCAGATCCCCATTTCCCCCTGCCGCGCCACCGGATCGATATTCCCGATCTCCACCTGCCCGGCGAACCGCCCGTCGATCTCGATGACCGTGGTCAGCCGCCGCCCGGCCCGGGCATAGGTCGCGGCCTCCAGGCATTCGCGCACCCAGCGTCTCTCCGAGTGCCGCCGCTGCCAATCCAGGGGCGAACTGTGCCAGAACGGTTCGATCAGCGCCCGGTCGCGCAACCGCAGCCGCCGCCATTGCGCGTAATCGGCGAACCGCGGCGCGCGCAGCACCAGGGTGCCGCCGGGCAACCGCACCGGGCCCAGCCGCACGCCCGTGAGCCCGGCGCTCACGCGGTGGGCCGCTGCTTGCCCAGCGACGAGGTCTTCACCGCGCCGTCGGTGCCCACCGACAGCCGCCAATACGTTCCGGCCTGATCCCGTAGCACGATGCCCCCCTCGCTGCGATCGGATAGATAAGCGCCGCTGGACAATACGGCCGACAGCACGCCGCCGTCACGGTCCTGCGCCTGCACGATGTCGCTGTCGATCCGCCCCGCCTGCGCCACCATGGTGCCGGAGAAGCGGGCCCCGTGCACCCGCCCGCGCCCGATCACATGCCAGCCCTCCGGGAACGCCCGCGGGTCCACATCGTCGTAGTTGCCGGAGATGAGATTGACGGCCGTGCCCTCCGGCACGCCCTTCTCGTCGATGCGCACCTCGATCGGCGGCGCGTTCAGATCCGGATCGAACTGCACATTGGCCAGATACGGCTGCCGGCAATAGATCAGGTCCAGGCACACCTTGCGCGCCGCCACCTTGCAATTGACCATGCCGAACTGCGCGGGCCCGCCGCTGGGCGAACCGATGGACAGCGCGGTGTCTGCCCCTTCGAACCACACATTGGTCAGCCACCAGTCATTGGCCGCCCCGTCGATCATGATGTGTTTCTCGGTGGTGCGCGGATCGGAGTCGGAGACGAATTCGACGTTGGTGAACGCCAATCCGGCATTGTGGTCGCCGCCGGTGCCCAGCACCCCGACCAGATTGTTGGTCAGCTTCGAGGACGTCACATAGTTCTGGATGCACGAGGTGACGATCCCGTACCCGAAGTTGTTGATATCGCAGTTGATCACGGCGGTGCCGCCGGTGTTCTGATCCAGCACCAGCCCGCGCTGCCCGGCGAACTTGGGCGAGTTCTCGCTGATGTGATTGCCGCGCAGCACCACCGAGTCGAAGGTGCAGCGGAAGCACTCCGACAGCCGTACCGCCGTCGACTTGGACCCGGTGAGATAGAAACCCAGCCGCGAGAACCGGACCCGCTGTTTGCGCTTCAACTCGACGAGCGTCCCGTCGCCCTCGTAGTACAGGGTGGTGACATCCCCGCCGTCGCCGAGCACGGACGCGTAATCCGGCAGCGCTGGAAAGGATTTCAGCAGATACTGCCCGGCCGGAATGTACAGCACCAGCGGCTTGTCGCCCACCGCCACGGCGGCGGCGAACGCGGCCGTGTCGTCGGTGTGCCCGTCGCCGACGGCCCCGAAGTCCTTCACGTTCCGCGCCGACGGCTGATCGCTCACATGCGGCGACCGGAATTCCGTACCCGCGGAATCCCCGGATCCGCACGCCGCCGCGAGCGGCAGCACCGCGGCCGCCCCCAATCCGGTCGCGAGCAGCCGCCGCCGTCGCAGGCGTTCCGCGTCGTTCCCCCCGGACGCTCCATTCACCGCTTCACCAGATCGAGTGGCTTGTGCACGAGTTCGCGCAGCCCGCCCGGTGGCCGGGAGAACACCACCGCGCCGATCAGCCGCTCGTTGTCCAGCCCGAAGGTGGCCAGCGCCCCGCGCACCTGATCGGAGGTGCTGCCGAGTTCGATCACCCCGACGGTGGCGTCGCAGGACCGCGCCAGGGTGATGGCGTCGGCCGCCGCTGTCACCGGCGCGGCTTCCACGATGAGGTAGTCGAATTCACCGCGCAGCTTGGCCATGATCTCGGTGAAGCGCTCCGAACCGAGCATGTCCGGCGTGCGGAAATCCTGCCCGCCCAGCGGCATGACGCTGATGCCCGCCTCCGGCCAGCTCGCCACCGCGTCGAACGGGGAAGCGTTGGTGCGCAGCAGTTCCGCGAGTCCGGTGCGGGCCGGGACGGCGCTGCTGGAGCCCTGCCCGCTGGTGTCGGCGTCCACCAGCAGCACGCGCGCGCCGGTATCGGCGAAGGTGCGCGCCAGTCCGATCGCCACATCCGGTTCGGACCGGGCGCCGAGCGATGTGAACAGTACGACGGTGCGATCCGGATCCTCGGTGAGCCGGGTGCGCAGCCGGCGCAGTTCCCCCGCCGCCCCGGGCCGGCCCTCGTCGACGATGCCCAGGATCGGCACCGGCACAATGGCTTCCACATCCATCGAGGTGCGCAGCCGTTTGTCGAGCTTGTCCCGCACCAGCGCCGCCCCGAGCCCCAGCACCAGCCCGGCCAGCACACCCAGCAGGTAGTACCGCTTCTTCTGCGGCGAGGTCGGCGAGGTCGGCGTCTGCGCCTTGTCGATCACCTCGGCCCGGGCGGCGGGCGCGGCATCGGATTGGATGACCTCGAGCCGCGACACCAGCGCCCGGAACTGCGACACCACTTCGTCGGTGAGGGTGCGCGCGCCCGCCGGGGTGGCATCGGTCACCGACACCACGATGATGGTGGTGGCCGGCGGCGACACCGCGGTGATCCGGCTGCGCAGATCGTCCACCGAGACGTTCAGCGCCAGTTGGTTCTTCACATAGGTGGCGACCGTGACGCTGGTGACCAGGTCCACATACGACCGCACCCGCTGCTGGGCGGCGAGCCCGCCCTGATAGGAGTCGTTGACCGAGGTGCCGGTGGCCATGGAGACGTACACCGAACTCGATGCCGTATAGGTGGTCGGCAGCGTGCTCGCGTATCCGGCCGCCGCGGCGGCGCACACCGCCACCGTGGCGACCAGGATCAGCCAGCGTCGCCGCAGCAGCCGCCAGTAGTCGATCAAACCCATTGCGCTGTCCTCTTTTTCCCGGATGGACCCGATGCGACGCCGGGGCGGATCGGCGCCCGCGCCAGCTGGTCCACCCGTCTGCGGTATTCCCCGACAATGAGATAGGTCAACCAGGCCAGCACGGCGGCCTGGAGGTATTTGCCGAGCGTTTCGACGGTGCCCAGCACGCCGCGCTCGAACAGCACCGGCACTTCGATCAGGGCCAGGCCGAACACCGGCAGCGGGAACGACCGTGCGTAGAGCGAGTGGATCCACACCAGCAGCAGCGCGAAGGTGATGCTCACCCCGAGCGCCACGCCGAAATAGCCGCCCAGCACATAGCCTTCGTTGATATTGCCCTCGGCGAGCGACACCGACACCGTGGACATGTCGACCGAACCGCCGCGCACCTGTTCGGCCCAGGCCGCGCCGGAGCGGAACTTCTCGGCCCCGAGCAGCTGGGTCGGGATGAGACTCTGCACGGCGTGCGTCGCCACCTCGCCCGGCGTCAGCCAGGAGTTCGGTCCGGCGAACCAGGCGTCGGTGGCGGCTTCCAGCAGATCGAAGCGGCGCAGCAGGCTCAGGAACGGCTGCACCACGGTCGGGTACTGCGCATCCACCTGTGCGGCTTCGGCTTTGGCGGCGGCGTCGGTCTTGAGCGATTGCAGCCAGCCGAAGCCGCCGATGGCCAGGCCGGTGATGGCGAACACCCCGATCACCTTGGTCCGGGTCCAGCCGATCATGGCGAAGCGCACCGCGATGGCCAGCGCCGCGCCCATCACCGGGGTCTTGGATTGCACCGTGGCCGTCCACAGCAGTTCGCCGCAGGTGAGCGCGCCCAGCACCAGGGCGGTGGTGCGGCCGTTGTCGTTGCGGTAGAACACGATCAGGCCGACCGCGCCGAGGGTGGCCAGAATGGTGATCAGGTTGATCACCGGATTGGGGCTCTCGAGTTCACCGGCCTTGCCGACGCTGCCGGTCGCGACGGCGGCCAGGCGGCCCAGGGTGCCGAGGCCGTAGAGCGCGATCAGGGTGGTGATGAAGGTCGGGTCGGTCGCGAAATACGGTACGCGCGGCGGGTTTTCGGTACCGGCCGGTCGCACCGCTCGGGCGCGGGTCCACACCGTGTACGCCAGCACCAGTCCCGCGTACACCCACAGCCCGAACACCACCGGCTTCAGGACCATGGCGATGCCCTCGTCGTATCCGTACTGGTACAGCCGCGGATCCGGCACATTGTCCCCGTAGTGCGGTTCGGGTTTCACCCACAGCAGCGCCACCGGCCGGGCCACATAGGACAGCGACCAGTGCGCGGTCTGCGCGATCAGGAACACCCGGGCCACGCCGGGCAGATACATCGCCGAGACCACGATCGTCGCCAGCGCGGCGGCGACGAGCACCACTTCGGTTTGCGCAGGGGCCATCACGCGTCCTCCCTCACCCCTATGTCCGCGCGCGGCGCCCGGTCGTTACCCGATCGGCGGCCGCGTCGCGCACCGCGAGTGTCGCCGGTCATTCCAGGGCGTCGACGATCTCGCGGGCCCGGTCCACATAGGCGTGGCCGCCGCCGGTGATGCGGTGGTATCCGGCCTCGGCGACCTTGGCCACCTGATCCGGGTGGCGGCGGCAGCGGTCGATGATCTCGCGCAGTTCGGCGGGGCCGGAGAACAGGAAGCATTCGGATCCGTCCTGCAGCAGCTCGGCGTGCTCGTCGGTGCGTTCGCCCACGAAAAGGCCACCGGCGGCGGGCACTTCGAAGGTGCGGCAGGTATGGGTGTCGCGATTGTCGGAGTTCAGCAGCACCAGGTTGGCGGTGGTGGCGGCGATCGCGGCGGAGAAGTGCTCGCCGTAGACCGCGCCGCCGATCTCGGCTCCGGTCTGCCAGAGCGGGCGCACGCGCCGCCAGCCGGGGCCGCGTAAGAGCATGTCGCCCCGGTATTCCCGGGCCAGGGCGATGAGCAGGTCGCGGCGGTCTGGGCGGACCGCGCCGATGAAACCGAGCAGGAAACGCCGGGCGCCGCGCCGGGCGGTGAGGTGGTGCCAGGCCGGATCGTATGCGCTGCGAACGAATTTCACGTGTTGTGCGCCGCGGGCGGTGAGTTCGGGGACGTTGTGCCATTTGGTGGTGACGATGAGGTCCCACGCCGCTTCGTGCGCGAGATAGTCCGGGGAGGTGTTGTACGGATTCGACACGTCGTCCGGGCTGTAGTGCACGCGCAGACCGGCCGGTGTGGTCAGCAGCCGCCGCTGGTCCAGATGCACGGACTTGAAGGCGAACAGTACGTCCGGGGTGAAAGCCGCGGCGGCGCTTTCGATCTCGTCGTGCAGGGCGGTCACATCCCAGGGCGCGCGCCGGTGCGCGAACTTCGAGTACACCCACGGTGGCGACAGTCGCGCCGGCAGCGTGACCGCGGTGGTGTCGACCACCACCACCTCGTGGCCCGCCTGCCGGAAGCCGTCGGCGAGCGAGCGCGCGTTACTGCCCACCCAGTCGTCGCCGACGAACAGGATTCTCATGCCGGGTCTCCCTTGCCCATGAGTACGGTGGCGGGATCGGATCCGGACGCCCCACTGCGTACCGATCGTTCCCGCACGATGAGCCACCGCACCCGGATGATGTACCACAGCGCGACACCGATTTCCGCGGAAACGGTGCCGTACACCAGCGTCCAGACCGATTGCGTGCGCACCGCGTAGGCCAGCGCGATTCCCGCGATGCAGGTGCCGATGATCGCGCCGATGAGCACGCCCATGGTGTCGCTCTTGACCGGCAGGATCGCGGTGGTCACATACGAGGTGATCGTGGTGGCGGGCAGGATGAGCACTTCCAGGCGCAGCAGCCCGATCGCGCCGTCGAAGTCGTGGCTGTAGATGAGGTGGATGAGGGTCGGCGCGAGCACCCAGACGCTCACCGTGGCGACGGTCGCCACCGTGACCACCGCGACGAGCGCCTGAATCGAATTGCGCCAGAAGCGATCATGGGTGCTGCGCCGGGCCATGCGCGGCAGCAGTGCGAAACCGATGGGATCTAAACTCGATTGGATGGCGCGCACCAGCCGATCGCCCGCCGAGTACAAGCCCAGCGACGCCGCGTCCAGCACCGCGCTGTACACCGCGGCCGACCCCTGCCCGTACCCGGTGACCAGCATGCGCGAGGTGAAAACCGGTGCCGCCATGCGCATCATGGCCCGCACCCCGTACGGCTTGGCCGGCGGCCCGTAATTGCGCACCGAATCCCACCAGGTCAGCCCGACCGTGGGCACCGACGAAATCAGCAGGCACAGTACGGCCGTCGTGGCCGTCGGATAGTGCGGCAGCAGCACTATGAGCAGCACCAGATAAACGATCCGCCCGACCCCCTGATACCCGGTCGACGACCCGAACCGCCCCTGCCCGATCAGCAGCCAATCCTCCGACACCGACCAGAACCCGCCCGCGAACAACCCGAGCAGCACCATATGCAACGGCGGCGCCGCCCCCGCCGCCAAACTCCCCAGCAGCGTCGCCCCGATCACCGCGAGCGTCCCGAGCCGAATAGCCAGATAACTCCCGCGCAGCCGATTGATCTCCGCCCGGCCGAGTTCCGACTCGTGCACCCGCGCCGCGAGAAACTGCGTGATCCCCAAATCCACCAGCAACGACCCGATGAAATACGACGACATCCCGATCGCCAGCAACCCGGTCCCGTGCGGCCCCAACGTCCGAGCCAGCAACGGCACCGTCACCAACGTAATGACGTACTGCCCATACTTCCCGAACGTCACCAACGCGATATCCCGCAGAATCCCCCCGACCCCACCCATCCCATGCCCGGCCTGCTTCCGATGCCGCCCCCGCCCCCGCGCAACCCGCTCCGCCTCCCCACCACCGGCCTCCGCCACACCCGGCTGCGGCCCGGAATCCTCCGCTGCCCCACCGCGCGCACCCACCGAATCCCGCTGCCCGCCGGAAAGTCCCGCCGCCGGTGACCACGCGCCGTACGGATCGAGAGTCTCCGGAACGAACGAGTGATCGCCACCGCTGTCACCGCCCGACCCGGCAGCCCAGGCGGCATCCCGCTGCGCACCGTGGGTCCCGGGCCGCGTCTCGCGTTGTCCGGAGACGGACGGGCGCACACCGTGCGGACCGGGTGCATATCCCGGGCTGCCGGGAGGAACCGCGTACCCGCGGTTCGGCTCGTATGCGGCGCCGGGAGTTTCGGTGGGCAGCGCATAATCGCCGTCGGGATCGGCTGCGGCGGTCCGGCCTTGCGGGGCGGGCCGGTACCCGCCGTGCTGACCGCGTCGCGGGTCCGGGCTTTCGTCCGACGGTGCGTATGCGCCGGTGGCGTCGCGCAGCGGGGCGGGTGCGGCGGGGCGCGGGAGGGTGTTGGCGACGGGGAAGCCCATGGGACTGGTATTCGGTGCGGCGAAGTAGGCGGCGTTGTGGCCGTCGAAGGCGTTGGGGTGGGGGTCCGGGTCGGCGCGGGGCGGGGTGGGTTTGCGGGCGGACCGGTCGGATTCGAATGCGTCGGCGTCCGGGTCGGCGAGGCCGTGGCGCATGGTGCGGCGGCGGCGCAGGCGGTCGAGGGTGCGCAGGGGTGTGGTGGGTGGGTCGTAGCGCGGTAGACGCTCGGTCGGATCGTCCACGGCGTCAGCGTCTTCCGGGCAGACCGGTCAGGAAGGCGGTGACGGCGCGGGCGGATACCGCGACGTCGAAGTTACGGGCCCGGATTCGGGCGGCGTCGGCGAGTTTGGCGCGCAGTTCCTGGTCCGCGATCAACCGGTCGAGGGCGCGCGTCAATTGCGCGCGATCGCCCGCGTCCACCAGGAGGCCGTTCACGCCGGGTTCGACGATCTCCTCCGGACCGCCGGGCCGGGTCGCGATCACCGCGCAACCGGCGGCCATGCCTTCCACCACCACCTGGCCGAACGGCTCAGGAAGCACCGAGCAGTGCACGAGAATGTCGGCGTAGCGCAGGTACGACTCCGGGTCGTCCACGTGGCCGGTGAACACGACGGGGAGATTCAATGCGGTGGCGTGCATCTCGAGCTCGGCGTGGTAGGGCTCCTCGTCGAAGAAGGTGCCGCCGACCAGATAGACGCTCGAGGGCTGGATCTCGACATCGGCCAGCGCGCGCAGGAACAGATCCTGCCCCTTCCACGGTGCGAGCCGCCCGACCACCACGACGATGGTCTCCGCCGCGGGTCGCTGCGGATAGCTGATCAGCGAGAACGTGTCGTGATCGGTTGTGTTGCGGTCGGTTTCGTCGGCGCTTGCCGTTTCGGAGTTGTCCACCAGTCCCGGGATGGCATTGCCGCACCGGAATTGCGGCTGGTTGTCGAACTCGACGCCCGGGTAGGCCACCAGCGTCCGCCGTCCCCGCGTGCTCAGCGATGCCAGGGTGCCGCGGCTGTTGGCGATATAGCCGTGGGCCACGATCCAGCCCAGCAGGCGCAGTGCCAGGGCCAGCCAGCGGCCGAAGTAGTCGGCCGAGATGCGGTCGTGCACATGCCAGATCAGCGGGACGCGGGCCCGGCGCGCCGCGACCGCGCCCATGAGCAGCGCTTTGGAACTGCCCGCCACCACCACGGTGCCGTCGAGTTCCCGGACGGTCTCGCCCAGCCGCCAGCCGAGTCGCACCAGGTTCACGCATCCGGTGAGCAGGCTGCGTACCCCGGCTTTGTCGATGGTCAGCGCGCGGGAGTCGAAATCGCCGGTGACCGTGCGGGTTTCGATACCGCGCGCGGCCATGCGCCGCAGCATCGGCCCGTCCTCGGTGTACACCACCGCCGTGCTTGCGGCGGGCATGGCCGAAACCAGGCGCAGGGTGGCCAGTTCCGCTCCGGACGGAGCCGCCGTATGCGCCAGGAAGATCGCTTTCATGCGCGCCCTCCGCCGGCCAGCTCGGCGTACACCTCGTGATGCCGCCGGGCCGCGACCGCCCACGAGAAGGTTTCGGCCTGCGCGCGGCACTGTTTCGCGTCGGGCCGCACCCCGGCCAGCCCGGCATTGATGCGCGCCGCGAGGGCCTCGGCATTACCGGGCGGCACGATGAGCGAGGCGTCCAATTCCCGCACGGAATCCGGCAATCCACCGCAGTCGGAGACGATCGGCGCCCGCCCGGCCGCCAGCGATTCCAGCGCGATGAGCCCGAATCCTTCCAGCGCCAGCGACGGCACCACGGTCAGTTCCGACCGCACATAGAGTTCGGTGAGCTGTTCGTCACTGACCGCGCCGGTGAAGAGGACGGAGTCGTCCCGCCGCGCCAGCGCCCGCAATTCCGGTTCGGCCGTGCCGGTTCCGACGATGACCAGCCGGGCATGCGGATGCTCGGCCCGCACCGCCGCCCACGCGCGAATGAGCACATCGATGCCCATCCGCTTCTCCAGCCGCCGCACGCACAGCACCACGCCGTTCTCGGTGGCGGGTTCGGGGGAGGGGAAACGCTCCAGGTCCACGCCCGGCGCGATCACCCGCACCTTCCGCTCCGGCACCCGGTAGTCCTCGACGAGCAATCGCCGAAAATGCTGGGACAGCACGATGAATCGATCCGCCCGCAGATACCGCAGCCGCTCCACCAGGTACTTCGCGCGCACCGGCCAGGCGCTCTCGCCCGCCATCCGGCTCTCGGCCGCCCACGGCCCGTGAAAATGCACCACCAAGGGATGTCGTCCCAGCGGCGCGGGACCGTACAGGCAGAAATGCCGGTCCAGCACCGTCCCCGGCCGCAGCGCCTCGCGATCCAGGAATGCCGTGCGCGCCCGCGTCAGCGTGGAACCGCCCGTCGGCCCCCAGCTGCCGCCGCCCGCCGGCGCATCTCCGAAAGCCTTTGCCGTGACGTCGATTTCCCCGCTCGCCGCCAGCGCGGCGGACAGGTCCGTAAAGTATCTGTTCAGCCCCCCGGGAGCCGCTCCGAACCACTCTGACCCGGTCATATACACCCGAACCGGTCGTGCCAACACCCTCACCCCCGGGTCGGTCAGCCACGCTCGAGCCGCGATCGCAAACCCGAACGCCCTTGCAGCGCAAGTGTATGCCAATCCGCGCAGCTGGGCGGGTTATCGCCGGGCTAACAACCGGCCGTACGGCTTTGCCGAATAGTGGGTTACGGTGAGCGGGAACGGGACGTTATCGGAGGAAGAGCGGTCTTGGGGCGGACACTCGAGCGCGGGCAGGTATTCGCGGGCTATCTCGTGGAACGGCTGCTCGGGGTCGGCGGCATGGGCGAGGTGTATCTGGCCCGCGACCGCGATCTGCCGCGCCCGGTCGCCCTGAAACTGCTGGCCCCGGGCAAATCCGACGATCCGGAGGTGCGCGCGCGGTTCCTGCGCGAGGCCGATACCGCGGCCCGGCTGTCACATCCGAATATCGTGGCGGTGTACGCGCGCGGCAACGACGACCACCGCCTGTGGATGGCCATGCAGTACATCGAGGGTACCGATGTGGCCGAGGTGCTGGCCCAGGGACCGCTGCGGCCGGAGCACGCGGTGCGGATTCTCGGCGAGACCGCCAGGGCCCTGGATCACGCGCACCGCGCGGGCGTCCTGCACCGGGATGTGAAGCCCGCCAATATCCTGCTGGCCTGGGGCCCGGAGCAGCGCGTGTTCCTGGCGGACTTCGGCATCGCCAAGGCCCTCGATCAGACCGGCGCGCTCACCCGGACCGGGGAGATGTACGCGAGCTTCCAGTACGCCTCGCCCGAACAGTTCGAATTGCGCGCGGACCTCGATCAGCGCGCCGACGTGTACGCGCTGGGCTGCACGCTCTTCCACATGCTCACCGGCGAACTGCCCTTCCCCGGCCAGACCACCGCGCAGCTGGTCGCCGGGCATCTGCACGGTGAGATTCCGCACCCCAGCGTGCGGCGGCCCGGTGTGCCAACGGCTTTCGACCAGGTGATCGCGCGGGCGCTCGCCAAGCAACCGGGCGACCGGTACGGCAGCTGCGGTGAACTCGCGGCGGCCGCGGAACAGGCGCTGGGCACTCCGGTCCACACCGGATCGCCGTGGCAGGACCTCGGTCCGCGCCCGGCGTTCGCCCCGCTGCCGGTGTACGGCTCCGGTGCCACCACCCGACCGCAAGACGCACCGGCCCCCGTGACCACCGGACCGCGGCGCACCCCGGTAACCACCACCGGGCCGGGCCATTTGCCGCAACCCGGACCGACCACCCAGGCCGGTATCGCGACCCAGCTCGGTTACCCCACCCAGCCCGAGACGCCGCCGACCCGTCGCGGACGCAAACGCCTCGTCCTGGCCGGGCTGATCGTCGCTGCCGTGCTGGCGGGCGGCATCGGCGTCGGATTCGGCTCCGGCGCACTGCGTTTCACCTTCACCGGCGGCGCACCCGGCTTGAGCGCCACCGACCCGTCCCGCGACGCCGCCATCAAGGCGGCTTGCGATTACGGCCTGCTCATGACCACCTACGACTACAACGACGGCGACGGCTGGCAGACCAAGGTCGTGGCCGGGGCCACCGGCACCTGGAAGACCCAATCGCAGCAGCTGCTGCCCGCCATCCGGCTACTGCTGGAAGCCGATTCCGAGCACAGCCGCGGCACCGACGCGAAATGCGTCATCACCTCGGGGAACACCACCCACTACGAACTGACCGCCGACATCACCGTGGTCAACTCGACCAAGGGCAAGGCCGACACCACCGAGCAGCAGAACATCACCATGTCGATGGACTACGTGGACGGTAAATGGCTGTGCGGCAAGTGGTCCAGCCCGCTGTTCCCGACCTGAACCGTTCCGGAGCCGTCGAACCGGAACCGGGTACGCCGCGTATGGCCCCAGGTGCGTCGCCATGCCCTCACCCTGGGGATCCTCGCCACCGCCACCGCCGCGGTGCTGACCGGTTCCATTCCCGCCACCACCGCCCAGCCTTCGGCGCTGGCCCAGCGCCTGCAGATCGGCCTGGACGACACCGTCGCCGGCAGCGATGTGCCCGGCGCGCAGCTGATCCTCCTGGACGGCGATACCGAGATCCAGATCAACAGCGGCGTAGGCGATCTCGGCAACGGCGCGGCCTTCCCCGACCGCGCTCAGGTCCGGATCGCCAGCAATACCAAGTCGTTCGTGGCCGCCGTGGTGCTGCAGCTGGTGGGGGAGGGCCGCATCGAACTCGACGCCCCGATCGAGCACTACCTGCCCGGGGTGGTGCACGCCCCCGGCGGCGACGGCACTCTGATCACCGTGCGGAATCTGCTGCAGCACACCAGCGGGATCCCCGACTACCTCACCGAGCTGGATCTGAACTCGGTGGCGGGCTTGCAGGCCTCCCGTCCGATCGGCGACCTGATCGGCTTGGGCATGGCCAAGAACTCGGAATTCACGCCCGGCGAGAAATCGACATATTCCAATACGAATTATCTGATCGCGGGCGAACTCGTCCGCCAAGTAACAGGGATGCCGGTCGGTATTGAAGTCACCACAAGGATTCTCGTACCACTGGGACTCACCGGCACGTACTGGCCGCTGTATCCCGTAGAAAATGTGATACGCCAGCCCCATCCACGCGCCTACCACGAATTCGGCGGCGAGCGAATCGATGTCACCGATATCGACCCCGGCTGGGGCCTGCCCGACGGCGCCATGGTGTCCACCGGCGCGGACCTGGACCGGTACTTCGCCGCCCTGCTTGCCGGTCGCGTGGTCGCGCCCGCCCAGCTCGCCGACATGCAGCGCACCGTCCCGAGCGGCGATTTCCGCCGCTCGGAGGACTTCGGCCTGGGCCTTTTCCACTGGGTCACCTCCTGCGGCCTGGACGCCTGGGGCCACGGCGGCACCATGCACGGCACCTTCGTCTACGGCGGCGCTACCACCACCCGGTCGGTCACGGTGAGCATGAACCAGATTCCCGACATCCTGGCCGCGCGTTCGCGGAATATCGACCTGGACGCGGTGGTGGATGCCGCGCTCTGTGCGTAAGATTCGCTGCGGACAACAGGGCCGGGCTCCGGAAGGACAACACTGGTGGGGAAGTCTGGCGCGGGGGAAAGTGCCGGGGAATTCCGAGTACTGGTCGACAACGGCGAGTACTGGTTACGAAATCGCGGTGATCTGGCCATGATGGTCATAACCGTGAACCGAATACGCGAACACTGGCCCCGGGCGCGCGTCGGCATGCTCACCGATCAGCCGCTCGTCATGCGGGCGCTGCTGCCGGACGCCGAACCGCTGTTCGCCACCGCCGGCGGCCATTGGGGCAGAAGCGGTTTGGCGGGCTGGGTGGACCAGCAGGCCAGTGCCCGGGTGACCGGACCCGCCGCCCTGCACTGGCGCGCGGCCACCGAGGTGCCCAAGCATCACCTGCGCGGGGTACGCAACCAGCTGCGCGACCAGGTGCGCGCGCTGCGCGGCGCCACCCCGCCGGAACCCCCGGCGAGCGGCGGCATTCCGGAGCTGCCGCCGGTGCCGGCCGCGCTACCGGAGGCGGACCTGGTCATCGCCCAGGGCGGCGGCTACATGACCGATGTCGACCTGTACCAGGCGCACCGCACCCTCAACCTGCTGGAAGCCGCACAGCGCCAAGGCATTCCGAACGTCATGCTGGGCCAGGGCCTGGGACCCATGACCGATCCGGAACTGCTGCGCCGCTGCGCCGAAGTGCTGCCGGGCGTGGACTACATCGGCCTGCGCGAGGGACTGCAGGGCCCCAAGCTGCTGGCCGACCTCGGCGTCGCCGCCGACCGGGTCCTGGTCACCGGTGACGACGCCGTCGAATTCTCCTATCGCCTGCGCCGCCCGGAGATCGGCACCGATCTCGGCCTGTGCCTGCGCATCTCGGACTATTCGAAGGTCAGCGACACCGCCCGCGACACCCTGGGCGAGGTGATGCGCGCGCAGGCCGTCGCGCTCGACACCCATCTGGCCCCGCTCATCATCTCCGAATACGACGACGAGGACCGGCGTTTCACGCTGCCGCTGCTGGCGCACGCGCCCAAGGTGCGGCCGGTGCTGAGCCGGGCCGGTTCCGCGCAGGACTGCGCCCGGCAGGTCTCGCGCTGCCGCATTCTCGTCACCAGCGCCTACCACCTGGCGGTTTTCGCGCTCTCCCAGGGCATTCCGGCCGTCGCTGTAACGGCCTCCCGGTACTACGACGACAAATTCAATGGATTGGCCGATATGTTCGGCGCCGGATTGCGGGTGGTGCCGCTGGCGACCGGCGACCTCGACACCGAACTGACACATGCCGTTCGGGAATTGTGGGAGTCGGCGCCGGAACTGCGGGATACGCTGCAGCAGAAGGCGGTTGAGCAGATCGATGCCGGTCGCGCGGGCCTGGATCGGGTATTCCGGCTCGTGGGCGGACGGGAAGGAGACCGGCCCGCCGACACCGTCGTACCAGCTCAGGGGGAATGATGACAGTACTGTCGGTATGCGTCCCGGCCTACAACTCCGGGCGCACCCTGGCTACCACCATGCGCTCGATCCTGGACCAGGACACCGACTGCGAGGTCGTGGTGCTGGACAATGCCAGCGTCGACGACACCGGCGCCATCGCCAGATCCTTCGGCGATCCCCGGGTCAAGGTCTTCCGCAACGAGGAGACGCTGCCGATCGGCGAGAACTGGAACAAGGTGGTCTGGCACGCCACCGGCCGCCTGGTGAAGGTGGTGTGCGCCGACGACATCCTGCTGCCGGGCGCCCTGGCCAAACAGCTGGAGGTGATGGGCGACAACGGCGTCGCCATCTGCTCGTCGAAATTCCAGGTCATCGACGAGACCGGCGCGGTCGAGGAAACCGATCTCGGCCTGCCGGACCTGCTCGGCCCGCGCGATGCCCGCACCCTCATGCGCGTCATCGTGCGGCGCGGTCCCGCCGACTTCGGGCCCACCGCCGCCGCCGTCTTCCGCCGCGCCGATTTCGACCGCGTCGGCGGGTTCCGCGGGGACCTGGTGTTCCCCATGGACGTGGATCTGTTCGCCCGGGTCAGCGCCTTCGGATTGTTCTACGGCCTCCCCGATATCCTTGCCGCCTGGCGCAATTCGAGTTTCAACCTGTGCAGCAACACCTCGACCGTCAGCAAGCTGACCGAGATGCTGCGCTTCCATCACCGGCTGGGTTCGGAGTATCCGCAACTGGTCGGCAAGAGCGCGGTGCTGGCGGGGGATATGCGGCTGGCGCGGGCGGCCGCGGACCGGGTGCGGGTGCGCGCCACGGCCACCGCGTTGCGCCGTCCCGAACTGTTGCACTGAGCATCGCAGCCGGACAGTGAAACGGCGGCCCGGCCGGAAATGGCCGGACCGCCGTGCTTTTCGCCCGGGGTCAATTGGTCCAGAGCGGACCGTAGGTGACGACGGTGTCGCCGTTGCCGGTGACGATGCTGACCCACGGCCGGATGGTGACCTGCCCGAGTACACCGGTGACCGTGCCGTGGAAGCCCGACATCTGGATGTAGCCGTCCACCCCCGAGATCGACGCGCCGGCCGCCTCGATGGTCTGGATGCCGGGTCCGAAGCCCACCGCGATCTCCAGCCCGAGCTGCGGAATCAGGCTGCCGAGGGTGATTTTCGGATCTTCGCCGACTTCCACGCCGATGCTCGGACTCCACCACTGGAAGCGGATCTTGCCGTCCAGGGTGGCCGGGTAGCCGACCTGGTAGCCCATGGTGATCTTCCCGGACCAGTCCTCGGCCTTGGCGCCCGAGATCTTGAAAGAGGCCCGGCCGTCGTGGAACCACTCCCGGGTCAGCGGATTGCCGTCCAGCGGCGCGACGAAACTTATCTTGGTATCGGATTGGATGGCCTCGACCGTGCGATTCTGCCGGTCCACGATCGAATTGCTGCTGTCGATCGCGGCCGCCGACATGCTGGTGCTCAGGGCCAGGCCCAAGGTCAGCGCGGCGGCGACGGCCGCGGTGCGCACGGTGGCGCGCGAGGTCGAACTGTTCATGATTTCCCCATTCCCTCATCAGGTGCTGCGGCGCGTAATGAGTACGCGGGTAGAGAATTTGCCCACTATCACCGGGATGTTCGGCATCCCGTACTTCACACGACTGTGTCGATCACCCACTTCCCCTGCAGCTCCGGCAGACTGCGTTCGACCTCCGGGAGGAGGTCCGGCAGGGTCAGCAGCACCCGATCCGGTTGCGCGGCAAGCAGTTCCGCCGGATCGATGATGGGTATGTCGGTGCCGGGCATGCGGCGGCCGTGCTTGGCGGGGGAGGCGTCGGCCACCCCCGTCAGCAGGCCGCGGTGCGCGCCGGCGAGATGGAACAGCGCGACCGCGCGCGAGGCCGCGCCGTAGGCGTACACCCGGCGTCCGGCCGCGGCCTCCGCTTCCAGCCAGGTGCGCAGCGCGTGCGCCTGGCGGTCGGCCTCCTGTTGCAGGACGCGCACCGAATCCGGTTCCGTCGCAGCCGATTCCGCGGCGAGAATGCGCTCGACCGCGGCGTCGGCGGCCATCGGCGGATGGACGGCGGCGATCAGGACGGTGCCGCCGTAGAGGTCGAATTCCCAGGCCGTGGCCACGCTCATCCCGGCGGCCGTGACGAGCCGGATCAGGGCGGTGAGGGAGTAGTAGGCGAAATGCCCGTGCCGCAGCGCATTCCATTGGCCCTGGGCGAGGATGGCATGCAGGGAATGGAACTGCAGCAGCAGTACCCCGCCGGGTGCGGTGGCCGCGGCCCGGGCCGCGAAGGCGGCGCGTTGATCGGGTTCGTGCATGATGCCGAAGCAGTCGATGACCACGTCGGCCGGTTCGACGGTCTCGGTGAAACCGCGTGCGGCCAGCAGGGGTAGCCAGCTGCCGCCGTGCGGCGAACCGAATTCCCGCACCGTGCGCCCGGACAGCCAGCCGTCCGCGGCCACCCGCGCGAGCGCGTCCGCCGCCTGATCGCGCAGCGCCTGCGGTTCCACCCCGCGTGGTTCGGCCGTGACGGTGTCGTCCTCGGCCAGCTGCGCGAGCCCGCAGTCCAGGCATAGGTCCATGGCGAGCGGATG
This sequence comes from Nocardia yamanashiensis NBRC 100130, assembly GCF_001613325.1. Classification (GTDB taxonomy): domain Bacteria; phylum Actinomycetota; class Actinomycetes; order Mycobacteriales; family Mycobacteriaceae; genus Nocardia; species Nocardia yamanashiensis. The sequence continues at coordinate 197,947 of NZ_BDCD01000007.1, read as the reverse complement.
GGCCGCGTCCCCGCCCGGACGGACCGGTCCCGATGCCGGAAAGTCGTCTGCGGCAGGCATTTTCCCGAGATCCAGCACCCGGATCAGCGATCCGGAACCACATCCTCGACATCCCCGCGCCGGTGCGATACTCATGGCACCATGACCTCGTGCGCATCGAAACCACCGAGCTGGCCGACGTACTGGTGCTGACCCCGGAACCGTTCCGTGACGGCCGGGGCCTGTTCACCCGCACCTTCGACGCCACCGAATTCGACGACCACTTCGGCAAACCCGGACTGTCGGCGGGGTTCGTGCAGGATTCGCAGTCCCGCTCCTATCGGGGCGTGGTGCGCGGCATGCACGGCCGCTCCGGGCGCGGCGAGGCCAAGCTGGTGCGGTGCGCGCACGGCGCGGTGCACGACGTGCTCGTCGATATCCGCCCCGCCTCGCCCACCTTCGGGCAGCAGCGGGCATTCCTGCTGGACGACAACGACTTCCGGCACCTGTACGTGCCGCCCGGGTTCCTGCACGGCTTCCAGGCGCTGAGCCCGGTCGCCGATGTCTGCTACCGCATCGACCGCCCGCACGACGCGACCGAGGACCTGGGCGTCGCCTACGACGATCCGGACCTGGCCATCGCCTGGCCGCAACCGGTGACCGTGGTCTCCGATCGTGATGCGGGGGCGGGTTCGTGGCGGCAGCTGCTGGCCGCGCTGGGGCACCTCAAGCCTCGATCCTGATCCGGCGCAGCTCGTCGTCGAGCACCCCGGATTCCTGCAGCGACTTCAGGTGGGCCAGCCGGGTGAAGCGCTGGAAGAAGCCGTCGGCGGTGAGGCCGCGCGCGGTGTACTCGCGATACAGCTCGGCCGCCCCGGCGGGGATGGTCCAAGCGGCCTCGAACCCCAATTCCGCTCGGGCGCGGGCGAAATCGACCCGGTAGGAACGCGGGTCGGCCCCGCTCTCCCCGGTGATCACCAGCGTCGAATCCGGCACCGCGTTCACCACCGCGCGCGCGATCTCGGCCACGGTGAGATTGTTGGTCTCGGTGCCGACGTTGTAGGCCCGGCAGGAGATCAGCTCGGCGGGCGCGTCCAGGCAGACCGCGAAAGCGCGCGCGATGTCCTGCGCGTGCACCAGCGGCCGCCACGGGGTGCCGTCGGAGAGCACCTTCACCTCGCCGGTGAGCACCGCGTACCCGACCAGATTGTTGAGCACGATATCGGCGCGCAGGCGCGGCGAGAAGCCGAAAGCGGTGGCATTGCGCAGGAATACCGGCACGAACCCGGAGTCGGCGAGCGCGGCCACATCGTCCTCGACGCGCACCTTGGATTCCGCGTACGGGGTGAGCGGCCGCAGCGGGGCGTCCTCGGTGACCAGGCCGTCCCCGGCCGCGCCGTACACCGAACAGGTGGAGGCGTAGAGGAATCGGCGCACCCCCGCCTCCTTGGCGAGGCGGGCCAGCCGCACCGAGGCGTGATGATTGATGTCGTAGGTGATCCGCGGGGCCAGCGCGCCCAGCGGATCGTTCGACAGCGCCGCCAGATGCACCACCGCGTCGAAGCCGGCCAGCTGCTCGGCCGTCACCTCGCGCAGATCCACGCTCAGCGCCGGCGGGGCGGGCGGCGCCTCGCCCAGTACGCATTCGGCGAAGAAGCCGCTGTCCAAACCGGTCACCCGGTGACCGGCCGCCTCCAGCACCGGCACCATGACGGTGCCCAGATAACCCTGATGTCCGGTGACGAGCACATGCATGATCACGCACCTCCGAAAGTGATGGTGGCCTTGTCCAGCAGGAAGGCCTCGGCGTGCGGGGCGCGGCACTGCACTCCGCGCAGCCGGGACAGGGCCAGGAAGGACTGCTCGTCGAACCAGTCCCGATTGCGTTGCGAGGGATAGTGTTTCAGCAGCAGCGCGGCCTTCGCCTCGGCCAGCGCGGCGGGCAGCGGATGGAACACGGTGGGCTGCGGGGTGTCGTTCTCCCACTTGAGGATCTCGTAGCCCAGCACCAGGTGATCGCGGAACTCGGTCGGCGTCAGCTCGGCCAGCAGCCGATGGTCCTGATGCGCGTCATGGCGTTGCGGCGCGAACACCACCTGGGCGTGCGATCCGCGCCGCAGCGCCCCGACCGCGTCCTTGACCCGTTCCCAGTGCGCGGGCGCGTAGCCGTCCGGCACATCCAGGATGCGCAGATCGAGATCGGCTCCGGGGCAGAAGGCCGCCAGCGCGGCCTGCTCCTCGAACGCGCGCTCGGTGCCCGCGCCGGACAGCACCAGCGCCCGGATGCGCAGTCCCGGAACGGCATTCGACAATGCCAGCAGCGTGCCGCCCAGGCCGATGGCGAGGTCGTCGCAGTGCGCGCCCAGCAGCGCGAGCTCGCGGACCCCGCCGGTATCGAGTCGGATCATGCGTCGGCTGTCTCCCACACCATCCACGGGCGATCGCCCTGCTGATAGCCGGTGTCGAGTTCGGCGCGCTCCTTGAAGGTGTCGGCCGGCTTCCAGAACCCGTGGTGCTGATAGCCGTACAGCCGGCCCTGCGCCGCGAGCGCCCCGCAGGCGTCCTCCACCAGATCGCCACCCGCCGGCAGATGCTCGAACACCTCCGGGGTGAGCACGAAATAGCCGCCGTTCTCCCAGATCGGCAGTTGCGAGACCGGGGTGATGTTCTTGACCTCACCGGCCGAGTTCACGTCCACGCAGTGGAAGGAGGACTGCGGCGGCACGATCATCATCGAGGCCGCGGCCCCGGAATCGCGGAACCGCGAGATCATCTCGTCGAGCGGGGCGTCGGTGAGCACATCGGCGTAATTGGCCAGGAAGTACCGTTCGCCCTCGAGGTGCCCGCGCACCCGGCGCAGGCGTTCCCCGATCGGGGATTCCACGCCGGTGTCGACGAAGGTGATGGTCCAGTCGCTGATATCGGATTGCAGCAGTTCGACCTTGCCGTCGCGGATCACGAAGTCGTTGGACACCGACTCCTGATAGGTGAGGAAGAAGTTCTTGATGTGCGCCGCGCCGTAGCCCAGGCACAGGATGAAGTCCTTGTGGCCGAAATGGGCGTAGTAGCGCATGACGTGCCAGATGAGCGGGCGCGGGCCCACCATCTGCATGGGCTTGGGGATCATGTCCTCGGTGCCGTTGCGCATGCGCATGCCGTAGCCGCCGCAGAAGAGTACGACCTTCACTTCGGTTGCCTTTCCGCGTGATGAAGTGCGGGTAGGGGGTAGACGATCTCGCCGCCCCGGTCCAGGACGGGCGCGAGCTGCGCGGTGATCTCGGCTTCGAGATTCCAGGGCAGCACCACGACCACGTCGGGTTTGTCCGCGTCGATGCGGTCCGGGGCATGGATGGGAATCCGGGCGCCCGGGGTGAAACGGCCGTGCTTGTAAGGGTTCCGGTCGACGGTGTACTCGAGCAGGTCGGCGCGGATGCCGCAGTAGTTGAGCAGGGTGTTGCCCTTGCCGGGGGCTCCGTAGCCGACCACGCGTTTGCCGGCGGCCTTGGCGTCCAACAGGAATCGCAGCAGTTCCTGGCGCACGCGTTCGGTGCGCGGGCGCAGTTGCAGGTAGCCGCCGACCTCGTGCAGGCCCGCTTCGGCCTCCATCCGCAACACTTCGGCGACCCGCTCGGTCGGTGCGGCCACGGCCTCCGGTTGCGCCCACAGCCGCAGTGAACCACCATGTGTGCCAAGCAGTTCCACATCCACCAGGGTGAGGCCCGCACTGGCGAGGGCACGCTGCGCGGACAGCGCCGTGTAGTACTGGAAGTGCTCGTGATAGATGGTGTCGAACTGGCCGAGGGTGACCAGGTTCAGTGCGTGATGCACCTCGATGGACAGCCAGCCGTCGTCGGCGAGCAGGCCGCGCAGGGCGCGGGTGAAGCCCCGCAGATCCGGGATGTGGGCGTAGACATTGTTGGCCACCAACAGATTCGCCGGTCCGTGTTCCGCGCGCACCTGTGCTGCGACCTCTTCGTCGAGGAACGCCGTGACGGTCGGTACGCCCTTGTCGCGGGCCGCCGCGCCGACGTTCACCGAGGGTTCGATGCCCACGCACGGGATGCCCGCGGCCACCGCGTGCTGCAGGAGATAGCCGTCATTGCTGGCGACTTCGACGACGAGGGAGTCCGAATCCAGGCCGAAACGGGCAATAGCATCCTGCACGAAGAGTTTCGCGTGCCGGACCCAGCTGTCGGAATAAGAAGAGAAATACGCGTATTCCGAAAAGGTGTCCGCCGGGGTGATCAAGGCCGGAATCTGTAGCAGCAGACAGCTTTCGCAGAGCCGCAGGTGGAGCGGGTAGGTCGGCTCGGGCAGATCGAGTTCGGCGGCCGTGAGGAATTTCTCGCACGGCGGGGTCGCCCCGAGATCGAGCACGCTGATCAATTGCTTGGAGTCACATAGACGGCATTGCACGCAGATTCCCCACCTTTCACCGAACCCGGCGCCGGCTTTTACGCCCGGCTGAACTTCAGGTCGGCTCGGTCGGGCCCTACGTTACAACAGGATTGGCGTGCCTCGCCGTGCTCCGGCGGAGGCCGGCCCGGGTTCGGGAAGCGGATTTCTGCGCCCCGCAGAACTGGGCGTTTGATCGGCTAACCTCCGAGGCTTGCAACCCAAGGCTTACGTCCAGGTCAGACCGGTTGTCCAGGGGGTCGGGACCTGCGAACTTGCGAATAGGGGAAATAGGGGGAAACAAAAACGAAACCGGTCGTGACGGAACCCGCAAATTGCGGGATACACTGGCCCATCGCAAGATTGGCACGTCGCGTCACCCCGGGTGTGTAACACTCGGCAGCGGGCCGCCGAAGAAGTCGGCAGCCCCAATCGGTTTTGTCATGGTCCGGAAAGCCCTTGGGGACCGGCGATCTGCAAGTTCTGTGGAACTGATCAGTGGGGATCGGAACCGAGTTCTCCCGTGGGGGAGGTGCGTTCGTTTCATGAGTTACGAGGTTTCAGCCGGTCGCGCCGTGCGCGTGAATCGGCTGCCACGACCGGAACCACGGTCGGATCGGGAGCGCTGGCAAGCGGATTACGCGCGCAAGCTATTTTTCAGCGACCTATTCGTGGTGGTGCTCGTGGTCGGCTCGGCGCAATGGATCCGCTTCGGCGGACCCGCCGACCCGCCATTGGCCTCCACCCTGCCGCTGGAAGTGCGCTACACCGTCGTGTCGGCCGTGCTGGCGGTGGCCTGGGCGCTCGCCCTGGCGCTCGCCGGCACCCGATCCGTTCGTGTAATCGGCAGTGGCACAGAGGAATACCGGCGGATCGTGGCGGCGTCGCTGAAGCTGTTCGGCGGCATCGCCATCGTCTCGCTGCTGCTGCGGGTGGACATCGCCCGCGGCTATCTGGCCTTCGCGCTGCCGCTGGGCATGCTGGGGCTGATGCTGGAACGGCGCGTGTGGCGGGGCTGGGTGGCGCAGCGTCGCGCCCGCGGCGAATACCGCACGGCCGTCTTGGTGGTCGGCAGTCCGGACGCGGCGCGCGCCATGGTCGGCGCGTTCTCCCGCGATCCCGAAGGCGGGTACCAGGTCATCGGGGTGTGCACCCGCGAGGAGGGCGAGCTGGCCGAGCGCGGTCTCGCGGTGGGGGAGAAGGTGATTCCCATCGTGGGCAGCGACCGCGGCGTCATCGAGGCCGTGCAGCGCAGCGGGGCCGATACGGTGGCGGTCACCGCCACCGACAATCTCGGGCCGGCCGACTTCCGGCGCATGGCATGGGAATTGGATCCGCTGGGGGTGGAGCTCATCGTCGCCCCCGGGCTGGTGGACATCGCCGGCACCCGGCTGACCCACCGGCTGCTGGCCGATATGCCCATGCTGCACGTGGAAAAGCCGCAATACGACCGCGCCAAGTCGATTCGGAAGGCGCTCTTCGACTTCTGCTTCGCATTCTTCGCAGTGGCGGCCATCGCGCCCATGCTGTGCGCCATCGCCCTCGCGGTGAAGGTGAGCAGCCGGGGGCCGGTGTTCTATCGATCGGAACGAATCGGACGGGACGGGCAGCCGTTCCGGATGATCAAGTTCCGCAGCATGTTCGCCGACGCCGACGCGCACATCAACGCGCTCATCGACAGCAACGGCGGGAATCCGCTGTTCTTCAAGATGCGCGACGATCCGCGGGTGACGCCGGTGGGGCGGGTGATCCGCAAGTACTCGCTCGACGAACTGCCGCAGTTCTTCAATGTGCTGCGCGGGGAGATGAGCATCGTCGGGCCGCGGCCGCAGGTGCAGCGCGAGGTCGATTCCTACGACGGCGTGATGCGGCGGCGGCTGCTGGTGAAGCCGGGCGTGACGGGGCTGTGGCAGGTGAGTGGCCGTTCGGATCTGACGCCGGAGGATGCGATGCGGCTGGACCTGTCCTATGTCGAGAACTGGTCCATGGTGCTCGATCTGCTCTTGATCGCCAAGACGATCGGGGCCGTGACCAGGGGTGAAGGGGCTTACTGAGACTGCTTTGCGCCTCGGAGACAGGGCCCGCCGCAGTGTCGCGGCGGGCCCTGCCGCTGTGCTGACGCATCAAGTGAACAGGATTTACTAATAGGTGTTCACAAAGTGGGGTGTGGTGTGGTTCACTCGTCGGCGAACGTGTTCCAAAGGAGGTACCCGTGTCCGCGCCGTCCATTCCCACCCCGTTCGATTTCACCGATCCGGACCTGCTCGCCCAGCGTCTTCCCGTCGAGGAATTCGCCGCGCTCCGCCGCACCACCCCCGTCGCCTGGGTTCCCCAGGCAGGCAGCGGGTTCAAGGACGACGGCTACTGGGCCGTCACCAAGATGGATGACATCAAGGAGATCTCGAAGACTCCGGAGGTGTACTCCTCCGAGGAGAACACCGCGGTCATCCGCTTCTACGACGACATCATGCGCGAGGAGATCGAGGTCCAGCGCTTCCTGCTGCTGAACCAGGATCCGCCGCGCCACACCAAGCTGCGCCGCATCGTGTCCAAGGGGTTCACCCCGCGCGCGGTGGAGTCGCTGCGCAACGCGCTGCGCGACCGCGCCGAGCGAATCGTGCACGAGGCCAAGAAGAACGGCTCCGGCGACTTCGTCAAGGACGTCGCGTGCGAGCTGCCGTTGCAGGCCATCGCCGAGCTGATCGGCGTCCCGCAGGAAGATCGCGGCAAGATCTTCGACTGGACCAATCAGATGATCTCCTACGACGATCCCGACTTCGAGGGTGACCACAAGGTCGCCACCGCCGAGGTCATGGGCTACTCGTGGAATCTGGCCGAGCAGAAGCGCGGCTGCCCCGTCGATCACGGCCAGGCCGAGGACATCATGTCCACGCTGCTGAACGCCGACGTCGACGGCGAAGCGCTGAACTCCGAGGAATTCGCCTGGTTCGTCATCCTGCTGGCGGTCGCCGGCAACGAGACCACCCGTAATGCCATCACCCACGGCATGAAGGCGTTCGTCGACAATCCGGAGCAGTGGGAGATCTACCGCGAGCAGCGTCCGCGCACCGCTCCGGACGAGATCGTCCGCTGGGCCACCCCGGTCATCGCCTTCCAGCGCACCGTGCTGCAGGACACCGTCCTCGGCGGCCAGGAGCTCAAGACGGGCCAGCGGGTCGGAATGTTCTACTCCGCCGCCAACTTCGACGAGGAAGTCTTCGACAAGCCTTTCGAGTTCAACGTCCTCCGGAACCCGAATCCCCATGTAGGCTTCGGCGGCACGGGCACCCACTTCTGCGTGGGCGCCAACCTCGCTCGCCTGGAGATCGACCTCATGTTCAACGCCATCGCCGATGTGATGCCGAACCTGAGCCAGGTTTCCGACCCGGTCCGGCTGCGCTCGGGCTGGCTGAACGGCATCAAGAGCTGGCAGGTCAAGTACGAATGACAGAGACGACCAAGCGACGCGGGCGGATGCCTGCGGTAAGCGATGCCGACATTCGTCGCGTCGCTAGGTCGCTCCTGGTGGCGCAGGGCCCCGAAGCGGTCACCCTGCGCGCCATCGCCCGCGAACTCGGCATCACCGCTCCCGCGCTCTACCGCTATTACGAATCCCGCGACGATCTGGTCACCGCCGTCCGCATGGACGTCTGCGCCGACCTGGCCATCGATCTCGCCGCGGCCCTCGCCGACCTCCCCGACGACGCGGCCGTGCACTTCTTCGCCGTCTGCCGTGGCTTCCGCCAGTGGGCCCTCACCCACTCCCGCGAATTCACCCTGGTCTTCGCCTCCCCGACGACCTCCGGAATCAACAGCGCCATGCAGCAATTCGGCGAACCGGTCGGCCGCCTCTTCCTCGGCGCCGCCGGCCGCCTCCTCACCGACTACGACGTGGTAACTCCCCCAACCGAACTCATCCCCCCCGAACTCCGCGACGACCTGATCCGCTTCCAATCGGACCTGCTGCGCGTCTTAGCCGAATCCGGCCAGAAGTTCCCCGCCGAAAAACTGGACCTCGGCGTCAGCTACGTCATGATCCAATTCTGGGCCCGCCTCTACGGCCACGTAACCCTCGAAGTCTTCGGCAACTACCCCATCCCCATCACCAACCCCGACGCCCTCTTCGACTCCACCCTCGCCGACATCGGCCGCAGCATCGGCCTCGGCCCGGTCGGCTGACACCGCCTCAGCACCCTTTCGACGCTCAACCGAAGGGTGGGCGAAGCCTGCGGATGGCGCCGGAGCGGTGCAGGATGGGCGGAGCCGGAAGCGAATTGTGTTGGAGGGTGGGGCATTGGCCGGACAGGAGTGGGAGCGCGGTTCCGTGGCCGGGTCGGTACTGCGGTGGCGGCGGATCGGGTGGGTGGCCGGGGTGCTTGGGCTGTATGGGGCGGGGCTCGGGGTGATGTATGCGGAGAGGTTGTCGGAGCCGTATTACCGGTTCGATGTGGTTTCGATTTGGCTGTGGCCGGTGTGTTGGGCTGCGGGGCTGGTGGTTTATGGGGCGTTCGCGGGGAAGGTCGTGCGGCGGACGTGGGTGTGGGTGGTGGGGGCGGTTCCGCTGGCGGTGGTGACCGTTTCGCTGTGGGCGTTGATGCTGATCGCGTCGGCGCTGATATCGGATGACAGCAAGGTCAGAGCTGTGCAGGTCAGCGGGGATGGCCGGCATGAGCTGGTGACCGAGTACTTCACCAATATGATCGATCCGTCGTGCCGGGTCTGGCTGCGGGAGCGCGATGGGCTGTTCGCCAGGCGGGCCCTGGTGTGGGAGCGGATCGAGGCGAATTGTCCTGCGCGCGTGGCATTCGCCGACGGCAACACGATCGCCATCACCGAGCGGGAAGGGCGCGCTCCGCTGTCCACGACGTTCGATCCGGAGCGGATGGTGGTGGCCGAGAGGCTGCCGGTCAGCGGGCGGTGAAGCGGGGGCGGCGGAGGGTGCCGAAGCGTTGGAGGATGCGGGGGCGGCGGAGGTCTCGGGCTATCCACTCGCCGAGGGTGACGCCGGCGGCGAGGGCCAGGCCAACGGCGAAGGCGCTCAGGAGTTGGTTGAGGCCGATGAGTTGTTCGTCGTTGAGGAGGGCGTAGAGGCCACGGTAGACGCGGAGGCCGGGGAGCAGGGGGGTGATGCCTGCGATGGCTACGACCAGCGGGGGTGTGAGGGCTCGGCGGGCCAGGAGGCCGCCGGATAGGCCGACGACTACGGCGGCTACACCGGAGGAGACGACGGGACCGAAGCCCAGTTGTTCGGCCAGCAGGTAGACGATGATGGCGGCCGCGCCGCTGAAAGCGGCGACGGCGAGGGCGCGGCGTTCGGCGTAGCAGGCCAGGGCGAAGGCCATGGAGGTCAGGGCGCCGGCGAGGAGTTTGAGGGGGAGGTTGGTGAGATCGCGGGCGGGGGCCATGTCGACCGACGGAACCGAGAGACTGAGGAGTTCGGCCACCCGGAGGGTGAGGACGATGCCGGCGATGATGCCGCCGGTCATCATGATCACCTCGAGCATGCGGGCGGCGGCGGTGATGGGGGCGCCGGTGATGGCGTCCTCGACCGCGCCGACCAATTGCAGACCGGCCAGCAGCACCGCGATACCGGCGGCGATGATCAAAGCCGGATCCAGGTGCAGGGTGCTGACATAGGAACTGACCAGCACCGCGGGAATGGCGGCGATGACGCCACCGGCCATGTGCTGGAAGAAGAACGGCAGGCCGCGCCGGTTCAAGCGGCGATTGGTGCGGTCGATGGCGGTGGTGGTCGCGAAACTGAGCAGAGCGATCAGCCAGCCGCCGTTCAGCAGCAGCGCCACCGCCGCGGCCATCAGCGCCCACCCGAAGGTCGCCACCCAGCGGTGATACGGGTGCGGCGCCGTGGTGATCTCGTCGAGCGCTTCGAGAGCCTCCTCCGGCGGCGGCAATTCCCGGCGGATGCGGCGGGTCAGCCGATCCACGGCGGCCAGCCGGGTGAAGTCGAGGGAACGGTAGTGCACCACCCGCATGGTCGAGGCGGGCGGTAGTCGCGGACCGCGATCGGCCGAGATACGGATCGAGTTGTAGGTGACGTCGATATCGACCTGCGCCAAGCCGTAGGTGGCGGCGATGAATTCGATCTGCGTGGTGGTGTCGGTGACCGCGGTGCCCGAGGCCAGCACCACCTCCCCGACCCGTTCGGCCAGATCCAGCACGCGGGTCACTTCGGCATCGTCGGTCAGATCGATCGGCTGCAGCGGCGCGGGCGCCTCGACCACGGCGTCCGCGGTGGCGCGCCGCTCGCCCAGCACCCGGTCGACGGCCCGGCTCAGCCAGCGCTGCCACCGGCCCGGAGCGCTCGCCGCACCGATCGACTGCTCGGTCGCCAGCTCATTGCTCACAAGAGAAACGTACACGGGTGCCATAGATCACCGGGGTGAGCGTGCCGAGGGCAGTAGTGTTTTGGAGTATGGCGAGCGGTGGCGAATCGATAGCGGAAACCCTACGCGCGGCACTCGACGGATCCTGGCGTGACGTGCGCGAACAAGCCCGGCAACACCTCGACGACGATCGTCTTTTCGGCGATCCTTACCTCGACTACAAGGCGGCGCGCACCCGCGTGCTGGAACAAATGCGACTGGTGTCCTCATTCGGCTGGGTCGAAAAAGGTTTCCGGTTCGAGGACGGGGGTACCGGGGACCCCGGCGGCGCGGTCACGGCCCTCGAGATGCTGGCCTACACCGACCTGTCGCTGTGGGTGAAATGCGGTGTGCAGTGGGGACTTTTCGGCGGCGCGGTGGAGAACCTCGGCACCGAACGGCATCGCGAATACGTCACCCGGCTCATCTCCCTGGACCTGCTGGGCTGTTTCGCCATGACCGAAACCGGTCACGGCAGTGATGTGGCGAACCTCGAGACCACCGCGACCTACGACCCGGGCACCCGGGAGTTCGTGGTGCACAGCCCGACTCCGTCCGCGCGCAAGGACTACATCGGCGGCGCGGCCGAACACGCCCGCATGGCAGCGGTTTTCGCGCAGTTGATCACCGGCGGGCAATCGCAGGGCGTGCACTGCTTCCTGGTGCCGATCCGCGACGAGAAAGGCAACGATCTGCCCGGCGTCACCACCTCCGACTGCGGTCTCAAGGGCGGCCTGCCCGGCGTCGACAACGGCCGAATCATGTTCGACCAGGTGCGAATTCCGCGCGAGAACCTGCTCAACCGGTATGCCGACGTGGCCGAGGACGGCACCTACAGCTCCGAGATCGAGAACCCGAGCCGGCGCTTCTTCACCACCCTCGGCACCCTGGTGCGCGGGCGGGTCAGCGTCGGCGGGGCGGCGGCCGCGGCGGCCCGGGTGGCGTTGAGCATCGCCGTCCGATACGCCGAACAGCGCCGCCAGTTCGCCGATCCCGACACCGGCGAGGAAACCGTCCTCATGGACTACCGCAGCCATCAACGCCGGCTGCTGCCCTTGATCGCCCGCTCCTACGCGCTGGCCTTCGCCCAGAACGACCTGGTGCGCCGCATGCACCTGGTGCAGACCGGCCAGGACCTGGACCCGAATGCGCAACGCGCCCTGGAGAAGCGGGCCGCCGGCCTCAAGGTCGCCCAGTCCCGGCACGCCACCCGCGCCATCCAGGAATGCCGGGAAGCGTGCGGCGGCGCGGGCTACCTCACCGAGAACCGCCTGGTCACCCTGAAAGCCGACACCGACGTCTTCACCACCTTCGAAGGCGACAATGTGGTGCTCACCCAGCTGGTCGCCAAGGAACTCCTGACCGCCTACTCCGACGAGGTCCGCGATCTCGACGCCCTGGGCTGGGTCCGCTTCGCCTCCACCATGGCCCGCGATGTGGTCCGCGAACGCTCCGGCGTGCGCCAGATGATCCAGCGCCTGCGCGACCGCTCCGACGAAACCGTCGACGAAGGCGACCTGTCCCGCCGCTCGGTGCAACTGCAGCTCTTCGCCGACCGCGAGGACTACCTCACCCGCACCGCCGCGCACCGATTGCGCGCTCGCGCAAAGGAAACCGGCCCCTTCGAAGCGTTCAACAACGCCCAGGACCACATTCTCGCCGCCGGCACCGCGCATATCGAACGCCTCACCCTGGAGGCCTTCATCGACGCCATCGCCGATATCGAGGATCCGGAGACGCGCGCCCTCGCCGACACCGTGTGCGACCTGTTCGTGTACACGATCATCGAGGAGAACCAGGCCTGGTTCATCATGCACCGATTCATGTCGGTGGAACGCGCCAAGGCCGTCCGGCGCGGAGTCAACGAACTGGTGGACCGGCTACGTCCGCAAGCCCTTACGCTGATAGCGGGCCTCGGCGTACCCGAGAAATCGCTGCACGCCGCGATGCTGGCGCAGGAGCCCGAAGGGACGCGTTCGTGAGAGGTTGACCACACACCGGACCACCGGGGCGGGCGGAAGTTCAGGATGACTTCCGACCGCCCCGGAGGGCGGGGGAGAACAGATCGGTAAGGGGGAGGCCGTGATCGCACGACTGGCCGGAATCGCCGTGCGCGCACCGAAATTGGTGCTCGTGGTGGTGGGCATCGCGTTCCTGCTGTGCGGGGCGATGGGGTCGCAGGTCGCGAGCAAGCTGTCCAATGGCGGATTCGTGTCCACCAGTTCGGAATCCGCGCGGGTCGGGGAGATCCTGGAGCGGGACTACGGGATGTCGGGCATGCAGCTCGTGCTGACCGTGGAATCGCGGGGCGGGGAGATCAAGGCGCGCGGGCAGGAGATCGCGCAGGCGCTGAAATCGGATTCGCGAGTCTCGCGGGCGGTTTCGCCGTGGACCGATCCGCAATTGAGCTCGGTGCTCACCAGCCGGGATCGGGGGATCGGGCTGGTGGTCGCGACCGTGCGCGGCGACGAGGACAGCGCGCCCGGGGTGGCGCGCAAGCTCGCTGACGAATACGCCGGGGAACGCGACGGGGTGCGGGTGCTGGCGGGCGGGCAGGCCATCATCTGGAACGAGACGGCGCAGCAAACGCAGAAGGATCTCGGGCTGGCCGAGGCGGTGGCGCTGCCGTTGACCTTCATTCTGCTGGTGTGGTTCCTGAGAAGCCTCGTGGCGGCGGCGATTCCGTTCGTGACCGGGGTGGTCGCCATTGTCGGGACGACGGCGGTGCTGTATCTGCTCACCTTCGTGGTGGAGCTGTCGATCTTCGCGCTCAACATCACCACCGCGATCGGGCTGGCGCTGGCGGTGGATTACTCGCTGCTCATCATCGGGCGGTACCGGGAGGAGATCGCGGCCGGACGCGACCGCACCGACGCACTCACCCTGGCCATGAAGCGCGGCGGGCGGGCGGTGGCGTTCTCCGGCATCACCGTCGGCATCGCGCTCATCGGAATGTCGTTCTTCCCGATGGCCTTCCTGCGATCGCTGGCCTTCGCCGGGCTCGCGGTGGTGGCATTGTCGGTGGTGCTGGCGCTGACGCTGGTGCCCGCGCTGCTGGCGCTGCTCGGGGAGCGGATCAACCGGAAACCGTTGCGGGAAGCCAAACCGGTGCAGCAGAGCCTGCTGTACCGGGTGGCGCGGACCGTGCAGCGGCGGCCGGCCTTGTGCGCGCTGCCGGTGGTGGCGTTGCTGCTGGTGCTGGGCGCGCCGGTGTTCGGGTTGAAGATGGGGCTGCCCGATGACCGGGTGCTGCCGACGAGTCTGGATTCGCGGCAGGTGGGGGATCTGCTGCGGGATCGCTTCGACAACAACGCCACCGGGCAGGTGCACGTGATCGTGCTGCCGGGCGCGGGGAGCGATACGGTCGGCGATCTGAGCGGTTATGAGCAGGCGCTGTCGAATGTGGCCGAGGTGCAGGCGGTCACCGGACCGGCGGGGACCTGGTCGAAGGGACAGCCGCTGGGCGTGGCGGACCCGGACGGGCAGCGCGCCGGGAGTGCGCACCTGACCATCGTGAGTCATCTGGATCCGTACTCGCAGGACGGTCAGCGTCAGCTGGAAGCCCTGCGCGCGGTGGAAGGCCCCGGTTCGCCGGTGCTGTTCGGCGGGCTCGCCCAGCAGACCGCGGACTCGGCTTCCGGTATCGCCCAGGGCTTCCCGTACGCCGCCGCCTGGATCGCGATCATCACCTTCGTGCTGCTACTGCTGCTCACCGGCAGTGCGGTGCTGCCGTTGAAAGCCCTGGTGCTCAACGTTCTATCCCTGTCGGCCACCTTCGGCGCGATGGTGTGGATCTTCCAGGACGGTCACCTGTCCGGTCTCGGCACCTTCGCCACCGGCTACACCATCGCCACCCTGCCGGTGCTGCTGTTCTGCGTATCCTTCGGCCTCTCCATGGACTACGAGGTGTTCCTGCTCGCCCGCTTCACCGAGGAATGGGAGAGCTCCGGCAAGACCCGCGCCGACAACGACAACGCGGTGGCCCTGGGCATCGCCCGTTCCGGCCCCATCGTCACCGCCGCCGCCCTGCTCATGGCGGTGGTCTTCGCCGGCATCTGCGTCAGCGCCGTCACCATGAACCGCATGCTCGGCCTGGGTTGCGCCGTAGCCGTCCTGGTCGACGCCACCCTGGTCCGCATGATCCTGGTGCCCGCCTTCATGCGCGCCATGGGCACCGCCAACTGGTGGGTCCCGGCCCGCACCCGACCCCTGCTCGAAAAGGTCTCCGTACGTGAATGAGAGGAGCTGAGGCGGGACCAGGTCGGCCGAATTGCGGTGCACATGGCGCGGCTATGTTGTGGACGTGAGTTCAACCAGTACGCCGGTGCGGACGCCGGACGAGACCTGGGCGCGGCGGGCCGCACTGCCCGCCGTCGTGGTGGCGGCGCTGCTGGTGACCGTCGTTGTGCCGCTGACCTTTCCGGCCGACGGCGGCCCCACCGGCTTCGACCGCAATCTGGGCGAGCACATCCATTCCTCGCTGGGCGGCCATCCCGGGCTCTACTCGGCGCTGGTCTTCCCGAGCAACGCCTACGTGGTGATCCCGCTGCTGCTGGCCGCCGCCGGCTGGTTCGCGTATCAGCGGCTGTGGTGGCAGGCCGGGTTCGTGCTACTGGCCCCCGAATTCACCATCGTCCTGAATTCACTGGTGCTCAAACCACTTTGGGACCGCCCCCTGCACCACTACCTGGCCTACCCGAGCGGCCACACCGTGCACCTGGTCGCCGTCGTCACCGCGGTCGCACTCGTCAGCGAATCGGCCCGCGCCCGCGTCACCATCGTGGTGATCATGGCCGTCGTCCTGCCCGCCGTACTGGTCGGCATGGTCGGCGAGGGCTATCACCATCCCACCGACGTGATCGGCGGCGCGGCCGCCGCCATCGCCGTGGTGACCGCGCTCTACCTCCCGATCCGCCCTCGGATCACCCGTACGCGACCACTCCCGCGATGACGATCCACACCACCCACAGCAGCGCCACCACCATGCCGATGGTCAGCAGCACCCGCATGACCCCGCGCCCGAGATCGATATCGTTGGATTCGCGCGGATACAAACGGCTCGGCGCGAACCACGGCGCGTGCACCGCGAACCGCCCGCCCGCCCGCGCCGCATCGGCCTCGAGCTGCGCCTGTTCCTCGGCATAGGCCTCGGCCTGCGCCTGTTGCGGGCCGCCGTGCCAGAGCGTGATGTCCACCGGCCCCAGGAATCCCTCGTTGATCAGATCCTGCGGCCCGGGCAGATACGGCAGGATGCCCAGCCCGCGGAAGGCCCACGCCACATCATTGGCCGACCACTGCGGCCGCCCGCGCGCCGACAGTTGCGCGAAGTACTCGCGCAGCCGGTTCGGGTCCTCGCCCAGCAGCACCTGGAAACTCGGATCGCTCCACAACTGCTGCACCTGCAGTTGCGAACCCGGGGGCGGCACCACCAGCACCACCCCGTGCACCACGCGCTGCCCGAGCCCGCGCTCGGCCAGCCAGGTCTGCAGCGCGAAGGTGTGATCGCGGGATTTGTCCAGCGGCGTGCGCTTGTCCCCGCCGTCGAAGTTGATGATGCGGTCCGCCACCCGCCACGGCCCGTTGATCGGCACTTCCAGTTCGCCGTCCATCCGCTCGGACAGCGCTTCGGCCTCGATCACCACGCAGCTGGTCGGCGTCCACACCACCGCGTCGAAGGGATACAGCCGATCACCGTGGAACAGACTGCAATTGACGGTGGCGACGCCGTGCGGGTCTCCGCTGCCCTTCCAGGTGCGCAGCCAGTCGATGAGGACCCTCTCGGCATGCGTGCCCGCGGGGTTCTGTACTCGAACGAGCATCGGCGCTCACACCTTTCTCGTCGATAGATAGGTGAAATGGTACGGACGGGTGGTCGTCACGGCACAGATTTACGACTCGGTCGTGTGTCGGTGCCGATCAGTCGGTTTCCGCTGCCAGCCGCCCGTCCTTGACGGCGGCGACCAGCTCGGCGTGATCGCCTTCGGTGCGGTCGGCGTAGCGGACGGCGAAGGCGGCCACGGCATCGTCGAAGGCCTCGCCGTCCTCGAGATATCCGGCGACCAGCCGCGGATCCACCGACCGGGTGTGCGCCCGGCCCAGCAGCGCGCCCGCCAGCCGCCCGTAGTCGTCGAGATGCGCGGAATCCAGTTCCGCCACTTCGATGCCGCCCTTGAGATTGCGGAACTGGCGCACGATGAACGGCAGTTCGGCGCCGTCCAGGCGCAGCGTGGTCCAGCCCAGCAGGATGTCGGTCTCGGACTGAACCGCCCGCGCCCCCTGCACGATTCGCTCGCCCTCGTGCCGGGACGGCTGCGCGGTCACGTAGGGGGTGAGCGCGGACGGCGCGGCCTGCTTGATCTGCAGCACCAGCGGCTCGTCGCCATTGCCGTGCAGCAGCGCGATGTACGAGTGCAGTCCCACGCTGCCGGTGCCGACGATCCGGAATGCCACATCGGACACCGTGAATCGGGTGATCAGCCGCCGGCGTGACTCGCGCAGCGTCCCCACGTATTCGGTGAGCCCGTCGATGACGGCCTCGGCGACGCCGCCGTCCACCGGTGTCAAGATCGGCGGATCGGCGACGAATTTCCGCTTGGCGACACCGGTCTGGTGATCTTCGAGATGCTCGGTCCACTTGCGGGCGACCTTGGCGCTGGTGTTCTTGCGCGCCTTCTTCGCGGCCTTCTTGAAGGCGTCCAGCAAAGGTTCGGCACTCACCTTGTCGATCATCGATTCGGCCGACAGCGCGGTCCACGACGACAGGAACGGTTCCTCGGCCAGACCGGCCACGGTGAGCCGGTAGGAGCGCGCCGCATCGCGCGCCGCGGCCCGGCACTCGTCCTCCGAGGCCCCGCCTTCGCGGCCGGCCAGCACCAGGCTGGCCGCCAGCCGCTCCACATCCCATTCCCACGGCCCGCGCACGGTCTCGTCGAAATCGTTGATGTCCATGACGATTTCGCCGCGCGGCGAACCGTAGAGACCGAAATTGGCGGCGTGCGCGTCACCGCACAGCTGGGCGTGCAGCCCGCTCACCGGGCCGTGGGCCAGATCGGCCGCCATCAAACCGGCCGCGCCCCGGAAGAACGAGTACGGCGAGGCCGCCATCCGCCCGATCCGCAGCGGGATCAGCCGCTCCAAACGCCCGCGATTGCTGGCCTCGATGAATTCCAGCACCTCGGGCCGGGATGCTCCCAGCGCCGCCCGATCCCGGGATTGCACGGGGGTCTTCTCCCGCAGCGCCCGTCCCCGGGCCCGTACCTCCTCGGCCGAGACGGGGGTACGGAAGTCGATCACATTGGAGCACACAACATTCCAACTTACCGGCGCGCTCACCGGTCCGCTCAGCGAGCCCGCGGGCCCACCGGACGGACCGGGAAGCCGCTGGTCAGTGCGCCGGGAACAGCGGCAGTCGCAGTGCGCCGGGCGCGAAGTCGGGCACCGTCGGCTGCTTGGGCGCGACCGGCTGAATGCGCCGGTAGGCCGCGCCCAGCTCGGGCCGCGGATCGGCCTCGTGCCGGTTGGGCCAGAACGCCATCGCCCGCTCGGCCTGCGCGGTGATGGTCAGCGACGGGTTCACGCCCAGGTTCGCGGTCACCGCCGAGCCGTCCGCCACGTGCAGTCCCGGGTATCCGTAGACGCGCTGATACGGGTCCACCACACCGGATTCCGGCCCCTCGCCGATCACGCAGCCGCCGATGTAGTGCGCGGTCGCCGGGATATTGAACACATCCATGGCCAGCATCTGCACATCGCCGTCCACATGTCCCGCGAACTTGCGCCCGACCTCGTGCGCGAGCGGAATCCAGGTCGGATTCGGCTTGCCCGTGCCCTGTCTCGTCTTGAGCTGCCCCCAGCGCCGGAACGAGGTCAGCGAATTGTCCAAGGACTGCATGACCAGCAGGATCACCGATTTCTCGGAGGCGTGCCGGGCATTGAGGCTGCGCGCGAACACCACCGGATGCAGCAGGATCGCCAGCAGGAAGCGCAGGAACCGGAACGCGCCGCCGTCCACCAGCGGCACCGAGAGCGGGAACAGGCCGTTCTGTCCCTTGCCGTAGTGGCAGACCTCGACGTGCGTATCGGGTTCGGGATGGATCGAGGAGGTGATGGCGATGCCCTCGGCGAAATCGTCGCGGGCCTTGCTCACCACGTTCAGGATGGCCTCGGAATTGGACCGGGTCAGCTCGCCGAGGCGCGGCGACAGCTCCGGCAGCACGCCCTCGTCGCGCATCTTGTGCAGCAGCTTCTGGGTGCCCAGCGCCGCTGCCGCGAACACCACCTGTTCGGCGGTGAACACCTTGCGCTGCTTGCGAACCCAGCGATCCGAGCGCACCGTCTCGATGGCGTACCCGCCGCCCAGGATCGGCCGCACCTCGGTCGCGGTGGTCAGCTCGAACACCTGCGCGCCGGCCTGTTCGGCCAGGTACAGGTAGTTCTTCGGGGTGGTGTTCTTGGCATTGTGCGGGCAGCCGGTGAAACAGCGCGCGCAGTGGATGCAGCCGCTGCGCCGCGGGCCCGCCCCGCCGAAGTACGGGTCGTCGACCTCGGTGCCCGGATCGGCCTCGTTGAAGAACACGCCCACATTGGTGGCGTGGAAGGTGTCGGCCACGCCCAGATCGTCGGCGACCGCGCGAATCACCTCGTCGGCGGGCGTCATTCGCGGATTCTGCGCCACCCCGAGCATGCGCTGGGCCTGGTCGTAGTAGGGCGCGAGCTCGCTGCGCCAGTCGGTGATGTGCGCCCACTGCTTATCGGTGTAGAAGGCCGGCAGCGGTTCGTACAGCGTGTTCCCGTAGATCAGCGAACCGCCGCCCACCCCGGAGGCGGAGAACACCGCGCACTTGCCCAGCACGCTGATGCGCTGGGTGCCGGTCAGGCCCAGGCGCGGAGCCCAGATCGCCTTGCGCACATTCCAGTTCGTCTTGGGGATGTCCTCGGCATTCCAGCGGCGGCCGGATTCCAGCACGGCCACCCGGTAGCCCTTCTCGGTCAGGCGCAGCGCGCTCACGCTCCCCCCGAACCCGGAGCCGATCACAACGACGTCGTAGTCGAAGTCGGGCATGGTGTTTC
Organism: Nocardia yamanashiensis NBRC 100130; assembly: GCF_001613325.1. Taxonomy (GTDB): domain Bacteria; phylum Actinomycetota; class Actinomycetes; order Mycobacteriales; family Mycobacteriaceae; genus Nocardia; species Nocardia yamanashiensis. The sequence goes on along the minus strand of NZ_BDCD01000007.1, from coordinate 178,121 downwards.
CTCTCGCCGTGCACCCGGACCACTTGCCTCAATGGATGAGAAAGATGTCATATCATTCTGTCACCCATCGGCTATGGCGGAGACCATATCGGTTAGTCGCGGCCGGGGCGAAGCGGCGTGGCCGGATGGTGACTCGGGAGCGATTGCGGTAAGACCGGTCTGTGACTACCGAGCGGAACGCCGAACCGGTGTACAGCGACCGCATCCTCACCGTGCCCAACGCGCTCAGCGTGATCCGGCTGATCGGCGTCCCGGTCTTCCTGTGGCTGCTGCTGGTGCGGGAGGCCGACGGCTGGGCCTTCGCCCTGCTGGTGGTCAGCGGTTTCACCGACTTCCTGGACGGCAAACTCGCACGCCTGCTTGATCAGTCGTCCAGGCTCGGCGCCATCCTGGACCCGCTGGTGGACCGCCTCTACCTGATCGCGACCCTGGGCGGCTTCCTGATTCGCGGCATCCTGCCCTGGTGGGTGGTGCTCATCCTGGTCGGCCGCGACGCGATCCTGACCCTCACCCTGGGCATCTACAAACGCCGCGAACTACCCCCGCCCGACGTGATCTACCTGGGCAAAGCCGCCACCTTCGCCCTCATGTCGGCACTGCCCTGGTGGCTCGCCGGGCAGATGGACTGGGCCGCTGCGGGTTTCAGCCGGGCCTTCGGTGGGGCATTCTTGGTCTGGGGCACGGCGGTCTACGTGTGGACCGGCATTCTCTACCTCGGTAAGGCCATCGCGGTGGCACGCGCCATACCGGCCGCGCCGCACCGTAATCCCTAACCGATAGGGTGTGCCCGACGCATCGAATGTCAGCCCCGGCTGCTTTGATGTGGTTTGCCGCGAGAGGACGCCCAGTGAAAGGACACCTGTGACCGCACTACCCGAGGACCTGCGCTACACCGAGGAACACGAATGGGTGCGCAAGCTGGGGCCGACCCGGGTACGGGTGGGCATCACCGACTACGCGCAGTCACAGCTCGGTGACGTCGTGTTCGTGCAGTTGCCGGGCGTCGATTCCGATGCTGCCGCGGGCGAGAGCATCGCCGAAGTCGAGTCCACCAAGAGCGTTTCCGACATCTACGCTCCGCTGGCCGCGAAAGTCGTTGCGGTGAACGAGCTTCTGGATTCGGAGCCGGAAACCCTCAACTCCGATCCCTACGGCGACGGCTGGTTGTTCGAGCTGGAGGTGGCCGATGCCGCCGCCCTCGACGCCGAGCTCGAAAAGCTGCTGGACGCCGCAGGTTATCAAGGAGTTATCGGAGGCTGAAGCAGCCTTCACAGTTCTACCTGCACGGGGAAGCCCCGGCAGGGTACGGTCAATGCCAACAGTTGTGCGGCAGCCGGTGCCCGGGTTCTCGGACCTACCCGACAGCGGGGAAGTGGCCGGCGGCCGCGACGCTGACTGAGGGCATCAACTGCTTGCATGGATTATTCGGTTCGAGGAGGAGAGCAAGGGTGAGCGAGAACAAGGACCCGGGTTACCAGGAGACGGCAGCAGAGACCACTTCGGTGTTCCGCGCTGATTTCCTGAACGAGGTCGACACGTCGCGCACCGAGCAGACCGGCGAGCAGCCGGTGCAGGGAGTGGAGGGCCTGCCCGCGGGTGCGGCCCTGCTGGTGGTCAAGCGTGGCCCGAATGCCGGGTCGCGATTCCTGCTCGACCAGCCCACCACCTCCGCGGGACGCCATCCCGACAGCGACATCTTCCTGGACGATGTCACCGTCAGCCGTCGTCACGCGGAATTCCGCCAGGACGACGACACCTTCCAGGTGGTCGATGTGGGCAGCCTGAACGGCACCTACGTCAACCGCGAGCCGGTGGATTCCTCCGAACTGCAGAACGGTGACGAGGTTCAGATCGGCAAGTTCCGCCTGGTATTCCTGACCGGTCCGCGCCCCGCGTCGAGTGAATCGGCGGCGGGCGCACTATAGGGCCGACCGGAATGACAGGCGCAGCGCAGTGGGCACGCGGAGGCATGTCGATCGGCTCCGTGCTGGATTTGCTGCGTCCGGATTTTCCGGACATCACCATCTCCAAGATCCGGTTCCTCGAATCCGAGGGGCTGATCATGCCGGAGCGCACCCCGTCGGGGTACCGCAGGTTCCACGTCGCCGATGTGGAGCGCCTGCGGTTCGTGCTCACGGCGCAGCGGGATCAGTACCTCCCCTTGAAGGTCATCAAGGAACAGCTCGAAGCGATCGACAGCGGGGCGGCGACGCTCGGTGTGCGCGAGGCTCGCGCGCGCCGGGCTTCGGCCGTGGGAGCCGTGGGAGCGGATGCCATGGAGACCAACGGGGGCGGCCGGCTGCGCCGGCTGGGCGTCGTGCCCGGTGAGGTGTCGCCCGAGGAGCTTCGGTTCGATCACGAAATCCGAATCACCCGGGCGGATCTGCTCGACAAGGCCGGCATCGACGAGAAGTTCCTGACCGAACTGATCCGGGCCAACCTGATCACCCCCGGCGCCGCCGGGTACTTCGACGCCGACGCCGTCACGCTGGCGCGCACCGCCCAGGCGTTGAGTGAATTCGGTTTGGAGGCAAGGCATTTGCGCGCCTTCAAACTGGCCGCGGACCGGGAGGCGGCGATGGTCGCACAGATCGCTGCACCCATCGCGAAAAGCCGTGACGCGGATGCCCGCGCGCGTGCCGAAGAGACCGTGCGCGAGTTGGCGGCGTTGTCGCTGACCCTGCACACATGCCTGGTGAAGACCTCTGTGCGCGCTTCCCTCGGGGGCTGAAATCTTCGCCTAGACTCGGTAATACGGTCGGCCCCGCTGTTCCCGCGCGGGGCGGCCGGCGAGTATTCGGGAGGCAGTGCGATGAGCGAAATGCGTGTGATCGGCATCCGTGTCGAACAGCCACAGAATCAGCCCGTGCTGTTGCTCCGCGAGGTGTCGGGCGACCGGTATCTACCCATTTGGATCGGGCAGGCCGAGGCCACCGCGATCGTGCTCGAGCAAGAGGGCGTCACGCCCATCCGGCCGCTGACCCACGATCTGATCAAGATCCTCATCAAGGACCTCGGTCACACCTTGAAAGAGGTGCGCATCGTGGACTTGCAGGAGGGCACCTTCTACGCCGATCTGGTCTTCGAGAACGATCTCCGCGTCTCGGCGCGCCCGTCGGATTCCGTCGCCATCGCCCTGCGGGTGGGCTGTCCGATCTATGCCGAGGAACCGGTGCTCGAGGAAGCCGGACTGGTCATGCCGGACGAGAAGGAAGACGAAGTCGAGAAGTTCAAGGAATTCCTGGAGTCGGTCTCACCCGACGACTTCAAGGCCACCGACAGCTGATCGCCGACGTCTATGCGGAATCGTGTCTCGACCTGAGGTTTAGGTCGAGAAACACGCGGTCCGTCAGGCTTGGAAGGTGCCCTTACTCCCGAGACAATCAGGGGAGTAGCCTCGATTGTTAGGCCACGCTCCAGGTCGATGACACGAGCCCCGCCCTTGATAGGCCAGCAGTAGGGAGTAGTCAGTGGGAGATCAACCGCAACCGCAGGATGTGGTGCAGCCAGGGCTGTTCCCCGATGACACGGTGCCGGACGAACTAGTCGGTTACCGGGTGCCCTCCGCCTGTCAGGTGGCCGGCATCACCTACCGTCAGCTGGACTACTGGGCACGCACCGGACTCGTCGTCCCGTCCATTCGCTCCGCGTCCGGATCGGGCAGCCAGCGTCTGTACTCCTTCAAGGACATCCTGGTTCTCAAGATCGTCAAGCGGCTGCTCGACGCCGGCATCTCGTTGCAGAACATCCGCATCGCCGTGGATCATCTGCGCAGCCGGGGCGTCGAGGATCTGGCCGGGATCACGCTCTTCTCCGACGGCACTTCGGTCTACGAATGCTCTTCGCCGGAAGAGGTGGTCGATTTACTGCAGGGCGGACAGGGCGTGTTCGGCATCGCGGTCAGCGGCGCCATGCGCGAGCTGACCGGGGCCATCGCCAACTTCCCGGCCGAGCGGGCCGAAGTCGCGACCGCCTCGGATCGCCCGGAGGACGAACTGGCCTTCCGTCGCAAGGCCCGGATGAGCAAGACCGGTTAGTCCGGTCCAGAGCTGAGCGAGAGCGCGCTGCCGAGGCAGCGCGCTCTCGGCTTTTCCGAGTGGGCGCGCCCGAAGCCGATCATGAATTTCCCGGCCTGCCGGTGTGAAACAGAACCCAGGCAACATTGCCGTAACTTGGGCCCCTTTAGACTTGGGGTTGCGTCGCAGCCGTGCGGGAGAGTTCCGGGAAATCCTCGGACGCCGAAGGAGCAGCACCTCCCCGTCAATCTCTCAGGCACAAGGGACCGTGCGGAGTTTCGACGCCTCTGGAAAGCGATGGCCCCCGAGCCATCCGCCCATGGTGAAAGGACCACGGCCACCGGCTGAGTCCGAATCTCTCAGGCGCAAAGGACAGAGGGGGAGGGCACGACCCGTCGATCGCCCGATCGACCCCCGCCCACCCTTTGGAGAGCTTCCGTGATTTGGACTCGATCCTTCGCCGATCGTCATATCGGACCCGACAGCGGCGAACTCGAACGCATCCTGGCCGTCGTGGGCGTCGAATCGCTGGACGAGCTGGCCGCGCGCGCGGTGCCCGCCAGCATTCTGGACACCCCCGACACCAATGGCCTGGGCGTGCTGCCCGCCGCGGTGAACGAGCACGAGGTGCTCACCGAGCTTGCGGCGCTGGCGAATTCGAACACCGTCGCCACCTCCATGATCGGGCTCGGCTACTACGACACCCTCACCCCGCCGGTGCTGGTGCGCAATCTGATCGAGAACCCGGCCTGGTACACCGCCTACACCCCGTACCAGCCGGAGATCTCCCAGGGCCGCCTCGAGGCGCTGCTCAACTTCCAGACCATGGTCAGCGATCTGACCGGCATGGACGTGGCGAACGCGTCCATGCTCGACGAGGCGACCGCCGCGGCCGAGGCGATGACCTTGCTGCAGCGGGCCAATCGCGGCTCCAAGTCCAACCGGCTGCTCATCGACTCCGATCTGTTCCCGCAGACCCGCACGGTGCTGTTCACTCGCGCCGAGCCGCTCGGGATCGAGATCGTCGAGGCGGATCTGTCCGGCGGCGAACTGCCCGAGGGCGACTTCTTCGGCGTGCTGGTGCAGCAGCCGGGCGCGTCCGGCAAGATCGTGGACTGGACGCCGGTCATCGCGGCCGCGCACGAGCGCAAGGCGCTGGTCGCCGTCGGCGCGGATCTGCTTGCCATGACGCTGATTACGCCGCCCGGGGAACAGGGCGCGGACTGCTGTTTCGGCACCACGCAGCGCTTCGGCGTACCGCTGGGCTTCGGCGGACCGCACGCCGGCTACCTGGCCGTGCGCACCCCGCACGCGCGGCAGCTGCCGGGCCGGCTGGTCGGCGTGTCCGTGGACGCGGACGGCAGTACCGCCTACCGGCTCGCGTTGCAGACCCGTGAGCAGCACATTCGCCGCGAGAAGGCGACCAGCAATATTTGCACCGCGCAGGTGCTGCTGGCCATCGTGGCCGCCATGTACGCCTCGTATCACGGTGCGGACGGCCTCAAGTCGATCGCGCGGCGGGTGCACGGGCACGCGCAGTGGCTGGCGGCGGGGCTCGGCGACGCGGTGGTGCACCAGAGCTTCTTCGACACCGTGCTGGTGAACGTGCCCGGCGGCGCGGAAGCCATTGTGGCCAAGGCGAAGGGGGCCGGGATCAACCTGCGCCTGGTTGACGCCGATCACGTGGGCATCGCCTGCGACGAGGCCACCACCGACGCGCACGTGGTGGCGGTCCTCGACTGCTTCGGCGCGGAGGTGCCGGTCGGGCCGGAAGGCGCGCTCTTCCACGGCAAGCCGCGCCCGCACATCGAGGTCCGCACCTCCGAGTTCCTGACCCATCCGGCGTTCACCCGCTACCGCACCGAGACCGCCATGCTGCGGTACCTGCGCGGGCTGTCGGACAAGGACATCGCCTTGGACCGCAGCATGATTCCGCTCGGTTCCTGCACCATGAAGCTCAATGCCGCGGCCGAGATGGAATCCATCACCTGGCCGGGCTTCAACCGGGTGCACCCGTACGCCCCCGAGGCCGACGCGCCGGGCCTGATCCAGCTGGTCCAGGACCTCGAGGGCTGGCTGTCCGCGGTGACCGGCTACGACCGGGTCTCCTTGCAGCCCAATGCCGGATCGCAGGGCGAGTACGCGGGCTTGCTGGCGATTCGCCGGTACCATCTGGATCGCGGTGACTCGCACCGCGACACCTGCCTGATCCCGTCCTCGGCGCACGGCACCAATGCCGCCTCGGCCGCCATGGTGGGCATGCGGGTGGAGGTCGTGAAGACCCGCCCCAACGGCGACATCGACCTGGACGACCTGCGCGCCAAGATCGCCGACCACGCCGAGCGGCTGGCCTGCATCATGATCACCTACCCGTCCACGCACGGCGTGTACGAGCACGAGGTGGCCGAGCTGTGCGGGCTGGTGCACGATGCCGGCGGTCAGGTGTACGTGGACGGCGCGAACCTGAACGCCCTTGTCGGACTGGCCCGTCCGGGCAAGTTCGGCGGCGACGTCAGCCACCTGAACCTGCACAAGACCTTCTGCATCCCGCACGGCGGCGGCGGTCCCGGCGTGGGTCCGGTCGCGGTGCGCGAGCACCTGGCGAAGTACCTGCCGGGCGATCCGCTGGAGTCCGGTTCGCATGCGGTGTCGGCGGCCAAGTACGGCTCGGCGTCGATCCTGCCGATCACCTGGTCCTACATTCGCATGATGGGCGCCGACGGCCTGCGCCGCGCCACCCTGACCGCCATCGCGTCCGCCAATTACATTGCGCGCAAGCTGGATCCGCACTTCCCGGTGCTCTACACCGGCGACAACGGCATGGTCGCCCACGAGTGCATCCTGGACCTGCGCGAGATCACCAAGCGCACCGGCGTCACCGTCGACGATGTGGCCAAGCGCCTGGCGGACTACGGTTTCCACGCCCCGACCATGAGCTTCCCGGTCGCCGGCACGCTCATGGTGGAGCCCACCGAGAGCGAGAACCTGGAAGAGCTGGACGCTTTCATCGACGCCATGATCGCCATCAAGGGTGAGATCGATCAGGTCGAGGCGGGCGTGTGGCCGGTGGAGGACAACCCGCTGCGCGGCGCCCCGCACACCGCCCAGTGCCTGGTCGGCGACTGGAACCACCCCTACAGCCGCGAAACCGCCGTCTACCCGCAGGGTCTGGCGAGCGGCCGCGCCAAGGTGTGGCCGTCCGTGCGCCGCATCGACGGCGCCTACGGCGACCGCAACCTGGTCTGCTCCTGCCCGCCGATGGACACCTACCAGGACTGATCCGATACCGCAAGCGCCCCACCGGTTCTCGCAACCACGGGTTCTAACGGTCGTCGCAACGCTCTCTAGCGGGAGGTTGCGGCGACCGTGTCGTTTGTTGGGGATAGGGCCGACGTCGGCGAGAAGTTGATGGCGTTGGTGGATGCCGGTGTCGGGGTCGCGGAAGCTTCTCGGTTACTGGGTCTTTCGCGGACTCGCGGTTATGGGTTGTTGCGGGAGCTGGGCCGGCCGATGGGCGAGCGTCGTGGGCCGAGGCGTTCGGCGGATCCGGTGTTGATCACGTCGGTGTTCGCGGCGACGGGTTCGGTGAATCAGGCCGCGAAATCGGCGAACGTGGCGTTCTCGGTGGCGCGGCGGATCTTGGTCGCCGAGGGCCTGTTCCGGTCGGAGGCTGTGCGCGGGAAACCTGAGGCCAGGGCGCGATATCTGGAGTTGATCGCGCAGGGTTGGTCGAATATTCGCGCAGCGGCCGAGGTCGGGGTCAACGAACGCACCGGCAAGGATTGGAAAGCGGGAATCCGCCGCACCGCCTATACCCGGATCCGCCCGGACGGCACCGTGGTGGACTACCGCAACGGGGCTCGCTACAACACTGCGGTGAGAAAGATCGAAGACACCGGTCGACGAGTTGCGCACTACACCGGACCGGCAGCAGCGGGGGAACGCTACCTGTCGCTGCAGGATCGACTCGACATCGCCGACGGCTTGTTGGCCGGGCACTCGTTGACAGTGATCGCCACTCGGATCGGCAAGCACAAGTCGACAGTGTCGCGGGAAGTCACAGCACACACTGTCGAGGGCAGCTATCTGCCCTATCGCGCGAATCAGACCGCGGCGAGATCCCGGCGGCGACCCAAACCAGCGAAACTGGTGACCCACCACGCGCTGCGCGCGGAAGTGGCGCGAGGACTGGCCCGGCGGCGGTCTCCGGAGCAGATCTCGCACCGGCTACGCAAGGATTTCCCCGACGACGAAAGCATGCGGGTGAGCCACGAAACCATCTATCAGGCCCTGTATTTGCAGGCTCGCGGCGGTCTCAAACGCGAGATCGCCCAGGCGCTGCGCTCGGGACGCACCCGCCGCGCGACCCGACGCGGCCCCGATCACCGCACCTCACGCTTCACCGACACCATGATCCTGATCAGCGACCGCCCCGCCGAGATCGACGACCGCGCCGTCCCCGGGCACTGGGAAGGCGATCTGATCATGGGCACCGCGAACAAGACAGCGATCGGCACCCTGGTCGAACGCTCGACCCGCTACACGATGCTGATCCATCTCCCCGAGGGCCACCACGCCGAGGCCGTCCGCGACGGCCTCGTTGCCGCGATCTCGTCCCTTCCCGCGCACTTGCGCGGGTCTCTGACCTGGGACCAAGGCAGCGAGATAGCACGGCACAAACAGTTCAGCATGGCCACCGGCATGCCCGTCTACTTCTGCGATCCAGCCAGTCCATGGCAGCGCGGCTCCAACGAAAACACCAACGGCCTTCTGCGCCAATACTTCCCCAAAGGCACCGACCTCAGCCTCCACACCCCCGAAGACCTCGAACACGTCGCCCAGCAACTCAACGACCGACCACGCAAAACGCTCGACTGGGATACCCCAGCCGAGCGTCTGCGTGATCTACTAGCCGCCTAACCAGTCAGCGTTGCAACGACTCCCTGAATCTGCCAACCGGTGGGGCGCTTTCCGTTGTGCCGCAGGCCTTGTCAGGCGTTGCTGGGCTTCCAGGTGGCGATGGCCCAGATCACCACGATGTCGAGGGCGATGATGAGCAGGGACCAGGCCGGGTAGTAGGGAATCGAGAGGAAGTTCTCGATGATGGAGATGGCGGCCAGCACCATCGCCGCGGTGCGGCCCCAGGTGGAGCCGGTGAACAGGCCGAAGGCCACGATCAGTTCGATCACGCCGAGGACGATATGGATCCAGCCCCAGGTGGTGGTGTTGAACTTGTAGATGTAGTCGTATCCGACGACCAGCAGGTCATCCGCGGCGACGGCCGAGATGCCCTGCAGGATCGACAGCACGCCGATCACGGTCAGGATGATCGCCGCCGCGATCGACGTACCGGCGGCGAACCCTTGCTTGACGGAGGATTCGGGTCCTGAATGTGCCATTCGCCGAATATGCCACGAGTTTGCTGACTCGCGGTGACACCGTAATGATCGTGTCGCCGAGCCGTTGTCAGGGCGTGGTCAACGCCTTGTTGACCGCGGTGCCGTAGGCCAGATCGTCCGTGGTGGAGACCTTGGTGAAGGTGCCGCCGGTGCGCTGGGCCAGGGTTTGCAGGGTTTGGGTGCCGCCGCTGCCGATCACGATGACGTTCACCTTCACCGGGCGCGCCGGGTCACCCGCGGCGGCGATATCGGCGAGCAGCTGATCGCCGGTGATGGTGGAATCGTCGTCCGGTCCGTCGGTGATGAGCAGTACCGAATTGGTGCGCGCCGAGGCGTAACCGGCGACCGCTGCCTGGTATGCGGCCTCGAGTGTCGGATAGGTGCGGTCGGTCTTGGACGGCGACGGGGTGACCGTGGACAGCGCTTGGCCGAGGGTATTGCGCTGGTCGGTGGTGAGCGGCGCGGTCGGGGCGAGCACACGGTACGGGTTGGCGCCGTCCACGTTCTTGGCGTACGTCCACACGCCCATGCCGAAGTCGGCCGGCATCACCGTCATGGTCGATTGCAGGGCCGCGAGGGAATTGGCGAGGCGGGTCATGATGCCGTCCTGGGTGCCCATCGACGACGAGATATCCAGCAGCACCGTGGAATTCACGCCCAGCACCGGATTGCTCAGCACCTGCTGCACCTGGGTGAGCGCGGCCTTGCCCGGGACGGTGGCGGCGGCCGGGGGAGCGGCGCCGAAACCGCTGTCGGTGAACAACTTCGACTGTTCCGGGGCGCGCAGGAAGTCGGCGAACAGGCCCGCGACCAGGTTCTGGGTGGCGTCGACCCAGGAGCCGGTGAGCTGGGCGGCCGGGAAATCGGCGACCGGGCCGTTGCCGGCGGGACGGAAGGCGGTCAGGCCGTTGCGGGAACGGATCTGCTGCTCGGTGTCGGGGACCGCGTGCACCGGGGCGGTGGCTTGGTCGGCGGCGGTGGCCAGATCGGTCAGGGCGGTGGCGGCGTCCTTGACCGCGGGCGCGCCCGCCGCGAGATTCGAGATCGCGGAGATGACCTGGCCGGATTTGGCGGCGTTCTCGTCCAGCGGGTCGGTGCCCGAGACGCCCGAGCCGACCGCGCTCGCCACCGCGAGCGTGGCATCGCCGGCGGGCAGGGCCAGACGGAGTTTGCCCCAGGGGGCCAGGCCGATGTCGGCGAGCGAACCCTGCTGGAATTTCGGCAGATCGGCCCAATGCACCTGGGCGGCCTCGAGGGCGCGGCGCAGATCGTCCGGGACGGCCAGGGCGATCGGGCTGGAGGCGATCGGGGCCGGGGTGCCGGCGATGAGACCGGGCACCCGCATGAGCTCGATCGAGCGCGAGGATTCCGGAATCCAGAGGCCGGGCTGGGCGCCCAGGGCCGGATCCCATTTGTTCGCGGTGAAGGCGGTGATCATGGCGGCGGTTGGCTGGGCGTTCACCACGACCTGGGCGCAGTGATCGCGCACGTGCGGTTTGGTGTCGTTGAAGCGGTCGGCGGCGGATTTCACCGGCCCGGCGATATCGGGATCGACGGTGACGTTCAGAGTGGCGGTGCCTTCGACGCAGGCCGCGGCGGCCGCGCTGTCGCGGTCTTTCGAACGTTCTTGCAGCCAGGCCCAGCCGACGACGGCGAGCGCTAGGACTATGACCGCGGCAATCGCGATAACCGGTCCTTTGCTGACACCTCGTGACCCGCCCGCGGCGCGATGAGTACCCACGATCGACAAGTTTATGGGGAGGCGGTGCGACCCACCTGTACCAGGGAGTAACGCGAAAGCCGACCGGGATGTCCGAACTCTCGGACAGCACCGGCCGGCTCTGTTCAGTCGCGGATCAGCTTGCCGCGGTCGTACTCGTGCCCGCCCCACACGCCGGACTGGCTGGTGCGCGTCGCAAATTCCCCACATTCGCGGCGAATCGGGCAGCCCGCGCAGATGTTTCGCGCGTAGTCGAAATCCTGCGAGGGGTACGGGAACCACGCCTCGTGGTTCGGGTCGCCCTTGCACGCGGCGTGCTGCCAGTAGTCCTTCGAGTCGGAGATGGGGAGCAGATCCGCCAGGGTCGGCTCCCGCAGTGCAGTGTTCGTCATCGGATCTAACTCCTTTCGTGTCCGATCACGCAGGTGATGGGAGGGTTGTGGGGGTCTGCCCCCCGTTCAGGACGCGGCGAGTTCCTTCCAGATCTGCCGCTGCTTCTTCTCTCTGTCGTTGGGCGCCTTGGGCTCCCACAGCAGGCGCATCCCGGCCTCTTCGGGAGTCCGGTCCGCCTTGGTGGTATTGCACGGCCCGCAGGCCGCGATCAGGTTGGCCCAGGTATTCGGCCCACCCCGCGAACGCGGCCGAATGTGGTCCACGGTGCGCGCCCAGCCGCTGCAATACCCACAGCGGTATCGATCACGCCGCAGCACCGCGGCGAGGGTGGCGCGACTGTTGTCGTCGTGCGTCAGGATCCGGTGCTCGAGGTATACGTAGCGGGTGAGCCGGATGGTTTCCGGCAGCGCCAGCTCGAGCCGCTTGGAACGGATCGGGAAGTACGGCTGCCGATCGGTGACCGGCTCGGCCCCGCCGCTGAGCAGCAGCACCACCGCGCGTTCGGCCCGGATCTCGGTCAGCGCCTCGTAGGAGGCGTTGAGCACCAGCACCCCGAGGTTCATCCAGTTGTCGTTGTGTATCTCCGGGTCTTCGGCATGACGGAACTGCATGGGATTCACCATGTTTCGTGAGAAGAGAAGCAGAAAGGAACAGAAGGTGCGCGGCTTACGCGAGCGCCTGGAGACGGTCGTCGAACCGGTCGCAGTCGCGTTCGCCGCGCTCGATACCGCTGGCGAGAAGTGCGCGCCGTCCCATCGACATCGGATGCTGTACTGGGTTCACCGGATTCACTGCCGTCTCCTCCTTCCTGCTGGTCACGACCGATACGGTCGGTTGATCATCGTCGAAACTCATGGTGACACAACGGACATGCCGTTGTCGGGTCATTTTTTTCGGGGACTAGATGACAACGAGCCACCACGCCGGATTGTTCCCGGGTTGACGCACGCCACAGGGCGATAGTCCGTGTCGATCGGTCGAATCGACTCTTCACTGCTCGTCGGCGGCGGGCGGCCGGCGGGCCAGGGTTGCTGCGTCGATTCCCGGGGCTCCGCTGCGGAGCCACGACGAGAGAGAAGCACGATGAGGAACCTTGCAGCGACGTCCGTACTGCTCGCCGCCGCGCTGGGCGGCATCGCGGCGGCCACCGGCACGGCCGGGGCCGCCTCGGACGCGGTCCATTACACCGCGACCGATACCGAGAGGTCGATGGTCATCCGCACCGATGCCGGGGCCCTGCGGGTGCACGACGGTGTGTTCCGGATCGAGGCGGCCGACGGGACGGTGCTCGCGGGCGCCGAATTGTCGTTCCGGGTGGACGATTTCGTCTTTCCGATCGCCGCCGATATCTCCGGCCGGACCGCCACCTTGACCCCGCGGTTCGAGCTGGCGCACGCCGCGTACCGGCCCATTGCCCTGCCGTATGAGAACCAAGCGCCCTGGAAGACCGACTACGAGCGTGAGCAGGCCGCCTGGAATCGCATGGCCACCACCATCAGTACCGGTGCGACCATCGGCACCCTGGTCGGCGGGATCACCGGCGCGGGTGTCGGCTGTCTGCTCGGCGGGGCGACCGGGGCGGTGCTGACGGGTGCGCTGTCCGCGATGTTCGGGGCGTTGCCGGGCGCGATCGCCGGGTGCATCGCCGGGATCGGCGTCGTCGGGTTCCTGGGTACTCTGGCCGGTCAGCTGTTCATTACCGCGCCGGTGGCGATTCTGGCTGCGGCGCAGTACTTCACCACTATCAACGCCCCGTTCCAGGGGAAGTAGACACCGGGAGGGTGCGCGGTCCCCGTTGCCCGCGAATCAGGGGATTGGGGACGCGCACCGGCTCACCGGCGCGGGTCAGCCGCGGGACGCGTTCGGCCAGCACCTCGAGTGCGATACGCGCTTCCAGCCGTGCCAGGTTGTTCCCGACGCAATAGTGGATGCCGTTGCCGAAACCCAAGTGGTCCTTGGCATTCCGGTCCAGGCGGAATTCGTCCGGGTCCGCCCAGTGCCGAGGGTCGCGGTTGGCGGAGCCGAGCAGCGAGAGCACCCGGGACCCCGCCGGCAGCGATACGCCGTGCAAGCTGGTGTCGGTGGTGACGGTGCGTAGCAGCGCTTGCGCGGGGTTGTCGTAGCGCAGGGTCTCCTCGATGGCGGCGCTCGCCAATTGCGGATCGTCCGCGAGCCGATGCCACAGGCCGTTGTCCAGCAGCGCGAGGACGGTATTGGCCATCAGATCGGCGGTGGGCGTATTGCCGTCCACCAGCAGCAGCACGCAGAAGATGATCAGGTCGACGGTGCGCGGCGGGTCGGTCTCATCGGCGGTGAGCAGAATGCTGATCGGGTCCTCGCCCGGTCGTTGCCGTCGCTGCCGCACCAGGCGCGCCGTATAGGCCGCGACGGCGCCGCCGCCGCTGAGTACCCGCAGCGTCCCGTCGGACTCTCGAAGCCCGCCGATCAGCCGATCCGACCAGCGCCGGAAATCATCGCGCCGCTCCGGCGGAATATCCATGAGCTCGGTGAACACCATGGTCGGCAGTGGACGTGCGAGTCCGGCGACGAGATCCACCGGCGTCCCGTCGCGGCCCGCGACGATCATCCGGTCCACGAGCTCCTCGGCATCGGCGCGAATCCGCTTCTCCCACTCCGCTATGCGCCGCGGTGTGAAGACCCGTCCCACCTTCCGCCGCAGCACGGCGTGATCGGGCGGATCGGTGGTGACGACCGTGCGCGGCATATGCCGCCGGATGACCGCGGACAGCAGGCGGGACACCCCCGTGCCCAGCTCGTCCGACGCCACCGCCGCCCCGTCGCGCCGCGACGAGAACAGCCGCGGATCCCGCAATACCGCCGCCACATCGTCGTACCGGCTGACGATCCAGATCCCCGGCGTCGTCGATGGATGCACCGGCGCGGTCTCCCGCAACCACGCGTAGTACGGATACGGATCCAGGACGAATCCCGGATCGTCGAGATCGAATCTGGGAGCGATGACTGTGGACACGATGACGATCCCCCCGATCGGCCGCGCTGTAGTACTAACAGGGTCGACCTGCGATTACGCGGGCACAAGACCGGCGTAGCGGTATGTCCGAAACCCGCTGGATGTAAAAGATTATTTACTTCATGTCTGGTTTTCTTTACTCTGACGGCATGTCCTACGAGGAGAAGCGAACCTGGATTCTCGGGATCGTGGCGATGGTGTCCTATGCCGTCTACATCGCGATAGTGCTTGTGCGGGCGCGAGATTCGGCGCTGACCGAGGTCGCCTACGTCGCGCCGATGTTGTGGGCGGTGGGGGTCTCCATCGCGGTGTCGATCGTGGGCGCCATCGTGGTGTCGCTCGCGTCGCGGGACGGCGATCGCCGGGATCAGCGGGACCGGCAGATCGACAAGGAAGGCGAGCGGGTCGGGAACGCGTTCGTGGTGATCGGGGCGCTGGGCGCGCTCGCGCTGGCCCTGGCCGATCAGGACAGTTTCTGGATCGCGAACGTGCTGTACCTGGGCTTCACGCTCTCCGCCGTATTCGCCGCGATGACGAAGATCGCCGCATACCAGCGCGGGTTCTGGCCGTGGTGAAACCGACGAATGTCACCAATAACATTCGGGCGCTGCGGTTCTCGCACGGCGAGATGACGCAGGCCGAGCTGGCCGATCGGCTCGGGGTCACCCGGCAGACCGTGAACGCCATCGAACAGGGCAAGTATTCGCCGTCGCTGGAGATGGCGTTCCAGATCGCGCGGGTGTTCCGTGTGCCGCTGGATGACGTATTCGAGTATCCGGAAGAAGAAGTGCAATGAAGGCTATCGTGCAGTCCGCGTACGGAACCACCGCCGCACTGTCCTATACCGAGGTGCCGACGCCGGCACCGGGCAAGGGCGAAGTGCTGGTGCGGGTACGAGTCGCCGGGATGGACCCCAGCGTCTGGCATCTCATGACCGGTCTGCCGCTGGTCGGACGGCTGGCACTCGGTATTCGCAAGCCGCGCTTCAAGATTCGCGGCTGGGACGCGGCAGGCATCGTCGAGGCGGTAGGCGACGGCGTGACCCGATTCCAGCCGGGCGATGCCGTATTCGGCACGGTCCCCGGCTCTTTCGCCGAATTCGCCTGTGCGGCAGAGAAGAACTTGCACGCGAAACCGGAGAACGTCAGCTTCGAACAGGCGGCGACCCTGCCGACCTCCGGCATGACGGCGGTGGCGGGACTGCGCGACAGCGGGCGAATCCAGGCCGGCCAGCGGGTGCTGATCATCGGCGCGGGCGGCGGCGTCGGCCACCTCGCCGTGCAACTGGCGAAGCACTACGGCGCGCACGTCACCGGCGTCTGCAGCACCGCCAAAGTGGAGTTCGTGCGGAATCTAGGCGCGGACACCGTTATCGACTACACCCGCGAACCCCTCACCGGCACTTACGATCTCGTCCTCGATATGGCAGGCAACCGCCCCCTGTCCGAGGTCCGCGCCCTGCTGACCCCCACCGGCACCCTGGTGCTGGGCGGCGGCGAGAACGGCGGCCGCTGGATGGGCGGCACCGACCGCTCCCTACGCGCAGTACTCCTGAATCCTTTTGTCCGCCAGCATCTACGCGCCCTGCTGTCGCTGGCCGATCCCGAAATCCTCGCCCTGCTGGCCGAAGTCGCGGAGGCGGGCGCGGTGCTACCGGTCATCGACCGTACCTATCCCCTGGCCGACGCGGCCAAGGCCATCGACCATCTGGTCACGGGCCGGCCGCAGGGCAAGATCGCCATCGCGGTCTCCTGACAGTTCGGAACCTGGTTTCAAACCCAGCTTTCGAAGGTGTCGTCGTAGGTGAACCAGTTGCCGTCGTAGCGCTTGTATCGGGTACCCGGTTCGCCACGACCGGGATTCGTCGGAGCCGCCCGCGGGAAATACGCGTAGCCGTCATGGCCGAATCCCTGGTTCTTCAACGCGAACGAGCAGCCGCCGTCACCGACCGGGTGCACAGCCCCGATATCGAACAGCCCGATCCGCCCGGCATCGGCGGTGACGGTGCAGTCCACGGCAGCCCGGTCCATCGCCGGCTTGCTGAACGCCCACCCGATCTTGCCCGCGAGACCCGAGAGCAACAGGATCAGCGTCGTCACCACCACCCCGGGCACGATTGCCGCGAGCATGAACGCGCGGTATCTGTCGATGCCGATCACGGCCAGCACCACCCAGCCCACGCCCAGCACAACCGCCCCGAAACTACCCAGGAAGAACGCGCCTGCCCGATTGTCGTTCGAGCTGAACGCCCACAACAACCACAGGCAGCACAGCACGATGAACCCGCTGGTGACGGCCATCGCCGCAATCCAGCCCGGCGGCGCCGGGCGTCGAGCCGGGGCGGCATAAGGCGGCGGACGATAGCTCACCCCGTCATCCTGCCGATACGGGAATCCCCGGTCGAGTGCTTATTCGACCGGGGATTCCGTTGTCCGGCAACCTGTCCGGCGTGCCGATCAGAGCGGTATCGAGCCGGACGATCCGGTGGATGCCCAGGACCAGGCGGCATTGACGCGCGCGACGATCAGGTTGACGACATCGAGGGCGGTAGAACCCATGAAAAAATCCTCACTTGCGGGGTGTGTAACGCCCGGCAGAGTAATCGAGGAGGTTCGGGTCAGGCCCAGGATTGGACGAAGTTGTCGAAGGTGAACCAGTTGCCGTCGTAGTGGCTGTAGTTCGTGCCCGCGCCGGCTCCAGCTTTGGCGCTCTGCGGCGGCGTGCCCGGGAACAGGGCGTAGCCGTCGGGGCCCAGCAGCGCACCGTCCAGGGTGAACGAGCAGCCGCCGTCGCCCTCGGGGCGCACGTAGTTGAAGGTGTACAACCCGATTCGTCCCGCGTGATCGGTTTTCGTACAGGTCGCCGCGGCACGTTCCAGGGCCGGTTTGGTGAGCGCCCACCCGACCTTCCCCGGTATGCCCATGATCACCAGGGCCGCCGTCATGACCAGCATCGCGGGCACGATGGTCGCGAGCACGAACCGCCGATAGGCCGCGATCCCGGTGATCGCCAGCGCCAGCCACGCGATGCCGAGCACCACGATCCCGCCGCCGCCGTACAGCAGCACGTCGAAGTCATTGCCGCCCTTGGCCGCGAACCCCCACAGCACCCCGAGACAGCACAGCCCGAACAGTCCGGTGGTCGCGATCAGGAACGTCAGCCAGACCTTGGGTATCCGCCGGACCGGTGGCGCCGTGGGCGCGGGGTAATAACTCACGCGTGTCATCCTGCCGAAAGGGGAATCCCCGGTCGAATGCATATCGACCGGGGATTCCCGTGTAGCGCAACCTATCCGGCGTGCCTCACAGGCACTTGAGCGCCTTGGCCTCGCGGCGGCGGCGGTGCAGGATCGGCTCGGTGTAACCGTTGGGCTGCTTGGTGCCCTCGAGCACCAGCTCCTTGGCGGCCTGGAAGGCGATGGAGGCGTCGAAGTTCGGAGCCATCGCGAAGTAGCTCGCGTCTCCGGCGTTCTGGCGGTCCACCACCGGGGCCATGCGCTGCAGCGAGGCGATGACCTCGTCCTCGGTGACGACGCCGTGGCGCAGCCAGTTGGCGACCAGCTGCGACGAGATGCGCAGGGTGGCACGGTCTTCCATCAGGCCGATGTCCTTGATGTCGGGCACCTTGGAGCAGCCGACGCCCTGGTCGATCCAGCGCACCACGTAGCCGAGGATGCCCTGGGAGTTGTTGTCCAGCTCCTGCTGCTTCTCCTCGGCGGTCCAGTCGGTGTCCTGGGCCAGCGGGATCTCGAGGATCTCGTCGACGGTGGCGCGGGGACCGGCCTTGGCGATCTCGGCCTGCCGCTTGAACACGTCCACCAGGTGGTAGTGGGTGGCGTGCAGGGTGGCGGCGGTGGGCGAGGGCACCCAGGCGGTGTTGGCGCCGGCCTTGGGGTGGCCGATCTTCTGGACCAGCATCTCGGCCATCAGGTCGGGCATGGCCCACATGCCCTTGCCGATCTGCGCCTTGCCGGGCAGGCCGGTGGCGATGCCGGTGTCGACATTGAAGTCCTCGTAGGACTTGATCCACTGCTGCGACTTCATCTCGGCCTTGCGGACCATGGGCCCGGCCTCCATGGAGGTGTGGATCTCGTCGCCGGTGCGGTCGAGGAAGCCGGTGTTGATGAACACCACGCGGTCCTTGGCGGCGTGGATGGACGCCTTCAGGTTGACGGTGGTGCGGCGCTCCTCGTCCATGATGCCGACCTTGAGCGTGTTGACCGGCAGGTCGAGCGCCTGCTCGATGCGGCCGAACAGCTCGTTGGTGAAGGCGACCTCGTCGGGGCCGTGCATCTTCGGCTTCACGATGTAGATGGAGCCGGTGCGGGTGTTCTTGAGCTTGGTGTCGCCGTTGAGCGCGTGCTTGGCGATCAGGACGGTGATCAGGCCGTCCATGATGCCTTCGGGCACCTCGTTGCCCTCGGCGTCGATGATGGCGTCGGAGGTCATCAGGTGACCCACATTGCGCACGAACAGCAGCGAACGGCCGTGCAGCACCAGGTCGGAACCGTCGAGCGCGGTGTAGACGCGGTCCGGGTTCATGGTGCGGGTGAAGGTCTTGCCGCCCTTGGAGACCTCTTCGGCCAGATCGCCCTTCATCAGGCCCAGCCAGTTGTGGTAGCAGAGCACCTTGTCCTCGGCGTCCACGGCCGCGACCGAGTCCTCGAAGTCCATGATGGTGGTGACCGCGGACTCGAGCACCAGGTCCTTGACGCCGGCGGTGTCGGTGGAGCCGATGGGGGAGGACGGGTCGATCTGGATCTCGATGTGAAGACCGTTGTGCTTGAGCAGGATCGAGGTCGGGTTCGCCGGATCGCCCAGGTAACCGACGAGCGCGTCGTTGTCGGCCAGGCCGATCTCGGTGCCGTCCTCGAGCCCGACCACGAGCTCGCCGTCCTCGATCGAGTACTTGGTGGAGCCGACGTGCGAGCCGGTGATCAGCGGCACCGCGTCGTCGAGGAAGTTGCGCGCCCATTCGATGACCTTGTCACCGCGGACCTTGTTGTAGCCCTTGCCCTTCTCGGCGCCGCCCGCCTCGGAGATGGCGTCGGTGCCGTACAGCGCGTCGTACAGCGAACCCCAGCGGGCGTTCGCGGCATTGATCGCGAAGCGGGCGTTCATGACCGGCACGACCAGCTGCGGGCCGGCCTGGGTGGCGATTTCGGCGTCCACGTTCTCGGTACCGATCTGGAAATCGGCCGGTTCGGGGCGCAGGTAGCCGATCTCGGACAGGAACTGCTTGTAGGCAGCCTTGTCGTAGCCGGTGCCGGGGTTGGCACGGTGCCACTCGTCGATCTTGGCCTGGATGTCGTCGCGTTCCGCCAGCAGTGCGCGGTTGCGGGGGGCGAGGTCGTTGATAACAGCCTCGGCACCCGACCAGAACGCGGCGGAATCTACGCCGGTGCCGGGAAGGGCCTCGTTCTCCACGAAATCGTGAAGCACCTTGGCAACCTGAAGCCCGCCGACCTGGATCCGCTCTGTCATCTACATGCCTCATTTCGAGAAGCCGGGTGGAAAAAGTACGCCTGTCATGTTACTCGCGGGTACCAGGTGGGCTGTCACGGCACCCGGCTCGAGTGACCCAGGCCATTCGGGATCGAACCCTTGAATGTTCCGGGCGGTACATTTAATGTACTGCATGGAACATTAAGTGTGCGGAGCGGTGGCGAGGAGCCAGTCATGGCAGATGTGTTGTCCGGCAAGGTCGTTGTGGTCACCGGCGGCAGTCGCGGGCTCGGGCGCGAAATGGTCCTGGCCTTCGCGGCCTCCGGCGCGGACGTGGTCATCGCCAGCCGCAAGCTGGACAGCTGCGCGGAACTGGCCGCTGAAGTGCGGGAGAAGTTCGGGCGGCGCGCACTGCCGGTGGCCTGCAATGTGGGGGTCTGGGAGCAGTGCGATCAGCTGGCCGAGGCCGCCTACGCGGAATTCGGGCGGGTCGACGTGCTGGTCAACAATGCCGGGATGTCGCTGCTGTACCCGAGCCTGGACCAGGTCACCGAGTCCATGTTCGACAAGATCGTCGCCACCAACCTGAAGGGGCCGTTCCGGCTCTCGGCGCTCATCGGGGCCCGGATGGCGGCGGCCGGCGGCGGATCGATCATCAATATCTCCTCCATCGAAGCCGTGCGGCCCGAACCCCTCGCCGTGCCCTACGCGGCGGCCAAGGCGGCGCTGGAAACGCTGAGCGGCGGGCTCGCGCAGACCTACGGGCCGGCGGTGCGGGTCAACACCATTCGCTGCGGGGCCTTCGACACCGATATCGCCAAGGCCTGGCCGGAGGAGATGCGGCAGTTCCTCGCGAACGGCAATGCGCTGCGGCGCATCGGGCAGCCCGCCGACATCGTCGGGGCCGCACTGTTCTTCGCCTCCGACGCCTCCGCGTTCTGCACCGGCTCCACCCTCGCCCTCGACGGCGGCTGGCGGTGACCGCGCAACCCGTGCGCCGGCGCGGCCGTCCGCCCGCCTCGGAGGTGAATCCCGGGGAGACCCGCGAACGCATCGTGCGCGCGGCCATGGAACTGTTCGCCGAGAAGGGGTTTCACGCCACCAGCGTCGCGGACATCGGCGACCGGGCGGGCATCCAGCGCGGCGCGCTGTACTACCATATCGGCTCCAAGGAAGAACTGCTCTTCCAGATCCGGCGCGGCTACACGCAGCTCATGTTCGATGCCGCCACCGCGGTCGCCGACAGCGACGCCGAGCCGATGGCCAAGCTGCGCACCCTGATTCGCGATCACGTCCGGCTGATTCTCGAGCATCAGCACGAGGTCACCATCGCGCTGCGCGACGCCGGGGCACTCACCGCCGAACGCGAAGCCGATCTGCAGGTGCTGCGCGACGGCATTCAGCGGACCTGGCAGCGCGTCTTCGACGCGGGCGTCGCCGCCGGCGTGCTGCGCACCGGCGATCACGTCGTCACCAACAGCATCGTGGCCATGCTGAACATGGTCAGCCGCTGGTATCGCCCCGGCGGCGAGCACACCCCCGAACAGATCGCCGACATTCTCATCACCACCATCCTCGACGGCGTCGCGACGACCCCGAACAAGTGAAAGGCTGACCATGGCTTGGGATTTCGAAACCGATCCGGAATACCAGAAGAAGCTGGACTGGGTCGCGGAGTTCGTCCGCACCGAGGTGGAACCCCTGGACCTGCTCTACCCGGAACCCTACGACCGCAAGAACCCGGAGATCCGGGCGCTCATGAAGCCGTTGCAGGAGAAGGTGAAAGAGCAGGGGCTGTGGGCCTGCCACCTCGGCCCCGAACTGGGCGGCCCCGGCTACGGGCAGGTCAAGCTGGCACTGCTGAACGAGGTCATCGGCACCTCCAAGTGGGCGCCGCTCGTCTTCGGCTGTCAGGCGCCGGATTCCGGCAATGCCGAGATCCTCGCCCACTTCGGCACGCCGGAGCAGAAGGCGAAATACCTGCAGCCCTTGCTCGACGGTGAGATCGGCTCCTGCTACGTCATGACCGAGCCGACCGGCGGCTCCGATCCGACCGCGTTCCAGACCCGGGCCGTGCGCGACGGCGACGACTGGGTCATCAACGGCGAGAAGTGGTTCAACTCGGCGGCCGAGTTCGCCAGCTTCCACATCGTCATGGTCGTGACCGATCCGGACGCCGAACCGCACAAGCGGCTGTCGATGTTCATCGTGCCCGCCGACGCGCCCGGCCTGGAAATCGTCCGGAACTTCACCGTCCCCGGCTTCAGCGAAAACGAAGGGCACCTGCGCTTCACCGATGTCCGCGTCCCCGCCGATGCCTTGCTCGGCGCGGAGGGGCTCGGGTTCATCGTCGCCCAGACCCGGCTCGGCGGCGGTCGCGTGCACCACGCCATGCGCACGGTCGCCATGGTGCGCAAGGCATTCGACATGATGTGCGAGCGCGCGGTCTCCCGCACCATGGGCAAGGGCGTGCTCGGCGGAAAGCAGATGACCCAGGAGAAGATCGCTGAAGCCTGGATCGAGATGGAGCAGTTCCGGCTCCTCGTGCTGCGCACCGCCTGGCGCATCGACAAGGAACAGGACTACCGCAAGGTGCGCCACGATATCGCCGCCATCAAGGTGGCCATGCCGAAGGTCATGCACGATATCGCCCAGCGCGCCATGCACCTGCACGGCGCCATCGGCGTCAGCACCGATCTGCCGTTCGTGGACATGATGAACTACGCGCAGGTCATGGCCATCGCGGATGGGCCCACCGAGGTCCACAAGATCACCCTCGCCAAGGAGGTGCTCAAGACCTACGCGCCCGGCGACCCGGTGTACCCCAGCGGATTCCGTCCCTTCCTGCGGGAGAAGGCGCGCGAACTGGTGGCCGAGCGGCTCGAACACACCGTCGGCAACCTCTGACGAAAGCCTGACCATGGGTGCGATCCCCTGGCCGGAGGGGTTCGGAGCTGCGAATATTCGAGCATGGCTCTCCTCCGAAGGATCGCACCCAAGCCGGTCGTGTGGACGCTGACCGGGCTGGCGGTCGTCGCCGTGGTCATCGGGCTGGCGCTGTTCCAGCCGTGGCGGTTGTTCACCAGCACCACCGTTGACGAAGCGCTGCCGACCGTCGCGGTCACGACGGCGGCCGCGCCCGCGGGTGCGCCGGCGGTCAGCTACCCGCGCACGCTCTACACGGGAACCCTGATCTCGCATGAGCACGAGACGACCGGAACGGTGTCGGTGCTGGAACTCGCCGACCGTACCCGGGTGCTGCGGCTCGAGAACCTCGACACCTCGGACGGTCCGGCGTTGCACGTGTGGCTGAGCGACGCCGCGGTGCTCGCGGGCAAGGACGGGTGGGGCGTCTTCGACGACGGGCAGCACCTGGATCTGGGGAAGCTCAAGGGCAACAAGGGGAATCAGAACTACGACATTCCCGTCGATGCCGATCTGACGGCGCTGCACAGTCTTTCGATCTGGTGCGATCGATTCAATGTGTCGTTCGGGGCGGCGGAACTGCGCGCCGCCTAGGGTCGGCCTGGCGAAATCAGTTCGCGGGCAGCGGGAACCGGATGCCGGTCAGTTCCTCGGAAGCCTCCCACAGTTTCCGGGCGGTCGTGGCGTCGGACGCGGCGGCGGAACGGCCCACCAGCTTGGGATGGCCACGGTATTCGTAGAACCCATCCGGACCGACATAGCTGTCGGACGGGATGTCCTGGCTGAGCGCGTACAGCGTCGGCAGCGTGCCCGCCTCGGGCCGCTGCGCCAGGACCAGATTGCCGATCCGCATGGCCAGGTCCGCGACACGATTCTCGGTGTGGCTCTGCAGGTTCGTGGCCGACCAGCCGGGATGGGCGGCCGTGGCGCGCACCGTGGAACCGGCGGCCTCGAGGCGGCGGCTCAGCTCCAGGGTGAACAGCAGGTTGGCCAGCTTGGACTGACCGTAGGCGGCAACCGTGTTGTACGGCCGCGCTTTCCAGTTCAGGTCGTTCAGGTCGATGCTCCCGCGCCGATGCGCCTGCGACGACACCGTGACCACCCGATCGGTGATCCGTGGCAGCAGCAGATTGGTCAGGGCGAAATGCCCGAGATGGTTGGTGCCGAACTGGCGCTCGAAACCATCAGCGGTGTGCCCGTGCGGAACCATCATGATGCCCGCGTTGTTGACCAGCGCGGCGACCGGCTCGGTCCAGCCCTCGGCGAAGGCGCGGATCGAGGCCAGATCCGCCAGGTCGAGCTCACGCACCTCGGTACTGCCCTCGACCTCGCGCGCGGCCGCCTCGCCTCGCCGGACATCCCGCACCGCGAGCACCACGTGCGCGCCGGCCCGGGCCAATTCGCGGGTGGTGACCAGGCCGAGGCCGCTGTTCGCGCCGGTCACGATGACGGTCCGGCCGTCCATGCGGGGAAGATCTCGTGCTGTCCATCGGGAATTCGTCATGCTCCCCAATGTAGACACTGCCCACAAAGTGGTCAATGCCCACATGCTGCTAGGCTGATCGCACTATGTGTGCCGACCGCCCCTACCACCACGGAGACCTGCGTGGACAACTCCTCGAACGCGCCGAGCAGGCATTGCGCGAACAGGGCGTCGAGCAACTCTCGCTGCGGAAACTCGCGCGCGAGGTCGGGGTCACCCACAATGCGCCCAGCCGCCATTTTCCCGACAAACAGGCCCTGCTGGATGCGTTGGCGCTGAACGGTTTCCAGCGGATCGGCGAAGCGTTCCGGAGCGCGGTCGCCGGGGAGCAGCCCTTCGAAGATCGCTTCCGCGAGCTGGCGCGCGTGTATCTCCGCTTCGCCGTGGACAATTCGGCCCTGCTGACCCTGATGTTCGCGCGCAAACACAGCCCCACCGGCGGCGAGGCCATGGCGGCAGCGGTGGCGGAAGCCTTCGCGGTCCCGGTGCGGCTGACCGCCGAAGCCCAGGAGCGCGGCGAAATCGTCGCGGGCGATCCGATGCGCATCGGCTGGACCGTCGCGGTCGCGCTCCAGGGCCTCGCCAGCTTCGCCACGGCGGGACTGATCCCGCCCGAGGGGATCGACGAACTACTCGACGAGACGGTCACCCGGCTGACGCAGGGATTGCAACCGCGCGATCAGTAATGACGGGTGGGCGTTCTCGGGCGCCGCTGAACGCCGCGCTGGATTGTGTTCAGGCGGTGCGTGGTTCGACCCACAGCGCTTCGGCGAGGGCGCACAGTTCGCCGTCGGCGGTCGAAAGCGCCACGCCCACGGTGTATTTGCGGCCCTCGTGGCGAATCGGCCAGGCGTGTGCGATGTGCTCGGCTCCGGCCAGGACCGGGCGGTATTGCGATGCCGTCAGCGCGGCGGTGAACGCGCCGAGGCCCATGCCCTGGAAGGCCCAGGCCGCGATGCCGCCGGGGCAGTCCAGCGCCGACCACACGACGCCGGGCGGGAGTTCGCCGTTCTCGTCGGCCAGGCCGGCGTCGGGGGTCCAGGCGGCGGCCATGAGATCGCTGTGCGGGACCCGCCACGGGAACAGGCGCAGGCCGCGGCCGGGCGCGCATTGCACGCCGCAGCCATAGCAGTCGGTGACCCGGCGGTCGGGGGAGGAGAGCGCGGTTTCGGTGGCGCGCTTGGCATCCGACCAGGACGGCAGCGGCGGGGCGGTGATATCGAGGACGGCGGGGGCCGCCTCGGTGAGGAGCGTGCCGTCCTCGGCGGTGAGCGTGGAACCCGACAGCAGTAAGGGGGTTTCGACCGGGACCGCGCGCCGGAAGTCGACGCGCGCCGCCTCGGCGCCGGTGCGGGCGGCGAGCACCCCGGCCACATAACCACCGAAGGCCACCCGCGGGTAGCCGTGGATGTGATCCGGAATGGTCAGCGATTCCGTCGCGATCATGCTGTGCGTCAACCTCTCCCCACACGGTCCGATCAATCGACGATACCCAGCGGGGCGGATCCGGGCCGGTGGGATATCCCACTTCAGGACAGCGGTTGCACACCGCGCTGGGCCAGCAGCAGGGTCATGATGCCCGCTTCCTGGGATTGCCCGCTGATCATCCCGCGCGCCGCCTCCTTCACCGCGCCCGATTCGACCAGCTTGTCCACCGCCTGCGCCATGGCGACGCCGCCGCGATGATGGCGCTGCATGAGCTGCAGGAACTGGGTTTCCGCGTCCGCGCCCCGCGCCGCCGACAGCGCGTCGAGTTCGGCGAGGGTGGCCATGCCGGGCATGCGGGTGGATTCGGCGGCGCCCGTGGTCATCGACGCGTGGTCGTGGGTGGTGCTCGCGGCGTGCATCCAGTTCATCGGATGCGGGTTGGTGGGGGAGGCATTGGCCAGCCGCAGCCAGCCCAGCATGGTGCCGATCTCCAAGCGCTGGGTGTCGGCGATCTGCTGGGCCAGCCGCCGGATCGCCGGATCCACACCGGCGTCCAGGCGCTGCGTCATGAGCAGCGCCTGCTCGTGGTGCGCCGTCATATCCTCCGCGAAGCCGATCTCGGTCGGCGTGAGAACCGGAGGCGCGCTGTGACTCTCGGGCACCAGGGCCGGGCGCAGCACGAACCCGGCGAGCATCAGCAGCGCGGCGAGCGTGGCCAGGCCCGCCGCACGAGCCCAGCGCGCCCGGGTCACGAACCCACCACGGAGCGTTGATCGGCCGGCGGGGTGTAGACGTCGCCGGACAGCTCCAGGACCATGAATCCGTTGTCGTTGCAGGTGGTCCAGAGCTGGTTGCCGTGCCATTCCGGCGGCGCGAAACACCAATCGCTGGACAGATCGCCCAGCGCCACCATGCCGCTGCGCGAGGAAAGCGCCTGCGAGGGATCGAATTTGCCCTCCAGGATCGCCCGTGCCACCGAGGTGAACTCCAGGCCCGGGATGCCGATCAGCGAGGCCAGCGCGTGCGGGGAGTTCCACAGTTCCAGATTGCGGCCCTTGAGCGCCGGGGGATTGAAGTAGGCGATCTCCTTGACGTCGAACGGATCCCGCACGTCGAACACCCGGATCCCCGATTCCTCCCAGCCGCAGGCCAGTGCGGTCGGATCGTTGGGGCGGTCGGCGGCGCAGTAGTGGGCGTCGTAGGAGAACACCGAACCGCCCATGGACGAGGCCAGCGCCGAATCCTGGTTCTCCAGGAGGTTGATCTCCAGCTTGATCTTGTTGACCACCTTGGGCCGGGTCTCGTCGGCGATGTCGACCAGCTTCACCCCGCCCGCGCCGCCCTCGTCCGCGGTGAACAGGTACGGCTTGCCGGCATAGGTGACCGGGATGCTGTGCTGGGTGGCGAACCCGTCGATCCAGAAGGTCCGGCCCAGATGCGGCACTTGCGGATTCGGGTCGCGGCGCTGCACGGCGCTGATATCCAGGACGGTGAAACCGCCCAGCGCCGACAGGTACATGCGATTGCCGTCCGGGCTGATGCCGAAGCCGTGCGCTTCGATGCCGGTCAGGCCCTGCCAGATGACGTGCGGGTTGGCGGGATCGGCGAGATCGACCGCGCTCACGAAACCGGGTGCGATGCCCGAGGCCCAATACGTGCGGCCGTCGGGGGAGAAGCCGCCCTCGTGCGTGGTGATGGGCAGCGGCATCAGCAGGTTCGTGCCCGCACCGGTGTTCAGCAGCCGCGGATGCGCGCAATCGGAGATGTCGTAGACCGACAGGTAGCCCGCGCCCTCGCCGACCGGAACACCGGTGCCCACCAGTAGTTTTCGCTCGGTATTGACCTTCAGCGATTCCCAGGTTCCGGCCAGCATGGCGGGCTCGGTGAGAGTGGCGGTGGGTACCGGGTTCGCCGGATCCGTCACATCGAGGACCGTCACGCCCTGCGACGGTCCCAGCACGCTGCCCGGGAACAGGGTGCCCGTGTACGAGCAGTGCTCGAAGGTGGTCGAGGTGATACCGGCTCCGCGCCCGACATAGCCGCCGACATACGAGATATTGCACCGGTATCCGAGGGTGCTGCGCCCGCTGTTGCGATCGTCGGCCGGAACATCGCCCTGCATACCGCTTTCCGGCAGCGCGTCGCCCGCGCATGCGGCCCGGGGCACGGAAGTCCGTCCCACCTCGAAGAATTCCTGCACCGCGTCGGTGAGATCGGATTGCAGATCCGCCGAGGCGCCGCCGATCGGCAGTACGGCTGCCGCCAGCAGGGCCGTGGTCAATGCCATCGCGGGCTTGGACCGTCGTATCGCCGAGAACCGCCGCACTGCGGTACCCCCTGTTCCGTTCGAACTGTCAGGCCGTGACCGCGCCCACATGCGGGCAGTCGGCGTGGTCGCGGTTACACCTCGGAACGCTAACTCAAGAACTGACCGGCCGGTAGGGTGTCTGGGAAGGTTGGCGGACGCCGCTGTGTGTCCGGTGCCCGCGCGGGTCGGTCAGAAGTTCTCCTGAAACCGATACCAGGGGCCTTCGAAGGGCGTGTAGACGACATTCCCCGCTCGCTCGGGCGGCGCACCGGCGGGGAAATACCCGAACCCGGAATCCGACACCAGCGAGAACTCCTCGTACAGCAGGCATCCGCCATCGCGTCGCACCATGCGGTCGATGCGATACACGCCCAGCCTCTCGCCGCTGGATTCCCGGGAGCATTCGGTCGCCGCCCGTTCCATCGAGCCCTTGGACAGCGCCCACCCCGCCCGGTCCGGAAGGCTGCTGAACGCCCCGGCGATACCCACCGCCGCCACCGCCGGGGCGATCAGCGTGAGCCGCCACCGGTGAAAGAGCAGCGCTCCGACCGCGCTGGTGATCGACCAGGCGATCGCGGTGAGAACGAGCAGCAGCAGGGTGCCGACCATGAAATCGACCGAGGCGCGCGACATCTGACCCCACCAGCAGGCGAGACAGAGTATTGCCGTCGCCACGATGACGGCCACGGAGGTGAGCCGCCATGCGCGCGGCGTGAGCATTTCGTCCACGCGCCTGGGCCGTGGCCCGTATCGATCCTCCATGAACCGGCCTGCCTCCCCGAGTCGCGACTCCGACCCGCCGCCGATGATGGCACGATCGGAGCCCGGACGCCGGGCGGGCGCAGCGGTCAGGACGGCCAGGTGAATTCCGGATCGGTGAGATAGTCCTGGCGGCGCTGATCGAGGGCCATGGTCACCATCTGGGCCGCGCCCGGACCGATCACCTTGCGCACCGGCGGGTTCGGCAGGTTCACCAGTGCGATCAGCTCCGCCGCACCGACCTCCGGCTTCGGCTCGACCCACTCCGGCGGCGTCTCGGCGTCACCGGCCGCTGCCGCCGCGAGATCCTCCGCCGTCGGATACCCCGGCATGCCGAGGATCGCCGTCCGCTGCTCGTCGTAGGCGGGCAGGGCCGTCCCGAAACGCATGCTCGACTTGGCCCAATCGGTGTCGAATCCGCCCAGTTGCGCCATGGTCACGTGAATGCCGAACGGCCGCAGCTCATCCGCCAGGGATGCGCTGAAGCCTTCCAGGGCCCACTTGCTCGCGTTGTACATTCCGAACAACGGCAGGCTCCCCACCGCGCCCACGGTCGAGATCTGCACGATGTGCCCGGAACCCTGCGCCCGCAGGTGCGGTACCGCGGCCTGGGAAACCCACAGTGCGCCATAGAAGTTCGTGTCCATCTGATCCCGGATCTGCGCCTCGCTCAGTTCCTCGATCGCGCCGACCAGGCCGTATCCGGCATTGTTGACGATCACGTCGATCGTCCCCATCGCCGCGAACGCCTTGTCCACCGCGGCGATCACGGCCTCCCGATCGCGAACATCCAGCGGCAACACCAGCAACCGCTCATCGGCCAAGTCCGCCATGGTCTCCGGCTGCCGCGCCGTCGCCACCACCCGATCCCCGGTCTCCAGCGCGGCCAGCACGAATGCCCGCCCCATCCCGCGATTCCCGCCCGTAATGAACCAAGTCCTGCTCACCGAGCCGAACCCCTTCCTGTGAGACCTGTTGTCGTCCAGAACATTACCCAGGGGTCCGCTACCGATCGGCTAGCGGATTCGGGACTCGCGGACAACAACCGGTTGCACTTCCGCGGCAGTCTCAGTACGGTCGAAAGCGATTGCAAAGTGCAACCAGAAGGGGTAGTCGATGACGCAGCTGGTCCGGGTTCACAACTTCAATCTGTCCAGCGACGGTTACGGAGCCGGCGCGAATCAGAGTTTCGAGCGGCCGTTCGGGGACCTCGACGCCACCGCGCTGTTCTCCTGGTCCGGTGCTACCGCGCACGCGCCCACCCGCACCGAACCCGGCGGCAGTTACGGACTCGACGACTACTGCACCCGGGAATGGCATCGCAATATCGGCGCGGAGATCATGGGGCGCAACAAGTTCGGGCCGCAGCGCGGGCCGTGGGAGAACTACGAATGGGAAGGCTGGTGGGGCGCCGAACCACCTTTCGGCACACCGGTGTTCGTGCTCACCCACCACGTCCGCCCCTCGATCACCCGGGGCGCCACCACATTCCATTTCCTGAACGCCACACCCAAGGAGGCGCTCGCGCAGGCCCTGTCAGCCGCCGACGGCAAGGATGTGCGCATCGGCGGCGGCGTGGCCACCGTCCGCGCCTTCCTCGAAGCCGACCTCATCGACACCATGCATTTCGCCGTCGCCCCGGTCGAATTCGGCCACGGCGAACGCCTGTGGACCGGCCCCGAAGAGGTCACCGACCGCTTCCACCTGGAACAGATCCCCAGCCCGAGCGGAGTCGTACACCACTTCCTCTGGCGAAAGTAGCAGCCGCCCTGTTACTTGCTGTCGACCTGAGTGATCAGGTGCCCCGTCTCCCCGCGCCGCGTGGTGATCTCCTGCGCGTACTCGGTCACGCGCCCATCCGGATACTGCTGCGTCACAGTCACATCCCACACCTCGGACCCGCCACCACTCCGGATCGGCGCGATCCGCACACAGTAGCGACTCCCACTCGGATGCTGATCGATCCCATCCTGAATCCATTCGGCAGGAGCGACATTCACCGAATCCGCCGCCACCACCGCCCGCGCGGCCACCCCCGACCGCAACACGTAATAGGCGTACTCGAACGCAAAGATCGCATCCGGCCCACTGCTCGTGCCACCCGGTTCGGTCCCGGAAATCACCACCGCACTCCGCTCGGCGACACACCCGTCCGCCGCCGGCCCATCCGCCCCCTCGGCAACCGAATTCCCCGCCACCCCGACCATCGCAGCCGCCGCGACCGTCCCAGCCATCGCCGCGATTCCCACCCCACGCATCAACGCGTCTCCTTACCTATTGTGCGAGAACGAATTCCGACCCGAATCCTACGAACCGTCCCCGCGCGGCGTCCATCGAATAGGCGACGGATTCAGTAGTCGGCGCGGTTGGCGAGGAGGGCGAGGAGGAGGGTGAGGTTCGGGAGTTGTTCGAGGAGAGCGTGGATTCGTTGGCCTCGAGTGGACTCGATGGTGAGCCGGCCGTTGGCGGCGGTGCAGTCCGTGATCGCGGACCACGGGATGACGCGGCCCTGGCTGGTGACGCCTGCTTTACCGAGGGTGAGTTCGCCGAAGGTGATGTCGTTGCCTTGCCGCAGGCTCGCGACTGCTGCGGGGTAGGCGAGTTCCGCGGTGCGGCGTTCCAGGTCGGCGATGAAGGCGACGTATCGGAGTTCCGGCTTGTTCGGGGAGTCGGCGTGTTTGGGGACTCGGGCCGGGTCTTTGAATTCGCCTCTGGCGGTGAGGGAAAGGCCGTCCGCGAAAGTAATGGTGTGGACGAACTTGGTTTCAGCGGGATAGCCGTTGAGTGAGACGTGCGTGGTCTTCTGGTGGACCGACAGCACTTCTCGTAGGGGGTAGGTTTTCGTGGGACCCGCGCCGATACGGACGCTCAAACCGTTGGGATCGGCCGTCAGGTGCACCAAGACGGCTGTTTTGGCGCGGAAGCCGTGCACGAGGGTGAAGGACTCGCCGGAATCGGCGGTTGCGGCCTGGTAATCGGCGACGTAGAAGCGTTTGTCTGCGAAGGGATTCGCGGTGCCAGGGACGGTGCCGTCTGCCGGGCGGTAGGCGCCGGGTGTCGCGGACCGGTCGTTGCGGGACTGGATCCACAGGCCGATGGCCAATGCGACGAATAGGAATGCGCCGAGCACGACGAAGTTCATGGATCCCCCCGGAAAGGCTTGCTGCTGCCTGGGGGACTCTAGCCGATCAAGGCGAGGCAGGCGGAATGCAGGCGGGCGCGGAGGGTTTCGGCGCGTTCGGCTATGGCTGCCTGCGCTCGGACGTATTCGGCGCGGCCGGCGGGGGTCTCGATGCGGATGGGCTGGTAGCCGAAATCCTGAAGGTCGTAGGGGCTGGCCTTCATGTCGAGTTCGCGGGCGGCGCAGGCGAGTTCGAAGCAGGTGAAGAGGAGGTCGGAGTCGATGAGGGGGGTGAGTTTGAAGCCCCATTTGTAGAGGTCCATGTTGGCATGGAGGCAGCCGGGTTGTTCGCGGTGGACCTGGTTTTCGCGGGTCAGGGGTTCGATGTTGAGGGGGACGGCGGCGGGGGTGAAGAAGCGGAAAGCGTCGAAGTGGGTACAGCGGAGTTGCATCGATTCGACGACGGCGTCGGTGCCGGCGCTGCCGAGGCGGAGGGGGACCTGCTGGTGGCGGACGTCGTCCGTGCGGTACACCATGGCCCACTCGTGCAGGCCGAAACAGGAGAGTTGGGCGGGGCGGGCGGCGGTGGCGGCCAGCAGGCCGGCGACGAATTCGATGGTGTCGCGGCGTTTGGCCAGGAAGGCCGGGTCGGCGGTGTGGACGCCGGAAACCTCGTGGTAGCCACGGAATCCCGCGTAGTCCCCGGCTTCGGCGAGGGCGACGCCGAAACCGGGGTGCCAGCGTTTGAGCTGGGCGGGTTTGTGACCGTAATAGGTGAACAGGAAGTCGATCACCGGGTGTTTGGTGCCGTCGGCCCGCGCCCGCAGATACGGGCCGACGAGGGCGTCGACGCGGTCGCGGTGCGCGCTCGCCCGGGCCCGCCACTCGGACCCGGACAGCACTTGGAGATCGACCACGTTCACGATTACTCCGCGATGCGGTGGGTGGCGTCGCGGACGGTGCCGACGAATTCCTCCACCAGATCCTCGAGGGCGACGATGCCGACGGTATTGCCGCGGCTGTCGACCACGCGGCCGAGGTGAGAGTTGGTGCGGCGCAGGCGGGCCAGGGCCTCGAAGAGGGTGGTGCCCATGCTGACCGTCGGCAGGGGGCGGATATCGGTGCGCGGGATGGGGGTGCCGGGGCCCGCTTCGTCATCGGCCACCAGGTCGAGGACGTCCTTGACGTGCAGGTAGCCGACCAGGGAGCCGTCGGTGGCGCGGACGGGGTAGCGGGAGAAACCGGTTTCGGCGACGGCGGTTTCGATATCGCCGAGGGTGGTGCCGTCGCCGCGCAACGGGACCGAACGCGTTTTGGCCAGGGGCACCATGACATCGGCCACGATGAGATCGCTGGAGCCGAGCGCCTGGGTGAGGCGGCGGTGCTCCTCCTCGTCCAGCAGACCCTCCGAGCGCGATTCGCCGAACATCTCGGCGAGCTCCACCGACGACACCGTGGAATCCAGTTCGTCCTTCGGTTCGATCCGCAGCATGCGCAGCGTGAGGTTGGCCGCCAGGTTGTAGACGTAGATGAGCGGACGAGCCAGCCGCAGCCACATCAGATGCGCCGGAACCAGCAGCAGCGCCGAACGTTCCGGCCCGGCCAGCGCGATGTTCTTGGGGATCATCTCGCCGAGCAGGATGTGCAGGATCACCACGATGGTCAAGGCCAGCGCGAACGCGATCGGATGCAGCAGCTGATCGGGGATGCCGATCAGCTCCAGCGGCGCCTCGATCAGATGCGCGACGGCCGGTTCGCCGACACGGCCCAGCAGAATCGAGCAGATGGTGATGCCCAGCTGCGCGGCCGCCAGCATCATCGACAGGTTCTGGGCCGCTTCGATCACCGTATTGGCGGACCGTTTACCTTGTGCGGCAAGAGCTTCCAGCCGGTCGCGGCGCGCGGAGATGAGCGCGAACTCCGCGCCCACGAAGAACGCGTTGCCCAAGAGCAGGAACAGCGTAAGTAGGACGGCGCCCCAATCACCCATGGCTGTGCTCCCAGATCGCCAGGGCGTCGGCGTCCACCGGGCGCAGCAGCACCCGGTCGATGCGTCGGCCGTCCATCCGCTCCACCTTGGCGATCCAGCCGCCGCGGGTATGCGGTTCGGAGTAGTGCCCGTTGCCCGGATGCGGCAACAGCACTTCGTCACCCGTCACCGGAATGCGGCCGAGCCGCTCCAGCACCAGCCCGCCGAGGGTCTCGTATTCGCCTTCCGGCGCGTCGTACCCGGTGGTGCGCGAAACCTCGTCGACGCGCATGAGCCCGGAACAGTTCCAGCCCACCGGGGTCCGGCGGACATCGGCCTCTTCCTCGTCGTGCTCGTCGCGCACGTCACCGAGGATCTCCTCGATCAGATCCTCCATGGTGACGATGCCCGCGGTGCCGCCGTACTCGTCCACGACCAGCGCCACCTGCATCCCGTCGGCGCGCACCCGTTCCAGGACTTCGTCACCGTCCAGGCTGGCGGGCACGATCGGCACCGGCTGCGCGATGGACTCCAGCTTGACCGTGCGCCGCGCCTTCACCGGATGCAGGAACGCCTGCTTGATGTGCACGACGCCGAGCGTGTTGTCCAGATCGCCGTCGATCACCGGGAAGCGGGAGTACCCGGTATCGCGGGCCGCGTCGATGAGATCGGCGATGGTGCAATCGCGGTCCAGGGACGTGATCTTCACACGCGGGGTCATGAGCTCCTCCGCGCTGCGCTCACCGAACTGCAGCGACCGATCCACCACCTGCGCGGTGCGCTGATCCAGCACGCCGTGCAGCGCGGAAGTCCGCACCAGCGAACCGAGTTCCTGCGGGGAGCGCGCCGAACGCAGCTCCTCGGCGGGCTCCACGCCCAGTCGCCGCACCGCCCAGTTGGCGGTCCCGTTCAGGAAATTGATCATCCACCGGAACATGGTGGAGAACCAGATCATCGGCCCGGCGGTGAGGCGCGCGGTGGACAGCGGCGCCGCGATCGCGATGTTCTTGGGCACCAGCTCGCCGTAGATCATCGACAGCGAGGTGGCCAGGATCAGCGCCAGCGCCAGCGAAATGCCGTGCGAGGTACCGGAACTCACCCCGAACGCGTTGAAGATCGGCTCCAGCAGCCGGGCCAGCACCGGCTCGGCGATATAGCCGGTGATCAGCGTGGTGATGGTGATGCCCAGCTGCGCGCCGGAAAGCTGGAAGGAGAGCGTGCGATGCGCCTGCCGCACCTGCCGGGCGCGGCGGTCGCCCTCACGGGCGTGCGCCTCCACGGTGGAGCGTTCCAAGGCGGTGAGCGAGAATTCCGCGGCCACGAACAACGCGGTACCGGCGGTCAATGCGATGAAGCCGAGCAGCGAAGCAATGGTGAGCAGGGCCGACACGGTCAGCACCACCCGGCTGTCGCTGAAGCTGGGAAGGAGATGGGGACGCCGGGTTTGTCACCCGGCTCGGTAGAGGAGCCCTCCTGGGAAGCGCCCTTGGACGCGGGTGACAACTGGTTCCTTTCGCAGGGTGACAACGACGCGATATATAAGCACCGGCCGGACCTGGCGACACGCGGTGTCGCGGTCCGGCATGCGCCCATGGTACCGGCAAGGGCCGCGCGGTCGCGCACGACGGGTCCGCCCGATTTCGCGACGCGCGTCACGCGCCACGCTCGCCGCCGGGTCTCGAACGACACGCCGTCGATGCCGGTGTAGGTGGATGGCGGAGTAGGAAAACCCGGCGGGTCGCTGCGGGACCCGCCGGGTTTTGCTGAGCTAGCGGCTCACCAGCCGGACGGCAGCGGGCGGCCTTCGGCGAAGCCGGCGGCCGACTGCACGCCCAGCACGGCGCGCTCGTGGAACTCGGCGATTGTGCGGGCGCCGGCGTAGGTGCAGGAGCTGCGCACACCGGAGGTGATGTGGTCGATCAGGTCCTCGACGCCCGGGCGCTCGGGATCCAGGCGCATACGCGAGGACGAGATGCCCTCCTCGAACAGCGCCTTGCGGGCGCGATCGAAGGTGGAGTCCTGGGCGGTGCGGGCGGCCACGGCGCGCTTGGACGCCATGCCGAAGGATTCCTTGTAGCGATTGCCGTCGCGGTCGGCGCGCAGGTCGCCGGGCGACTCGTAGGTGCCCGCGAACCAGGAACCGATCATCACGTTGGCGGCGCCGGCGGCCAGCGCCAGCGCCACGTCACGCGGGTGCCGCACGCCGCCGTCGGCCCACACGTGCTTGCCGAATTCGGCTGCGGCGGCGGAGCATTCGGCGACCGCGGAGAACTGCGGGCGGCCCACGCCGGTCATCATGCGGGTGGTGCACATGGCGCCGGGGCCCACACCGACCTTGATGATGTCCGCGCCGGCCTCGATCAGGTCGCGGGTGCCCGCGGCCGAGACCACATTGCCCGCGACCAGCGGCACGCCCAGATCCAGGGCGGCGACCGAGGCGAGGGCTTCCAGCATCTTCTGCTGATGGCCGTGCGCGGTGTCCATGACCAGTACGTCGGCGCCGGCGTCGACGAGCGCCTTGGCCTTGGCCGGGACGTCGCCGTTGATGCCGACCGCGGTGGCGATGCGCAGCTGGCCGCGCGCGTCGACGGCGGGTTGGTAGATGCCCGCGCGGATGGCGCCGGTGCGGGTCATCACGCCCGCGAGGGTGTCGTCGGCGTTCACCAGCACGGCGATGTTCTGGTGCTTGGCCTCGAGCAGATCGAAGATGTCACGCGGCGAGGTGTCGGCCGGGGCGGTGACGAAATCGGTGTCGGCGACCGTGCTCAGCCGCGCGAAGCGGTCGACGTCCGCGCAGGACGATTCGGTGACCACGCCGACCGGCTTGCCGTTCTCGACCACGACGACCGCGCCGTGCGCGCGCTTGTGGATGAGCGCCAGCGCGTCAGACACCGACTGGTCGGGATCGAGGGTGACCGGGGTGTCGGCGGTCAGCGACCGGCTCTTGACGAAGGCGATGGTCTCCGCCGCGGCCTTCAACGGAAGGTCCTGCGGGAGCACCACCAGGCCACCGCGGCGCGCCACGGTCTCGGCCATGCGGCGACCGGCGACAGCGGTCATGTTCGCGACGACGAGCGGGATGGTGGTGCCGGTGCCGTCCGAGGTGGACAGGTCGACATCGAAACGCGACGCCACATCCGTCCGGTTGGGGACGAGGAAGACGTCGTCGTAGGTCAGGTCGTACGGGGGATGCTGCCCGGGAAGGAACTGCACGTTGGTTAGCCGCCTCATGGGATTGACGTGGGGTTTTCGTGGTGGCCATGCTACGGAGGCAGGCGGATGGGACGAGCCCATCGACACCTGATGTCACACATGCAGCTGTCCAGTATAGCCATCGGCCCGGACGCGGTGCGGATGCCGGTCGGTAGCGGGCCGTATTTGCGGTTGTCGGCGGTGTCGGTGTGCCCTAGGTTCGCCGTCGTGACTGACATTGCGGCACTCGCCGACCGGCTCGACATCGGCGATCTGATCACCAAGCTCTTCGTCTACTGCGATCAGGCGCGCTGGGGTGATCTCGCGGAAAGCGTGCTCGCCGAGCAGGTTTACTTCGACAACGGTTTCGGCGGACCGGTCGGAACCCGCCCCGGCATCGATATCACCAACGACTGGGCCGAAGGGCTCGGCGCCCTGGACGCCGTGCACCACCAGGCCGGAAACCACCTGATCGAGATCACCGGCGGCACCGCCCAGGCGCACGCGGATGCCATTGCCGTGCACTTGAAGAACGACGCCACCCAAGGCAAGACCCGCTGGTTCGTAGGCAGCTACGCCCTCGGCTTCCAGCGCACCGAGAAGGGCTGGCGCATCGACCGTTTCGAGTACCAACTCAAACTGATCGACGGCAACGCCGACCTCACCTGAGTTAGCCACAGAATTGCAACCACGGATTCGCGCGTGGATCCGGTCGGCGTGTCGGCCGAATCCCGCGCGCGTCCCCGAGTTGGCCTGGTGATACCCGCCCGCGTCCTGTGAAACCGGCTGCGGCACTGGGCAACCGGCGGTAGGCAAGTCGGTCGATGACGAAGACGACCAACGATGGTGGCCCGCGCGACCGTCTGCTCGCTACCACTGCCGGGCCGCTACCACTGCCGGGCCGCTACCACTGCCGGGCCGTTACGACCGCCGGGCCATTACGACCGCCGGCCGGGCCGGACCCTGGCGTGGCGACGGGGCGACGTGGAACGGGTCTGCCGACGTCGCCTTATCGGGCTGGACTCAGCGCGCCGAGCGTTTGGCCGCGCCGGGTTTGCGCTTCTTGTTGTGCGGGCGGCTCTCGCCTTTAGCGCGCTTGGGGGCCCAGCGTGGATCCCTGGCGATCTCCTTCGCCTGGGCGGCCGGTCCGGCGGCAGGATCTGCGACCGCGCGTCCTGAGGGGCGGCGGGCGCCGGTGAGTTCGGCCAGTTGCCGGTCACCGGACCGAACTTCGATGACGGTGACCGTGACGCCCGCTCGGCGTGCCAGTTGCTCGGCCGCGTCGCGATCGTCGGGGGTGACGATGGTGACCACGGTGCCGGATGCCCCGGCGCGGGCGGTGCGGCCTGTGCGGTGCAGGTAGTCCTTGGGGTCTTCGGGCGGGTCCACGTGCACGACCAGTGAGACGTCGTCGATGTGCAGGCCGCGGGCGGCGACGTCGGTCGCGACCAGGACCGGGGCGGTGCCGTCGGCGAAGGCCGCGAGGGTGCGCGAGCGCTGGTTCTGGAGCTTGCCGCCGTGCAGGGCGACCGCGCCGATGCCGGCCTCGCGTAGCCGCCGGGCCAGTTTGTCGGCGCCGTGCTGGGTGCGGACGAACAGCAGCGTGCGGCCTTGGCGCGCAGCGATTTCGGTGACCACCGCGCGCTTGTCGGTGCGACGGATGTGCAGGGCGTAATGGGAGATATCGGGCACGGCCGAGGGAGTCGCGCCCGAAACCGGCCGATCCGCAGCCGAATTCGCGCCGCTTTCGCTGGCCGCGTCCGCAGACGCGGTGGTAGTCGCGCCCGAATTCACGGTGCTTGCGCTGGCCGCGCCCGCGGATGTGGTCGCGTCGGAATTCGCGCCAGCCGCGCCTGCGGATGCGGTGGCAGTGGCAGCTGAGTTCGCGGTGTCGCCGGTGGCCGAGTTCGCGGTGTTGCTGGTGGCCGTGCTCGCGGAGTCGCTGGTGACCGAGCTTGCGCCAGTTGCTGCGCCCGCACTGGAGTCAGCCACATCGACAGCGACCAGGTTCGAGGTATCGCCAGCGGTCGAGCCGGCGCGGCCTGTGCTCGCGTCTCCACCAGCCGGCGTGCTCACCGCGTGCTCGACGGGATCGCGCAGGTACTTCTGCACCAAACCGTCGATGGTCTCGTCCAGGGTCGCCGAGAACAGCAGCTTCTGCGATTCCGCGGGCACCTTGTTCAGCAGGGCGGTGAGTTGCGGCATGAAGCCGAGTTCGGCCATGTGGTCGGCTTCGTCGACGGTGACGACCTGAATCGCAGAGAGCCGCACGGCTTTCCGGCCGAGCAGGTCGGTGAGCCGGCCGGGGGTGGCGATCACGATGTCCACGCCGCGGGCCAGGCGTTCTTC
Organism: Nocardia yamanashiensis NBRC 100130; assembly: GCF_001613325.1. GTDB lineage: Bacteria > Actinomycetota > Actinomycetes > Mycobacteriales > Mycobacteriaceae > Nocardia > Nocardia yamanashiensis. Next base: position 138,623 of record NZ_BDCD01000007.1, on the reverse strand, counting down.
CTGCTTCTTGATCGGCAGGCCGCCGACCGCCGTGGCCAGGCGCAGGCCCAGGGAGAGCGCGGGCTCGTCGAGGGCGGTTTCGATCTGGATCGCGAGTTCGCGGGTGGGGGCGAGGATCAGCCCGCGCGGGTGGCGCGGGGTGCTCGGCGCGCCGAAAAGCCGCACCAGCAGGGGCAACCCGAATGCGAGGGTCTTGCCCGATCCGGTTGCCGCGCGGCCCAGCACATCCCGGCCCGCGATGATGTCCGGGATCGCGGCGGCCTGGATGGGGAACGGCCGGTCGATGCCGTCGCGGCGCAGCGCGTGCACCAGCACCGGCGGCAGGCCGAGGTCGGCGAAGCGGAGGTCGCCCGCGCGGGTGACGGTCGAACGGCCGGCGGACTGCGCAGATGCGGAGATGGTGGATTCCTCGCTGGGGGTGGGCACGCCGGGGGCAGGCATGGTGGATTCCGATCCGCCGGGGGCGGATGCGCGGGCTGGGCCGCGGGGATCAGGCACGGCTGAGCAATCGGCTCAGTTCTTGCAGCCAGGGAATGGCGACGGCCATGGTGGGCACGATGAGGATCGCGGCGGAGGCGAGATAGGCGACCGTGGCGATCTTGTAATCGCCGATCGGGCCCGCCAGCCGCTGAATACGAATCAGCGTGGTCGGTCCGCCGACAGCCATGGCTCCTTGCGGGGCAGGCGAATTGGAGCAGGCCACCAGGGCGCGCGCGAGCGGCGTCGGCCCGGTCACCTTGACCGCGGAATCGTCGGCGAGCAGCTCGATCAGCAGCTTCACCGAATCCAGCGCCGACTTCGACCGCACCACCCGCGGGAACGCCTCGTGGGCGGCGGTGAACGCCTCCAGCACGAGATCGTGCCGCGCGCGCAGATGCGAGCGTTCATGGCTGACGATGGCGGTGAGCTCCGCATCGGACAGGCTGGTGACGGTGCCCTGGCTCAGCACCACGCGCTGGCGCAAGCCGGGCAGGCAATAGGCGATGGGTTCGGTGGCGGCGAGCACGCGGATATCGGCGGCCTGGCGGTGCACACCGGATTGATCGAGCAGGTCGACCAGCATGCGATGGCGGGCGCGGCGGCGACGGGTGTGGATGCCCACGCGCACGACAGACCAGATCAACCGCCCGCCGATGAGCAGGGTGAGCGCGAAAACGGTGACATAGGCCAGCCACAGCGGCAGACCGAGCGCATCGATCTCACGGGTGGGGGAGGTGGTGGGCCGCCCGTCCTCGCCGGGCACCAGCAGCCGGCTCGCGATGGCCAGCCCGGAACCGAACGCCGACAGCACCGCGGCCAGCGCCACCGCCTGCCAGAGCACCAGCGCCGCCCGCGGACTGCGGTACGGCCACTTGGCTCGGCTGAGCAGCGCCGGGACCGGTCCCGCCAAAAGCAAGGCGAGACCGGCGAATACCAGCGCTGTTGCGTCCATACCTCAGCTCACTGCGTTGTGTCGGCCAGGGCGAGGCTACGGCTGCTTGGAGTCTCCGGACTTCTTGCGCGCTGCCTCGGTGGCTTCGAGCTTAGCGAGTGCGTCCCGCAATGCGGCAGCCTCATCGGCTCCCACCTGTTCGACGAAGTGCACGAGCGCGGCGCGGCGGCTGCCGACTTCGTCGGCTTGCTGGAGCGCGTCCACCATGAGGGAGGCGACGAGTTCGTCGCGGGTGTGCACGGGTGCGTAGCGGTGTGCGCGGTCGTCGCGCTGCTGGACCACCAGGTTCTTCTTCGCCAGTCGCTGCAGAACGGTCATCACCGTGGTGTACGCGAGTTCGCGACGCTCAGCGAGGGCTTCATGGACCTGCCGGACGGTTTGAGGTTCGTCGGCCGACCACAACTGGTCCATGACCGCTTTCTCGAGTTCACCAAGACCTGCCATTCCATAAGCTTACGGAGACTCCGACAGAAATGCGTACTACAGGTCGTCGTAACCGGGGGTTAGCTACTGTGTGATTGGTTACAACTCGCGTGACTCTCAGGGGCTTCGCCCCCGAACCCCCTCGTTCTGCGGTCACGTCACCCCGCGCGCGCCCCGCCTGACGTTTCGCTACGGGAGAACGTGGCGGGTGCCGATGGGGACGATCATGGGGCGGCCGGAGACGGGGCAGTCCTGGACTTCGGCTTTGAGGTTGAAGACTTCCTGGAGGAGGTCGGCGTCGATGATGTCGGCGGGGGTGCCTTGGGCGACGATGCGGCCGGAGTTCATGACGATGAGGCGGTCGCTGTAGCGGATGGCCAGGTTGAGGTCGTGCAGGACCATGACCACGGTGCGGCCGAAGTCGTCGTGCAGGCGGTCGACCAGATCGAGGACTTCGAGGGAGTGGGCCAGGTCGAGGTAGGTGGTGGGCTCGTCCAGGAGGAGGATGTCGGTGCCCTGGGCGAGGGCCATGGAGATCCAGGCGCGCTGGCGCTGGCCGCCGGAGAGTTCGTCGAGGGTGCGGTCGGCCAGGTCGGCGATGCCGGTTTGTTCGAGGGCGCGCAGGACTTCGGATTCGTCGTCGGAAGACCATTGGCGGAGCCAGGATTGGTGGGGGTGGCGGCCGCGGGCGACGAGGTCGGCGACGGTGAGACCTTCGGGGGCGACGGGGGTTTGGGGGAGCATGCCGACGATGCGGGCGATGTCGCGGGTCTTGAGGGTGCTGATCGCCTTGCCGTCCAGGACGATTCGGCCGTCGCGGGGGCGCAGCAGGCGGCCGAGGGAACGCAGCAGGGTGGATTTGCCGCAGCCGTTGGGGCCGATGACGGTGGTGATCAAGCCGGGTTCGATGTCGATCGACAGGCCGTCGACGATGACGCGGTCGCCGTAGCCGAGCGTGACGTTCTCGGCGGCGAGGCGGTGGATGCCGGCCGGGTGCTCCGCGGAGATCGTCATAGCGTGGCCTTCCGATTGGCGCGAACGAGCAGATAGAGCAGGAACGGCCCGCCGAGCGCGGCGGTCACCACGCCCACGGGCAGGTCGACGGGAAAGACGGTGCGGGCGGCCAGATCCGCGCCCACCACGGCGATCGCGCCGGTGAGGGCGGAGGCGAGGATCGGTTCGCCAGGGGTGCGCAGCAGGCGGCGCGCGATCTGCGGGGCGGCCAAGCCGACGAAGCCGAGCGGGCCGACGGCGGCGGTGGCGAGGGCGGTGCAGGTTACGGCGGCGCCGAGCAGGATCGCCTGCTGGGTCTGGATGCGTACGCCGAGCACGCGGGTGGTGTCGGCGCCGAATCGCATGGCCGCCAAGGCGCGAGCGGACCCGGCGATCACCAGGAGCGCGACCGCGAGGCCGATCGTCGCGGGCACCAACGTGGACCAGTCGGCATTGTTGAGCGAACCGGTCAGCCACTGCTGCGCGTGCGCCGCATCGGTGAGCGTGGCCCGGGTGAGCAGCCAGCTCACCACCGACAGCAGCGCCGCATTGACGCCGATGCCGATGAGCACCAACCGGAATCCCATCACTCCACTATCGCCGCTCACCGACCGACGCCACGCGAGCACATAGATGAGCACCGCGGTCACCAGCCCGCCGGTCAGCGCCGCCAGCGGAACACCCACCGACGCAACCGTTCCCGTCACCGCCCCGCCCGCGCCGACGATCACCGCCACCGCCCCGCAGCTGGCTCCGGACGTGATGCCGAGCATGTCCGGACTTGCCAGGGGATTATGCAGAATCGACTGCGCCACCGCCCCCGCCAGCCCGAGCGCCGCCCCCGCCACGATGGCGGTCAGCGCCCGCGGCAACCGCGAATCCATGATCACGAACCGCTGTGCCCGAGTCCCCCCGCCGCCCAGCACATCCAGCACCTTCGCGATCGGAATATTGAAGTCGCCCATCGCGATATCGAGCGCGAACAACGCCACGAGCAGCCCCGCGAGGACGAGCGAGAGCGCCAGCACCCGCACCCGCAGCACGGCGGAAAGCCCGCCGATTCGTACTGCCCGTCGATTGGTCAGCGAAGCGTTGTGCCCGCCTTTGCCGTTGGCCAGCGTGGCGGATTTCAAGTCCGCTGAGCCGGAGTCGGTGTTTCCGTCCGGCCCACCAGGAGTCTGGGAGAGTGGCCCGGCGGAGGTCTCGTATCCGCCCGTCGCGTCGGGAATGCCGCGGTCCGGTTCATCGGCCGCGGTGCGTTTCTCCTGCGGATCTTGCGCGTGGGCCTCGGTGCGGGTGTTCGAATCGCTCACAGGCTCACCAGCTTCCGGCGGCGGACCAGCAGGATGAAGAAGGGGGCGCCGATGGCGGCGAGGGTGACGCCGGCTTGCAGTTCTCCGGGGCGGGCGATCAGGCGGCCGAGCGTGTCGGCGACCAGCAGGGTGATCGCGCCGACCAAGCCGGAGTAGGGGAGCAGCCAGCGGTAGTCGGGGCCGGTCCAGGCGCGGGCCAGGTGGGGAACGATCAAGCCCAGGAAGGCGATCGGGCCGACGGCGGCGGTGGCGGCCCCGGCCAGCAGCACGATGGCGGCCAGGCCCAGGGCGCGATTGCGGGCGATGTTCACGCCGAGTCCGCGCGCCACGTCGTCGCCGAGGCCCAGCAGGTTCAGTCCGGGCCCGGCGGCCAGCGCCAGCAGCAGGCCGATGATCAGGAACGGCAGGACCTGCTGGAAGACCGAGGAGTCGTGCCCGGCCACGTCGCCGACCACCCAATAGCGGTAAGTATTGAGCGCGGTACCGTCCAGCAGCACCACGATATTGGTCATGGCCTGCAGGAACGCGGTGATCGCCGCGCCCGCGAGGACCAGGCTGAGCGGGCTCGCCTTCCCGCCGCCGACGGACGAGACGCCGAAGACGGCGACGCCCGCCAGTAGTGCGCCCGCGAACGCGAACCAGATGTATTGCGCGGGCGTGGTGAGCGCGAGCAGATGGATGCTCAGCGCCGCCAGGAACGCCGCCCCGGCATTGATGCCCAGTAGGCCCGCATCCGCCAACGGGTTTCGCGTATACCCCTGGATGAGCGCCCCGGCCATGCCGAGCGCGAGCCCGCACACCAGCGCCAGTCCGGTTCGCGGCAGCCGCAATTCACGCACGATCTGCGCGGTGGATCCGTCCGCCGCACAGGTCAGCGGCCACCCGTCCGGGCAGGTCAATGCGTCGTACACGCCGCTCAGCGGGATGGCCCGGGACCCCAGCGCGATGCTGGCGGCGACCGCGGCCAGCAGGAGCACGAGCAATACGAGGAGTCCGATCAGACGTCGCCGTCTGGGGGTGAGGGCGGCTGGCACGGCGACGAACTACTCCTGACCTGAACCAATAGGTCTGGTAAGCCTAACCTAGCTTCCGGAAGCCCGGAAATCTTCACACTGAGCCCCCGGCCGGTACGGCACCGAATCACTACAGGTTGTTCTTCGCACATTGCCCAGAAAGATAAGTAAGCCTAACCTTATCTACCGATTCGGCCGGATAGCCACAGATTGAGGAGGTTCGTGTGCCCGAACCCGTGACCGTTTGCCCGCCGCGCGATTCCAGGATCTCGTTCGCCCGCGCCTGCACCCGGCTGCGCGCACTGCAACCCGAGCACCCCCGCGTGTATGCCGTCGCGGCCATGTCCGAACAGGGCAAGCGCCGGTGGTGGCGGCTGGCCGACGGCGTACGTGAGGGACGCATCGAGTTGATGTACCGGCGGCACGCCGCCGAGATGAGCAATGCCGATATCGCCGCCGAAGTGGTCGCCACCGCGCTCATCCACGCCGTCGTCGGCCGGGTGCTGGCCATGGTCGTCTCCGAGGGCCGCGCCTGGGATCCGGGCCTGGAGAACCTCTGGCTGCACACCGACAACGACGGCGGCATCGATTGGGCCGGCCTGGCGGACACCACGATTCGCGTGATCGACGGCGACCTGCTCACCGGCGAACCCGGCGTGGTCGCCCTGCCGTGCGAGGCCGCGCTCTACGTCTGGCTCGCCGCCCGCTGCGAACCCGCCCTGGTGCTGATCCAGGAAGCGCTGGGTCGCTGCGCGGGCCTGGGCGCGCGCCGGTTCTGGTCGCTGGTCGCGGAGTCGGTGGTCGGCGCCGCGACTTATGTTCCGGCCCTGGCCAATACCTCCTCGGCGCAGGGCGCCAAGCGTGGTCAGGACATGCTGGCCGCCCTGGCCGATCGCGGCCTGCCGGTGCGCCGGGCCTGCCTCAGGTAAGCGAGCCGGATGGACCGCTGTGCGGGCCGGGTCGTCTTGCCCGGTCCGCATATCGGGTGCGCTACCAGGTGACCGGCAGGCGCTCCAGGCCGCGGAACATCCGCCCCTGCCGGAACGGGATCTCCTCGACGGGGACGGCGAACGCCAAGGTGGGGAGGCGCTGGAAGAGCGTGCCGATGGCGACCTGGAGTTCGATGCGGGCCAGATGGGCGCCGAGGCAGTGGTGCGGGCCGTATCCGAAAGCCAGGTGGGGGTTTTCGAGGCGGGTCAGGTCGAGTTCGTCGGGATTGTCGAAGACCGCCGGATCCCGGTTCGCGGCGGGATTGTGGGCGACCACGGCATCACCGGCACACAGTGAAGTGCCACCTAATTCGATGTCCTCGACCACGATTCGGCTCAGCAGCGGGCTGATCGCGGCCGGGGTGAAACGCAGCAGTTCCTCGATGGCGCGGGGGAGCAGCGCCGGATCCGCACGGAGCAGCTCGAGTTGGCGCGGGTGGGTCAGCAGGGTGTAGACGAAATTACCGATCTGATTGACGGTGGTCTCGAACCCCGCCATCAGCAACGTCACCCCGAACTGCACCAGCTCGTCCTCGCTGAGCGCGTCCTGTTCGTCGCGCGCCTGCACCAGCGCGCCCAGCACATCGTCGGTGGGCTGCTCCCGGCATCGCGCCACCAACCCCACCAGATAATCCTTGAGCGCCTCCCGCGCGTGGACGATCTGCTCAGGCGTGTAGGCCGACAGCGCGAGCGCCGCATCGGTCCACGCCCCGAAGCGCTCCCGATCCTCGTACGGCACACCCAGCAGCTCGCAGATCATCGTGATCGGCAGCGGCACCGCGAGATCACGCACCAGATCGCCGCCGGGTCCGCGCTCGATCATCCGATCCAGCAGCCCGTCGACCACCTCCTGTACCCGGGGCCGCAGCCGCTCCATCCGCCGGTTGGTGAAGGCCCCGGCCGCCAGCCGCCGCAGCCGCGCGTGCTCGGCGCCGTCCATCAGCACCAGGCTGGTGTCGGTCGGCGGCAAGGGAATCGAGCGCGGGATATCGGTGCCGAGCGCGGCCGCCCGGCTGAACCGCGGGTCCGCCAGCGACACCTTCACATCCGCGTGCCGCGCCGCCAGCCAGGCATCGCCGCCGAACAGCATGGACACTCGCGCCAGCCCGTCGCCGTCGCGCAGGCGGACGAGTTCGGGTTCGATCTCCAACCGCTCAGCCGTACCGGTCGGTATCGGGCAGACGGCGGGCGGGTGGGTCTGTTCCGTCGGCATCGGCGGGCCTTTCGCGGGGCAGGCCGGCATCGGCTTGCGGGATGGAAACCGCTGTCACACAAGAGATTCAGCCGGCATCGGCCACGTTACCAACGATGCCCCGGGGCGCGAGTGAAACCGCCGGGTTCCCGCGCGCGGTCGGCCCGGGCGCTACCCGCTGGTCTGTTCGCTCGTTCACCGAGGTGGTGGCGACCGGTGGGGTAGCGTCTATTGCCTGAGATGGCTGTCCGCGGAAGGGAGTGGCACGCATGCCGGGAACGCAACGGCCGCTCTACCAAATGAAGGCGGATTTCTTCAAGACGCTGGGGCACCCGGTGCGGATTCGGATTCTCGAATTGCTCAGCCAGCGCGAGCATGCCGTCTCGGAGATGCTCGCCGAGGTCGGGGTGGAACCGGCGAATCTTTCGCAACAGCTGTCGATTCTGCGCCGGGCCGGGCTCGTTACCTCACGGCGTGAGGGACTTTCGGTCGTCTACGAACTCACCACCCCCGATGTGGCGTCGCTGCTGGCGGCTGCCCGGGCGATTCTCACCGGCGTGGTGGCGGGGCAGGCCGAGGCGCTCGAGCACACCGCCTAGTTCGGCTATTACCGGTCAGTTCGATTTCGCTCTGCGCGTTGCACTTTCGTTCATCCGGCTTGACAGCGCCGGCTGCGGCTCGCCACACCGTTGCCGCTGGTGACAGCCGAAGCGTTCAACGCTATTCACTGATTGCAGAAATTGAAAATTGCATACCTTCCAGAATTCTTCAGCAATCCAGGAGGGCCGGGTATGCCCGCTCGGTAGCGTCCTCGCGGCATCGAGCCGAACGGCAAGTGAGAGGACAACCCCCATGGCGAATATGGATGTCGTACTGAAGGAACTGATGCTTCTCGACGGAGCGCTGGGCGCCGCCGTCGTGGACTACGACAGTGGCATGGCGCTCGGCACGCTCGGCGGTTCGCGATCCCTGGATCTGGATATCGCCGCCGCGGGCAATACCGAGGTGGTGCGCGCCAAGATGCGCACCATCGAACAGCTCGGCCTCGGCGAGACCATCGACGACGTGCTGATCACCCTCGGGACTCAATACCATCTGGTGCGGCCGCTGCGCGGGCGCGGCGCCCGGGGCCTGTTCCTGTACCTGGCGCTGGACCGGGCCCGGGGCAATCTCGCCTTGGCCCGGCACCGCCTCAAGGATGCCGAGGAGAACTTCGAGGTGTGACGGCCACGGCGGCGCGCAGGGCCTCGAGCTGCGGCGGCGTGCCGAGCGCGATCAGGACCATGCCGGCCTGTAACCGGATGTCCCCGTTGGGATTCGCGATGAAGCGCCCGTCGACGGTGCGCAGGGCCAGTACCAGCGCACCGGTGGTCCGCCGCAGCTCCGCATCGGCGACGGTGCGGTCCGGCGCCGCCGAACCGGACCCGATGCCGATCTCCTCGATACGGAATTCCAGTGTCTCGTCGTGCATGACGACATCGAGGAATTCCGCGACATTGGGTTGCAGTGCGAAGGCCGCCATCCGCCGGCCGCCGATCAATTGCGGATTGACCGCCCGATTCGCGCCCGCCCGTAGCAGTTTCGATTTCGAGCCTTCGGTCCGTGCCCTGGCGATGATCACCAGATCGGCGCGGATGGCGCGGCTCGACAGGGTCACATAGACATTGTCGGCATCGCCGTCGAGCGCGGCGATCAGCGCGTCGGCGTGCTGGATCCCGGCGGCCTCCAGCACGCTGTCATCGGTGACATCGCCCAGCACACCGGGGAATTCGAGCTCGGCCAGCCGTTGCGGGTCGCGATCGACGACCACGATCTCCTTGCCGAGCCCGGCCAGGTACTGCGCGGTCGAACGGCCGACCCGTCCCCAGCCGCACACGATGACGTGCCCGCGCATGCGCTGTATCCGGTTGTTCATCCGGCGTCGCTCCCAATGTTGATGGACGTGGCCGTCGATCAGCGCCTCGAGCAGGACGCCGAACATGTAGAAGACGGTCCCGGCGCCGAACAGGATGAGCGCCATGGTGAACACCTGCCCGGTCGCGTTCAGCGGATGTACTTCGCGGAATCCGACCGTGGTGATCGTGGTGACGGTCTGATAGAGCGCGTCCAGATACCCGAACCCGAGCAGGCGATACCCCTCGGTCCCGACCGCCATCACGAGCAAGAACGCCACGAGAACCCGGCTGAGTCGGCGAATCGGGTTCACGCCGTGATTGTCTCATCGATTGTGCCCGGCGCGAACCGAGCGCGAATAGTGAAAGGCGGTGGGTTCCACTGAGTCAGGGAACCCACCGCCCGGCAGGAGATCGAGGCCGCGGCAGCCCTCCGGGCCTCGCTCGATCCAAGCGCCGAATTTAGTATAGGTCAGGCTTACCTAACTTGCAATAGTACGGGCGGGATCGGGGGCGGGGCTCGCGTGTTGCAGGGGGTCCGGCGCGTTTGCGCCGTGGGCGCGTGCCAGTGTGGATCTCATGGCAGATCAAGATTTCTCGTCGATCAAGTCGATGGCCGACGTGACACCCGAGCTGATGAACCAGTTCAGCGAGGGCACTTTCACCGATCTCATCGGGTTGAAGTTCACCGAGATGGGGCCGGACAAGGTGGCCGGTGAATGGGTCGTCACGCCGCAGTTGTTCCAGCCGGCGGGGATCGTGAACGGCGGGGTGTACTGCACCGTCATCGAGACCCTGGCGAGCGTGGCGGGTAGCTGCTGGTTCGGCAATCGCGGGACCGTGGTGGGCGTCAACAACAACACCGACTTCCTGCGGTCGGTGCGCGAGGGCGTGCTGCGCGGGGAGGCGACGCCGATTCATCGCGGCCGCTCGCAGCAGCTGTGGGTCGTGGTGATCACCGACGAGCAGGGCCGCACGGTGGCGCGCGGGCAGGTCCGGTTGCAGAATCTGGCTGCTCAGAGCTGATTTCGGCGCGCGGGCCGCGACGAAACATGGAGGTAACGCGGGGCGTGCCAGAATGACCGACGACCCGCCCCGCGACCTCGGTGAGGAGCCCGAATGCGTCTGACGCCGCACGAGCAGGAACGCCTGCTGCTGAGTTATGCGGCCGAGCTGGCCCGGCGGCGGCAGGCCCGGGGGTTGAAGCTGAACCACCCGGAGGCGATCGCGATGATCACCGATCATGTGCTGGAAGGTGCGCGGGACGGGCGCACCGTCGCCGAGTTGATGGCCAGCGGGCGCACCGTGCTGCGGCGCGAGGACGTCATGGACGGCGTACCCGAGATGATCCACGACGTGCAGGTGGAGGCCACCTTCCCGGACGGCACCAAGCTCGTCACCGTCCACCACCCGATCGGATGACGTCGTGCTGAATCCAAAGCAAGCTTCGCAGGCTCCGCTTGTGCCTGGCGAATACCTCTGTGCCGAAGGCACTATCGAGCTCAATCCGGGCGCGGACCGCATCGAACTGGATGTGGTCAATACCGGCGACCGGCCGGTCCAGGTCGGTTCGCACGTACATTTCCCGCAGGCGAATTCGGCGCTGCGCTTCGACCGCGAGGCCGCGCACGGCCGCCGCCTCGACATTCCCGCCGGTACCGCGGTGCGCTTCGAACCCGGTCTGGGACAGCGGGTTTCCCTGGTCCCGCTGGGCGGCACTCGCGAAGTGCACGGAATCAGCCTCACGCCACCCGGAAAGCTGGATGCCTGATGGAACTCTCCCGCGCCCGATACGCCGAGCTCTTCGGGCCCACCACCGGCGACCGGATCCGGCTGGCCGACACCGATCTGCTCATCGAGATCACCGAGGACCGCAGCGGCGGACCGGGACTCGCCGGTGAGGAGGCGGTGTTCGGCGGCGGCAAGGTGCTGCGCGAATCCATGGGTCAGGCGCGCGCCACCCGGGCCGAGGGCACTCCCGACACCGTCATCACCGGTGTGGTGATCGTCGACTACTGGGGAATCATCAAGGCCGACATCGGCATTCGCGACGGCCGCATCTGCGCCATCGGCAAGGCCGGCAACCCCGACACCATGACCGGGGTGCACCCGGACCTGGTGGTCGGCCCCTCGACCGAGATCATCGCGGGCAACGGCCGCATCGTCACCGCGGGCGCCATCGACTGCCACGTGCACTTCATCTGCCCGCAGATCCTGGACGAGGCCATGGCGGGCGGCATCACCACCCTGGTCGGCGGCGGCACCGGGCCCGCGGAGGGTTCCAAGGCCACCACCGTCACGCCCGGCGCGTGGCATCTGGGCCGCATGCTCGAGGCCACCGACTCCTGGCCGGTGAACATCCTGCTGCTCGGCAAGGGCAATACGGTGCGCGCCGAGGCCATGTGGGAGCAATTGCGCGGCGGCGCGGGCGGTTTCAAACTGCACGAGGACTGGGGCACCACCCCGGCGGCCATCGACGCCTGCCTCACCGTGGCCGACGCCTCCGGCGTGCAGGTGGCCCTGCACTCGGACACCTTGAACGAGGCCGGGTTCGTGGAGGACACCCTCGCGGCGATCCGCGGGCGGGCCATCCACTCGTATCACACCGAGGGCGCCGGCGGCGGGCACGCGCCCGACATCATCACCGTCGCCTCGTACGCGAACGTGATGCCCAGTTCCACCAATCCGACTCGGCCGCACACCGTCAACACCCTCGACGAGCACTTGGACATGCTCATGGTGTGCCATCACCTGAGCCCGTCGATCCCGGAGGATCTGGCCTTCGCCGAGAGCCGCATCCGGCCCTCGACCATCGCCGCCGAGGACCTGCTGCACGACCTCGGGGCCATCTCCATGATCGGCAGTGACGCGCAGGCCATGGGCCGCATCGGCGAAGTGGTCATGCGCACCTGGCAGACCGCGCACGTCATGAAGCGCCGCCGCGGCGCCCTGCCCGGCGACGGCGCGGCAGACAACAATCGCGTGCAGCGCTATGTCGCGAAATACACCATCTGCCCGGCGGTTACGCACGGTCTCGACGGTGAGATCGGTTCGGTCGAGGTCGGCAAGCTGGCCGATCTGGTGCTGTGGGAGCCCGCGTTCTTCGGTGTCCGCCCGCACGCGGTGATCAAGGGCGGCGCCATCGCCTGGGCCGCCATGGGCGACGCCAACGCCTCCATCCCGACCCCGCAGCCGGTGCTGCCGCGCCCCATGTTCGGCGCGTCCCCGGTCGTGGCGGCCGGGACCTCCCTGCATTTCGTGTCCGAGGCCGCCATCGAGGACGGTCTGGCCTCGCGCCTGCGCGTGAACCGCAAGCTGGTGCCGGTCGCGAACGTCCGCAAGCGCGGCAAGGCCGATCTGCCCCGGAACGAGGCCATGCCCCGCATCGAGGTCGACCCCGACACTTTCACGGTGCGTATCGACGGCGAGGTGTGGGCGGAGGAGCCGGCACGCGAATTGCCCATGGCGCAGCGGTATTTCCTCTTCTGACGCTGTGCGAATTCTCTCCCGGTGCGCTTAATGCTGGAACCGCGCCGGGCGGCGGGGCAGACTGCGGTCATGACGTCATCCGATTGGGCCGCAGTCGACAGCTACCTGGTGGACACCCTCGTGGGGGAGGCGGACGAGCCGACCCTGCGGGCGAACGCCGAGGCCGGATTGCCCGCCATCGACGTGTCGCCGCCGCAGGGCAAGTTCCTGTACCTGCTCGCCAAATCGATTCGCGCGCAGCGGATTCTGGAGATCGGCACGCTGGGCGGCTACAGCACCACCTGGCTGGCGCGCGCCGCCGGGAAGTCCGGGCAGGTCGTCACGCTCGAATTCGAGGACAAGCACGCCCGGGTCGCGCGCGAGAACCTGGACCGGGCCGGCGTGGGGGAGCGGGTGGAGATCCGCGTCGGGGCCGCCCTGGACAGCCTGCCCGTGCTGGAAGCGGAGCGGCCGGAGCCGTTCGACCTGGTGTTCATCGATGCCGACAAGGTCAACAACTCCAACTACGTGCGCTGGGCGTTGAAGCTGACCCGGCCGGGGTCGGTGATCATCGTCGACAATGTGGTGCGGCAGGGCGGGATCGCCGACGCCGGCTCCACGGACGCCGCCGTCCGGGCGAGCCGCGAGGTGATCGAATTGTTCGCCGCCGAACCGCGATTGGACGCGACCGTGCTGCAGACCGTCGGCAGCAAGGGCTGGGACGGGTTCGCCTACGCCGTGGTGCTCGACGAGGACTGAACGGTGGTGCAGCTCACCCGCATTCGGTGACCTGGGCGTTTCCGGCTCCGATCACCGAATGTGAGCACCATCAAATGTTTGCGAGTTGTTTGCTGGAGGGCTTGTCAATACGGTTCTAGCCATGAGCGATCCGTATGGGCCGACCTTCCCTCCGCCCGCATTCATGGCGCCGCAGGAGCCCGGACCCGACTCCGGGGAACGCCACGGGCTGGGTGGATTCGCGATGATGGCCGCCCCGGTGGCCACCTTGGCGGCCGTGGTCGGCGTGCTGGTGGCCATCATGTGGCAGGCCGATCATCCGGCCTCGGCGCGCATCGGCGAAGTCCAGGTGCCGCCGATCGTCAGCGCCACGGCCACCGCCGTGCCCGCGGCATCCTCCTGACCCTGTTGAATGGGCGGCATGTCGAAGCGCCGCAATGCCCGCCCGGAGCCCGCGAACTGCCCGTGCGGGCTGCCCGCCGCCTATGCGGACTGCTGCGGTCGGCTGCATCGCGGTGAGGTGAAGGCGAGCACCGCCGAACAGTTGATGCGGTCGCGCTTCAGCGCCTTCGCCGTGCACGACGAGGCGTATCTACTGCGCAGCTGGGATCCCGAAACCCGGCCCGCCGACGTCGATTTCGATCCCGGACTGCGCTGGGATCGCCTCGAGATCCTCGGCTCCACCGGTGGCGGGCCGTTCCACACCGAGGGCACCGTCGAATTCCGCGCCCACTACCGCGCCCACGGTGCACCCGGCGACCTGCACGAGAACAGCCGCTTCCGCCGCGATCAGGGCGCGTGGGTGTACCTGGACGGCGATATCACCGGCTAACCGCGCGCCGCCGACTCGAATCCGTCGCACATCGCGCGCAGCCCGGAATCCAGCAGGCTCTCCGGATCCAGCAGATCCGAGCCGCCGGTGCCGTGCAATGCCGTCAGCGCCGGCGGCGTGGGCCAGCGCGGCACACCGTCCAGCAGCGCGGTCAGCCCGGAACGTTCCTCGTCGGCATCGGTATCGCGTTTGGGCAGCAGCAGCGCGCTCACCTGCTGAAGTGCCACGCCCGCAATGTAACTCCACACCGAAAGCGCCATCCGGGTGCCCTCGCGGGTGTCGACGCCGAGTTCGTGGAAGCCCTCCACCAGCCAGGCCAGCACGATCAGACTGTGTTCACCGAAGTTGTAGCGCGGCACCGCGAAGGTGAACAGCACCCACGGATGTTCCTGATAGAGGCGCCAATCCACCTCGGCGGCGATGCGCACCCGGTCCCGCCAGGTCCAGTCCTGCCCCTCGGCGGGCGGGTACGGATTGCGCCGCGACACCTCGTCGGTCATGGCGGCCAGCAGGGAGTCCTTGTTGGGCACGTGCCGATACAGCGACATGGCTCCGACGCCGAGGCGATCGGCGATCCGGCGCATGGACAGCGCGTCGAGACCGGCCTCGTCGGCCAGCGAGATGGCGGTATCGACAATGGCGGCCCGGGTGAGCTTGGCCTCGCTCATCGGATAACTCGTTTCCTTCCGGTACCGGGAATGCGTACACTGTACCCCGCTGTTGCGTACGTCGTACGCGTCGCTCGGATCGGGCGGCCTCCACATTTCGAAGCTCGCCCGGAAGGATAAGTGATGCCGAGCACCCTCGTACGCCCAGACACCACCACCTCGCGTCGCGCCTGGCTCGGTCTGGCGGTCCTGCTGCTGCCCGTGCTGCTGGTGTCGATGGACATGTCGGTGCTGTATCTGGCCATGCCGACGCTCACCGGGAGCCTGGATCCGTCCGCCACCGAGCAGTTGTGGATCCTCGACATCTACGGCTTCATGATCGCCGGGCTGCTCATCACCATGGGCAATGTGGGTGACCGGATCGGGCGGCGCAATATTCTGCTCGCCGGTGCGACGGTGTTCGGGCTGGCCTCGATCCTCGCGGCCTTCGCGCCGAACGCGGCGGTGCTGATCGCGGCGCGGGCGCTGATGGGCGTGGGCGGCGCGACGCTGCTGCCCTCCAGCCTGGCCTTGATCTCCACCATGTTCCCCGAGGCGCGGGCGCGGGCGACCGCCATCGGCATCTGGACGGCGTTCTTCGCGGGCGGGTCGGCGGTCGGGCCGATCATCGGCGGCGTGCTGCTGCACCACTTCTGGTGGGGTTCGGTGTTCCTGATCAATACGCCGGTCCTGCTGGTGCTGCTGGTCTTCGGGCCGATCCTGCTGCCCGAGCACAAGGCGGCGGGGCGCGGGCCGCTGGATCTGCTGAGCGTGGTGCTGTCCATCGGCGGCATCCTGCCGATCGTGTACGCGGTCAAGCATTTCGCGGCCGAGGGATTCGATCTGCCGGTGATCGGGATCGGGCTGATCGGTGTGCTGCTGCTGGTGCTGTTCGTGCGGCGGCAGCGGGTGCTGGACGAACCGCTGCTGGATCTGAGTTTGTTCAAGCGCGGATTGTTCTCGGTGGCAATCGGTTCCAGCACCGTGGGCATGCTGGCGCTGGCCGGGATGAGCTTCCTGACCAGTACGTATCTGCAATCGGTGACCGGGCGGGACGCTTTGCAGGCGGCGCTGCTGGGCATTCCGATGGCGGTGGTGGTGTTCGTGACCTCCATGAGCGGGGCGCGGATCGGCCGGCTGCTGGGCACCCGGGGCGCGTTCGTGCTGGCGCTGGGTATGGCCGCGGTCGGTAATCTGCTGCTGCTCGGTGTCGGCGTGGACGGTGGAATCGGCTGGTACATCGCCGGTTCCGTGGTCGCGGGCGCGGGGCTCGGTACGGCGTTCACGCTGGTGTCCGAGGTCGCGGTGTCGTCGGTGCCGGCGGAGCGGGCCGGGTCGGCGGTCGGGATCTCCGAAACCAGTTTCGAGCTCGGCAACGGTCTGGGGCTGGCGCTGCTGGGTTCCCTTGCGGCGCTGGTGTTCCGCAACGGCGGGGATTTCGGGTCCACGCTCGGGGAGACCATCGCGCACGCCGGTGGGAACACCGCGCTGATCGATGCGGCGCGGGCCTCGTTCGTCGACGGCATGCACGTGGCGACCACCGCGGGCGCGGTGCTGCTGGCGGCCATGGCGATCGTCGCGGCGGTCGCGCGGACCGGCAAGACCGAGCCCGCCGAGGCGTCCGCCCAGCTGGTGCACTGAAGGTCAGTTGCCGAATACCGAGGCCATGATCTCGGCGGCCCATTTGTTCAAGGGCGTGACGATCCGCTGGTGCACCCAGCGAATCGGCCGGGTCACGCAGGCCGCCCAGACCACGGCCAGCAGGCGTAGCAACGGGTGCAGGACGGTGCGGTAGAGCCAGCGGCACGGGGTCACCACCAGGAAGTTCACCACGGTGGTGGCCACCTGCCAGCCGAAGACCACGATGGCGATCAGGGCCAGCAGGAGCGGGCGCAGCACCCGGTGCCACAGCATGCGCAGCGGCCAGGCGATGACCCAGCGGCCCAGGAATTCGAAGGCGACGGCCAGGGCCTCGAGGGCGGGCCGCAATACCTTGCGCCACAACCACACCATCGGCACCACGATCAGCCAATAGCCCAGGAATGCCAGGCCTTTCGCGATCTGCACGACCACCCAGGCCAGTCCGCGCAGCGCGGGGAGCAGCAGACGCCGCCACACCCATTCCTCGACCGCTTTCTGCAACGGCCGCAGCAGGAAATCGAGCAGGAACGCACCCAGTGGCGTGAGCACCGCGCCCCACAGCAATTGCTGAATGAGCAAGCCCCACAAATAGTTCTTCACGAACGCCCAGACCGGCCGAATCACCCAGTACCAGCACAGTTTCGCCGCCGGCGTCAGCAACTTCTCGACGAAGTACCGCAGCGCCGCCCGCACCATGCGGCCGAGCAGCTTCAACCCCTCCCACACCAGGCGCGGCGGCACGAAGATCACCATCGCGATCGCCCGGCCGATCCAGCCCGCTATCGAAACCCGCTCCGGCGTAGCCTGATCCGGATTCGGTGTCACCATGTTCGTATCCCTTCCCCGTGCACCGGGATCCATCCTGATCGAGAAAGGGCTTCGCACCCAGCGTATTTCCACTCAGTTCGTGAACGGGGAACGACTCGGGCGATACAGTCGTCAGCGTGACTGAGAATTCGGCCCATGGCGGCCCGAATCCGGAATCCAATGGCAGACCACTGGCCGAGCGGGTGGCGACCAGGCTGTTCTATCCGACCTCCCGACCGCGCGAGAAATCCTTGCGCGAGGCCGTTTCCGGGCGCGTCATCCTGATCACCGGGGCCTCGCACGGCATCGGCAAGGCCACGGCCAAGAAGCTCGGCGCGGCCGGCGCGACCGTGCTGCTGGTGGCCCGCACCCGTGAGGATCTGGAACAGGTGGCCGCCGATATCCGCGCCGCCGACGGCATCGCCCACGTGTATCAGGCCGACATCAGCGATATGACCGCCGTCGAGGAACTCGGCCGCACCCTGCTCACCGAACACGACCACATCGACGTCGTGATCAATAACGCGGGCAAGTCGATTCGCCGCCCCCTGCGCGAATCCTACGACCGCTTCCACGATTTCACCCGCACCATCGACGTCAACTACCTCGGCCCCGTCCGGCTGCTCCTGACCCTGCTACCCAGCATGTGCGACCGCCGCGAAGGCCACATCGTGAACGTGTCCACCTGGGGTCTGCGCATGCCGCCGGCTCCCCGCTGGGCCGCGTACGGCGCCTCCAAATCCGCCTTCGACGTCTGGCTTCGCACCGTGGCCACCGAGATCGCCGCCGACGGTATCACCACCACCTCGGTCTATCTGCCTCTCGTGCACACCCGCATGAGCGCCCCCAGCGACTTCTCCGGCGTCCCCGGCCTCACCGCCGACGAAGCCGCCGATCTGCTCTGCCACGCCGTCGTCTCCCGGCCTCTCGAAATCTCCCCCTGGTGGGCCGGGCCGATCCAAGCCTGGAGCGAACTCCGCCGTGGCGCGGCGCAACGCTTCATGGAGCGCAGCTTCCGCCGCTGACTTACGGCGCAACCGCCCGGACCACGCCCGCCACCCGGTATTACGATCGACCGATGCTCTACCCGGATGCGCGCCCATGAGCCTGGCCACCCTGCTCACCCTCGCCGACTCCCGCCTCCCCATCGGCGGCCACGTCCACTCCGGCGGCGTGGAAGAAGCGATAACCTCCGGCGTATTGCGTGACGTCGCATCGGTCGAGCTCTACCTGCGCCGCCGCATCCGCACCTCGGGCCTCGTCGCCGCCTCCCTGGCCGCCGCCATCACCGCCGGCACCCTCGACCCCGCCCGAGCCGACCTGGAAGCCGACGCCCGCACCCCCTCCCCATCGGCCCGCACCGCCTCCCGAGCCCAAGGCCGCGGCCTGCTCCGCCTCGCCAAACAGGTCTGGCCCCAATCCGACTGGCGCGCCCTCGCCCCCCGCCCCCACCTCTCCACCGTCTTCGGCGTAGTAGGCGCCGTCTCCGGCTCCGCCCCCGAAGAAATCGCCGCCGTAGTCGTCTACACCACCATGACCGGCGCCGCGACCGCCGCCCAACGCCTCCTCGCCCTGGACCCCGCCGCCGTCGCCACCTGCACCATCCGCCTCTCCGACCTCTGCGACGCCACCGCCCGCGAAGCCACGAAATCCCTCGCCGCCCTCTCCGACCCCCTCCAAGACGTCCTAGCCGAACGCCACCTCACCCGAGACATGCCCCTCTTCGCTTCCTGACCGGAGCGATCGCGCGCTAGGGCAGCACGTAATCCACGATCCGCGTAGCCGGAAGGTGCATCCGGCGTTCGGCGGGATCGTCGGGAGATGGTCCGGCATCGACGAATCCGTGCCGCCGATAGAGCTTGATGGCCGGACTGTTCGCGGAGCGCACCGAGAGTCCGACCGCGCGCGGGCCAGCCCATTGCACGACAGCGCGGATGGCCGCATCGCCCACGCCGTGGCCGCGTGCGAACGGAGCGATCCACAGGGACATCAGTTCGGCTGTTCCTTCGTCGGCGAGGTCGCCGCTCACCATTCCCGCGGACGAACCATCGAGGCGGAGCACCACATTGAAGGGGACTTCGGTGAGGCGGGCTCGCCAGCGGGGTTCGGTGTCGCCGGGGCCGGACCAGTCGGCGAGGGTGGAGCTGAAGGCGGCGGCGGATTCGGTGAGGGCTTGGTGGCGGAGGGTGCGCCAGAGGGGCCAGTCGTCGGGGGTGAGGAGTTGGAGGTCGATCAATGGGGGCCTTTTGTGATTGACGGATGTGGTTGGGGCGTGGGAGGTTCGGGGTGGAGGGAGGGGGTCTCATGTATGTGAACGAATCGGTTGTCGGGGAGTTCCTTGCGGAGTATCGGGCATTGGAGGCTCGGGTGGCCGATCCCGCGCTGAGGGCGGACTCGGGGGAGTTGCGGCGGGTGTGTGAGCGGTTGGGGGAGTTGGGGCCGGCCATGGGCGTTTACACCTGACTGCGGCGGGCGGAGGAAGATCTGGCCGCGGGTCTGGAATTGGCTGCGGAGGAGCGGTCGTTCGAGGTGGAAGTCCCGGCCTTGCGGGAGCGGGTGGGTGAACTCGCCGCAGAGCTGGGCGAACTGCTGCGGCCGCGCGATCCGTGCGCACGCGACAACACGCTGCTCGATATCCGGGCGGTGCGGGAGGATCCGGTCTCCGCGGCGTTCGCCGACGACCTGGCTCGCATGTACCGGGACTACGCGCGGGAACGGGGGTGGCGAGTCGAGGTGGTCGCCGCCGCACCGTCGGAAATATGGAGCGCCGATCGCCCGGCGACCTTGCTGATCACCGGGCGGGGTGGGACCTGGCCGGCGTTCGCGGTCGAGACCGGTCTGCATCGCGTGCGGCGGTTCCCGCTCGACCGGGCATGCGGTCCGCCGGTGGAGGCGGTCGCGGAGGTCCTCGCTTACCCCGAACCCGCCCGCGTGAACCGAATATTGCTGCCCGAGTCCGAAATCCGGGTCGATACCTGGTGCCGCCGCTACAACTGCTGGGGTGGACCGAACAATTACGTCTACCTCACCCATGTGCCGACCGGCATCACCGCGTATACCGAGACGTATAGCTCCGGGCTATCGGGCAAGGCGCTGGCGATGCGGGTGCTGGCGGCTCGCATCAAAGCCGTCGCCGACGGTCGTGCCACCGCGAGCGATTTCGTACGGTGGCCGACGATCAGCCGGGCGGATGTCGTTCGAACCTATGACCTGATCGCCGGGCACATGGTCGACCATCGGCGGGCGATCACGATTTCCGGCCCGCTCGAACCCGGCGCTTTGGCGGCGATCGTCGCCGAGCTCGCGCGCGAATGACCCGAATCAGGGCGCGATCATGAGCGGGCGGTGCGGGTGCAGTTCCACCAGCGCCACCAGATCGCCGTAGGGGACCGCGCCGTGCGCGAGGCGATGGGCCATGCGGGCGAAGGCGGTGCGGGCGCCGTATTTGATGCGCAGGCCGTCGCGGATCTGGGCCGCCAGGTAGGGGTTGTTGACGATGCGGGCGGTGCCGTAGTGCTGGCGGGAGCCGAGGGCGGGGCGGCCGCGCCAATCGCCGGCCTGGATCAGGACGCGGCCGTTGTAGGCGAGCTGCTGGGCTTCGGCGCCGTGCGAGGACAGCACGAAGGCGAGGCGGCCGTACTCGGCGGGCACCACCAGGTGCGGGGTGGTGGCCAGGGAGTTCTCGGCGATGGGACGGGTCACCAGCACCGATTTGGCGTCCCACCACAGCGAGCCCTGATGCCAGTTGCTGGGGGTGGCGGGGGCTCCGGCGGGGGCGGTGGGCTGCGGGTGGAAGACGGCGGTGGGGGCGGGGTGTGAGGTTGTCATAAGCAATCGAGCTCCAAACGCTTTGTCGTGCATTGCCTTTCGAACGTGCGTCACGCAGCCGTGGGTGACGAGGGGAGCGGCCCGGCCCGGATCGAGCTATGGGTGAGCGGTGTGAATCGTCCCGTTTTCTACGTTAGCGATGTCCCCGAGGGGCTGCCATGATGCCTGGTCTGCGGTGTCGCACACACCCCGTGCTATGGGTCGGCGCTGGTCGGCGGGGTGGGTAACACGTGGTTTACGTGCGTCCGCCAGGATGGGTGCCATGCCACCTCATTTCATCGACGGAGAACCGCACGACCATCACCACGACCGCCCGAAGCGGGAGCGCACGGCCGGGGAGCCGGTGCGGATCGGGGTCGGCGGGCCGGTCGGATCCGGGAAGACGGCGCTGGTGGCGGCTCTGTGCCGGCAACTGCGGGACGAGCTTTCGCTGGCGGTGCTGACCAACGACATCTACACGACCGAGGACGCGGACTTCCTGCGCCGCAATGCGGTGCTGCCGGACGAGCGCATCACCGCGGTGCAGACCGGCGGCTGCCCGCACACCGCGATCCGCGACGACATCACCGCGAACCTGGACGCCATCGACGATCTGATCGAGGCCAACCCGCCGCTGGATCTGATCCTGGTGGAGTCCGGCGGCGACAATCTGACCGCCACCTTCTCCTCGGGCCTGATCGACGCCCAGATCTTCGTGGTCGACGTGGCCGGCGGCGACAAGGTCCCGCGCAAGGGCGGCCCGGGCGTCACCTGGTCGGACCTGCTGGTCATCAACAAGACCGATCTGGCCCCGATGGTGGGCGCGGATCTGGGTGTGATGGACCGCGATTCGACGAAGGTCCGCGAGGGCCGCCCGTTCGTGTTCACCTCGCTGACCGAGGACCCGGCCGCCACGCCGGTGCTGGAGTGGGTGCGCGAGCAGCTGCGGCTGGCCGCCGAACAGGATGCGGGCGTTGCGCATTCGCACTGAGCATCCGGTGCGTCCTTGCATCGACTGCATCGAGGCATGCGGTGCGCACTGAGCTGCGGATCGCCGCGTCGGCCGGAGCTCTGCCGCATATCGAAGCGGTGGGCGGCCTGTCGGCGCGGCGCACCGGCGTGGACACCGTGCATTTCATCGGCACGGCCGCGACCCCGCTGGGCGGCGATGTGCTGGATATCTTCGTGACCGTCGGTCCGGGCGCGACCTTGCGGGTGCGTTCGGTGGCCGCGACCATCGCGCTGCCGGGCCG
Source organism: Nocardia yamanashiensis NBRC 100130 (assembly GCF_001613325.1). Lineage (GTDB taxonomy): Bacteria > Actinomycetota > Actinomycetes > Mycobacteriales > Mycobacteriaceae > Nocardia > Nocardia yamanashiensis. Next base: position 116,183 of record NZ_BDCD01000007.1, on the reverse strand, counting down.
GGAGACCCGCAAGTCCCTGGCGCGCTGGCATTTCGAGGTGGCGGCGGGCGGCGTCCTGGATTTCGATCCGGAGCCCACGGTGGTCGCGGGCGGGGCCGAGCACGAGACCCTGACCTCGGTTCGGCTGGCCGAGGGCGCGCGCTTGAGGTTGCGCGAGCGGGTCCAGATCGGCCGCACCGGTGAGGATCACGGCTACTGGTCCGGCGCTCTCGAAGCCGATCTCGGTGACATCCCGTTGCTGCGGCATCGCCTGGATCTGGGTGCGGATGCCGCGACCGATGACGCGTTGTCGGCCCCGCGTGCCCTGGAGAGCGTGCTCACCTATCCGGACGATCGCCCGGCCGAAACCGCGGGCCTGGACGCCGCCCTGCTGCCCCTAGCGGCGGGCGGTTCGCTCTACACCCGCACCGCGAGCCTGCTGCGCGTCTGACGTACACGACGGCGACAGCCGAAAACCGCCACGCGGCGGGAACCGGACCTCACCCCCGGTTCCCGCCGCGCGTCTATCCGCTGCAATGAACGACGGTCGTCGGACCGAATTCAGTTGGCGACGACTCGCGGTGGCGCGTTGAACGCGTTCACCGCACCGACCACACCGCCGACCGCCGCACCGGCGATGGCCGCGGGCACCGCGATCATGGCCGCGCCCGCCGCGGCGCCGAGCGCCGGACCGGCGACCAGGCCCACGGGGAACAACGGCAGGCCGACCACCAGACCGACGGCCGCGCCGACGGTGGCGGAGGTGAGCGCGAACGGCACCGCCGAACTCGCTCCGGCCAGCGCACCCATGGCCGCGGTGCCGACGGTCTGTCCGGCGATGCGGTCGGAACGGCTGCGCTCCATGCCGATCGAGTCCAGGAAGGTGGCGAGGTTCGCCTCCGTCTGGGCGGCATTGTCGTTGATCTGGATCGCCTGCTCGGAGTCGATCCAGTTCGGCGCGTCGACCTGCACGTCGCCGAAGCGGAACTTGCCCGGGGGCGGGGCGATGGGTGGCACGGGCGCCACCGGGACCGGCGGATGCAGTACTCCGACGGGCGCCAGGTAGCTCTTGTCCGGGATCGCACGCGACCACTGGATGGAGCTCTTGGTGTCGTTGGGGATCTGCAGGCCCTCGTACGGCATGACATTCGGCGCGTCGGCCGCCGGCCACTGCTGGGGTGCGTCGTCGTGAGCCGTGACCGCTTGCGGCGCAGCCGGCGCGGCGTTGGCGGCTCCGGTTCCGACGATCGCCATGACTAGCGGAACCGCTCCCGCCGCCACCACATTGCCGACCTTGTTGCGATGCGGGTTGAGGGCTCGGTGCTTACCTGCGGCCATGCACGACCTTTCTTCCGGGGAACATCGACGCCCGACATTCGGACCCGTCGGTCACCTGGATTGGTGCCTGCCCGGAAGACCCGAAAGGTTTGTTTTTGCCGAAAGTTAGCCAACTGCTGGGTAATCCGTACGCGAAGGGCCGGAACCTCTGGTAAGAGGTTCCGGCCCTGGGTAACTCGCCGTGCGTCAGGAAGCGACGGTCTCGTCTGCGGCCGGAGCGGCCTCCGTCACCGGAGCGCCTTCGGTAGCCGGAGCCATGAACCCGTTGGCCGCGCCCACGGCGGCGCCGATGGTCGCGCCCACGGTGGCGGCCGGGATCGCGATCAGCGACGCGCCCGCGGTGGCCCCGATGGCCGGGCCGAAGACCCAGCCGGCGGGCGCGAACGGCGTGCCGACCATGGCGCCCACGAAGCCGCCCATGACCATCCCGGCGACCTCGACCGGTGCGGCCACGCCCACGCCCACGGCCGCGCCGACGGCGGCGGTGCCGACGGTCTGGGCCGCGATGCGGTCCGAGCGGCTGGGCTCGAAGCCCGCCGAGTCGAGGGTCTGGGCCAGTTCGGCTTCCGCGGCCGCGGCCACGGCATTGACCTGTGCGGCCTGTTCGGCCGTGAGCCAGGTCGGGATGTCGACCTGGGTGTCACCGAAGCGCAGCTTGCCCTCCGGCGCCGCGATGGGCGCCACCTCGGCGGCCCGCAGCGGGTCGGGCGAGCGCAGGTTCTGCGTATCGACCGGGGCCAGCGGCGCGTTGGGGATGTCCCGCACGCCGGTGGAGGAATTGCGGCCCACCCGCAGTACGGGCGCGGCGGCCGGATCGGTCATGGTGCCGGGTTCGGCGGCCATGGCCTCGCGGGCCTTGCCCTCCACGCCGAGCGCGGTGGGGGTGGTGTTCTCCAGATAGTTCTGCGCACCGTCGGCGAGTGCCTGCGGCACCGGCACGGTGACCTGCCCGAACGGGGTGTCGAGGGTGACACCCGGCTGCGCGCCGGCCTGCGGAACCTGGTTCTCCACCATGGCGGGCTGGGTCTCGTCCGGCGAAACCGTTTCCGCCGCAGCGTTTCCGGTATTGCCGAAGGCCGCGACCAGCGGCAGCGCGCCCGCGATGGCGAGGGAACCTATACGCCGCTTGCGCGGCGAAATCTGATCAACCGGTTGGCGTTTGCCCATGGATGACCTTTCTCACGAATGTCGATGGATGTTCGACATTCGGATCCGGTCGGTGCGCCGGATTGGTCGGGACTCTCCGCCCGGTGAGGTCGGCGTGTCAGCTCGCGGATTTCTCCGCGGGCTGACCGGTCGGACTGTTCGCCACGGATTTGCCGTTGCCCGTGGCGGATTCGCCGCCGATCTGCTTGTGCAGCTCGCGCGCCTCGTCCGGATCGTCGAGCGCCTCCAGGGCCAGGCGCGCGAACACCCACTGCTCGGTGGCGGCCATCTGCCCGCGGTGACGGCCCAGGAACGAGACGAACCATTCGAGCACGGTGACGAACCGGCTGCGGAAGCCGACCAGGTACCACAGGTGCAGGCCCAGCCACGCCAGCCAGGCGAAGAACCCGCTGAACTCGAGCTTGCCGACCTGGCACACCGCGTTGAACCGCGACACGGTGGCCATCGAACCCTTGTCGAAGTACTTGAAAGGCTTGCGCTCCTCGGGCTTCTGATCCCCGCGCACCTCGGCCTTGATGTTCTTGGCCGCGTAGGTGCCGCCCTGGATCGCGCCCTGCGCCTGCCCGGGCACGCCCGGCACCGACATCAGGTCGCCGACCACGAAGACGTTCGGGTAGCCCTTGATGGTCAGGTCCGGTTCGACCACGACCCGCCCGGCCCGGTCGATCTCGGTGCCCTTGGACTTCTCGGCCAGGATCTTGCCCAGTTCGCTGGCCTGCACGCCGGCCGACCACACCTTGCAGGCGGATTCGATGCGCCGCTCGGAGCCGTCCTTCTCCTTGATGGTCACCCCACGCGCGTCCACATTGGTGACCATGGCGTTGAGCTGGATCTCCACGCCCATCTTCTCCAGCCGCTTGGCCGCCTTGCCGCCGAGCTTGGGGCCCATCGGCGCGAGCACCGCGCCCGCGCCCTCGACCAGGATGACGCGCGCGTCGCGGGTGTCGATATTGCGGAAGGTGCCGTCCAGGGTGCGGTCGGCGAGTTCGGCGATCTGCCCGGCCAATTCGACGCCGGTGGGGCCCGCGCCCACGACCACGAAGGTCATGAAGCGGTCGCGCGTCTCCTGGTCGGTGGCCAGTTCGGCCTCTTCGAAGGAGCCCAGGATGCGCGCGCGTAGTTCGAGCGCGTCGTCGATGGTCTTCATACCGGGCGCGTAGGTGGCGAAGTGGTCGTTGCCGAAGTAGGACTGCTGGGCGCCGGTGGCGACGATGAGCGAGTCGAAGGGGGTGACGGTGTCGGAGTTGAGCAGTCGCGAGGTGACGGTGCCGCCCTCGAGGTCGATATCGTCGACCTCGCCCATGATGACCCGCACGTTTTCCTGCTTGCGCAGCACGATGCGGGTGGCGGGGGCGATCTCGCCGACGGACAGGATGCCGGTCGCGACCTGGTACAGCAGCGGCTGGAACAGGTGCGTGGAGGTCTTGGAGATGAGGGTGATGTCCACGTCGGCCTTGCGCAGGTGCTTGCAGGCGAAGAGGCCACCGAACCCGGACCCGATCACCACCACCCGATGGCGCTGTGCGACGGAATTATCGGCGTTCATCTAGTCCCTGCTCCTAGCCAGACGGTGAAACTACGACACTTCACGCTCAACGGTAGTACGGCGTGAGGCACGAGGACCAATCAGGACCAATCGGGAAACGGACGATCACGACACTTACCCCGAAAATACAATACGAGCGGTAGCTCAGGGGGATTGTCGTGACCGCCGCGTCCGGTCGTGTCTGGAACGAGACCTGTTCAGCGTCCCGCGAGCAGGAGTTTCGCGAGCTGCGTGGTGGTTTCGGAACCTTCGATGTACCCGCCCTCGTTGCCCTGCTCGGTCATGACGGCCAGGGTATAGCGCTCGTTCGGGCCCGCGAAGCCGACCGAATTGACCACCCAGCCGCCGACCTCGTTGGACCAGCCGTTCTTCAGGCCGGGGTTCATCGACGCGCCCGCGCCCCACACGCCCCAGTGCTGGTTGGTGTCCACCCGGCGCATGCGATCGACCAGGTAGGCGCGGTCGTCGGGGTGCATGCGGGTGAGCACGTTGTCCATCAGCCGATCCAGGTCGGCCGGGCTGCACTGCTGGAAACCCCAGTCGGGGAACAGCTTCGTCTGTTCGATGGTGGTGGTGGGCGGCAGCGGGACCAGCCCGGACATGCCATTGGCGCGGAAGGCGTTGTTGAACGACATGCGATCCACGCCCGCGTACTTGTTCCACAGCACGTCGGCGGCGTGGTCGTTGGAGGTTGCCAGCATGGACTCGAGCAGCGCCCGGTCCCCGCCGTCGAGATTGATGGCCCCGATCCGGGCGCGGTTCAGCAGATCCTCCGCGATCGCCAGTTTGATGGTGGACGCGGTCCAGAACATGGTGTCCGCGTTGCCATTCCGGTAAATGCCGCCACTGACCCGATCGCGCAGTACATATCCGGTGACGCCGGGGCGCGAGCTCAGATAGGCGTCGGCGGCGTTGATGCGATTGGACATATCGCAATCGAAGCCCGGCAGGCAGCCCTGAGTGGCCACCGGAAGGGCTTCCGCGTTCGGGGCGAATACCGGGGCAGCCGGAATCAATACCGCTGCGGCGAGGACACAGGTCGAGGTGGCCACGCGCCGGGCCATCGGAGAACGCACGAAGAGACACAATAGCCATCACAAAGGGCGCTTTGCACGTCTTGAGCTCAGTCGCCCCGTGTGTTATCGAATTGACGCTCGCGCACGGGCTTTCGGCGAACTAGCGGAACGCTGCGCGTAGTTCTTCGATGCTGCGGCCGTTGAGCCGATAGCAGTGCTCGAATGCCTCGGTGTGATGATCGCGCGGCCATGCCGCCAGTACGACGCCGCGCCCGTAGTGACGCGAGTTGACGAGCTCCCAGCGATCACCGACTCGGCGGACCGTGAATCCGGTTCTGGGAACCAGGGGAATCACCGACGCAGACATCGACGCGAACCAGCCTTTCACTACCACTTTCCGGCCTCCACCCGAAAGGCACTGTCGCATACCACAGTCGAATTTCAGAGTGACGCGCCCTAGCAAATGCGAGGCGTGTGGCGGGTGTCACCCGGCGAGCCGCGATGCCGGGTGTTTGCATGTCGTTCGCCGACTGTATAAACACAGCTCGTGCACATTCATCGGGCCGAGCGTGCGGACACGCTCGCCGACGCGCTGGCCGAGCTGCTCGCCGATCCGCTCGGCGACCCGTTCACTCCCGAAGTGGTCGCGGTGCCGGCCAAGGGGATCGAGCGCTGGCTGAATCAGCGGCTGGCCACGGTCCTCGGTAGCGGGTCGTTCGCCGACGGGATTTCGGCGAATATCGACTTCGCCGACCCGGCGGGATTGGTCGGCGCGGTCCTGGCCGAGGCGACCGGGATCGACCCGGACCAGGACCCATGGGCGCCCGACCGGTTGGTATGGGCCCTGCTCCCGGTCCTCGACGAAGTGCTGAACGAACCCTGGGCGGGCGTGCTCGCCCGCCACCTCGGACACGGTGACGCGAACGGCTATCGGGTGGGCCGGCGCTACGCCACCGCGGCGCGGATCGCGGGCCTGTTCGATACCTATGCGGCGCAACGCCCCGTCATGATCCTGGACTGGGCGGCCGGTATCGACAGCGACGGTGCGGGTGCGCGGAGTGCGGGTGGTCTGTTGCCCGCAGACCTGCGCTGGCAGCCTGAATTGTGGCGGCGGCTGCGGGCGGCGGTGGGGGTGCCCGGGCCGGCGGAGCGGCTGGCGGCGGCGTGTGCGCGGCTGCGGGCGGAGCCGGCGAGTGTGTCGCTGCCGGAACGGATTTCGCTGTTCGGCGTGACGCGGTTGACTACCGACCAGTTGGAAGTGTTGTCGGCATTGTCGGTGGGGCGGCAGGTGCATCTGTGGCTGGTGCATCCCTCGCCCGCGCTGTGGACCAAGCTGGCCGATGCCGAGATCACGCCGAATTCCGGTGTGCGGGTACGGCATCCGCTGCTGGCGGCGCTGGGGCGGGACGTGCGCGAGTTGCAGGAGCGGCTCGCCGGATACGATCACATCGACACCTATCACCCGCGGCCGGAGACCGCCGCGCCGCGCACGCTGCTGAGCGAATTGCAGGCCGCCATCCGGCAGGACCGCTGGTCGCTCATGCCCGAACCCGCGCTCGCCGACGGCAGCGTGACCGTGCACTCCTGTCACGGCGCGGCCCGGCAGGTGGAAGTGCTGCGCGATAGCCTGCTCGGCATTTTCGCCGCCGACCACACGCTGCAACCGCGCGACGTGATTGTCATGTGCCCGGACGTGGAGAGCTACGCCCCGCTGGTGCGCGCCGCCTTCGGGCAGTGGTCCCTGGAGGGCGCGGAACCCGGGCATCCGGCGCACGGGCTGCGGGTGCGGCTGGCCGATCGCGCGCAACGCGCGGTGAACCCGGTGCTCGGGGTGATCGGCACGCTGCTGGAACTGGCCGACGGTCGGGTCACCGTCACCGAAGTGCTGGATCTGGCCGCGGCGGAACCGGTCCGGCTGCGCTGCGGCTTCGACGACGACGATATCGAGCGATTGCGCGACTGGGCCGCCGAGACCGGGGCGCGCTGGGGGATCGGGCAGCGGCAGCGGCAGGCGTTCGGGCTCGGGGACTTCGCGCAGAACACCCTGAATGCGGCCGTGGACCGGATCCTGCTGGGCGTGGCGGCCGGGGAGTCCACCGAGGACTGGCTGGATCTGGTGCTGCCCCTGGACGATGTGGACTCCAACGACATCGATCTGGCCGGCCGGTTCGCGGAGTTCGTGGACCGGCTCGCGGTATGCCTGCGGGATCTGCGCGGCCCGACCCTGGAGGAACCGGCGGGCACCGCGCGCCCGGCGGAGGACTGGGCCGCCGTGCTGGGGCGGGCCCTCGACCTGCTGACCGATGTGTCCTACACGCAGACCTGGATGGGCGTGCAGGCCCGGCGCGAACTGGCCGCCGCCCTGGAATTCGCGGGACGAACCCCCTTGCGGCTCAGCGATATCAGCGCCCTGCTGCGCGCCCGGCTCTCCGGCCGGGCCTCGCGCGCCAACTTCCGCACCGGCGAGCTGACCGTGTGCACCATGGTGCCGATGCGGTCGGTCCCGCATCGCGTGGTGGTGCTGCTCGGACTCGACGACGAGGTGTTCCCGCGCTCGGGCGGCGTCGACGGCGACGATGTACTGGCCCGCCATCGCTGCCCCGGCGACCGGGATCCGCGCAGCGAGGACCGGCAGCTGCTCCTCGATGCCATCATGGCCGCCGGGGAGCGACTCGTGTTGCTGCACACCGGATCCGACCCGGTCACCGGTGCGCACCGCCCGCCCGCCATCCCCCTGGCCGAGGTACTCGACACCGTCCGCGCCCACGTCGGCGCGCCCGCCATGGATCAGGTCGTCACGCGACACCCCTTGCAGCCCTTCGATCGCCGCAACTTCCGCGCCGACGCCCCCTTCAGCTTCGACACCGTCGCCCTCGCGGGCGCTCGCGCCGCGGGCCGCCCGCCGGTCAACCGCCCCGCCTTCCTGGCCGCACCGCTGGTGGTTCCCGAACCCGGCGATGTGGAACTGGCCGATCTGGTCGCCTTCGCCGAACATCCAGTGCGCGCATTCCTGTGGCAGCGCTTGGGGATTCGCGTCCCGGAGGAAGAAGAGGAGATCGGCGACCGCCTGCCCATCGAACTCGACGGCCTCACCAAATGGAGTATGGGCGAACGCATGCTGTCCGCCCGCCTCACCGGCGTCGACCCGAACATCCTGCGCGCCGCCGAATGGCGGCGCGGCACGCTGCCGCCGTTCGCGCTCGGCGGCGCGGTGCTCGACGAAGTCGAATCCACCGTCGACCGCCTGGTCCGGGTCGCGCAGCCGCTGCACGAGATCCCGGCCCGCACCATCGATATCGCGGTCGATCTCGGCGACGGCCGCCGCCTCACCGGCACCGTCCCCGACGTCCACGACGACGCCCTGCTCCGCACCACCTATTCGCGCCTGGCGCCCAAACACCGCATGGCCGCCTGGGTGCGGCTGCTCGCCCTCGCCGCCGCGGGCTCGCACCAGAGCTGGCGCGCCATCACCATCGGCCGCGGCAAGATGTCGCGCCCCGCCTGGCAATCCACCCTCACCGCCCCCAATGCCGCCACCGCCCGCACCCTGCTGCGCGATCTGGTGGACCTGCGCGACCTCGGCCTCACCGAACCCCTACCCATCGCCCCCGCGGCCTCCTCGGTCTACGCCGAACGCCGCCTCGCCGGCGCCACCTACGAAGAAGCCCTGCAAGCCGCGGAGCAGGAATTCGACGGCGGCAAGGACGGTCCCGGCCGTTTCGGCGAACACACCGACCGCTACCTGCGCTACATCCACGGTCCCGCCCCGCGCTTCCATCACCTCACCGGCGACCCCGAAACCACGCTGCTGCACTCCGACGCCGAGACCACCCGCTTCGGCGAACTGGCGCGCCGCCTCTGGAATCCCTTGCTCACCAACGAGAATCAAGGCCAACCGTGAACCCACCCTCCGAAAGCCGCGGATGACCGACGACCTCTTCTCCCGCACCGACCTGGACATCGACCGCCCGGCCGCCACCCGCGCGCGCCGGCGGGGTGACAGCGCCGGGGGCGAAGGCCGCCACCGTCGTCCGGAACCGGAGTACGCCGACCTGTTCGCCGCCGATCCCGCGGCGGCCGGCGAGCCGGCGGACATTCCGGTCGAATCGGAGCAGATCGCCGCCGCGTCGGATTCCGCCGTCGCCGGCGACGATGATGGACGGGGTGATGCGTCCGGTGCGGCTGAACCGTTGCCGGACGGTGGCGAGGGCTCGGAGGGGGAGACGGATTTGTTCGGTGGTGCGCTCGGCGGTGTGGCGGAGGTAGTGCGGGACGTGGAGCCGGGTGCGGAGGCCGAAGGGCGGTTCGTGCTGACCGGTGCGTTGCCGGTGGGTACGACCGTGCTGGAGGCCAGTGCGGGGACGGGGAAGACGTACGCCATCGTGGGCTTGGCGGTGCGGTTCGTCGCCGAGCAGGGGGTGGATATCTCCGCGCTGCTGCTGGTGACGTTCAGTCGCGCTGCCACGCAAGAGCTTCGGGAACGGACGCGGGATCGGTTCGTCGGCGTCGCCGCGGCGCTGGCCGAGCCGGAGCGGGCGCGGGCCGAAGGTGATGAGCTGGTGCGGCATCTGGCGCAGGCCACGCCGTCGGAAGTGGCGGCGCGACGGGAACGATTGCTGGCGGCGCTGTCGGATTTCGATTCCGGGACCATCGCGACCACGCACAGCTTCTGTCAGCGGATGCTGGACGAGCTGGGGCTGGCCGGCGAGCACGACCCCGGGGTGCGGCTGGTGGAAAGCATCGAGGACGTGGTCTCCACGGTCGCGGACGACCTCTACCTGAGCCGGTACGCACGCGGGCAAGCGCCGTTCGGGCCCGCCGACGCACAGCGGCTGGCCCGCGCGGCCGTGGGCGACGGGCACGCGATCCTGGTGCCGGAAGGGGAACTCGAGGACGATCCGGCGGGGGAGCGGGTGGCCTTCGCGGCGGCGGCGCGCGCGGAAACGGCTCGGCGCAAACGGCTTTCGGGATTGCGCGACTACGACGATCTGCTGGTGCTGCTGCACGATGTGCTGGCCGATCCCGAACACGGGCCGCGGGCGTGCGGGCGGATCCGGGAGCGCTTCCGGGTGGCGCTGGTCGACGAATTCCAGGACACCGATCCGCTGCAGTGGGATATCTTGCGGCGGGCCTTCCACGGGCATTCGACCCTGGTGCTGGTGGGGGATCCGAAGCAGGCCATCTACGCTTTCCGGGGCGCGGAAGTGCTGAGCTACCTGGACGCGGTGGCGCACGCGGACGATCGCCTCGAACTGACCACCAACCGGCGCAGTGACGCCGGGCTCCTGTCCGCGCTGCACCACCTGCAAGGCGGAGCGGCGCTGGGGCACAAGGAAATCACCGTGCACAAGGTCGCCGCCACCCGGCCGTTCTCGCGGCTGGCGGGCGCGCCGGAGCAGGTTGTGCCGTTGCGGCTGCGGTGTTTTCCGCGCACCGGTGCGGGGGCGTTGAACCGTTCCGGGTATCCGACGGTCGGGCGGCAGCGCGAACGCATCGCGGTGGACGTGGCGGCCGATATCGTGCGGCTGCTCGAATCCGGTATGCGCATCGATGCCGGCACCGCCGCCGAAAGGCCGATCGGGCCGGGCGATATCGCGGTGCTGGTACGCAATCACAATCACTCCGATCTGGTGCGCAAGGAACTCGAACGGGCCGGGGTGCCGTCGGTGCTGGCCGGCGGCGCGAGCGTGTTCGGTACGCCCGCCGCCGTCGAATGGCTGTGGGTGCTGCACGCGCTGGAGCAGCCGCACCGCGCCGACCGGGTTCGTCTCGCGGCCGGCACCGCACTGCTCGGCTTGTCCGCCACCGAAATCGACGCCGGCGGCGCCGATCTGGTCGGGCGGCTCAGCGCCCAGCTGCGCGAATCGGCGCGGCTGTTCACCCGTATCGGTTTCGCGGCCGTCTTCGAAAAGCTCAGTGCCGAAACCCGATTGGCTCCTCGCCTGCTCGCGCTCGACGGCGGTGAACGCCAGCTCACCGATCTGCGTCATCTCGCGCAGCTGCTCGACGAAGCCGCCATGCACGAGGGTCTCGGCCTGACCGCGCTGACCCGCTGGCTCGCCGACCGCGTCCGCGACCCCGCGTCCGGCAGTGTCGCCGGGCGCAGCCGCCGCCTGGACCGCGACGCCGCCTCCGTGCAGATCGCCACCGTGCACGCGAGCAAGGGCCTGGAATTCCCGATCGTCTACCTGCCTTTCGCCTGGGACGCCGCCAAGATGCGCAACCCGCCCACCCTGCTCTTCCACGACGAGCAGGGCCGCCGGGTGCTCGATGTCGGCGGCCCCGACGCCGCCGGATACAACAATCGCCGCCTGTACGCCGAAGCCGAGGAGGCCGCCGAAGAACTGCGCCTGCTGTATGTGGCGCTGACCCGCGCGGGCGCGCAGGTGGTCGCCTGGTGGGCTCCGGCGTTCGACACCCAGACCTCGCCGCTGCATCGCATGCTGCTGGGCCGTGAACCCGGCAGCCCCGCCGTCGCCGACAAGGCCCCGGTGCCCGCCGATTCCGTTGTGCTGTCCCGCTTCTCGGAATGGGCGGCCGGGGCGGAGCCGGGCGTGATCGCCGTCGAACCGGTCAGCCAGGCCGTCCCGGCCCGCCTGCGCCGCGATCACACCGCCACCGCCACCGAAGACCTCGCCGCCGCCACCTTCGACCGCACCCTGGACCAGGACTGGCGGCGCACCTCCTACTCGGCGCTCACCGCCGGCGCCCACGACGCCATGCCCGCCGGTGACGTCCCGGACGGGCGCGGAATCGCCGACGAACCCGCGACGCCCACGGTGCTCGCCGATGCCGTCGACGAATTCGCCGGCGCCGCACCGTCGTTGATGAACACGCTGCCCTACGGCGCGGAGTTCGGCACGCTCGTGCACGAGGTGCTCGAATACGTGGATACGGACGCCGCCGACCTGGCCGCCGAAATCCGCGCCCGCACCGAGCACGCCGTCACCGAGCAGATGTTCGATGCCGACCCCGACGTGCTGTCCGCCGCGCTGCTGGCCGTCATGCACACGCCCATCGATTTCGGCACCGGATCGGACCGCAATATCGGTACGCTCGCGGGCATTCCGACCCGGGATCGTTTGAGCGAACTCGATTTCGAGCTGCCGCTCACCGGCGGCGACGATGCGGTGACCACCCGGGTCACCGTGCCCGATATCGGTGACCTGTTGCGCCGTCATCTGCCCGCCGACGACATCTTCGCCCCGTACGCCGACCAACTGGCGCACCTGGACGCCACTCCGCTGCGGGGCTACCTCACCGGCAGTATCGACGCCGTCCTGCGCGTCCGATCCGCTTCCGGGGAACCGTCTTTCGTCGTGGTCGACTACAAGACCAACCGTCTCGGTACCGGGGATCTCACCGTCGCGCACTACACCCGCGAACGCATGGCCGCGGAGATGATGCGCTCGCACTACCCGCTCCAGGCGATCCTGTATTCGGTTGCCCTGCATCGCTTCCTGCGCTGGCGGTTGCCCACCTACGACCCGGTCGTGCATCTCGGCGGCATCCGCTATCTCTTCGTCCGGGGTATGGTCGGTCCCCGAACCCCGGACGGCGCGGGCGTTTTCGACTGGATGCCGCCGCCGCAGATGGTCGTCGAGCTCTCCCTGCTGCTCGCCGGTGAGGTGACCGCATGACCTCGATTCAGCTGGCGCAGCGTGGAACCGGGCCATTGCAGGTGTTCAACGCCGCCGGGGTGCTGTCCGCCGCCGATCTGCACGTGGCCCTGCGATTGGGACGCCTCGGCCGGGAACAGTCGGAACTGGTGCTGTTCGCGACCGCGCTGGCGGTGCGCGCGGTGCGCTCCGGTTCGGTGTGCCTGGAAGTGCGGCGCATGCACGAGATCGGTGTGGACGCCGAGGGCACCGAGGAATCGACCATCGATCCCTCGACCTTGCCGTGGCCGGATGTGGACGCGGTGATCGCGGCGCTGCGGGTGAGCCCCCTGGTCTGCGGGAGCCCGGCGGGCCCGCTGCGGCCGTTGCGGCTGGTCGAACCCGCCGCCGGGTCGGAGGCGAGTCCCCTGCTGTACCTGGATCGATACTTCCGGCAGGAGGAGACGATCCGGGCCGCCTTGATCGAACGCGCGGCCTCGCGACCGATGGTGGACGCGGGACTGATTCGCCGCGAACTGGATCGGCTGTTCCCGCCGCAACCCGGTTCCGGGGAATTCGACCGGCAGCGACTGGCCGCCGCCTTGGCCACCACCCGCTGGACCACCGTGATCGCTGGCGGACCGGGTACCGGCAAGACGCACACCATCGCCCGGGTGCTGGCGTTGCTCGTCGCCCATCAGCAGGCCCTGCCGAACGCACCCGCCCTGCGCATCGCCCTGGCCGCGCCGACCGGCAAAGCCGCTGCGCGCCTTCAGGAATCCGTCCGTGAACAGGCCGGTGATATCGGCTTGCCCGAGTTGACCGCCGCGACCCTGCACCGGCTGCTGGGCTGGCAGCGGGGCGGCGCGGGCCGCTTCAAGCACAACGAGTTCAACCGGCTGCCCTACGACGTCATCGTGGTGGACGAAACCTCCATGGTCTCGCTGACCATGATGAGCCGATTGCTCCCGGCCGTACGCCCGGACGCGCGCCTGGTGCTGGTCGGCGACCCGGATCAGCTGGCATCCGTCGACGCGGGCGCGGTGCTCGCTGACCTCGTCGCGGGACCCGTTCCCGGACAGGACAATCCGGTGCTCGACGAGATCCTCGCGGGTGGTGGACCGGAGGTTGCGGGGCTGGACACGGGAATTCAGCACACCACTACCGGTTCGGGTGACACGCGTGTGGTGTCGGGTTCCGCCGGTGGCCCGTCGGCCGACGCCTTGTCACCCCGTGAGCGAGAACGGTTGCGCGGCGGCATCGTCCGGCTCACGCGCGGGCGGCGCTTCGGCGGACGCATCGCCGATCTCGCCGTCGCGGTCCGCGCCGGTGACGCCGACACGGCGCTGGAACTGCTGCTGGCGGGCGGGAACGAACTGGCCCTGCACCACCCCGACGACATCACCGAGGTGCGCGCCAACGTCCTGCGCGCCTCGCAGGCCGCCACCGATGCCGCGCTCGCGGGCGACGCCATCGCCGCCCTGACCGCGCTCGAATCGCACCGCCTGCTGTGCGCGCACCGGCAGGGTGTCTACGGCGTGGATCGCTGGGACCGGCTGGCCGCCGGCTGGGTCACCGCCGCCGGCATCAGCTCCGATCCCGGTGCGGGGCATTGGTATCCCGGGCAGCCGCTGCTGGTCACCGCCAACGATCACGAGGCGCGCATCTACAACGGCGATACCGGCGTCATCGTCCGCGCCCCTGACGGCAGCCTGCGCGCGGCATTGCAACGCGGCACCGAGCCGTACCTGGTGCATCCGACGCAGTTCCCCGGCGTCACCACCGTGTACGCCATGACCATTCACCGCAGTCAGGGCAGCCAGTACGACAATGTGTCGGTCGTACTGCCCGGTCCCGAATCGACGCTGCTGACGCGGGAGTTGCTGTATACGGCCATCACCCGGGCCCGCAAGCACGTGCGGGTGCTGGGGACGGAGGAGGCGATCCGGGCCGGGATCGCCCGCCGCGTCCTGCGTGCCAGCGGCCTGCGCGCGCAATAGGCGTGCCGCGCCCGGGGGCGGCGGCGTAGGCTCGGGCGGGAAAGGCGTTGGTGTGCGGGGCATTCGGGTGCGCCGGCGCGGAACGCTGGAGGGCGCGCATGTCCGAGCTGGAACCTGAGGTCGAGCAGGCCGAGGATTTCGTGGTGTCGGCGGACGGGACGCGGATCGCGTACCTGAGCATCGGGTCGGGTCCGGCCGTGATCGTGCTGCCGGGCACCTTGACGCGGGCATTCGTGTACGGCCGGTTCGCGCAGGCGCTGGGGGAGCGGTTCACCGTGCACACCATGGAACGTCGAGGGCGCGGGGTCAGTGGGCCGCAAGGGCCGGGCTACAGCGTCGCCGACGATTGCGCGGATCTGCGCGCGCTACAGGACAAAACGGGCGCTACCTTGGTGGTCGGTCACAGCTATGGCGGACTGGTCGCTCTCGAAGCCGCGCGCGGAAATCCGGGGATCACCAAGCTCGCGCTCTACGAACCCGGCATTTCGGTCGAAGGTGACCTGCCTGCGGACTGGATGCCCGCCTATGAGAAATACCTTTCGCAGAACAAGCCTTTCGACGCCTTCATCGAATTCGTGCGTGCGCTCGGTCCGGAACAGATCCGCAAGATCCCGCGCTTCATGTTCCGCCGCATGATGCCCATGTTCATGAAAGCGCCCGAGAAAGACATGGTCATCGGACTGCTCGCCGAAAACCTGCGCGAGCATCGCGAGATCGTCCGCCTGGACGACACCTACCCGAACTACGCCGAAATCACCGCTGCCGTACTGCTGCTCGACGGCGACAAGGACCGGCATCCTCGCACCGATCCCGATCACGCCCTGCTCGCCCAAACCATTCCGCACTGCGAACGCCACACGTTCCCGGGCCTGGACCATTTCGGGATAGACAAGGTCGCACCCGAGCGCGTGGCGGCCACCATCGCCGATTTCTTCTCCCGTTCGTAGTCCGCTCCACCCCACCGGCACTGTCTGAGTCGATACCCTGAGTGCATGACCAGCTCGCCCGAGCACGTCGATGTGCTCATCGTCGGCGCCGGACTGTCCGGGATCGACGCCGCCTACCACCTGCAGCGCGCGTTCCCGTGGCGGACCTACGTCATTCTGGAGATGCGCGAAGCCAGCGGCGGCACCTGGGATCTGTTCCGCTACCCCGGGATTCGCTCCGATTCCGATATGTTCACCCTCGGCTACCGGTTCCGCCCGTGGCTGGGCGACAAGGCCATCGCCGACGGTGATTCGATCCTGCGATACGTGCGCGACACCGCCGCCGACAACGGCATCGACAAGGCTATTCGCTACCGGCACAAGGTGATCCGCGCCGAATGGTCCTCGGCGGACAATCGCTGGACGGTGATCGCCGAACACGACGGCGAAGAGGTCGCCGTCACCGCGAACTTCCTGTTCTCCTGCTCCGGCTACTACCGCTACGACCAGGGCTACACCCCGGATTTCGCGGGCACCGAACGCTTCCGGGGACCGATCGTGCACCCCCAGCACTGGCCGTCCGACCTGGACGTCGCCGGCAAGCGCGTCGTCATCGTCGGTTCCGGCGCCACCGCGGTCACCCTCGGCCCCGCGCTGGCCGCACAGGGAGCTCACATCACCATGCTGCAGCGTTCCCCGTCCTACATCATCTCCATGCCCGCCCGCGACGCCTTCGCCGACCGCGCCCGCCGCTTCCTGCCCGCCCGGCTCGCCTACACCCTGGCCCGCGCCAAGAACGTCGGCCTGAGCACCCTGATGTATCAAGTCTCGCAACGCTATCCGAAGCGCATGCGCTCCTGGATCCACGGCCTGCAAACCCGCTGGCTCCCGCCCGGCTACGACATCGACACCCACTTCAACCCGCGCTACAACCCCTGGGACCAGCGCCTGTGCCTGGTCCCCAACGGCGACCTGTTCCGCGCCATCCGCCAAGGCAAGCTCGACATGGTCACCGACCACATCGACACCTTCACCGAAACCGGCCTGCACCTGACCTCCGGCCGCGACCTGCAAGCCGACATCATCATCACCGCAACGGGCTTGAACCTCATCCCCTTCGGCGGCATAGACCTGATCGTCGACGGCCGCAAAATAGCCCTCCCGGAAGCCATGGCCTACAAGGCGATGATGCTCTCCGACGTCCCCAACTACGCCTTCATCATCGGCTACACCAACGCCTCCTGGACCCTCAAAGCCGACCTGGTCTGCGAATACGTAACCCGCCTCCTCCGCCACATGGACACCCACGGCTACACCAAAGCCACCCCCATCCGCGACCCTTCGGTCCCCACCGCCCCCTTCCTGGACTTCGAACCCGGCTACGTCCTCCGCGCCCTCGCCACCCTCCCCAAACAAGGCAACCGCGCCCCCTGGAAACTCCACATGAACTACCTCCGCGACCTCCCCGCCCTCCGCTACGGCCGCCTCACCGACCCCGCCATGCGCTTCGAACGCACCTGAACCCGCATACGCTGACCGCGCGTCACTCGATGGTGCGCGGTATGACCGGTGTCGGCCGGCGGCCGAGCAGATCCTCCAGGTCGCTGGTCTGCCTTTCGAATTCACCCGACCGCACCAGGCTGTGCAACCAGCCCATCGGACCCGGCGGTGTCTGTTCCCGGTAGGGCAGCCCGAGCGCGGCGGCCAGCTGGGGGAAAGTCCACAACGGACCGGTCAGGTCGTATGCGCGACCCAGGTGGCCGTCCTCGAGAAGTACCGTGGCCGCGGCCTGCGCGAGATCGGTGCGGAAGGCGGTGTTCAGCCCCTTGCCGCCGGTTCCGCTCAGCACCTCCGAAGCCGTGGGCGGCGGCAGCAACGGCTCGCTGTAGAGCGGGTTTCGAAGGATGGTGTACGGAAGCCCGCTTTCGATGATGGCCTGCTCGGTGGCATGGTGCGCCTCGGTCAAGCCTGTCGGGTCGGTGTCGGCGCCGAGGAAGCTGGTGTAGACCACCGACCTCACTCCCGCGTCCTGTGCCGCTTCGAGCGCGGCGAGGTGATGGCGTAGCCGGTGCGCGG
Organism: Nocardia yamanashiensis NBRC 100130; assembly: GCF_001613325.1. Classification (GTDB taxonomy): domain Bacteria; phylum Actinomycetota; class Actinomycetes; order Mycobacteriales; family Mycobacteriaceae; genus Nocardia; species Nocardia yamanashiensis. The sequence goes on along the minus strand of NZ_BDCD01000007.1, from coordinate 98,537 downwards.
GGTCGAGCTCGGGCGAGGAGATCAACAGCAGTCGTTCGGCTCCGGAGAACGCCTCGCGCATACCGGCGGGATCGTCGTAGTCGGCGCGCACCTGCCCGGGGTGACGCGGATACCGGACGGCGGGCCGGACCAGCCCCGGAGGCAGGTGTTCGACCACGAGGCTGCCGAGCGCGCCGGAAGCGGCGGTGACGACGATCATGCGTGTAGTTAATCCGACCGGCCGCATCCCGCTGCCGTCACCCCGCATCGGGGCGTCGATGAGCGCCTGTGCGGCGGCGGCACTGGGTGAATACCCTGAGAAGACCTACTCCGCAATCGATTCGAGCTCGCGGCTGCCCCGTTCCGCAATCGGCCGGGAGGGTGATTCTCTCCCATAGTCTCGGGCGATGTCCGGCGGCGCCGTCGAGGGGATGATTTCCCACTATGCCGAACCGAGGATCCGATTCCACCGTCATTGGCAGCGCCTCCGACGAACGCGCTTGGACGTTCCCGCAACGGGCCGCAAGCAGGTGCGTGCTGACGGTGGGCGGGTTGGTGCTGGCTGTTTTCGTCTATGGCAACTTCGTGCTGCTGAATCCGCTGATCCAACGGCTGAAGGCGGGCATCGCGCAGGTCGGAAGCTTCGTGCTGCGCGGCCGCGGTGTCGGCATGGATCCGACGAACAACGGTGACACGCTGGGGGAATGGTGCGCTCTGGCCGGGTGTGTGATCGCCGGCGCGGCCGCCGCCGCGGTGTGGAGTGTGGCCGGCCGGCACCGCGCCGATTACCGGCGTTCGCTGCGGGCGTTGTTCGAAGTGGCGCGTGTCGGCCTCGCGGTCGAGCTGTTCGCCTACGGGCTGGCGAAAGTGATACCGGTTCAGATGGGGTACATGACTCAGCCGGCGCATCAGCTTTCCCTGACGGGTGATCTGGGGCTGAAGGACACTTTGTGGACGTTCATGGGCGCATCGGACCCGTATTCGATCGCCACCGGACTCGCCGAGCTGACCGCCGGCGCGCTACTGCTGTGGCGGCGAACGGTTCCCGCGGGCAGCCTGCTCGCCGCCATCGCCATGGCACAGGTGTTTCTGCTCAATCTGTGCTACGACGTACCGGTCAAGATCGTGTCGGGAACCCTGCTGGCCACCGCGATCGCCATCGCCGTCCCCTACCTCCCGAACCTGATCAGGGCACTCACCAACACCGCGCCCCTGCCGCCGCGGCCGATATGGCCGGCACCGGGATCCAAACGGCTCCGGACCGGCGCGGCCATCCTCGGATCCGTTGCCGTAGTGGCGAATACGACCATTCTCGCGGTCCTGTTCGGCAGCGCCCTGGTCGACATCCATACGCCGCGCTCGGACCTCGACGGCGTCTGGCAGGCGGTGTCCTTCACCATCGACGGGACGCCCGCGACCAGCTCCGGGCGTGACCCGGAGCCCTGGTCCAACGTGGCCATCACCGACCGCACCGACTACGAGAGCTTCGTCAGCCAGACCCCCAGCGGCGCCACCACCATGTGGGCGCTGCAGAAGCAAGACGGCAAACTGCTGATCCGCCAACGCCTTTCCGACCCGCCCACCGAAATCCGGTACCGGTGGACCGACCCCGCAACCCTGGTCCTGTCCGGCGCCTTCGGTGACCACTTCATCGAAGCACAATTCCAGCGTCGCGCCATGCACCGAGAAGAATCCGGATTCCGCCTCATCCAACCCACCCACGACCCCGAATTACCGAACAAATAGCGGCCCACCCCGGGACACCATCCGTCCATACGCTCGAGGTTCGGCGGGATTCGGGCGCATCCGAACAATAGATGTGGTGGGCGTCCACCGGCTTCCTCGTGAGTTCTACCAACTGTGGGCCTCGTTCACGGTCAGCCAGGGCGGCAGTGCGGTTGGGATGGGGGCGTTGCCGCTGCTTGCCATTGTGGTTGTGGGCGCGTCGGATATGCAGGTGTCGATGATGGCTGCTGTGGCCGGAATCGTCAGTGCTGTTGTCGCATTGCCGATGGGGCCGTTCATCGAGGGGCGTCGGAAGCGGCCGGTCATGGTGTGCGCCGAGCTCGGGGGTTTTGCGGCGCTGGTCAGTGTTGCGGTGGCGGGGTGGTTCAGGGTGCTGACGTATGGGCATTTGTGCGTCGTGGTCGTTGTGCAGGCGGTGTGTGGGATCGTGTTCGCTGCTGCCAGCGGGGCTTATCTGAAAGGTCTTGTCCCAGAAGCGCAGTGGGTTCGGGCCAACAGTCGGTTCGAATCCACGTATTGGACCTGTGGTGTGCTCGGTCCGCCGCTCGGGGGCGCCCTCGTGTCGATTGTCGGGGCGACGTCCGCCGTCATTGTCGATGCGATCAGCTATCTGTTGTCCGCGCTCGGGATACGCACCATCGCCGGCACTGAGCTTCCTCCGGAATACGAACGCGCGCAGCATCACTGGGTGAGGGAGATGCGCAGCGGGTGGTCCTATATCTTCGGTCGACCGGTGTTGGGGCGGTTGTTCTGGAATGCCATGCTCTTCGGCGGTTCGCTGAGTCTCAGCGTTCCGCTGGTGGCGTTGCTCATGCTGCGCGAGCTCGGCTACTCGCCGTGGCAGTACGGACTGGCGTTGGGACTGCCGTGTGTCGGAGGACTGCTCGGGTCCTTCTGTGCGCCAAGGTTTGTCTCGCGGTTCGGGGAGCGTGCGGTGTTGCTGGGTTTCGGCACGTTGCGGACGTGCTGGCTGGGATTGATTCTGCTGGCCGGACCTGATCTGGTCGGGCTGATCGTGATCGTGACAGCGGATGCGCTGCTGTTGTTCTGTGCGGGGGTGTTCAATCCGGTCTTCGCGGCCTGTCGTATGAAGCTCACCGCCGATGACCACATGGCCAGGGTCGGGACCGCGTGGTCGATCAGTGCGAAGTGTTGGCAGCCTGCGTTTATCGCCCTCGGTGGAGTCCTCGCCGGTGCGACTAGCACGCGGGTTGCGCTCGGTGTCGCGGCCGTGGTGCTGCTGGGCAGTGCGGTTCTGTTGCCGTGGCGGCAATTCGGGCGGGATGAGGCCGGGTCAGCGTTCGAAGACCCCTTCGAGGCGGTTGCGTGAGCCCGGGTGGACCAGGCGGGCGACGCTTACCGGGCCCTGTTCGGACCAGGTGCGGCGGCGGATGAGGAGGCAGGGTTCGGTGCGGTCTATGCGTAGTAGGCGGCATTCTTCGGCGCTGCCGAGGACTGCTTCTACTACGTGTTCGCCGCGGGTGAGGGGGGCTACGCGGCTGAGGTAGTCGTTGGGGGTGGTGGTGGCGAAGTCCTGGTCGAGGTAGCCGGGGGCTTGGGTGGGGCTGACGTAGCGGTCTTCGACCTGGATGGGGTCGTCGTCTTCGAAGTGCACGATGACCGAATGAAATGCTTTCGGGCCCAGTGACTCTCGGAGGAAGGTGTGGGTCGGGTCGATGGTTTCGGCGCGCATCAGCACCACCTCGGTGCGATGCCGATGGCCACGCCGGGTGATCTCGTCGGCGATATTGCGCACCTCGAACAGCGGTGACGGCTTCTTCGTGGCGGCCACGAACGTCCCCACCCCGGCCTGTCGCACGATCAAACCGTCCGCGGTCAACTCCCGCAACGCCCGGTTGATCGTCATCCGCGAAAGCCCCAGCGCCGCAACGAACTGATGCTCCGACGGCAGCAGATCGCCCTCCACCCAGCGATCGGCCCGGATCTGCGCCGTCACCAGCTGCTTGACCCGCTCGTAGGCGGGCATGGTGCCGCCGCCCGATTCCGCGAACAGTGCGGCGAGTTCCCGTTCGCCGTCGCCCGTCGTCATGCCCGCACCCGCTCCTCGCCCACCGATCCGCTTCGATCCCGCAGCCTACCGGCCCGGAAACCCCCGGCTTGACAGTTGTATAGACAGGACTATACAACTTGGTGCAGGGTGCGACCCAGCACACAGCACGGGCCCGGCGCGGGAGGCGTCACAGGGGACCGCCGCGGCAACCAGTCGAGATTCGAGGACACCACCATGGACATCAGTTCGCCCGGCCACGAGGCCAGGACCGTGCGCGCGCCCCGCGGCAGCGAGCTCACCACCCTGGGCTGGCAGCAGGAGGGCGCGCTGCGCATGCTCATGAACAATCTCGATCCGGAGGTCGCCGAGCATCCGGATCATCTGGTGGTCTACGGCGGGACCGGGCGGGCGGCGCGCAGCTGGGCGGCGTTCGACGCCATGGTCGCGACGCTGAAGACGTTGAAGAACGACGAGACCATGCTGGTGCAGTCCGGTAAGCCGGTCGGCGTCTTCCGCACGAACGAATGGGCCCCGCGCGTACTGCTGGCCAACTCGAATCTGGTTGGCGACTGGGCGAATTGGGAGGAGTTCCGGCGCCTGGAGGAACTCGGCCTCACCATGTACGGGCAGATGACCGCCGGTTCGTGGATCTACATCGGCACCCAGGGCATTCTGCAGGGCACCTACGAAACCTTCGGCGCGGTGGCCCGCAAGCGCTTCGGCGGCACGCTCGCCGGAACCATCACGCTCACCGCAGGTTTGGGCGGCATGGGCGGCGCGCAGCCGCTCGCGGTCACCATGAACGAGGGCGTGGCCATCTGCGTGGATTGCGATGTCACGCGCATCGACCGCCGCATCGCGCACAAGTACCTGGACGTGAAAGCCGACAATATCGAGCACGCCCTGGAGCTCGCGGTCGAGGCCCGCGACGAGCGCCGCCCGCTGTCCATCGGTGTGGAAGGCAATGCGGCGGAGGTGTTTCCGGCACTGCTGGCCGCCGACGCCCCGATCGACATCGTCACCGACCAGACCTCGGCGCACGACCCCCTGGCGTATCTGCCGATCGGCGTGGACTTCGCGGATATGAAGACCATGTCGGAGAAGGATCCCGTCTGGTTCACCGAACAGGCCCAGGACTCCATGGCCAAGCATGTGGCCGCCATGGTCGGCTTCCAGGACAAGGGCGCGGAAGTCTTCGACTACGGCAACAGCATTCGCGACGAAGCCCGCAAGGGTGGCTTCGACCGCGCTTTCGACTTCCCCGGTTTCGTGCCCGCCTACATCCGCCCGCTCTTCGAGGAGGGCCTGGGCCCGTTCCGCTGGGCCGCGCTGTCCGGCGACCCGGCCGATATCGCCGCCACCGACAAGGCCATTCTCGAACTGTTCCCCGAGAACGAGCACCTGCGCCGCTGGATCACCATGGCGGGGGAGAAGGTCGCCTTCGAGGGCCTGCCCGCGCGCATCTGCTGGCTCGGCTACGGCGAACGCCACCTCGCGGGCCTGAAGTTCAACGAGATGGTCGCCAGCGGCGAACTGTCCGCCCCCGTCGCCATCGGCCGCGACCACCTGGACTCCGGTTCGGTCGCCTCCCCCTACCGCGAAACCGAATCCATGAAGGACGGCTCCGACGCCATCGCCGACTGGCCGCTGCTGAACGCCCTGGTCAACACCGCTTCCGGCGCGTCGTGGGTGTCCATTCACCATGGCGGCGGCGTCGGTATGGGACGGTCGATCCACGCCGGCCAGGTGTGCATCGCCGATGGCACCGAACTGGCGGCCCGCAAGATCGAGGCCGTTCTCACCAATGACCCCGGCATGGGCGTCATCCGGCACGCCGACGCCGGCTACGACCACGCCATCGCGACCGCCGCCGAGCGCGGCGTCCGCATCCCGATGTCCGAGCAGCACTAGATCCACCGCGGTCGCAGTCAGAAAGAAGGCAGAGACCATGACGCAAGACGGTCCCGCCGAGGTCGTTCTCACCCCCGAACGGCACACCATCGACGTCATTCCCGACGCCGAACGCCACGGCAGTCCCCGCAGCCAGTTCACGCTGTGGTTCGGGGCGAACATGCAGATCACCGCCATTGTCGATGGCGCGCTGGCGGTCATCTTCGGCGCCGACGCGCTGTGGGCGATCATCGGCCTGCTGATCGGCAATGTCGCCGGTGGCGCGGTGATGGCGTTGCATTCCGCGCAGGGCCCGAAACTCGGTCTGCCGCAGATGATTTCCAGCCGCGCCCAGTTCGGGGTGCGGGGCGCGGTGGTGCCGCTGCTGCTGGCCATCCTGATGTATCTGGGCTTCGCGGCCACCGGCACGGTGCTGGCGGGGCAGGCGGTGGCCAAGGTGCTGCACATCGACAGCCCGGTGCTGGGCATGGTGATCTTCGGGACGCTGACCGCGATCATCGCGGTGACCGGCTACAACCTGATCCATGTGGTCGGGCGCATCGCCACCGTGGTCGGCATCGTCGGATTCACCTATCTGGCAATCCGATTGGTGTCCGAATACGACGTGGCCGAGCATCTCGGCACCAAGCCGTTCGCGGTCTCGACCTTCCTGCTGGCGATCTCGCTGGGCGCCAGCTGGCAGCTCACCTTCGGCCCGTACGTGGCGGACTACTCCCGGTATCTGCCGCGCTCGACCAGCGACCGCACCACCTTCTGGTCCACCTTCCTGGGCACCGTGATCGGCTCGCAGTGGTCGATGACCTTCGGCGCGCTCATCGCCGCGGTGGCGGGCAAGAGCTTCATGAAGGACCAGGTCGGCTTCATCGGCGATCTGGCCGGGCCGGCGGCGGTGGCCGTGCTCATCTACCTGGTGATCGTGGTCGGCAAGCTGACGGTCAATGTGCTCAATGCCTACGGCGGGTTCATGTCGATCCTGACCACGGTGACGGCTTTCGAAGGGCGCAGCAAGATTTCGAGCCTGGCCCGCACGCTCTACATCGTCGGATTCACCGCCACCGCGACCCTGATCGCGGTCGCCGCCAGCGCCGACTTCCTGGCCAACTTCAAGAACTTCGTGCTGGCGCTGCTCATGGTGTTCACGCCGTGGAGCGCGATCAACCTGATCGACTACTACCTGATCTCCAAGGAGCGCATCGACATTCCCGCGCTGTACGACCCGAAGGGCCGGTACGGGGCATGGAACGTGCCCGCGCTGGCCTGCTACGTGGTGGGCGTGGCGGTGCAGATCCCGTTCCTGGCGACCAAGTTCTACACCGGGCCGCTGACCGACAAGCTCGGCGGCGCGGACATCTCCTGGATCGTGGGCATCGTGGTCACGGCCGCTTTGTACTACCCGCTGGCGCGGCGCACCGCCAATCCGCCCGCAGCCATGATCTATCCGCCGGACGCCGACATGGCGCGAGTCTGAGAGGAATACACCGTGGGCGGCCCCGTCACCCTGGTCACCGATATCGGAACCCTGGTCACCAATGACCCCGAACTGGGGGAGGGGCCGCTCGGCCTGCGCCGGGACGCGGCCATCGCCTTCGCCGACGGGAAGGTGGTGTGGATCGGCGACAACGCGGGCGCGCCCGCCGCGGATCGTGCGATGTCGCTGGGCGGGAGGGCGTTGCTGCCCGGGTTCGTGGAAAGTCATTCGCATCCGGTGTTCGCCGGGGAGCGGGCCGAGGAGTTCGCGGCCCGGATGGAGGGAATTCCGTACTCCGCCGGGGGAATTCGGACCACGATCGCGGCGACCCGCGCGGCTACCGACGATCAGCTGGCCGCCAATGCGCGGCGGCTGGTCGAGGAGGCGCTGCGGTCCGGCAGCACCACCATGGAATGCAAGACCGGCTACGGCCAGACCGCCCATGATGAGCTACGCGGGGTGCGCATCGCGGGCGAGGTCAGCGAGGAGGTCACGCTGCTGGCCGCGCATGTGCCGCCGCCCGAATATGCCGGGCGCGCCGATGATTACGTGTCGATGGTGGTCGAGGACATGATTCCGGCTTGTGCGCCGCACGCCAAATGGATCGATGTGTTCTGTGAACGCGGGGCCTTCGACGAGGATCAGTCCCGCACGGTGCTGAAAGCCGGTATGGCACAGGGGCTCGTCCCGCGCGTGCACGGCAATCAGCTCGGTGAAGGTCCCGGTGTGCGGCTGGCCGTCGAGCTCGGGGCGGCGTCGGTCGACCATGTCACCTACACCAGCGCCGCCGATATCGACGCGCTCGCGAACAGTTCCACCGTGGCGACCTTGCTCCCCGGCGCCGAATTCAGCACCCGCCACCCCTACCCGAATGCCCGTGTGCTGCTGGACGCCGGTGTCATCGTGGCGCTCGGCGCGGACTGCAACCCCGGCACCTCGTACACGACCAGCCTGCCGTTCTGTATCGCGCTGGCCGTTCGCGAAATGCGTATGACGCCCGCCGAAGCGGTGTGGGCGGCGACCGCGGGCGGTGCGGCGGCCTTGCGCCGCACCGACATCGGGCGCTTGAGCATCGGCACCCGTGCCGACGCGTTCGCCCTGGACGCACCGTCCTACATTCACCTCGCCTACCGCCCCGGCGTTCCCCTCATCCGCGAGGTGTGGAAGGACGGCGATCTGGTCGCGGGAGGCAATCGATGAAGACCGTGTTCGCTGTGCCGCGAGTCGCCGCGTGACCGGCGGAGTGCTGAACGCCGAAGCAGTACCCGCACAGCGCAAGCCCACCGAGAATCGTGAGGAGGGACGACATGGCTGATCCCGCAAGCAACCATACGGATCCGATTGTGCGGGTCGATATCCCGCCCGCACCCTGGACCGGCCGCGACGACGGTCCCGGCCCTGAGCACCTGCGCTGGCATCGCGCGATCCACCCCTACCGCCCCGACGCGGCCGAAACCGGTTCGGCACTCATCGGTTTCGCCAGCGACGAGGGCGTCCGCCGCAACCGTGGCCGCCTCGGCGCCGCCGGTGGACCGGCCGCCCTGCGCACCGCGCTGTCCTCCATGGCTCTGGCGCAACCACTTTCGCTGTTCGACGCGGGCGATATCGCGGTCACCGACGGCGACTTGGAAGGCGGTCAGCAACGCCTGGCCGCCGCCGTCACCGCCGTCCTGAACCGCGGCGATCTGCCCATCGTGCTCGGCGGCGGACACGAAGTGGCCTTCGGCACCTACTCAGGCGTCGCCGCCTCGGCCCTGCGCCGCGACCGCCCCCGCCTCGGAATCCTCAATCTCGACGCCCATTTCGACCTGCGCGCCGACTCGATCCCGAGCTCCGGCACACCCTTCCGCCAGATCCTCGAGGCCGAACACGCCGCGGGCACCGACTGCGTCTACCGCGTCCTCGGCATCAGCCAGCCCGCCAACACCGCCGCACTCTTCGACACCGCGCGCCGCTACGACGTCCGATACCTCCTCGACGATCACTGTGGCACTACGGATTCCGACACCGTGGACGTCTTCGTCGATGCCCTCCTCGACCGCGTGGACATCCTCTACCTCACCATCGACCTGGATGTCCTCCCCGCCGCCGTGGCCCCGGGCGTCAGCGCCCCCGCCGCCTACGGCGTCCCCCTCGAAATCATCCAGCGCGTCTGCGACAAGGTCACCGCCAGTGGCAAACTCGCGGCCGTCGACATCGCCGAACTCAACCCCGAATTCGATATCGACAACCGCACGGCCCGCACCGCCGCCCGCCTCATCCACCGTCTGGTGACCCGCCACAGCGCGCCGCGGGTGTAGGAATATCCGTCAATCCGGTAGCAGGCCGAAGTGCATGGCGATATCGCGGCGAGAGCCGTTCACGTGTTTGTGCACCCGGCGCGTGCCCGCCGAGACGACGTCGAAGTAGCCGGGTGAATACCCCAGTTCCGGGCCTTGTTCCTGGTCCAGCAGGCACAGGGGCCCGCCGTTGTCGATGGTCAAGTCGGCGAACCAGTTCCGCACCGAGCCGGACATCTGGAACAGGATGCTCATCCCGGTGGTGGCGGCGGTGAAACCGAATTCCAGCTGGTCCGGCGCGAGCCACGACGCGTCCCGCACCAGAAGGTAGATGACGCCGATCACGCACGGGCTGCTGCCGCCGTCGGTTCGGTGGTAGGTGCGCAGCTCGTCGTCGGGTTCGAATTCCAGCGCCAGCTCGAGGTAGTTCCGGCCGGCGTCCGGGTCCAGCCGGACCGTGGTGCCGGAGCGGAAATTCGTGGTGCAGGGCATGGTGATCCGCTGTCCCGCTATCTCGACCACCGTCCGGTCGGGCCGGTTGCGGGCGGCCATGTTCTCGGCGATCGTGCGCAGTAGCGGAATCGCGCGATCGCGGTGCACGAAAACCTGAAAGGTGTAGTCCAGCCCCATCGGTTCAGTCTGCCTGCTCGGGGATGTCCGGCGGCCGGAGCGAAGCGAGGAAGTCGCGGATGAGCGGGTCCGTCAGGTGCGGATGCGTCCAGGTGACCGCGTGGGTGGCGTTCTCGGCATCGATGGTCTCCAGCCGGGTGGGACCGCCGAGCTGCCCGGCCAGCCGGCGCATCGAGGACTCGCTGTAGACGGCGTCGTGCGAGCCGTGCATCAGCAGTGCCGGGGCGGTGATTTCGTGGATGCGGTCCTCGATGCCCTTTCGCTCCAGCAGGGCGTTGGTGGCGTGTTCCAGTCGTCGCCGGTCGGCGGCATGCGACTTCTGTAGCCAAGGGGCGCGGTGGATTTCGGGGTCGCCGCCGATCATCTGCGCGGCGATCGGCAGCGAAACCTCCTCGAGGGGGCGGCCGCCGAGCACCCACTGTTTGAGGATGATCGATTTGTAGCCGGCGTATTCGGCGGGGTTGTAGGCGTCGGCGCGGGTGCCGATGAGGATCAGGCCGCGGACCCGCTCGGGGGATTGCAGTGCGGCCCACAGCGCGACGATGCCGCCGTGGAAGAGTCCGCCCAGGACCACCTGATCGACGCCGAGCGCGTCCGTCACGGTCCAGGCGTCGGCGGCCAGGCGCGCGTAATCGAATTCGGTTCCCGGATCGCGGGTCTCGCCGTGCCCCCGGGTATCGATGGCGATGACACGGAAATCAGGGCTGAGCGAGTCCAGTTGGGGCTGCCATTGGGTGGCATCGAGGAAATAGCCGTGGATCAAGAGCACTGCGGGCCCGTCGCCGCCGCTGTCGAGGTAGTGGATCTCGGCCCCGTCATCGGTGGCGACGAACGGCATAGATGTTCCCTCCCAGCGGCTTTCGAGCGCATCGCGGAGATCGCAGCGGCCCACCGCCCGACCATATCAGGAACGAGTTCTAGTTCAGGGTGAGGAGCAGATAGCCCTGTGCCGGGCTCGGCTGTAGCGGCAGTTCGCCGTGGAAGAGGGTGTCCACGAACGGGATTCGGCGATGGTAGGCGTACAGGGAACTCTCACAGTTCACGATGGCGGGGGTGTCGAGCAGCAGCGGAATCTCGGCCAGGAAATACCGTGCGGCCAGCTGGCATTGGGTGAGGGTGGGTTCGGTATTGCCGGGGAGGCGGTGCCGCAACACATTCCGCGACGTCTCCAGGCATAGTTCGCGGAAACCGCGGTGGGAGTCGAAGAGTGCGCACACCTGGCCGTGCAGGGCCTGGAATGCCGGGCTGGCTTCGAGGCGATCCCAGCCGATCACCCGCTCATCGACACCGCCCAGACCGGCCGCAGCGAGCCCGTCCCGGATCCGGTTTCGCATCTTCAGGCCGTTCTCGTGCGCGCGTTTGCGGGCCTTTTCCTCGGACATGCCGAGTGCCTGCAAAGTGAACTCACTCGGCGTATCCGGCAGATGGAATTGCAGGCGCCCGGCGAACTCGCCGGCCGCCCACCCGGTCGCCTCGGCAATGCGCTCGCGGCTGAAATAGCTGTTGAACGGGCTTATCCCCAGCAAGAGGTGATCGCGAGCCGCGAAGATCCGGGCGCAATTCGCGGTGAGCGGCTGGGCTGCGACCTCGCACGCCGTCGGCATTGCCCAATGGTCGCACGGCGGGGATAGGGGGCAGCGGACGCGGGTCCGGACCGGGCGGCCGATCGAAGGGTGATGGGTGGGTTGTTAAGGTGGCGGCGTGAATTCTCCGGAGGCATCCAGAAGGTAGCCGCTCGGCCTGACGTGCCGGGCGGCGTTGCGAGCATGATTCCCACGGGTCGCCCAGCGGCCGGTGGCGTGCGGTCATCGCGCAATGCCGGATGATGCCGATTCTTGCGGCCCGGGCCTGATTCGCTCTGTGCCGCAATTCATCTCGGGCGGCCGTTGGTGCGTGCCGTCCTTGCTCACGGGGAGTTCACTCTCATGCCCATTGTGGTGTTCGTGCTGGCTGTCGCGGTATTCGCGCAGGGCACGTCGGAATTCATGGTGTCGGGGCTGCTGGAGCAGATGCCCGGCGATGTCGGGGTGTCGCTCGGCGCGGCCGGACTGCTGACCTCGTTGTACGCGGCCGGTATGGTGCTGGGCGCGCCGGTGATGGCGATGACCGCGGGCCGGCTGCCGATCAGGTATTCGGCGACGGCGTTCCTCGGATTGTTCTGTGCCGCACATGTTGTGGGAGCGCTCGCCGAGGGGTTCGGGCTGTTGCTCGCCACCCGCGTGGTCGCGGCTGTGGCCAATGCCGGGTTCCTGGCCGTCGCGCTGGCCGCATTGCCCGGGTTGGCCGGTCCGGCGCTGCTCGGCCGGGCGACCTCGGTGGTGGTGTCCGGGGTGACGGTGGCCTGCATCGCCGGGGTGCCCGCGGGCACCCTGCTCGGGCAGCTGTGGGGGTGGCGGGCCGCGTTCTGGGCCGTGGCGGTGCTCAGCGCGGCAGTGCTGGTTCCGGTGTGGCTGATGCTCGGCGGTGACGATCGCGACGGGGACGGTGCGGCTCCCTCGATCCGGCACGAATGGTCGGCGGTGTGCCTGCGGCCGGTGCGGATCGCCATCGCGGCAGGCGTTCTCGTCAATGCCGCCACCTTCGCCGGATTCACCTACCTCGGTACCGTCACCACCGACGCGTCCGGAGGCGACCATCGATGGGTGCCGCTCGCACTGGCCTTGTTCGGCATCGGATCGTTCGCCGGCGTCACCCTCACCGGCCGCTTCAGCGACAGCCACCGCAGAGTGATCACCATCGCCGGAACGCTTGTGCTCGTGGGAGTTTGGCTGCTGGCCGCACTCGTCGCGCACTCGCTGACCGGCGTCCTGGTCATGTCGATCCTGTCCGGAGCGGCGGCGTTCGGCGTCGGTTCCACGCTGATCGCGACGATCGTGCAGACCGCCGCCCCCGTCGCCCCGCGCCTCGCCGGGGCCCTGGCTACCACCGCGTTCAATGTCGGCGCGGTACTCGGCCCGCTCACCGCCGGACCGGTCGTCGACGACGCCGGCAGCCCCGTCGCAGCGTTCTGGGGCAGCGCAGCTCTCGCAACGGCCGCGCTGGGGGTGATCCTGGCTAGCCGGACTGCCCTTCCGGACTGAACAGTCCCGGCACCGTGAGGGCGTACTCCACGTCCTCACGCGTGCCGAGCATGGCCAGCACACCCCGGATCATGGTGACCCGTGCGGCCGCCACGGTGGCCGGATCGGGTTCGCCGTGCGGCGCGGCGGCCGAGATCCGGAAGACGGCGAATTCGCAGATCTGTAAAGCGGTTTCGAGGTTCAGATCGACCGGGGCGGGGCGGCCCAGGGCATCGAATTTGGTGCGGATCAGGGCGCGCAGATCCTCGAACGCCTGCTCGCGATAGGCCGAGACCGGGGAGCCGGGGTCGTGCAGTTCGGCGAAGAGCGGGCCGAGCATACGGCCGTGACCGTTGGCCCAATAGAGATAGGCCTCGATCATGTTGATGCCGAGCTGCACCGGCTCCTCGCTGTCGGCCACCGCATTGCCGATGCCGCCGACCAGGTCTTCGTTGGACAGGGCGAGCAGCGCGTGCAGGGGTTCGATGGCATTGGCGAAATAGCGGTAGAAGGTCGGGCGCGCCAGCCCGGCCTTCTCGATGATGCGGGCCACCGACAGGCCGCGCGAGCCGTGCTCGGCGAACACCTCCGAGGTGGCCAGGACGATGCGGGCGCGGACCTGATCGGCCTGCGCCTCGGTCTGCGGGGGTCGGCCGCGCCGGGCCGGGGTGACGGGTGCGCTGGTCATCGGCGGCCGGTGGGTGCCGGGTTGGGAACCCTCACAGGGATCACCGGGAGGGTTGACATGGGGTGCGTCACGCCCATTAATCTAACACTGGTGTTCATGTAACACCGATGTTCAGTAAATGGTTTCCGAACCCTTGAGAGGGCGACCAATGACGACTGCCCCGCAGCTCGCCGCTGCCGATGCGCTGCCTTTCGACCTGGTGCAGCGCCTGCTCGGCCATGCCGTCGCGGGCGGCGCGCCCGCCGTGGAGGTGTTCGCGCCCGCCACCGGAGCCAAGATCGTCGACCTGCCGCAGTCCTCGGTCGCCGATGTCGAGACCGCGTTCGCCACCGCGCGGGCCGCCCAGCGGCAGTGGGCGCAGGTGCCGGTCGCCGAGCGCGCCGCACTGCTGCGCCGCATTCACGATCTGGTGCTGGCCGAGCAGGACACGATCCTCGACATCATCCAGCTCGAGACCGGCAAGTCGCGGGTGCACGCCTTCGACGAGGTATCGGACGTGGCGGTCAATACCCGGTATTACGCGGCCGAGGGCAAACGCATTCTGGCGCACCGTAAACCGCGCGGCGTGATGCCGGTGCTCACCCAGGTGGAGGTGCGCAACCGGCCCAAGGGCGTGGTCGCGGTCATCTCGCCGTGGAATTACCCGCTGGCACTGGGCGCTTCGGACGCGCTGCCCGCCCTGCTCGCCGGTAATGCGGTGATCGGGCGGCCGGACAATCAGACCGCGCTGACGCTGCTGTGGGCCATCGATATCGCCGAGCGCGCGGGCCTGCCCAAGGGGCTGTGGCAGGCGGTGCTGGGGCGCGGTGCGGTGGTCGGCACCGAGGCCATCAAGCGCGCCGACTACGTCGATTACACCGGGTCCAGCGCCACCGGCCGCACCATCGCCCAGCAGGCGGGGGAGCGGCTGATCGGCTACTCCCTGGAACTGGGCGGCAAGAACCCGCTGCTGGTGCTGGCCGACGCCGATGTGTCCGCGGCCGCCAAGATCGCGGTGCGGGCCTGCTTCGCCTCGGCGGGGCAGCTGTGCGAATCGATCGAGCGAATCTACGTGCACGACAAGGTCTATGACCAGTTCGTCGCCGAGTTCGTGCAGCACACCAAGAACCTCGGCCTGGGCAAGACCCTCGACTTCGGTTACGAGATCGGCTCGCTCACCTTCCCGCGCCAGCTCGACACGGTCAGCAAGCACGTCGACGATGCCGTGGCCAAGGGCGCGACGGTGCTCGCGGGCGGCAAGGCGCGCCCGGACCTGGGCCCGTACTTCTACGAGCCCACCATCCTCGAGGGCGTGCGCGAGGGTATGACCGTGTACCGCGAGGAAACCTTCGGACCGGTCGTCTCGGTCTATCGGGTGCGCACCGATGACGAGGCCGTCGAACAGGCCAACGACACCGCCTACGGCCTCAATGCCAGCGTGTGGAGCCGCGACACCGACCACGGCCGCGAGATCGCCGCGCGCGTGAACGCCGGCTCGGTGAACGTGAACGAAGGCTTCATCGCCGCCTGGGGTTCGGTCGCCGCGCCGTCGGGCGGGCTCGGCATTTCCGGCACCGGCCGCCGGCACGGTCCCGAGGGCCTGCTGAAATACATCGACACCCAGACCATCGCGGTGCAGCGGGTACTGCCCATCGCGCCGCTCCCCGGGATGTCCGAGCAGTTGTGGGCCAAGACGATGACGCTCTACCTGGGCGTGATGAAGACGTTGCGGCAGAAGTGATCTGCTGAACACGAGACAGGGGTACTCCAGGGTATGAAGACGGTCGAGGGCAAGAAGGTCCTGGTCACCGGTGCCGCCATGGGACTGGGCAAGTCCTTCGCGCAGCGGGCGGTGCGCGAGCGCGCGAGCGATGTGGTGCTGTGGGACATCAATGAGGAGGCGCTCAAGGAGACCGCGGCCGAGCTGGCGGCGCTCGGCGGCAGCCGGATCCACCACTATGTGGTCGACGTGTCCGATCGCGATGCCATCGCCGAGGCCGGCGCGACCGTGCGCGACGCGGTCGGCGGCATCGACGTGCTGGTCAACAATGCCGGCATCGTGCGTGGCAACGGCTACTTCTGGGAGACCAGCAACAAGGCCGACATCGACAAGACCATGGCCATCAATTCCCTGGCGCCGATGTACATCGCCCTGGAGTTCCTGCCCGGGATGGTGGCCAACAAGGGCGTCGAGGGCCGGGTGCTGAACATCGCCTCCTCGGCCGGCCTGGTCGCCAACCCGCGCATGAGCGTGTACGCGGCCTCGAAGTGGGCGGCGCTGGGCTGGTCGGATTCGGTGCGCCTGGAGCTGGAGCAGTCCGGCAACGAGCACGTCAAGTTCACCACCGTGTGCCCGACCTACATCAATACCGGAATGTTCGACGGCGCCAAGGGATTCTGGTTCACCCCGATCCTGGAGCAGGAAGAGGTCGTCGACACCTCCTGGAACGAGATGAAGAAGGGCTCGCCGCTGGTGGTGCTGCCGTGGACCTCCAAGCTCAACCGGGCCATCTCCGGATTGCTGCCGTTGAAGGTGCGCGACTTCTACCTGAACACGGTCGGCGTCTACCACTCGATGGACGAATTCACCGGTCGCAAATAGGGATTCGCGGTGCGGGCCCGTGCGGAGAACGCTCCGTGCGGGCCCGGCGTGCATTAACGCCTGTTTCGTTGCTCGCGATAGGTATCACGACAACGGAGAAGGGTGTGAGCGATGATCGGACTGTTGATCGTGGTGGTGGCGCCGGTGGTGGCGGCCATCGTGACCGTCACGCTGGCCGGGAACCGGCAGCGTAGGCGGAACGCAGCTGAGCCAGTGAAGGAATGACGGTCACGCCGTCGAGCACACCGACGTGATCGGCGGCCCGGTTCAGCCAGAACGCTTGCAGGCCCGCGTCTCTCGCGCCGATGCCGTCCACATCGAAACGATCGCCGACGTAGGCGACGTGTTCGGGTGGCAGTCCCAGCAGCTCACAGCCTGCGTGGAAGATGCTCGGATCCGGTTTGGCCGCACCGAATTCCGAGGAGCACAGCACGGCCGCACCGAAATGCGCGTCGATGCCGACGGCGCGCAGTTTCCCCAGCTGGTAGTCGAGCGAGGAATTCGACACGATCCCCAGCGCACTGGTCTCCGCCAGCTCGAGCAAGGCGGGCGCGACATCGGGGAACGCGCTCCACGCGGTGTCCCGGCAGGCGGCGTAGCGCGCGAACCATTCGACCGGATCCGGCACGGCCACACCGAGATACGCCAGAAACCGCTCCGTGCGCACCAGCTGCTGACCGGTGAAAGTCAGCTCCCCGGCCAGGTAGCGCGGATACTCTTCCTCTTCCAGCTCCCGCCACAGCGCGACGGCGGCATCGGGGGAGTCGAACCGCTCGAGCAGCCCTTCCGCGGCCAGGTGCCGCAGGATCCCGATCCGGGCGGTGGCCGAATAGTCGATGAGCGTGTCGTCGATATCGAACAGAATCCCGCGAATCGTCATGCCCGCGTACCGATCACCACGGTCGCACCCAGCTCGTCATCCTCCGCGACGGTCGTCGCGAGCCCGTATTCGCGCATCACCGCCGCCGCGTGCGGAGCCTGCTCCTCGCTCTCCTCGACCAGCAGATGCCCGCCCGGCGCGAGCCAATGCGTCGCGACCGCGGCGATCCGGCGCAACACATCGAGGCCATCCGCCCCGCCGTCCAGCGCCCGCCGCGGCTCGTGATCACGCGCTTCCGGCGGCATCCAAGCGATCTCGGCCGACGGCACATACGGCGTATTCGCGAGCAGCACATCGACCCGCCCCGCCAGCTCCGCCGGCACCGGAGCGAAAAGATCACCCTCGACTACCCGCCCGCCGACCGCCTCGACATTGCGCCGGGCACACGCCACGGCAGCGGGTTCGATATCCGCCGCGGTCAACTCGACCCCGATCCCCTCGGCGCTCAGCTCGGCCGCCAGCGCCGCACCCAGCGCCCCGCAACCGCAGCACATATCGAGCACGACCAATCTCCGGTCGGCGGGCCGCACTCCCGCGACATCCTCGGAGGCCGCCGACCGAAACCTGGTGCGGCCGAGCGTTATTGCCTGCTCGACGAGGAATCCGGTGCGCTGGCGGGGGACGAACACGTCGCGCGCCACCACATATCGGCGGCCGCGGAACTCGGCCCAGCCCAGCAGATGTTCCAGCGGGAAGCCCGCGATGCGCTGTGCGACAAGCTCTTCGAGCCGCACCGGATCGGTCGTCGCCGAGCGCAGCAGCGCCGCCTCGTCCTCGGCGAACACACAGCCCGCCGCGCGCAGCCTGGCCACCAACGCGTCGGTGTCACGGGTGTCGATCTCGGGCGGGTTCACCGAGTCATTGTGCACGGCCGGTGTCGATATCCGGCACACCGGGGCGGCACGCGCCGGTGCGGAAACAGTCCGGACCCGCCGGGATCCGGATCATCGCCGGGCAGCGGCATCGGGTGGGCGCACGAAAAGTCCGGCCCGCCACATGCGGTGGCGGGCCGGACTTCGCTGCGGAGATCAGCGTTCGGTGGGGAGGCGGAGCGTGCGGGTGGCATCGAGGTAGATGCCGCGCTGGTGCTGGCGCGCGGGCGGCGGCAGCTGGGAGACGAGCTGTTCGAGCGAGGTGGTCGCGCCGACGACCGGCATGCCCGCGACGATGAAGTCCGCGACCGCGCGGCGGATGTGATTGGGGGAGGTCACCACGATCGCGCTGGTCGCGCCCGCCTCGCGCAGCAGCGCGGTGCCGAACAGGGCGTTCTGGACCGTGGACCCGGCGCGGTGATCGGCCACGATGCGGCTCGCCGGGATGCCGTGCCCGATCAGCCAGCCCTGCATGGCCGCGGCCTCGGTGATCCCGTTCTGCGGATTGCCGCCGGACACCAGGATGGGGGACATGGGCGAGGCGATGGCCTGCAACCAGGCCGCCTGCAGGCGGTTCACCAGTTCGGGCCGCATGGACCCGTCGGGCAGCAGCCCGTATCCGCACACGGCGATACCGGTCTGCGGACCGGCAATGGCCGGAATCGGATTGGGCAGGGTGCCGACGCCGGCGCCCACGGCGCGGAACACGGTGCGGGTGCCATCGGCCAGCTTCGGATCCAGGCCCTGCAACCGGTTGAGCGCGACCTCGCGGGTGACGAAGTCGCCGGTGAAATCCGACCAGATCGCCTGCAACGACAGCGCGTGCGTGTCGTCGGGCGATTCGGCGAGCAGCTGACGCAGGTCCGCGAGCCCCGCGGCCTCGTCGCCATCGGTGAAGTTCTCCTGTGCCGAGTTGTAGAGCGGACCCGGATCGGCGTGGGCGGTGCCCGGCGCGAACAGGGTCAGGGCGGCCGCGGTGGCCACGAGGAAAGTGGGTAAACGCCTGGCGATCTGCACTGCTGTCGACCTTTCGGAGGGGTCACGCACGCTTGTTGCTGGCTATCTGCTCGCTTTGCTGGCAATTGGCTCGGTACCGAATGGGGACACGATACGACTGCCCAGCGCGGTTGTCGGGTATTTGCCGAAGTGATTTTCGAAGGTTTGGGCGCGATCTGGGCCGGGAACGCGCGCGGAGGCGTGTCGCAGGCGTGCCGCCCCGCGTCGAATGCGGGCCGCTGCAGACGGCCCGATAGGCTGTGACCCCGTGGATACGACTTCGCTCATCGGCAAGGATCTCGCCGCCGCCATCAACGCCGACACCAAGGCGCGCGCCGCCGCGCTCACCGAGGCCGGGTCCGCCCCGCGGCTGGCGCTGGTGATCGCCAATGACGATCCGGCCAGCGCCTGGTACGTGAAGTCGCTTAATCGCGCCGCCGAACGCAATGGAATCGCTTGCGAGAACGTGGATCTCGGCGTGGACGCCACAGTCGAGGAGATCCGCGCCAAGCTGACCGACCTGTCGGCCGACGCGTCGGTGGACGCCATCATGCTGCAGACCCCGCTGCCCAAGGGCATCGGCCTGGACGATGTCAGCCCGGCCATCGCGGCCGCCAAGGATGTGGACGGGGTGAGCCCGCTGTCGCTGGGCCTGCTGTCCTCCGGGCTGCCGGGCTTCCCGCCCGCGACCGCCGAGGCCGTGGTGGAACTGGCCAAGTTCCATCAGGTGCCGCTCGAAGGGCGGCACGTGGCGGTGGTGGGGCGCTCCAATATCGTCGGCAAGCCACTGGCCCAGCTGCTGCTGGCCGAGAACGCGACCGTGACGGTGTGCCATTCGCGCACCACCGACCTGCCGTCGGTGACCTCGGCCGCCGATGTGGTGGTGGCCGCGGTCGGGCGGGCCGGGCTGATCACCGGTGAGCATGTGCGCGAAGGCGCGGTGGTCATCGACGTGGGCACCAACGAGGACGAGAACGGCAATATCACCGGTGATGTGAATGCCGCGTCCGTGACCGGTAAGGCGTCCGCGCTGAGCCCGGTGCCCGGTGGCGTCGGCCCCGTCACCACCGCGCTGCTGATGCGTCACGTGGTGCAGGCCGCCGAGACCCAGCGCTGATCCGCCGCCACCCGCTGCACGGAAAGGTCCCGAGAGCTCGGCTCCCGGGACCTTCTACTCACCAGTGCAGTGTCACCGGATCGCCGATCCCCACATTGTCGTAGAACCATTCCGCGTCGGCGGGTGCGAGATTCACGCAGCCGTGGCTGACGTTCGAATTGCCCTGGGAGTCAACCGACCACGGCGCGGAGTGCACGAAAACGCCGCCCCACGTGAGCCGTTCGGCGAACTCGCCCTGAATCAGATATCCCTCGGGCGAACTCAGCGGGATGCCGATGGTGCGCGAATCGAAGGTCACCGACCGGAAGCGTTCCAGCACCGGGAAAGTCCCGCTCGGCGACTCCCAGCCGGACTTGCCGTAGGACGCGGGCATGGTGCGCACGGGAGCACCGCCGATGTACACGGTGAACGTGTGGTTGGACATGTCACCGTCGGCGGAAACCCCGCCATTGGTTTGGAATTGAGTGTGCAGGCGACCCGCCGACACCGTGATGGGTGAGGAGGCGGGCAGGAAGCCGGCCGGACTCCACCTCAGATTCCGGTCGTCTACCCAGGAGAAGTGCCCGGCCAGACTGGTTTCGGAGCTCACGGTGACGGAGCGCTCGGCACGAGCCCTGTCCGTCACCGGCTCGGAGAATCGCACGCTCACCGGTGCGGCGATTCCGACCGTCTGCCCCGGCCCCGGCGAAATCGCCTGCACCGCCGGGAGATCCGATGTCACTAGAACCGCACCCGCGGCTCCCGATCCGAACGCGGTCACCGCCGCGAGCACGGTCCCCACGATCAGAATGCGAATCGCGTTCCGCATGGTCCATCCCTCCGCCAGGGTGTGGTTCTGGATCCTCAGCCTATGACCGGATGATCCGTACCAACCGGAAATGTTCTCGCTTCGTGACCTACCCAACGGCGTGGGGCTTATGCCGTTCGCCGCGTGTCGGGTAAAGAACCTCCCGGTCGGAAGGGGGAAATACGACACGCCCGGCTCCAGGGGAACCGGGCGTGCAGGTCCGAACGGAATACCGCTCAGCGGGTGATGGCGGCTACCACGTCGGCGTGGAGGGCGTCGGCGCGGGCGATGACCTCGTCGATCTGGGTGAGGACGGGGGCGAACTCGGGTTCGGAGCCGGTGCCGAGGGAGGCGACGTTGATGGCGATGTTCAGCTGGGAGCTGGCGGCGGCGGCGCGGGCGCAGTCGGCGGCGGCGCCGATGTCGGTGACCACGTTCGGGTTGCCGATGGGGAGGAGTTCGGTTGCGAGGGAGACGATTTCGTCGGCCTCGGCGACCACGGCGGCGGGGACGCGGGCCGCGCCGAGCAGGGCGGCGGTGATGGCCTCGGTGCGGGCGGCCTGCTGCTCCTCGGTGTCCTTGGGGAGCTTGTAGGCGTTGCCGACGGCGGTGAAGGCGGTGGCGTCGGCGTCGGCCAGGGCCAGGGCGCGCTCGCGGGCGGTATCGGCCGCGGCGATGATGCGGTCGACGACCTCGCGATTGTCGGCGTCCTTGGCGCGGGTGGTGTAGCGCGCGACCATGGCGACCAGGGCCGCGCCCTGGGCCGCGTGCAGGGCGGCCACCGCGCCGCCGCCGGGCGCGGGCACCTTCGCGGCCAGCTCATCCAGGTACCCCTGCAGTGTCGCGTCACCGAACGTGGTGATTTCCTGCGCGGTGTCCTGAGTCATGAGGGGTGGCCTCCCTTGGGATAGCGTGCGATTCGAGCGATTTCGCCGACCACGCTACCGGTTCGCCGACCCGCCGCCCGCGCTGCCCCGCGCCGGCCGCCCGCCGCCCGCACCCGGTAACCTCGCGAATCGTGCGACCCGGGCGCTGTCCGGTTGCCAATAGGTGAGTAATGTCCCGGTCATGCGTATCGGATTGTCGATCAACTACACCGACGGCTTCAAAGAGGTGGCCGCCGAGGTCGCCGACCTGGAACGGGCCGGTCTCGATATCGTCTTCGTGCCGGAGGCGTACTCGTTCGACGCCCCGAGCGCGATCGGCTACCTGGCGGCCAAGACCGAGCGGGTGCAGCTGGCCTCGGGCATCATGCAGCTCTACACCCGCACGCCCACGCTGACCGCCATGACCGCGGCCGGTCTGGACTACGTCTCCGACGGGCGCTTCATCCTGGGCCTGGGCGCCTCCGGCCCGCAGGTGATCGAGGGCTTCCACGGCGTGCCCTACGACGCGCCGATCGGCCGCACCCGCGAGGTCCTGGAGATCTGCCGTAAGGTGTGGAAGCGCGAGCGCCTGGAATACAACGGCAAGTACTACACCGTGCCGCTGCCCGAGGGCCAGGGCACCGGGCTCGGCAAGCCGCTCAAGCTCATCAATCACCCTGTCCGCGAAGACATTCCGGTGCTGCTGGCCGCGCTCGGCCCGAAGAACGTGGAACTGGCCGCCGAACTGGCCGAGGGCTGGCAGCCGATCTTCTACCTGCCGGAGAAGGCCGATCTGGTGTGGGGCGAATCGGTGAAAGCCGGTCTGGCCAAGCGTGATCCGGCGCGCGGCAAGCTCGAGATCTACGCCGGTCCGGCGCTGGCCATCGGTGACAATGTGGAACCGCTGCGCGAATTCGTGAAACCGCATCTGGCGCTGTACATCGGCGGCATGGGCGCCAAGGGCAAGAACTTCTATCACGCCCTGGCCACCAAGTACGGCTACGGCGCGGAAGCCGATCGCATCCAGGAGCTGTACCTGGCCGGTAAGAAGGACGAGGCCGCCAAGGCGGTGCCGGACGATCTGGTGCGCGACACCTGCCTGATCGGTTCTGCCGGTTTCGTGAAGGAACGCGTCGCCGCTTTCGCCGAGGCCGGGGTCACCGTGCTGAACGTGGTCCCGCTGGCGGGCACCCCCGCCGAGCGCGTGAAGCTCATCGAGCAGCTGCGCGACCTGGTCTGATCCACCGCGTCGTCCCGGCCGCCAGCGCGACCCGGTATACGTGAACGGTCCCGGCCCCAGGAATTACGTTGGGGCCGGGACCGTTTCGTTTCGGCTGCCCGGGTGCGCACGCCCGGGCTCACCTCAGTTCTGCTGCCCGCGCAGGGAGGTCAGCGCGTCACCCAGGGTGGTGTGCAGCGCGAACACCTGATCGAGGCTGGTCATCTTGAGTTGCCGGCTGGTGGCCGGGCCGTCGGCGACCACCGCGATCCGGGTGGACCCGGCTCGCTGATGCGCCGCTACCAGCACCGCCATCCCCGCCGAGGCGAGGAAGCCGACATCGGACAGGTCGATGACGAGGCCGCGCGGCTTGCCGCCCAGAATCGAATCGATCGCGTTCTCGAGCGCCGGCGCGGTGGCCAGATCGACCTCACCGGTCACGGTGAGCACCTGGACGCCTTCGTCGCCGGCGTCGGAGACCGCAGTGGTCATTGTGTCGCCCATGGGGTATCCGTCTCCGGTTGCGTTCGTCACGTTAGAACAATCTGCCATGATCCGTCCGTTCGTGCTGCATCCTCTACCACTTTACGGTCGACGAGAAACTGGGCGGTTGCGCGAAAAGCCCGGTTACCGCGTAGTTTCCGTAACGGACACGTCGGCGATGTCTCCTTTGTGCCTTCGTGTCGTCAGACGCGCCCGGCGGAGAAAGCGACCGCCGGGAGTTTCAAGAGCATGCGGACCCGCGTGCCCGGTCCGGTGTGATCGATATCCAATTGGTCGGTGAGCGCGCGCATCATGGCGATCCCGCGCCCCCGGTGTCCCGGATCGGCGGGTAGCGGACGCCAATTGCCGGTGTCGGTGACCACCAGGGTGACGGTGTCGATACCCGATTCGGCGATCAGCTCCACCCGGCCGGGTTCGCCGTCCCGGTAGGCGTGTTCGATGCTGTTGCTGACCGCTTCGTTGGCGGCCGCGATCAGATCGGTGGCGACATCGGCGGGAATGGCCGCCGCGGCCAGCCAGGACTTGAGCGCCCTACGGATACCGGACAATTCGTGTGCGGCGGCGGGCAGATCCAGATGCAGCGGTGCGGGCGGCTGCCGGTACACCACCATGGCCACGTCGTCGTCGTAGCCGCCGGTGGGGCGCAGGCGCGAGAGCACGGCATCGGCGACTTCGCGCGGCAACAGCCCGGCGGCATCGGTCAATTCGTGCGCCAGCTCGGTGAAGCGGTCGTCGATATCGATCCCGCGCTGCTCGACCAGGCCGTCGGTGAACAGCACCAGCGTGGAGCCGGGGGCCATGGCGGTGGTCGCCTCCGGCCGCCGCGCCGGATCGAAAGTGGCGAGCGGGACGGCGCGCCCGCCCTCCAGAAGCCTTCCGCGCGTACCGGGTTCGGCCAGCACGGGCGGCATGTGACCGGCGCTGGAATAGCGCACCAGTCCGCGCACCGGGTCCAGGATGGCCGCGCACACCGTGGTGCACATGGCGCCCGGGATACGGCCCGCCACCTTGTCGAGTTCGGCGAGCAACTGGGCCGGGCCCGCGCCGCGCAGCAGCAGCGCCCGTGCGGCGGTACGCAATTGACCCATGACGACGGCGGCCGACAGGCCACGGCCGACGCAATCGCCGACCACGACGCCGATGGTGCCGTCCTCGAGCCGCACCACGTCGTACCAGTCGCCGCCGATCTCCAAGGGTGGCAAGGCCGGTTCGTAATGCACCGAGAAGCGCGGCGGCAGTTCGATGGGGCCGAGCATGGCGCGTTGCAGGGTGAGCGAGGTGGAGCGGGCCTGATCGAAGTTCCGGGCGCGCTGCACGGCCAGGCTCAGGTGCCCGATCAGCAACGAGAACAGCGCCCAATCGCCGGGCGTGATCACCCTCGGCGCCGGGAACCGCAGCCACAGCGCCGAATCCGCCATTTCGCCCAGGGGCGCGACGATGCCCTCCGAGCTGGACGAGCCCTCCGGAATCGCGAACAGGGTGCGGCCCGGGCGCAATCGGGCGCGGTCCAGCAGGGCGCGCGCTCGCGCGTCGAGGACCTGCCGCGATTCCCGGCCGTCGGGTGGGTCCACACTCGGCCGGGTGCCGTTGGCGTGCCCGGGTTCGCCCTCCCGGGTGCCGCCCGCCCATGCCGCATTGCGCGGCCCGTACTCGGCGACCGGCGGAACATCCTCGGACACATACAGTTCCGGCCCGGTGTGCCGGTTGGGCCACACCGACACCACGGCCGATTCCGCCCCGACCGCGCGGCGCAATTCCTCCAGCCCGACCGTGAGCACCTCGACCACGCTGGTGGCCGCGCCCACCGCGGTGGCGAGGCGGGAGACCGCTTGGTCGCGCGCCTGGGCGTCGTGCTCGGCGGTGACGTCCCGCAGCGTGCCGACGAAGATCCGTTCGCCGTTCTCGGGTTTCACCAGCGAACTGGTGCTGACCGCCAGCCACAGCTGCCGGCCGTCGCGATGGCGGATGGGCATGACGAACCGCGCGGCATCGGTGCCGAGATCGGGATAGCGCGGCGATTCGGGAATGGTCCAGGGATGGGGGAGCGGGTACGGCACGTCGTCGGGCCCGTACCCGGTGAGCGCGCCGAACGCCGAGTTCACCTCGATCAGCGTGCCCTGCGCGTCCACCACGAAGAACCCGTCCTGCAACGACTCGACCAGCGCCGTGCGGAAGGCATCGCGCCCGGCGAGATCGTCTGCGCGCGAACGCTCCTGCTCGTAGCGCCGGGTGCCGTCGAGGAAGCCGCGGGTGGCGACGTCGAGTGCGGCCATGGTCTGCAGCAGGAACTCCAGTGCGGCTTCCGACCGGTCGGTCGTGTCCGGTCCGGGCAGCAGCCCCTCCTGCTCCAGAATCCGGAAGTGATGCTCGGTCAGGTCGAGAATGCTCACCCCCTCGACCAGCGCCCGCCGCCCGAGTTCATACCCCTCGGCCAGGGTGTTCTGATTCGGCGCCCGCAGGTGCAAACGCAGCGCACTCGTGTACGCCTCGCGGAACGCCGCCAGCACCGTACTCATGTGCGGCTCTTCGGCCCGGTGTGTCCGCGATGCCGCGCGGCCAGCACCAGCGCGTCATCGGTGTCCTTGGCGTGGCGCGCCAGAATCCCGGCGGTCAGTTCGGAAGTCGGCTTCCCCAAATCGATTCCGTCCGCGTAATCGGTGGTGATCCCGTCGGTGGACATGAGCAGCAGATCGCCCGGCCGCACCGCCACCGTCTGCGGTTGCAGGTTCGGCGGCAGCAGATAGCCGACGATGCCGCCGGTCAGCAGGGCGGTGGCGCGCACGGCGGGTTTGCCGGGAGCCGCTGCCACGATGCGGGATTCGACATTGCCGACGCCCAGCCAGGTCACCTTGTCGCTGGTGTCGAACACCGCGAGGGAGACCGCCGCGCCGCGGGTGTCGGACATGGCGCGATGGCACAGCAGCATCAGCACGTCCAGGGGTTCGGCGCGGTTCTCCGCGAGAACCTGCGCGGCGCGATCGGAGGCGTCGGCGGCGGCCGCCCCGTGCCCGAGCCCGTCCAGCACCGCGAAAAGCACCGAGCCGCCGCCGGCATCGAGTACTACGGATCGGTCCCCGGACACCCGCTGCCCGGGTAGTGCGCGTCCCGCGACAGCCCATTCGATCGCGCCGATGAACCCGTCCTCACGCACCGCTGGGCACCCACTTCCACATTTCGACGAGGGTGCCGTGGCCCGGATCGGAGGTGATGAGCATGCCGTCCATCAGGCGGCGCGCGCCCGGAAGACCCAGGCCCAGACCGCGTCCGGTGGAATAGCCGTCCTCCATGGCGCGGTCGATATCGAGAATGCCCGGGCCCTGATCTGAGGCCTGGACCACCATGGACCGGCGGCCTTCGCGGTCCTGCACGGTGAGCCGGATCTCCCCGGTACCGGCGTAACTGGTGATGTTGCGCGCCACCTCCGAGATAGCGGTGGCGATCATGGTGCGATCGGAGAGCGAGAACCCGAGCCTGCTTGCCAGCTCCAGTCCCGCTTGCCGAGCGGTGACGATGTCATTGGACACCTTTACCGCGATCACCACGTTTTCAGCGGCCACGATCACGACCGTCTTGTTGCGAGCGGTTGCTCATCTGCTGCTGCGAGCGGTTGGCCTGCTGTTGCGCCCGCGCGCTCACCGGCTGAGTTCGGCTGGCCACCTTGGTGTTCAGCCAGGCGAGCCCTTCCTCGAGGTCGAGCGCGGTGTGCATGCCCTCGAAGGTCAAGCCCAATTGCACCATGGCGAAAGCGACTTCGGGCTGCAGTCCGACGATGACCGTTTCCGCGCCGCGCAGCTTGGTCATGTGGGCGATGGTACGCAGCGATCTGGCCGCGAAGGAGTCCATTACGTCGATTGCGGTGACATCGACGATGATGCCCTGTGCTCGATACTTGCTGACGTACTTCATCAAGTCGTCCTGCAAGCGTTCGGTATCGGCGTCGGTGAGTGCGCTCTGCACCGACGCGATGAGATAGGTGCCCTGCTTCAGAATGGGTACCGGCATGGGGGAGCCCCGGTTACCGTCCGTCGCGATCGGTCACACGAGAAACCTCGTAACCGAGCAGCCGCTCCGCTTCTTCGATACCACCCTGCAGGTCGCCGACCGCGTTCATCTTGGACAGGTCGAGACCGATGGTGACCAGGGTGAGGGCGATCTCCGAGGACAGGCCGGTGATGATGACGTTGGCGCCCATCAGGCCGGAGGCGTCCACGGTCTGCACCAGGTGGTTGGCCACCGTGGAGTCGATGGCGGGCACACCGGTGATGTCGATGACGACGACCTTGGCGCGATTGGCGCGGATGGCGCGTAGCAGCTGTTCGGTGAGCTGGCGGGCGCGTTGCGAGTCCAGCACGCCGATGATGGGGAGGATGAGCAGCTGTTCGCGAACCTGGAGCACGGGGGTGGAGAGTTCGCGAATGGCTTCCTGCTGCTGGCGGATGACGCGTTCGCGTTCCTGCACGAAGGACACGGCCACGGTGTTGGCGATGCGGTTGGCGGCGGGCTCGTAGGCGTCCAGCACGCGCTTGAGCAATTCGAAGTCAGATTGGTACTTCTCGAACAAGCTGCGCGCCAGCACATCTCGCAGCAGCAGCACGATGCCGACGACTTCGTCCGTCTCGACGCCTCGCGGAATGATGCGCTCGGACAGGTCGCGCGCGTAGGCCTGCAGCGCTTCGACGCTACCGGTCTCGAGTACCTCGACGTAGTTGTCGTAGACCGAGGTGGCCTCGGAGAAGATTTCCTCCGGGGTCATGGCGGTCAACAGCTGGGCATCGGTAATGCGACGCGCCCACTCTTCACGCAGTTCGGTGCGGTTCTGCCGCAGGTGCTCGACCAGCTGCGGAAGCAGATTCTCGACGGAACTCGCCGGCAGTGAATCCGGCGAGAGGCCGATGGACACGTCGGACATGGAAATTCCTGCCCCTTTCGCTAAGGCCAGGTCGGATGCTCACAACGGTGGCCGGGTTGCCGGCCGTGCGCTCGGTGCCGACCGCCGTCGGAAGCCGGTGCCGAGCCTAGTCTTACCCAGTACCCGGTGTGTGCCAAACCAAACAGCGAGTATCTCGCTAGGAAGAATGATCGTTCCCGGTCGCCGGTCTTCGATGATGGGCCAGCAGCGTGTCGTAGATATCGGCCAGCGCGGCCAGCTGACCTCGGTCGAGCACGTCCACCATGTGACGCCGCACACTGTCCACATGTGACGGCGCCGCCCCGTCCAGCACCTGCGCCCCCTTGGCCGTCAGCACCGCCGCGGTCCGCCGCG
Organism: Nocardia yamanashiensis NBRC 100130; assembly: GCF_001613325.1. Taxonomy (GTDB): domain Bacteria; phylum Actinomycetota; class Actinomycetes; order Mycobacteriales; family Mycobacteriaceae; genus Nocardia; species Nocardia yamanashiensis. The sequence continues at coordinate 69,681 of NZ_BDCD01000007.1, read as the reverse complement.
CGTCATCGGGAATCGACTCCCTGGCAACCAGTCCGCGTTTCTCCATCCGGGTGATCTGATGCGAAAGCCGGCTCTGCGACCACTCCAGCACCCCCGCCAATTCCGCGAAGCTCCGCCGATGATCCGGCGCATCCGCCAGCCGCGCCAGCACCGTGTACTCCACATAAGTCAGATTGGACTCCCGCAACGAGTCCCGCCCCACCGCCGCCGCGATCAGATCCCGCGTGAACACATACCCCAGCCACGCGCGCATCTCGACATCATCGAGCCAACGGGTCTCGGTCACGATTCCACTCCCGGTCTCTGATGCCATGCTAAAGCCTCCCCGCCGCAGACAAACGCATCCTGACAGGTAACACCGCCCCGGTTGAAGGTGCAACCTGTACCTGTTCGCAACCAGCGAATCAGCGCAGCGCACTGAGCCGATCACCCGTCTCCCGCGGCGCCGCCGCCCGCGCCGCCAGGGCGGCGGAGGTCTGCTCTCGCGACCGCGGCAATTCCGCGGGCAAAGCGATCGGATGCTCGATCTTCCTGTGCCGCAACGATTCTCCGTCGATGCGCCGTCCGAGTCGTAGTGCAGGCCTGGGCTGGGGGTTGCTGGGTGATTTGCCGGGCTGTGAACTACTGCCACACGCCGAGTTTGACACGCTTTCCGGCTACCTCGGAGTGGTTCTCAGCAAACCTTGTGTGTGCAAATGCAATTGCATACGGGGTTGGGACGGGCGGTGGTGGCGGGGTGGGGGAGGGCGGGTGTGACCGGGGGCACGCGGTGCGGGGGTGAGGGCGGGGTGGGTGGGGGCGGTGGATAGAGTCACTCTGCTTGAACCGTTGGCTGACAGCCCCCAGCCCTGCTCGAGGAGTGCGATTCGCGTGAGCGCGCCTGATTTCCTGTACTCGGATCTGTTGCCGATCGGTGTCGACGACACCCCGTATCGGTTGCTCACCACCGAGGGTGTGAGCACGTTCGAGGCGGGTGGGCGGAGCTTCCTGCAGGTCGAGCCCGAGGTGCTGCGGATGCTGACCGCGGAGGCGATGCACGACATCAGCCATTACCTGCGGCCGGCGCATCTGTCGCAGCTGCGGAAGATCATCGACGATCCGGAGTCCAGCGGCAACGACCGGTTCGTGGCGCTGGATCTGCTGAAGAACGTGAACATCAGCGCGGGCGGGATCCTGCCCATGTGCCAGGACACCGGCACCGCCATCGTGATGGGTAAGAAGTCCGAGGGCGTGCTCACCGGAGCCGATGACGCGGAGTGGATTTCGCGCGGCGTGTTCGACGCCTACACCAAGCTGAACCTGCGGTACTCGCAGCTGGCGCCCATCACCATGTGGGACGAGAAGAACACCGGGAGCAATCTGCCCGCGCAGGTCGAGTTGTATTCGGACGCGGGCGATCCCACCCATCCGGCGTACAAGTTCCTGTTCATGGCCAAGGGCGGCGGCTCGGCCAACAAGTCCTTCCTCTACCAGGAGACCAAGGCGATCCTGAACCCGGATCGGCTGCTGGAGTTCCTGGACGAGAAGATCCGCTCGCTCGGCACCGCGGCCTGCCCGCCGTACCACCTGGCCGTGGTCATCGGCGGCACCAGCGCCGAATTCGCTTTGAAGACGGCCAAGTACGCCTCCGCGCACTACCTGGACAATATGCCCACCGAGGGGTCGATGGCCGCCCACGGGTTCCGCGATCTGGAGCTCGAGGAGCAGGTCTTCAAGCTGACCCAGGAGTTCGGCATCGGCGCGCAGTTCGGCGGCAAGTACTTCTGCCACGACGTGCGCGTGATCCGCCTGCCGCGGCACGGCGCCTCGCTGCCGGTGGCCATCGCGGTGTCCTGCTCGGCGGATCGCCAGGCGCGCGCCAAGATCACCGCCGAGGGCGTGTTCCTGGAGCAGCTCGAGCGCGAGCCCGCCCAGTACCTGCCGGAGCAGACCGACGAGATCCTCGGCGGCGACGTGGTCCGTATCGACCTGAACCGCCCCATGTCCGAGATCCGCGCCGAACTGTCGAAATACCCGGTGAAGACCCGGCTTTCGCTGAGCGGCCCGCTGGTGGTGGCCCGCGACATCGCGCACGCCAAGATCAAGGAACGCCTCGACGCGGGCGAGCCCATGCCCGAGTACATGCGCGATATGGCCGTCTACTACGCGGGTCCGGCCAAGACCCCCGACGGTTACGCCTCCGGTTCCTTCGGCCCGACCACCGCCGGCCGCATGGACTCCTACGTGAACGAGTTCCAGGCCGCGGGCGGCTCCTACGTCATGCTGGCCAAGGGCAATCGGTCCGCCCAGGTCACCAAGGCGTGCCAGGAGCACGGCGGCTTCTATCTCGGTTCCATCGGCGGCCCCGCCGCGCGACTGGCGCTGGACTGCATCAAATCCGTCGAGGTTCTGGAATACCCTGAGCTCGGCATGGAAGCGGTGTGGAAGATCGAGGTCGAGGACTTCCCGGCGTTCATCGTCGTCGACGACAAGGGCAACGACTTCTTCGCCGAAACCCAGAAGCCGATCGCGTTGCGCGTGCGCACCCGGTCCAAGGAACGAGTCTGAGCCGTAGGAGGCGACGAATGCGGGTGCACCGCCGGGTAGTTGCGGGAGCCGTACTGGCCGGAGCGGGTCTGGTCGGCGGTGTACTGCCCGCGGCGCAGGCCGTACCGGCCGCCCGGGCGGGCGAATTGCCCTCGGCCACCGCCGTTTCCGGCGATACCGAGGGCCTGGATCCGCTGCTGGCCACCGCCTACGACCGCGCCGCCGCCGAGGCCGCGGCGCAGGGCGTCACGCTCTCCATCACCTCCGGATACCGGACGCCTGGTCAGCAACAGTGGTTGTGGGAGGACGGGATTCGCACCTACGGCAGTCCCGAGGCCGCCCGCCGCTGGGTGCTGCCGCCGGAGGAGTCCACCCACGTCTCCGGTCAGGCCATCGACGTCGGCCCGCGCGAAGGCGCGCAATGGCTCGAGGACAACGGCAGCCGCTGGGGGCTGTGCCGCACGTTCGACAACGAATGGTGGCATTTCGAGTTGGCCACCGTCCCCGGCGTGCCCTGCCCCGCGCGCCTGCCCGACGCCAGCGCGCGCTGACCTTCCGGCGTCCGGTCCGGATGCCGCCCCGCGTGCTCCGCTTCCGGTCCGGAAAACCGGCACGACCCGCTGACCTGGTGTTATGCCGTCCGGACCCGGAATCCTCCTGCCTCCGGAACTCCGCGCTCCCTAGCGTGGTCACCGTATCGGGCTGAGACACACACCCTTTCGATCGTCTCACCCGGTACCCCGCACGAGAGGGAGACGATGACGAGTATCTACGACCAGATCGGCGGCCACCCCGCACTCACGGCCGTGGTCGACGATTTCTACCGCCGGGTGCTGGCCGAGCCCGACCTGGCGGCCTACTTCATCCGCACCGACATCTCGCGGATGAAGCGTCTGCAAGTCGAGTTCTTCGCCGCCGTCCTGGGCGGCCCGATCGCCTACACGGGTTTGCCGCTGCACCGCGTGCACCACACGCGCGGCATCACCCGCGACCATTTCGAGCGCACCGCAACACATCTCGGCGATGCTCTGGACGCCGCCGGCGTCCGCCCCGATATGCGCGCCCGCGTCCTGACCGTGGTGGCGGCGCTGTCGGGGAACATCGTGTCGCGCGAACCGCTGCACCGCGTCGCGGTGTGAGCGCACGACTCTGGGCGGTGCGAGGGGATCGTCCAGCGTTCGCGAGCGGGTTTCCGGATGCGCCGGGGGCACTCGGAAACCCGCTCCGCGTTCATCGGTCGCCGTCGCACCCGGGGTGAAATGTCCGGTGCCGGAAGCTGACCGGTCATGTCGGTGCGGGCGGGCGTTCAACTGGGGTCCGTAGCGTTCCGGTGGCGGCCGGACGGCGGAGGGAGAGCCACCATGGACCCGATTCTTCGAACGATGTGGCTGGCCAATGCGGCGTCGGGGGCCGCGGCGGTGGCGGTGCGGGTGCCCGGACCGGTGCTGATGGGGGAGTCGGGGCGGGTACGGCGGGATGCGGTGGTGGCGTCCGATCTGGAGGTCGTGACGATTACCGACCGGTCGGTGATTTTGACGTGGACCACCCGGACGCGAAATCGGGCGGGGCGATTACGGCCGATAGGGGCCGATACCGAGGTGCGGGTGGGGCCGGTCGACGGGGTGCTGCGCGTCAGGCATTTCGATGCGCAGCGCACACCGTTCCACTGGGTCGAGATCGATGGGCTGGAGCCGGGGCGGGAGTACCGGTTCGAGGCGTACTCGGACGGGAACCGGGCACGGTCGGCGCGCACCCTGGTCACCCGGCGCGCCGGAACCCCGGAATCCACCGGTGTTTTCCGCACCTTGACGCCGCCGCCGGGACGCTTGCTGCGCACTTTCGCGCTGGCCAACGACCTGCACTTCGGTGAAGACAGCAGTGGGCTGCTGGTTTCCGGGCTGGTGGAGGGCTTGCGGCATGCCACCGCCCACTATCCGGAGTTCATGTTCCAGGCCGTGCTGGACGAGCTACGCGGAGCGGACCGGGACGCGGATCACCTTGTGGTGGCAGGTGATTTGACCGATTCCGGGACGCGGGAGCAGACCTGTGCGGTGCGAGCGCATCTCGATACTTGGGGCGTGCACGGCCGGGACTACTTCGTCTGCCGGGGAAATCACGATATGCCGCCCAAGGGCGAGGCCGATCACTTCGGCGCGGTGTTCCACCCGCATCGGCAGCTGGTCGAATACTTCGTCGGCGGAATGCGACTCATCGGCCTGGACACCACCCGCCTGCGGGGTTCGGGCGGAACCCTGGACGCCGCGCAACTGGACCGGCTACGCGAGCTGCTGGCCGCCGACCCGGACCGCCCGACACTGGTTTTCGGACATCACCCGGTGACCAGGCATGCGGCCGTGAGCAATCCGGGCGGACCCGGATTCGTACTGGACCGCCCCAATGCCGCCGCGCTGCACGAGATCTACCGCGCATCGCCCGGCGTGTTCCTGCACCACAGCGGCCACACCCATCGAAACCGGGTGACCCGCGCCGATTCCCAGGTGAACGTGGAATTCCTCGAGGTCGCCGCGGTCAAGGAATACCCCGGCGGCTACACCCTGCTGCGCGTCTACGAGGGGGGCTACATGATCAACTTCTACAAGACCCGCTCCGCCGCCGCCCGCCGCTGGAGCACCCGCACCCGCAACCAATACCTCGGCCTGCACCCCGACCACGCCCTCGGCAGCTGCACCGACCGCAATCACGTTGTACCGCGCGACTTCTCCGGCCTGACCGGTTGCTGACAATTCGGGCGTGTCCGCCGGAATGTCCGATGATTGTGCCCCCGTAACCACGCACTTTGTGCATACTTTGTACCCGGTCCGGCCGCAGCCGCACCGCCGGACGCTCCGGCCGCCACGCACATCGCACCACACGAAAATCCGGATGGCACCGGACATCTCGATGTCCGCCCATTCGCCGCTGTGCGCGTGTTGCCAGTTCGGCATCCTTGATCGTGGCACATTTCTAGCTATGGAGGCATGGGTGGGCAGGCAAGGCAGGCAGCAACGATCGAGGTTCAGCAATATGGGCCACCAACGCCCGCCCGTTCGCATCGCCCGCCCCGCCCCCCAGGACCCGTCCTACTCGATCGCCTGGATGCTCCTCGAACTCCCCACCGCCGTCCTCCTCGCCGTCTTCGTCGGCACCGGCTGGCTCGGCTACGCCCAGCACTTCGGCAGCCCGGACCAGCCCCGCCCGGCCGTCGTCGTCCCCGCGGAGACGGCGCACCCCGGCGGTCACTGAGGTCGCAGCGGGGTCGGGTGGGCGGGGTTGCGCGCTCGGGAGAAGATCTTGGGGTGAGGTTCGAGGTAGAGGCCGAGTCGGGGGCGCCGGCTCGGTTGGTGTTCGCGGCACGGTTGACCGAATTGTTCCAGGCGGCGGGGAATCCGACGTTGCAGCGGGTGGCGCGGGCCGCGGAGGAACGGATGCGGGCGGCGCGGCCGCTGGGGGAGCGGGGGTCGGGAACCGTTCAGCGGGTGAGCGATTGGCGCAGTGGGCGGAATGTGCCCTCGCGCTTCGACACGCTGGTTCCGGTGCTGTTGACGTTGTTCGAGCTGACTCGGATGCGGGCCGACGGCGCGGGGGCGGAGCTGGTGGACCTGGTCGAATGGGAGCGGGTGTGGAGTGCGGCGCAGCGGGAACCGACGCTGCGGCGGATGCCGGTCGTGGTCAATGCGCTGCGCCGGGATGTGGGGACCATCGTCGGGCGCGAGGCGGAACTGCGGCGGATCGTGGACGCGGCCGGGGCGCGGCGGGTGGTGAACATTCACACCGTGGACGGGATGGCGGGGGTCGGGAAGACGGCGCTGGTGACGCGGGCCGCGCATCTGCTGGCGAGCCGGTTCCCGGACGGGCGGTATTTCGTGGAGCTGAACGCACACACGCCGGGGCGGGATCCGGCCGACCCGGCGGACGTGCTCGGCACGCTGCTCACCGATGTGGGCGTGGATCCGCGCAATCTGCCGGAAACGCTTGCCGCGCGCCGTGATCTATGGCGCGACCGGGTCAACGGCAAGCGGATCCTGCTGGTTCTGGACGACGCTCGCGATCACGCACAGATCGAGGAACTGCTGCCCGCGGCCGAGGGCTGCCTGACGCTGATCACCAGCCGCCGCCGGCTGCTCGCCCTCGACGGCGCCGCCCCGATCACCCTGGACCCCCTCGAGCGCGATGCCGCCGTGGAGCTGTTCTGCCGCTTGGCCGATCGGCCCGCGACCTCCGAGAACACTTCCGGCGCAGCCGAGATCGTGCACCTGTGCGGTTATCTGCCGCTGGCGATCGTGCTGCTGGCCGGACGGCTGGCCCATCGCCCGCGCTGGAGCGTCGCGGACCTGGCCGCCGAATTCCGGCGCGCACACGACCGGCTGGCCGAACTCGAAGCCGGTCCGCGGGCCGTGCGCGCCGCCTTCACCACCTCCTACGGACTGCTGAGCGCCGACCGCCGCCGCCTGTTCCGGCGGCTGGGCGCGCACCCCGGGCCGGATTTCGACCGGTACGCCGTCGCGGCGCTGGACGACACCACGGTGGACGAGGCGCGGAAAGCCTTGGAGGAGCTGTACGTCGAGCATCTGATCGACGAGACCGCACCCGGCCGCTACCGGCTGCACGATCTGCTGCGCGAATACGCGCAGGGCCTGCTCGAGGATCCGGCCGAGCGAGCCGGCGCGGGCGCCCGGGTCCTCGCCTACTACCTGCACACCGCGCACGCGGCCACACAAACCCGGCACACCGGGACCGCGAGCCATCCCGACACCGGCCCGGGCGCCCGGACGCGCTCGGCAGCCGCGCGCCCGCCGGCGCGGACGCCGGACGCGGCCCCCGCGCAGCCGCACTTCGCCAGCTTCCGCTCGGCGTCCTCGTGGCTGCGCGTGGAGCGGGCGAACATGCTCGCCTGCCTGCGCCACGCCGCGGTGGCCGGGCCGCTGTCCCAGGCGATGGCGATGGCGAAAGCGCTTGTCGCCGAACTGTATCTGCACGGCAACTGGCGGTCGCACGCGATGGCGGTGCAGCGCCGGATGGCGGTCGCCGCCGACAGCATCGACCCGCGCGGATCCGAGGCGTTCGCCCTGAAGGACCTGGGGGCCGTGGCGTATCTGGCCGACGACTACGGCGTGGTCGCCGAACTGCTCGGGGACGCGCTCGCCGTCCACACGGCCGAACCCGAACTCACCGCGGCGGCCGAACAGCTGCGCGCGGCGCTGTGGCTGCTGGACGGCGAATTCGCCACGGGGGAGCGGCTGCTCACCGACGTCCTGGCGCGGTACCGGGCGCTGGGCGACCGCCATCGGGAAGGCCGGGCGCTGAGCGATCTCGGCTGGGCGCGGCATCTGCAGGGCGACTACGCGGGCGCGGCCGAGGCGCTGGAGCAAGCGCTGGCATTGCAGCGGGAGATCGGCGACCAGGAGGGAATCGCCGTGGTGCTCAACGGTTTGTCCTGGATTCGGCTGCTGACCGGGGATCGCGGGTCCGCCCACGACATGCTGCGGGAGGCCGCGCGGCTCAATCGCGCGCTCGGGCAGCCGGGCGCGGCGGCGGTCAATGTGAGCGCCCTGGCCTGGGCACAGCACCTGGACGGCGACTACCTCGCGGGGATCGAACTGCTGCGGGAAGCCCGGACCCTGTTCCGCGCGGCCGGGAATCGGTCCGGGGAGGCGTTCACCTCCGCCCATCTCGCCTACTGCGAGTACGTGCGCGGGCGGCACGAGGGCGCGCTCGCGGAAGCCGAACGCGCGCAGGCCATCTACCGGGAACTGGACAATTCGGATGGGGTGGCGTCGGCCCTCAATATCGTGGGCCGGGTCCGGGCGCGCGCCGGCGAAGCGGAGTGCGCCGTCGCCGCGATCACCGAGGCCCTCGAGACCTACCGGATCACCGGAAACCGGGTGGGCGTGGCCGATTCGCTCGCGAACCTGGGCTGGGTGCGGCAGCCGGCGGACGCGGCGGCCGCCGAGGAACTGCTGCGGGCCGCACTCGCCTCCTATCGCGAACTCAGGCACTTTTCCGGCGTCACCGAGACCTTGAATCGTCTGGGGGCCGTGCGGCGCCTGGCGGGCGATCCGGAAGCTGGTCTGGCGCTGCACGAGGAAGCCCTGGAGCTGGCGCGGGTGATCGGCAACGTGCTCTGGGAAGCCGCCGCGCTGGACGGCATCGGACGCTGCCGGGCGGCGTCGGGGGATCGCGCCGGCGCCGTGACGGCGCTGCGCGGCGCGGTCGAGCGCTATCGCCGCCTGGAGATGGCCGAAACCGATTCGGCCGCGACCCTTCTCGACTCGCTTGCCGATCCGCGTTCCGAATCCCCGGAATGAGGGTTCCGGTTCCGGTCCGGAAAACCCGCTCGAGCCCGTGACCACGACCGATGCCCGTCGCGGCGCCGTCTGACGGACCGGGAGACCGGCGCCGGGCCTAACGTTTCGATCACGAGGCCGCGGTGGCGGAGGGGATCGCCGCGGCCTCGGTGCTGTCGGGGCACCGAGACCGCGGCGCGGGTGCTACTGCCGCCCTGCCGGATTCGTCGGAATCAGTCGTCGAGGATGCCGGAACCGTTGCGCGAGCGCGAGGCGGCGCGGGCGCGGCGGCGGGCCGCCTGCAGTTCGGCGAGTTCCTGTTCGAGGGTTTCCGCGATCCGGAACTGGCCGGTGTCGTAGACATTCAGCGGCGGGCCCGGATCGGTCAGATCCGCCAGGGGTGACTTCTCGTCGTCCGCGGACGGGCGAGACTTGCCGGTCGCCGAAGTGCGAGTGTCTTTTTCGGCGGGTTTGACGGTTTCCTTGGGGGTGGTCTTGACGATGGGTTCGTCGGCGTCCACTACCGCGGGTTCGTCCTTGACGGCCTTTTCGGAGTCACCGGTGCCCGCCGTCAGGGCCGGCGTAGGGACTGGTGCCTGGGGCGGCGTGGGGCGGCTGGGCCAGGACACCATGGTGTTCACCGAGCGCCGGATCTGCTCACCCGGATCCGGTAAGTCCCGGATCTGGTCGGTCGCGCGCACGATGGCGAGACCGTAGCGCGAGGCCGCGGCATTGTGGATGAGCAGCGCGACGCCGATCATCACCGGGGCGATGGCGTGCACGGCCACGTCGTACCAGCTGCCGTCGCGCAGATACGGATACGTGTTGAGGATGACGGTCAGGCTCAGCAGCGCCATCTCGGCGACCACGACCTGGCGGCGGCTGTCGATCACACCCCATTCGGCGACCTTGTTGGTGCCGATCATGATGATCACGAGGCAGACCGAGATCATGCCTTCGAGCAGATAGCTGAACCAGTAGAGGGGATCGCTCGGACCGCCGGGAGCGATATTGTGCTGCACGTTGACCGCGGACCAGAGCATGCCGGCCGCGACCACACCGGCGAGCGCGCGCTGGCTCCAGGCCCGGTGTTTGTACAGCGACGCCAGTTTGGCGTGCGGGCTGGATTCACGCCGCTGGGCGGCGATCGCCTTGCGGGCGAGCAGCAAATCGCGAATGTCGGCCTTCTCGATTTCTTCGGTGGTCTGCCGAGCCCGGTCGGCAGCACCGGCCGCCGCCTCGGCCTGCTTCCAGCGTTGAGCACGTTCCTGCTCGCGTATGCGCTCGGCTAGCTCGCGCTCCGCGACGAGCTCGTTCTCCGACAGCGCGTCGGTGAGAGCGGGATCGTATTGGTAGGCCAGCCGCCCACGGGCTTTCTCTACCCGTCGAGCCAGCTGGGTGACCTCGTCCTCGCGCGGCTGTTCGATCGTCATCGGGCCTCCTGCACGCGGAGCGTCGATGGCTGACAGGTGATTCCGGTAGGGAGTGGCACGGGAGATATTTTTAGTCGATGAACCGCCATTGGCGAAACTGTTGATTTGCCAATGGTCCAATCCTTACGGCGCGCCGCGCTCCGACACGCTGAATGTGCCGTCGCGCGACCCGTTTACGACGTGGGTACCAGCTCGGTGTCCAGGGGCATTGCACCCTCCAGGCCGTGCGGCAGGCGGCGACGGTTCGGCGAACCCAGAGCAGCCGTCAAATCGGACCCGTCGTGCTCGGCCAGCAAATCGTCGGAATCCCACACCAGCAGCGTTGCGCTGACGGTGTTCTCGGCCGCCGAGTGCGCCAGATCGTAGTGCGCGCAGGCCGGTACGTGCGGGTAGGTGATCCACAGGTCGTAGCCGGTCATGAACAGATCCAGGTCGAATTGCACGGAGAGACCGAGAAGTTCGCTTCGTCCGTTGTCATCGACGCCGGCGAACGCCTCGTCGAGCGCGAGCAGGCGCGGGGCCTGCGGATCGGCCGAATCCAGCATCACGTGCGCGGCGGCGAAGAGCGGCAGGTGCAGCGACACCGACTGTTCGCCGCCGGACAGCGTGGAGTGCCGGGCGACGGTGAGCCGGTCCTCGGAGCCGTCCGCGGTGACAATGGTGAACGAGAACACCCGCCACGTACGGTAATCCAGGGTGGTAGCCAGAATCTCCGGATACGAGCGTTCCGGATGCGCCGCGCGGGCCGAACGGATCTCGGCGGCGAAATGTGCGCGAATAGCCGACAAATCGTCCGGGGTGAGGTCGGCGGAGTCGCGGTCGAGGAGCTTGCACACCGCGCGCGCGGCCTCGGGGAGATTGTCGGCCAGCACCCAGTGCACGCCGATCGTATTGCCCGAGGACATGCGCCGCTGTTTCATCTCCGCGCCCATTCGGGAGATGAGATCGCGTGCGTCGGAAGTGCGTTCGTGAATCTGCTGGGCGAGCCCGGTGAGCAGGGCGTCTTCCAGGATGCGGCGTTCGGCGTCGGTGAGCAGCAGTTCCTGATCGCGGCGCGCGGCATTGATGCGTTCGGCGAAATCCGCCAAAGACGACAAACCGTGATCGTCGTGCACCTGCACCACGGTGAGCCCGTCCGCCGCATCCCAATTCAGGCGGTAATCCTGGCGGGCCGCGGTGAGCGCCGCGTCGAATTCCTGCAAAGCGGTGGTGACGGCACTGCGCGTCGATTTGCGCGCCGCGTCCCCGGCCCGCACCGAAGCCGTTGCGGTAGCCAGGTTCTCGAACAGCGCCGCCACCTCGTCGGGGAGCACCTTCGGCTCCTGCTCCGGATCACTGTTCTCGATCCGGTACAGCAACTGCTCCGGCGTCGACCACGCGGCGTCGCTGCTCGGCCACCGGCTGTCCGCGGGCGCGCCGAGCAGGCTCAGCAGATCCGGGCGCGCGTACGGCGCGAGATGCCGTACGTCCGCCAGCAATTCGGTCAAAGCGGTCCCCAGCGCCGCGTGTGCGGCCCGATGCGCGCCCTCGGCGGCACCGACCCCCTCGATGGCCTCGTGCGCCGCCTTGCGCGCCGCCTTCTGCTCCGCTCGCGCCGCGTCGATCTTCTCCCGCGCCAGCTCCAGTTCCCGATCGATATCGGCGGCCCCGGCTCCGAGCGCCTCCCGCAGCGTCTCCAGCTTCCGTTGCTGCTCTTCGTAACCCGAGCGCGCCGCTTCGGCCTCCTCCGCGAACGCCTCGGCGAGATCCTTGGCCTCCTCGAGCCGATCCCCGGCCTCCCGGGACCGCTCGTGCTCGCGCTGATGGTCCCCGCGCAATCGCAGCAGCGCGGTGCCCGCGTTCTCGAAATGCCGGACGGCGGCGGCCAATGCGTCCAGTTCCGCCGGATCCCTGGGCACCTTGTGATCGGCCGCGATCCCGCGCACCTTCTTGTCCGCGGCAGCGTATTCGGCGACAGCCTGATCGAGTTCCCGCTCCGCCTGCGCCGTCCCCTCGGCCCGGGTGCGCAGCACACCCGCCGCCTCGGACACCATCCGCAGCGCCGCGGTGATGGCGGTGGTCCGCGGCAGTGCCTTGGCCGCCGCCGAAATCCGCCCGAGGTCCTCGGTGGCGGTGCGCTCCTCGCTCGCGGCATCCAGCGCGTCCTGCTCGGCCGTCGAGATGGCCGCGGCCAACTCCACCAACCGCAATTCCCGCCGCCGCGCCCGGGCGGTCGTCCCGATGAACTCCGCATCCCCCTTGAAATGCCGCCCCACCAGCACCCCGAACCGATACCGCCCATCCGCCGAGACAACCGCCCCGCCACCGTCGGCCACCGGTTGCGCCTCGGCTCCGGATACCGCGTGCGCCTCGGCTGCCGTCGCCGAACCGCCGGACAGCGTCGATTCGCTCGTGTCCGAACCCCGCTGTGCAGCTGTCGCTTTCGCGGACTTCGTCCCATTCCCGGCGACGCGATGCAGCGCGATGGAGGCGAGGACGCCGGCCACCGTGTCACGCGGGACGGTCAGCGTGTCGGTGTCGTCCTCCACGACCAGCACGTCCGCCAGCGTCGGACCGGCCGGTCGTTCGGCGGCCGGAAGCGGAACCAGGAACTGCTCGGAAGCATGCGCGGGCAGCTCGTCCTCCGCGCACACCCAGGCATCGAGCAGGTTCGCCGCCTGCAAAGCCGCTTCGATGCCGGCGGCCGCACCGGCCTCGACGTGATCGGCGAACCGCACCAACCGCCACAACGGCGCACCGGACCGCTCGGTCCGCACATCGGTCCGGCCCGCGAAAGCCGGTGGCGCGTCATCCCGTTCGGCTGCGACCCGATCGCGCTCGGCGCGCAGTCGACCGGCCAGCTCGGTGGCCTGCGCGGCGCGAGTGCGCGCCTCCTGCCGCCGAGTACGAATCTCCTCGGTGAGCGGCTCGGTCCGCTCGGCCAGCACCTCGGCGGGCGTCGCGGGCAGATCGCCGGTGGCGGGTTCGGTTCCGGTCTGGGCGAGGGCGTCGCTGATCGCCTCGTACAGTCCCGTGCGGATGGGGGAGTAGACGTCGCGGTGGGTGTCCCACCAATCGCGGAGGGCGAGGGCGGTATTGGAGCGGGCCAGGGCCACCGAGGCTTCGGCTTCGGCGAGTTCGGCGGCGGCGGAGTCCTTGAGTTCGGCGGCGCGCTGGACGGCGCGTTCGGCTCGGGTGCGTTCGTTGGCGGCCTGATCGACGAGGGTGAGGGCGCGGCGGACGGCGCGGACGTCGGCGTCGCGTTCTTCGGCGTGGGAGCGGACGGTGGTGGTGAGGTGGTCGGCTCGGGCCTGTTCGGGGAGGGCGGTCCAGTTGATGCCGGCTTCCTCGGCGGCGGAACGCAGTTCGTCCTCGCCGCGGGCCAGGGCGGAGGCGGCGTGGGCGACGGCGGCGCGGGCGCGTTCGGATTCCTCGGCGCGCTGGTCGACGGTCTGGCCTGCCTTCAACGCCTTGTCGCGGTGGACGGCGGAAGAGGTTTCCAGGCGGCGGACGGCGTCGGCGAGGTCGTCGAGTTGCTGTTTGCCTTCGTAAGCGCTGGAGCGCTGCAGGGTTTCGCGGTCGGAGAGGGCCTGTTCGTAGGCGCGGTCGGCGTCCTCGGCGCGGGTTTCGGCGGCGGCCCGATCGGCGTCGCGGCGCTGGCGCAGGGCCGCGGCGGCGTGCAGGGCGGTGCCGGCGTGGGTGACCGCGTCGAGGCGGGCGCGGACCTGGTCGATATCGGTTTTCGCTTGGACGGCAAGGTATTTGCGGTAGACGCCGACGAAGGCGCGGGTGGCGCTGTCGGCCTGGACCAGGCCCTCGAGGGTGCGGCCGACCTCCTCCATATCGCTGAAGGAGCGGGCGGCATCGAGGATGAGTTGCTCGTCGAGCGGCCGCAGGCCGTCGGTCAGCGCCTGCGACAGGCCGCGCGGGTCCAGGTTCTTGGCCAGCTGCGGGCGGCGCAGGGTGAGGATGAGATTGATGAGCTGGTCGTAACGCTGCTGGCCGAGACCGAACATGCGGGCGTCGATGGCGGCGCGGTATTCGACCGGGCGGTCCACGATGGCGTCCGAGCCGATCTGCTCGGCCAGCTGCTTCCGCGTCAGCGGCCGATCGTCCGGCCCGAGCAGCGAGAAGTCCACGCCCACCCGCCCGTCGGCGACGAAATACCAGCGCGTCACCTTGTCCTGGGAGCGGGTGGCCCGCATGCCGATGCCGATGGTCACGACCTCCGGTTCGGCCCAGTCGCCGCGCGCGAACTCCATCCACACGTACGAGTACGCCGATTCCTGCTTGCGGTACAACAGGTTCGACTTCATGGTGCGCTCTTCACCGGCGAACGGATTCAACCGCCGCGGTTCGATGCGCCCGTCGAACACGAACGGGAACAGCACTTCCAGGGCCTTGGTCTTGCCGGACCCGTTCGGCCCGCGCAGCACCAGGCGCCCGTCGGCGAAGCAGAACTCCTGATCGCGGTAGTCCCACAGGTTGACGATGCCCGCGCGAGTGGGAACGAAGCGGACGCCACCGTGAATGAGGTCGGACATCAGTTCCGGGATCCCTTCTCGATCGAGGCGGTGTCGTCCTCGGTGCCGACTTGCGTAGGCGAGATGAACAATTCGGTTTCCGCGCGCGTGCGGATGGTGACGATGGCGCCGCGATACCGGGCCAGCGCCGGCAGGATCAGCAGCCCGCCGTCCACCGGTTCGACCAGCCGCAGCCGCTCCAGCAGCCCGACCGCCTCGGCGGTCAGCCCCGGCACGTCGGCCTGCCATTGCGCGGAGAAGGTATTGCCGTAGCGGCCGGTGAGCATCTGCACGGTGTCGCGGATCCACGACGATTCGACGAACGGATAGTCCGGAATCTCCGGTTCCTGGTCCTCGTCGTCGGAATCCTCGTCCGGCACGAACATTTCCACCGGATCGGCGAGGGGTGCGAACACGGTGGTGAACGGAATCGCGCTGTCGAGCTGCTCGGCCAGATCGGTGAACGGCGTCTCCGGCCGTGGCCGCCGCGCCACCGGATTGTCCAGATCCAGCACCAGGTCCGCGATCTCGCCGGCCAGCAGCAGCGCCACCTGCGCGAGCGTGCCGGTACTCGGGAACCGCACATCCGACAGCCGCCCCGAACTGTCGATCAACGCCACCCCCTCGGCCCGCCGTTCCGCCCGCAACCCGGTGACCAGCTCGACCTCGCGCACCAGCTTCTCCTGAGCCAGCAGCTCCCGGCCCGGCGGATCGAGTTCGTCGGCATACACGACCGGCTGCTCCACCAGCGCTCGCCGCACCTTGCGCGCCGCGAGAGCCTGTGCGGGAGCGCGGGTATCGCCGCCCCCGGCCTCCTCCCCGAGCAGCCCGGTCACGCTGTTGAGATGCTGCACCGCGCGCGGCGGCCGGAACAGCGCGAACACCACGGCCCGGTCGATGTCGTAGAGCGCCTCTCCCGCTTCGGGATCGCTCGCCCAGCCGCCCGCGTCGCCATCGGCGAGAGTGACCGCACCGCGCGCGGACAACCATCCCACCGCGTCCACGAACGCATCCCGATCGGCCGCCCGGTCCGGCGCGAGCTCGAGCCCCTCCACCCGCTCGGTATACGCGGCCACCTGATCGGCCAACTCCGACAACGTGATCTGATCGCCCGCCCGACCCAGCGCGGCGAGGGCCAGCGCCAGATACGCATACCGCCGCCGATCGAACACCCGCTCGGCGGGCGTGCGCGCCGGCCGCCCCGACTCCAGCTGATCCAGCACCGGAAACAGTCGCGCCGTCGTCTCGGTCACTTCCAGCCGATACCCGAACAGCTCGGCCAAGTCCTCCCGCAACTCGGTCGCCCACCGCCGAATCAACGGCAGCGCAATCCGATCCGGATAACTCCGCGTGATCAGATGATTGGCCAGCACCACCCGCGCCGCCCGCTGATAACTGTCCAGCGCCAGCGAATCGACGGACCGCGCATGCATCAGCCCACGTCCTCTCGCTCGGCAGCCGTGGCGGCGGTATCGGACGTTGCCGCCGAGCCGCTCCCGACCTCCGGCATCGCCCCGCCTTCGCTCGTCGCACTGCGGCTGTCGCGACCGGTGCGGCCGCGGCCGGAGACTCCTCGAGCCGCCTTGCTTTTGCGCAGCGCGGCGGTTTCGCGGACCTCGAGTTTGCGGCCGTTGAGGTGTAGTAGGCCGCGGGAGGTGCGGATCGCGGTGGAGCCTTCGTACGGGGACACGGTGAGGGTGACGCCATTGTCGGAGCCGGTGGTGCCGACCTTGCCGCTGACCGGGACCCATGCGGTGGAGGCGGCGTCGAGCAGTTTGAGCAGTACTTCGGTCTCGCCCTCGTCGAGTTCGCGTTCGTAGACGTCGGAAGCGGCGAGGGAGCGTGCCGCGGCGGCGCGGGCGCGCTGGGCGTCCAACTGCGCTTCGCGGAGGCGGCGGATGCTCGCGTCATTGCGTTGCAGGCGCGCCGGGGCACCGGGCGTCGGGGGCCGGCCGGTTTCGGCGAGGGTGCGGGCGATCTCCAAAGGTGGTGCGTCCCACCAGGATCGGATGGCGGGGATGACGTCCGCGTCGGGATGCTGCATGGCGAGGTGGCGAGGTTTGCCGAGACCGAAGACGACGTCGAAGAGGGCGTGGGCGGCTTCGGCGGAGGGGGCGGCGGTGAACCAGCCGGCCAGGTGGCGCAGGGCCGATTCGCGGCTCACCCCGCCCTTGCGGGTTTCGGTGACCCGGCGCAGCAGCGACAGCACGGCGGCGATGGCGCTCATGGTGGCCTCGCGCAGGCGTTCGCATTCGGTGACGCCGCCTTCGCCGTCGGCGAGGAACCAGCCGCGCAGGCCGGACCAGCGGGCGCGCCAATCCGCTTCGCGCTCTTCGAAATTCAGCAGCACGCGTTCGTCGATGCGGGCGGCGCGTTCGATGAGGTCGTCCACGCCGGTGGCCTCGACCTCGAGGATCGCGCCCGCCAAGCGCGGCGCGAAACGGGCCAGGTCCATCGAGAATTCGCGCATGTGCGCGAGCAGCGCGTCCTTGTGGGCGAGGAACGCCTCCGGGGTCGCCTCGGTGGTGCGCACCAGATCGCCGAGGGTGAGATAGAAGTGGGCCGCGCGTTCGGCGAGATCGGTCAGCGCCCGATCCAGGCGATTGAGCAGCCGGTACACGCGCGGCGCGTCACCGGTCCGGTTGGCTTCGGCGAGCGTGTGCAGATCGGTCAGCAGTTCCGGCAGCACCAGCCGCGAGAGCGACGCTTCGTCCAGCCGCGCCTCCAGCACATCCGACACCGCCCGATATGCCTGATATCCGGCCTGGGAGAACTGGTACACGAAATGCCGGTTCCGGTACTCGGCCAGCGTGGCCGCGCGCGTCCCGTCATAGCTGCGTTCCAGGACTCCCCACTGGTGCAACTGCTCGAGCAGCGGCCCCACCTCGGTGGCGGTGAATCCCGGTGCGCCCGGGCAACGATTGAGCGTCTCGACCACGTCGGAGGCGTGCAGCAACACGATGTAGGCGGCCCGCGCGGTATCGAAAGCACGCAAAACCCACAGGTAGTCCCCCCGCTTCTCGGCCGTGGCGAAGGAGAACAACCGGAGCCGGTCGGCATGCGCGAACTCCACGGCACCGACCCCTCTCGGGTCGGGCAGCAATCCGTCAGCGGACTCGGTCACCGGAGAAGGTTAATACCGCGCACCGACCGGTCCCGAATTGCCGTGGGTGTCGGCGCGCCCACCGCCCGATTCGTTCGGTTCGGCTACCCCGATTCGTCGGCGCCGTCGATTAGTTTTGCCACGCGGTCCCGTCTGTATCGACGATACGGTTCCGCACCACCCCGCAAGAGAGAAGGACAGCAATGACCATCGGCAAAGACCTCAACCTCACCCACGTCGCCGTCCTGGTCGGTGACCAGGACCAGGCGCTCGAGTTCTACCGCGACGTCGTCGGCTTCGAGGTCCGCCAGGACATGCCGTTCTTCGGCAACGTCCGCTGGCTGACCGTCGGCCCCGCCGCCCAGCCCGGCCTCGAGCTGCTGCTCGAATGCCCCGACATGGTGCCGAACGAGGCCGCCAAGGAAGCCGCCCTGGCCCGCCTGGCCAGCCGCGCCATGGGCACCCTCATCTTCAGCACCGAGGATGTCGATGCCACTTTCGCGCGCCTGTCGGAGGCCGGGGTGCCGGTCGAGCAGCCGCTCGTCGACCAGCCGTACGGCATGCGCGACTGCGGTTTCGCCGATCCGTGGGGCAACCACCTGCGCTTCTCCCAGCCGCTGGGCTGAGCCGCGAACGCGCAGGGACCCGGTACACGCGCAATGTACCGGGTCCCTTTGCTGTAGGCCGCTATTGGGCGGCCGCGGCCGAACGTTCCACCGTCAGCAGGCTTTCGGTGTGATGTTCGGCGTAGTACTTCGTCGCGCCGCCATTGAGCCCGAAGAGTCGTTTGGACCACAGCAGCCAGATGATGGCGGCCAGATTGACCAGTAATGCGGCCACTCGCAGGAATGTGATCTTCTCGGTGAGTTCGTAGATCTCCAGCGGCAGGAAGATCGAGGTCGCGATCACCGCGAAGTACTCGCCCCAGCGCTTGACCAGCCAGAGCCCGACGCCTTCGAGGATCTGAATGCCCGCGTAGGCGAAGATGCCCACCGCCACCCAGGCCAGCGTGGTGGGGGAGAAGCTGAACGCCTCGTCGATCCAGTGCACGAGCTTGGAATGGTCCGGATCCCAGCCGACCTGATCGGCCAGCTGGCGCAGCAGCGGAAGTTCCTTGTCCCAGGCCGCCTTCCAGGATTCCTGGGAGCTGCGCAGCTTCAGCACGCCGACCCCGAGCAGGATCAGCACCAGCGCCCGGCCCACCCGCTCGGCCGCCAGCAGCCGCATGATGATGCGATCGCGCAGCAGCCGCCCGCGCGGCACCTCCGGCGCGTCGTCGGCGGGACCGCGCCGGCGCGGCTCGCCCGGCACGAAATCACCGCAGCGCAGGCAGCGCCAGGATTCCCCGGCCGGGGTGGCCACGTGCAAACGGTCGGCGAGGTCGGTTTCGTCCGGCGCGTACGTCTCATGGCCTCGGAAGGCGCAGGTCCACAGACTGAAGTCCATGGCCGGAAGCCTAATCGGAGTTAAGATCACCGCGGGACGTACGGGCAGGGGGCAGCATGCGCCGGATCGGAACAGCTTGGGCAGCCGGATGGTTCGTGATCGCGACCGCCTTGTGGCCGGTCGCGGCGCACGCGCAACCCGCCGGCGAGACCGTCGTGGCCGCCGACGGCTCCCGGATCTCGAAGCTCGAGCGGTCCGACGCCAAGCACTGGACGCTGTGGGTGTACTCCGCGGCCATGGACAAGGACATCCGTGTCGACGTGCAGCGCCCCGCCGACGATTCCCGGCCGCGGCCCACGCTGTATCTGTTCAACGGCGCCGACGCGGGGCTCACCGACAAGAGCTGGCGGGCCCGCGCGCCCGAGGTGCTGGACTTCCTGGCCGCGCGGGACGTGAATCTGGTGCAGCCGGTGGGCGGCCGGGCCGCCTACTACGCCGATTGGCGTGCGCCGGACCCGAAACTGGGCGTGAACAAATGGCAGACCTTCCTGCTGTGGGAGCTGCCCCCGCTGATCGACAGCCTGCTCGGCACCAATGGCGTCAACGCCGTCGCGGGCGTGTCCGGTTCCGCCACCGCCGTTTTCGCGCTGCCCATCGCCGCGCCGGGCCGGTTTCGCGCGGCGGCGGCCTACAGCGGGTGCAGTCAGATCAGCGATCCGGTCGGCAATGCCTTCGTGCGCCTGGTGGTCGGCGTGTACGGCGGCAATGCCGACAATATGTATGGACCGGTCGGTGACCCCGCTTGGGCCGCCAACGATCCCTACGTGCACGCCGAACAGCTGCGCGGCATGGAGCTGTTCATCGCCAGCGGCACCGGCCTGCCCGGCCCGTACGACATCGGCGGCGAATACTCCGAATTGTCCGATCTGGCGGAGCATTTCGTGGTGGACGGTCCCACCGAAGCCGGAACCTCCTACTGCACACGCAGTTTCGCCGACCGCCTGGCGAGCCTGGACATCCCGGTCACCGTGCATCTCGCCCCGGTCGGCATGCACGCCTGGGGCCTGTTCCGGGAAGAGTTCTTCGCCTCCTGGCCGGTGCTGGCCAAGGGCCTGGGCCTGCCCGCCTAACTCGCGGCCAGTGCGCGCAGCTGCTCGAGGTAGGAGCGAGTGCGCGGATCCCCGGGGAAGTATTCGATCATCTCCCGCGCCGCCTCGCCCGCGATCCACATGAGCGAGGGCAGCGAGCGCCGCTTGCCCGCGAAGGCCCGGATGCCCTCGTCCAGGGCGAGCTCCAGATTGCGTTCGCGCACCGCCACCACCGCCAGGGTCAGATGCGCCTCCGATACCCGCATGGGTTTGCGAATGCTGCCGTCGGGCCGGGTGGAGTTGGAGATGACCTGGCGGGCATAGCTTTCGGCGAGGCGATTGTCACCGGCTACCCGGCAGCAGTCCATGGCGTAGAAGTCGAACTTGAGCGGGTCGACGACGAAGTGATTCTCCAGATTGGCGGGATTGTCGAGCCGGTCCAGGATCGAACGGCCCTGTCCCAGCGCGATTTCCACTTCTTTGCGGTCGCCGAGCCGGGCCCAGGCCTTGGCGCGCTGGGCGGCCAGCTGCACGCCCACCCCGAGCCGTTCGGTGGCCCCGTGCGCGGCCTCGGCGGTTTCGATGGCCCCGCGATAGTTGCCCTGGGTGAGTGCGAACCAAGCGGCCATTTCCGCACCCCAGCCGATGATTTCGGCGTGCTCGGCCTCCTGGCCCAGGGATAGCGCGGCCCGGCGGGTGGCCTCGGCGGCGGTGCGCCAGCCCAGGTCGTAATCGACACAACCGACCAGTAGAGCAACCCAACCGGCCAGTACGAGCACCTCGCGATGCTGGGCCAGAGTGAGACGACCGTCCAGTAGCGACGTGATGCGCCGCAGCCAGGCGGTGCCCTCGGCGTGCAGTTCGTGCGGGTCGCAGCAGGGATACTCCGAGCACAGCCGGTCGGCGGTAATGCGAATGGCATCCAGTGTCGCGGAAGAGACATCGGACATACGCAGCCGGCCGATGAACTCCAGGGTGTCCATGCCGGTGGCCGAGAGCAGCTCGTCGTCGCGGTTCGGCCGCGCCTTGGGGAAGAACGCCGCCGTCACCGTATCGAAGGCGGCGGCGATGATGGGGGCGTAGAAATCGTCGGGCCGGGACTCCCCGGACTCCCACCGCCGCCAGTTGCGCAAGAGTGTGCTGTCGGTTGGCAGATTGTGGGTCGATTTGCCTCTCATGGCGCGTACCGCGTCGGCCTGTGACCACCCCCGAGCATCGCGTTCGGCACGCATTCGGACAGCCCAGACGGGTCGATCGTCACCTGCGGACACGCTCTGTAGTATCTCACCAGTTAACGCCGGATGGACCCGGATAGGGCATCTGGATGTCAGTGGGTTGACATCTGCAATTGCATTTTCGAGTACGCCAAGCTTGAGACGGGCACACTTCAGAACAGCGATCCCCAATCCAACGGAGGTTCGGGTGGAAGCGTTGATCTATGGGTACGTGCGTGACGATCTGGCCGACGGCCGGACCGACGAGCTGGAGGACGCCATGTGCGGCCTCGCTCAGTCGGCCGGTATGTGCTTCGCCGCCACCTTCCATGAATCGACCCCTGGCGACGGCACCGCGTTCGCGGAACTGACCGCCGAACTCAAGCGCGCGGATGCCCACCACGTGGTGGTGCCGTCACTCGATCACCTTGCCGGCCAGACGATTCCGCGAGACATCCTGATCGCGAAACTGGCTCATGAGGCGGCGGCCCAGGTCTGGGCCGTCGAACACTGACCCGCTCGGCCGGTGCGCGGCCGCCACGCTCCGCGCCCAGGCCATGAGTCGCGCGGCCGCCACCCCGGCGGCCAGCGACGCGGCCAGCGCGAGCCCATGCCGTTCGCCGAACAGCGGATACACCTGCCAGTGCAGCAGATACGCGAACAGTGACGCGTCCGCCAGCACCGCCGCCACCCCGGCGAGCAGTGCGGGCACCCGCACCGACGGCAGCCACACCAGCAGGAGCAGACCGGCCAGGATCAGCCGTTCCCGTTCCGGCTCACCGAAATAGCCAGGCACCGTGAGCAAGGCCACGCCGCTGAGCAGCACCCGCTGCGGCGCCGTGGTGGCCTTGGCGGCGGCCCAGCCGAGCATGAAGAACCAGAAGGTGAGCGGCGAGAACGGAATATCGTGCGGGGTATAGAAACTCATCGGTTCGTAACGCACCACGAGCGCTATGCCCAACAGCCCCAAGGCGAACCAGAACGGCGCGCGGCGCTCGAGCTGATCGGCGAACGGGATCCGCACCAGGAGCGCGGCGGCCAGCATGAAGTACACCGCCACCTCGACGAACCACAGGTGACCGGCGGTCTGGCTGTCGTGCGGGCCCAGAATCTTGTTGAGCAGCAGCACGTTCTGCCAGCCGTAGTAATCGCTGAAGAGGAGGGTGCCCGCCACCCAGGCCGCCGTCGGCGCGGCGATGAGCGCGACCGTGCGCAGCGTGCGGCGCAGCCGGTCCGGGGCCGGAGCGGCCGTCACCGCGAAGCGCGCGAAATTGAAGCCCGCCACCGCCAGCAGCACGTGCGCGCCGCCCCACAGTATGAAAACCCCGATGTGCGAGCCGACTACGGCGATGATGCCGAGCGCGCGCAACAGGGTAGAAGTGTCCAGGGAGCGGCCGAAGCGGCGGCGCCGGCGGGGGAGCGCTTCGAGTTCGGCCACCGTCATGGTCTGCCAGTTGACCGGCAGCTGGCCCAGGGCGTGATCGAGTTTCACCGAGAGCGCGACATAGGTGAGCGAGTCGCCGCCCAGGTCGGCGAAGGTGGATTCGGGTGTGACCTGGGCGGTGTCCAGGCCCAGCGCATCGGCGAACAGGGTGCGCACATCGGCGCGTGGTATGGGCGCAATGCCCGGAAGTTCCCTGATGGCTTGATAATCCGGTTTGCCATTGGGCAGGCGGGGGATGGCCTCGACCAGGCACACCCGCACCGCAGAAACCGGCAATCCAGACAATTGCGCCGCGAGTTGGGTGGCCGCGGCGGCATTGCGGCCCGCGACCGCCACCACCAGGGTTTCGGTGTCATCGGTGCACAGGGCGGTGTATCCGGCCGCACTCAGCCCGGATTCGATGCGTTGCAGGTCGATCCGGAGCCCGAAGATCTTGGCGAACCGCGACCGGCGGCCGATCACCCGGTACAGGCCCTCGGGGGTGCGGCAGGCCAGATCGCCGGTGCGCAGGCCGGTCAGCGCCGGTCCGAGCGCCAGTTCGGCGGTCGATTCGGCGTAGCCCATCATGATGTTGGGGCCGTGATAGACCAGCTCGTCCCCGCCCTCCGCCAGGGGTTCGAGCGTGAAAGACCCGCCCGGGACCGGGATTCCGATGCAGTCCGGGTGCGCGGCGGCCAGCTCCGGCGGCAGGTACGCCATGCGCGCGGTGGCTTCGGTCTGCCCGTACATGACGAAGAAACGCCAGCCCCGGGACTCGCCCAGGCCGGCGTAGTGCCGCACCCGATCGGCGGCCAGTTTGCCGCCCGCCTGCGTCACATAGCGCAGGTGCGGCAGCGTCATTCGCTCGAAGCCGACGCGTTCGAGCAGGTCGAAGGTGTAGGGGACGGCGGCGAAGGAGGTCGCGCGGTGACATCGGAACGCGTCCCAGAACTCCGGCTCCAGGATCGACCGGTTGGTCATCAGCAGGCTCGCGCCGCGCAATAGATACGAATGCACGACCGAGAGCCCGTAGCAGTAATAGAAGGGCAGTGTGGTTGCCGCCCGGTCGGTTTCCCCGATCTCCAGGTACTCGGCAATGGCCGCGGCATTGGACAGCAGGTTCGTATAGGACAACCGCACCAGCTTGGGCGACCCCGTCGACCCCGAAGTGCTCAGCAGCAACGCCAGATCCGGATGCAGGACGTGCGCCGATCCGGCCCGCCGCGCCCGCGCCTGCGGAATCCCGTCCGTATCACCGGATTCGACCACGACATCCGGATCGTAGACGCGCAGCAGCTCATCGGTGATCGAACCGGTCAGCAACACCGCGCATCCGGCGTGCAGCGCGCCGAGATACGCCACCAGTGAACCGATGTCGTTGCGGGCCGATAGCGCGACCAGCCGGCGTTCGCCGCCCAGCCGGTCCGCGAACTCGGCGACCAGGGCCGCGAGCTGCGCATATGTCAGCTCGCCGACCCCGTCACCGACTACTGCCGACCGGTCGCCGAATGCGTTCAGGTGCGCGACGATCCGAGGCGAGGTCATTGCGAGGAGTGTAGCGACAACCTTTTTAGGTTAGGGCAACCACATCCAAGTGACGCGCGAATGAATTCCGCTAGAGACCGAAGCCGCCGCGGCCGCGGCGCCGCAGGTATTTCTCGAACTCGGCGGCGATGGCGTCCCCGTCGATCTTGGCCATGGCCTCGTTCAGATCCACGTCGGCGTCGCCGCGTTCCTCGAGCGAGCGCACATACTCCGCGATTTCCTCATCGCCGGTGGTCATTTCATTGACCGCGGCCTCCCACTCCTCGGCCTGCTCGGGCAGTCCGCCCAGCGGGACCTCCACATCCAGCACGTCCTCGACCCGGTGCAGCAGCGCGATGACCGCCTTGGGGTTCGGCGGCTGCGAGACGTAGTGCGGTACGGCGGCCCAGAACGAAATGGCCGGCACGCCCGCGCGCACGCAGGCGTCCTGCAGCACCCCGGTGATACCGGTCGGGCCCTCGTAGCGGGTCTGTTCCAGGTTGAACCGCTCGGCCGCTTCCTTGCTGTACGCGGTTCCGGTGACCGGCACCGGCCGGGTGTGCGGGGTATCGGCCAGCAGCGCCCCGAGGATCACCACGGTGGAGACGCCCAGCTGTTCCACGAATTCGAGAATGTCATTACAGAAGGAGCGCCACCGCATATTCGGTTCCACCCCGCGCAGCAAAACCACATCGCGATCACTACCTGGCGGCGAGCACACCGAGAGCATGGCCGACGGCCACTGGATGGCCCGCGTCACACCGTCCACCTGGCGCACCGTCGGCCGGTTCACCTGATAGTCGTAGTAATCCTCGGAGTCGAGTTCCGCCAGGGGTTGCGCGTCCCAGATCAGCTCCAGATGTTCGACCGCCCCACTGGCGGCATCGGCGGCGTCGTTCCACCCTTCGAAAGCAGCGACGAGGACCGGATCCCGCAGCGTAGGCAGGTCCGATTCGGCTGGCACCGGGGATTCACTGGCGTTCACCCGGTCAGCCTAGTGCGTACGGTCCTCGCACGTATCAGCGACGCGCAATCGCGGAGGGCCGCGCCATCGGCGATAAGCGGACATCCGGGTGCGCGGATGAAGCGCAGGACAATCCCGCACGGCCGGGGGCCGGATTGTCCGGGGTGCCCACTACTCTTGAGTACATGTCTGTACGCAGCCGCGCCGAATTCGACACCACCCTACTGGACACGTTGAAACAACGGGTCGTGATCGGGGACGGTGCGATGGGCACCATGCTGCAGGCCGCGGATCTCACGCTGGACGATTTCCGTGGCCTCGAGGGCTGCAACGAGATTCTCAACGAAACCCGCCCCGACGTGCTGCGACACATTCACCGCGCGTATTTCGAGGCGGGCGCCGACGCCGTCGAGACCAATACTTTCGGATGCAATCTCCCGAACCTTGCCGACTACGACATCGCCGACCGCATTCGTGATCTGTCCGAACGCGGCACCCGCCTGGCCCGTGAGGTCGCCGACGAGATGGGGCCGACCAGCTACGGCACCCCGCGTTATGTGCTGGGCTCGATGGGCCCGGGCACCAAGCTGCCGACCCTGGGCCACGCGCCCTACGTCACGCTCCGCGACGCCTACACCGAGGCCGCGCTGGGCATGCTCGACGGCGGCGCGGACGCCATCCTGATCGAGACCTGCCAGGACCTGTTGCAGGTCAAGGCCGCCGTCACCGGCAGCCACAACGCCATGCTGCGGGCCGGGCGCCGGATTCCGATCATCACCCACGTGACCGTGGAGACCACCGGCACCATGCTGGTCGGTTCGGAGATCGGCGCGGCGCTCACCGCGCTCGAGAAGCTCGGCATCGACATGATCGGCCTGAACTGCGCCACCGGCCCGGACGAGATGAGCGAGCACCTGCGGCATCTGTCCAAGCATGCCCAGCTGCCGGTGTCGGTGATGCCGAACGCCGGCCTGCCGATCCTGGGCGCGAACGGGGCCGAATATCCGCTCACCGCCGAGGAACTCGCGGTCGCCATGACCCAGTTCGTGTCCGAGTTCGGGCTGGCCATGGTGGGCGGCTGCTGCGGCACCACCCCCGAGCACATCCGGCAGGTGGCCGAGGCGGTGCGCGAGGTGACGCCGGCGGTGCGCAAGCCGGTGCACGAGCCCAGCGTGTCCTCGATGTACACCCAGGTGCCGTTCGAGCAGGACGCCACCATCCTGATGATCGGCGAGCGCACGAATGCCAACGGCTCCAAGGCATTCCGCGAGGCCATGCTGGCCGAGGACTGGCAGAAGTGCCTGGACATCGCCAAGGACCAGACCCGCGACGGCGCGCACATGCTCGACCTGTGCGTCGACTACGTGGGCCGCGACGGCACCAAGGACATGACCGAGCTGGCTTCCCGGCTGGCCACCGCGTCCACGCTGCCGATCATGCTGGACTCCACCGAAACCCCGGTGCTGAAGGCCGGTCTGGAGCATCTGGGCGGGCGCTGCGCGGTCAACTCGGTCAACTTCGAGGACGGTGACGGACCGGACTCGCGGTATCAGCAGACCATGGCGCTGGTCGCCGAACACGGTGCGGCCGTGGTGGCGCTGACCATCGACGAAGAGGGCCAGGCACGGACCGCCGAGCACAAGGTGGCCATCGCCGAGCGGCTGATCGCCGATATCACCGGCAACTGGGGGCTCGAAGAGTCCGACATCATCATCGACACGCTGACCTTCACCCTGGGCACCGGCCAGGAGGAGTCGCGGCGCGACGGCATCGAAACCATCGAGGCTATCCGCGAACTCAAGCGCCGGCACCCGAATGTGCAGACCACGCTGGGTCTTTCGAATATCTCCTTCGGCCTGAACCCCGCGGCCCGGCAGGTGCTCAACTCGGTGTTCATGCACGAGTGCGTGGAAGCCGGACTGGATTCGGCCATCGTGCACGCCTCCAAGATCCTGCCCATGGCGCGGATTCCCGAGGAGCAGCGCCAGACCGCCCTGGACCTGGTCTACGACCGGCGCACCGAGGACTACGACCCGCTGCAGAAGCTGATGGCGCTGTTCGAGGGCGTGTCCACGGCTTCCTCCAAGGCCTCGCGCGCCGAGGAGCTGGCGGCGCTGCCGCTGTTCGACCGGCTGGCGCGGCGCATCGTGGACGGCGAGCGCAACGGCCTCGAGGCCGACCTCGACGAGGCCATGAAAGAGGTTCCGCCGCTGCAGATCATCAACGAAACGCTGCTGTCCGGTATGAAGACGGTCGGTGAGCTGTTCGGCTCCGGTCAGATGCAGCTGCCGTTCGTGCTGCAGTCCGCCGAGGTGATGAAAACCGCGGTGGCGCATCTGGAACCGCATATGGAGGCCACCGACGACTCGGGCAAGGGCCGCATCGTGCTCGCCACCGTCAAGGGCGACGTGCACGATATCGGCAAGAACCTGGTCGACATCATCCTGTCCAACAACGGCTACGAGGTCGTGAATCTCGGTATCAAACAGCCGATCTCGGCCATCCTGGATGCCGCGGTGGACAAGAAGGCCGACGTCATCGGCATGTCCGGGCTGCTGGTGAAGTCCACGGTGATCATGAAGGAGAACCTCGAGGAGATGAACTCCCGCGGTGTCTCCGAACAGTTCCCGGTGCTGCTCGGCGGCGCGGCGCTCACCCGCGCCTATGTGGAGCAGGATCTGACCGAGGTGTTCGAGGGCGATGTGCACTACGCGCGCGACGCCTTCGAAGGCCTGCGGCTGATGGACGAGATCATGACCGTCAAGCGCGGCGGGGGCATCGACCGCAATTCGCCGGAGGCCATCGCCGAACGCGAGAAGGCCGCCGAACGTAAAGCCCGGCATGAGCGCTCCAAGCGAATCGCGGAGCAGCGCAAGGCCGCCGAGGTGCCGGTGGAGGTGCCGGCGCGCTCGGACGTGGCGGCCGGCCTGCCGGTGCCGGTGCCGCCGTTCTGGGGCACCCGCATCGTCAAGGGGCTCTCGGTGAACGAGTACTCCGGTCTGCTCGACGAGCGCGCCCTGTTCCTGGGTCAATGGGGCCTGCGCGGCCAGCGCGGCGGCGACGGGCCGTCCTATGAGGAACTGGTGGAGACCGAAGGCCGTCCGCGGCTGCGGTATTGGCTGGACCGGCTCACCTCCTCGGGCGTGCTGCAGCATGCCGCGCTCGTCTACGGCTACTTCCCGGCGGTCTCCGAGGGCGACGATGTGATCGTTCTCACCGAGCCGAAACCCGATGCGCCGGAACGGTATCGCTTCACTTTCCCGCGTCAGCAACGCGACCGGTTCCTCTGCATCGCGGATTTCATTCGCTCGCGGGAGGACGCGGAGCGGACCGGCCAGGTGGACGTTCTGCCGTTCCAGCTGGTCACCATGGGTCAGCCCATCGCCGACTTCGCCAATGAACTGTTCGCGGACAACAACTATCGCGACTACCTCGAGGTGCACGGCATCGGCGTTCAGCTCACCGAAGCCCTCGCCGAGTTTTGGCACCGGCGGATCCGGGAAGAACTGACCCTGGAGGGACATTCCGTCGCCGATGAGGATCCGTCCGATGTGCTGGATTACTTCAAACTCGGATACCGTGGCGCGCGGTACTCGTTCGGTTACGGCGCCTGCCCCGACCTGGAGGATCGCGCCAAGCTCGTCGACCTGCTCGACGCGGGACGGATCGGAGTGATGCTGTCGGAGGAGTTGCAGCTGCATCCGGAGCAGTCGACGGATGCTTTCGTCCTGTTGCACCCGGAAGCGAAGTACTTCAACGCCTAAGATTTTCAAGAGGTTTCCGGGCTATCGCGCAGAGTTGCAGGGGTTGCTCGGCGCGATAGCCAGCAGGAGGGGTCCAACCACATGAGTTCTGACCGGTTGATTGCGGGGCGGTACCGACTAACGGATCCGATCGGCACCGGTGCGATGGGGGTCGTGTGGCGTGCGACCGACGTGCGATTGCGGAGAACGGTCGCCGTCAAACAGCTGTTGCTCGGACCGGGCCTGACCCGGTCGGCGGCCATCGAGGCCAAGATGCGGGCCATGCGCGAGGGGCGGATCGCGGCGCGGCTGCATCATCCCAATGCGGTGACCGTGTTCGACGTCGCCGAGGAGGACGGCCAGCCCTGGCTGGTGATGGAATACGTGAACGCGGTCAGCCTGGCCGCGCTGATGCGGGAGAAGGGGCGCCTGGAACCCGCCGAGGTGGCGCGGATCGGGGCGAAAGTGGCCGCGGCGCTGGCCGCGGCGCACAAGGCCGGGATCGTGCATCGCGATGTGAAGCCCGCGAACATTCTCGTCGCGGACGACGGCACGGTGAAGATCACCGACTTCGGGATCTCCCGCGCCACCGGCGACGTCACCGTCACCTCCACCGGATTCCTGGCCGGGACACCGGCGTACCTCTCGCCGGAGGTGGCGCGCGGGGAGAATCCGGAACCGGCGTCCGACGTATTCGCTTTGGGCTCAACGCTTTACGCGGCGGTGGAGGGTGCGCCGCCGTTCGGTGAGGGCGACAATCCCCTCGCGGTGCTGCATTCGGTGGCGCGGGCACAGGTTCCGGTGGCCGCGAACGCTGCCGCGCTGTGGCCGGTGCTGATCGATCTGCTGGCCGCCGACGCCGACGACCGGCCGACCATGGAACAGGCGGCCGAGCGACTACAGGCCGTCGCCGATGGGCGGGCCGTGGCGCCGCTGCACGCCACCAAGGTGCTGCCGGTGGCCGGGGAGAACGAATCCGGTCCGGGGACAGGCGGTTTCGGGCCGCGTCCCACCGGGACCGGCGGGCGGACCGGTGGCAAGGGCCGCAATGGCGGCACCGGGGGCGGGATCGCCGCCGGAGCCGCGGGCATGGCCGCCGCGGCCAGTCGTACGGGCTCCGGTCGCACCGGCACCGATCCGGGCCGTCCTGGTGAAGCCGGTCGCACCGGGGGAGACGCGGGACGAGCCGGAGCCGTTGCGGCGGGGGCGGGTTCGGACGCCACCACCGTCCTGCCCGGTTCCCGTACCGGGGGTTCCACCGCGAACTCCGGCGACGCGACCGAGTTCATCGGCACGGGCCAAGGCGCAGGCCGCGGCACCGCGCCCGGCGTTCCGGTGCCGCCGGTTCCGTTCGGCTCGAATTCCGGTGCGGCCGACGGGAATCGGCGTCGACTGGCCCTGATCGCCCTGGGCGTCGCGGCCGCGGTGCTCATCGCCGTGGTGATCGCGACCTCGCTCAATCGCGGTGGCAGCGGCGACAACCCGCCGATCGCGACCGGCGGCGCGTCGGTGTCGGCCCCGGCCGACCCGAACACCGGCGGCGATTCCGGCACGGGCGGCGGCACCGGCGGTTCGGCGGGCAGCGGCGCCTCGGACGGCGGTGCGGGACAACAGCCCCCGCGCACCAGCGCCGCCGGGCAGGTCCCGCAGCAGTCCAGCACGGTGCCCCCGTCCTCGACCCCGCCACCGTCCAGCTCGGGCAAACCGACCACCACGACCACACCCCCGCCGACCAGCACGCCCTTCGGCCCGCCGAACGCGGCCGCGCAGACCGCGTTCGTACAGAGCTACTACGGTCAGCTCCCCGGCAATGTGAACGGCGCGTGGGCCATGCTCTCGCCCGGATATCAGGCCGCTGCGGGCGGATTCAATTCTTACTCCGCGTTCTTCGGCCAGTTCAGCGCGGTGAGCGTATCCGGGCTCACCCAGCAGGGCGACACGGTCGTCGGCACCGTCACCTACACCCACAAGAACGGCTACTCCGAATCCGAACGCCGCTGGTTCCGGGTGACCGGTGACGGCGGCCGTCTGGTGATCGCCGACTCACAGCGCGGGTAAGCGGCGACGGTCGTCCCTGGTTAGGCTGGACAACGGCCCGCCGCGTGCGGGCCGTTGTCAGGTTCTGTGCGGGTCAGGGCAGTGGAAGGGACGGGTGATTCGGTGACGCGGGCGGACGCGGTGCTGTGGGATATGGACGGCACGCTGCTGGATTCGGAGAAGCTGTGGGATATCGCGGTGCGCGAGCTGTCGGTGGAGCTCGGGCGCGAGATGACCGAGGAGATCCGGCATGCCCTGATCGGCGCTTCCGGGCCGAACGCCTTGCGGATCCTGTTCAACAGCCTGGGTCTGGATCCCACGCCGGATGCGGTGCTGGAGGCCGGGGAGTGGCTGGAGCGGCGGGTCGTCGAGCTGTTCCATGATCCGATCCCATGGCGGCCGGGCGCGCAGGACGCGCTCGCCGCGTTCCGGGAGGCGGGTGTGCCGATGGCCCTGGTGACCAATACCAAACGCTCGCTCACCGAGTACGGGCTCGATACGCTCGGCCGGGAGAACTTCGTGGCCACCGTGTGCGCGGACGAGGTCGCGCAGGGCAAACCGGCGCCGGATCTGTATCTGCGGGCGGCCGAGCTGCTCGGTGTGGCGCCGCAGCGGGCCATCGCCATCGAGGATTCGCCGACCGGTGCGATGTCGGCGGAGACCGCGGGCTGCACGGTGATCGTGATTCCGTGCGAGATCGCGGTCCCCGACGCGCCCGGTCGTATCTTCCGCGATTCGCTCATCGGCCTGACCGCCGACCATCTGCACGATCTGGTGCGCGCCCGCCACGCCTGAGCCCGCCGCGGTTCCCATTTCTCCAAGCGCCGGCCGCCCGCGACGGCCTAGCCTGCGACTATGACCGATGTCCTGGAGCCGCTGCGTGCCCTGTGCCTGGCGCTGCCCGAGGTGACCGAACGCCTCAGCCACGGTGAACCGACCTGGTTCGTGCGCGGTAAGAAGACGTTCGTCATGTTCTCGAACGAGCATCACGGCGGCCGGCTCGGATTCTGGTGCGCCGCACCGCCGGGCGTGCAGGAAGAACTGGTCGGCAGCGAGCCGGAGCGGTTCTTCCGGCCGCCCTATGTGGGGCATCGCGGGTGGCTCGGCGTCGGGCTGGACGTCGCGGTGGACTGGGCTGAGATCGCGGAGATCGTCGAGGACGCCTACCGGATGGTCGCGCCGAAAACGCTGGTGGCCCAGCTGGATTCGGAACCGGTCACGGCGCGCGGTAGTGCTGATCCAGGATCGGCACCGGATCCAGCTCGCTGATCTGGTGCCCGGCATCGCAGTGATCGGTGAGGTCCTTGCCGTCGCGGGCCTGCACCACCCGCAGCTCGCCCACCAGGTCGCGCAGGGATTCGGCCACCCGCGCCGCGTGCCGGTAGCCGGGCGCATCGCGGTCGGCTACGATCCAGACCCGGTGCGCGCCGCGGAACCAGGCCGCGTGCTCGGGGTGCCAGGCGTTCGCGCCGCCCGCATTGCAGGTCGCGGTGCGACCGGCGTGGGTGGCGGTCAGGACATCGGCTTCGCCTTCGCAGACGTAGATATCGCGGCCGGTGCGCACGGCGGCCAGCAGTTGCGGGAGCTGGAACGGGAAGCGCGGGAAACCGCCGGGCTCCCACCCTGATTCGGTGCGCCGCTCCTGATAGAAGGACTTGGCGAAGCCGCGCGCGTGCAGGGTGCGCAGGCGGATGACCCGGCCCGCGGCGCTGCCGTCGGGGCGGCGATAGATGTAGGCGGCGACCCGGATCGGGCGGCGCAGGCGCGGGCCCGGGTTCGGCTTGTGCACCGACAACGGCAGGCCCGCGGCCAGGATCGCGCGGTCCGCGACGGCGAGCGCCGGGGGCGGCCCGGGACGGCGGGGAGCCTGCGGATCGGGCGGGCGATCGAACAGATCGCGCACGTGCAGGCCCAGCCGCTCGAGCACATCCGCATCGGAGCACCCCGCGAAGCAGCGGACCACCGTGCGCTGCCGCTGATGGTTGTAGACGACGCCGAGCGAAGGATGATGGCGGCGGCCGTCGGCCTCGTGGACCGGGCACAGGTAGGTGGTCCATTCCGTGCCGCGCCGCCCGGGGCCGCTGACCTCGTTCAACGCGCGAGTGATGGTGTTCCAGGAGCCGTCGATACCCATGGCGAAAGTCCTCTCCCTTCCGGTGTACCCGGATCCGGAGAACTGTCAAACGGCACCAAAAGCATTGTTACGCAGCGGAAATGCGGTGCGTACGGGTGTGCTTGCACCGGTGCGCGCGGGTGCGCGCACCGGTGCGGGGTCAGCGCCCGGAGATCAGATCGGCCGCCTTGGCGATCCGCGAGGTCCGGCCCAGCCGCGATTCGCGATGGTCGGCGGCCCGGTACAGCGAGTACATCAGCTGCACGCCGATCCAGCGCAGCGGTTCCGGCTCCCACCGCCGCACCGGCCAGTTCACCCACGGCAAACTCGTCAATTCGGTGTCGCGGCGCAGCATCAGGTCCCGCAGGGTGCGCGCGGCGAGATTGGTGGCGGCGACGCCGTGGCCGGTGTAGCCGCCCGCATAGGCCAGGCCGGTGGCGTGATCGAGCGCCACGGTCGAACACCAATCGCGCGGCACGGCCAGCACCCCCGACCACGCGTGATCCAGGGGGACGTCGGCGGCGGCCGGGAAGAAGTCGGCGAGCATGCCGTGCAGCACGTCGACCGTCCACTCCTGGGTGCGGCCCGCGTCGTCGATCCGGCTGCCGTAGCGGTACGGCTTGCCCCGCCCGCCGAAGGCGATCCGCCCGTCCGCGGTGCGCTGGGCGTACATGTAGTAGTGCGCCATATCGCCCAGCAATTCGGCTCCCGCCCAGCCGATCTCGTCCCACACCGCCGCCGGCAACGGCTCGGTGACGATCATGGAACTGTTCATCGGCAGCCAATCGCGATGGCTCGCCCCGAACGCCGCGGAGAAGCCCTCGGTGGCCCGGATGGCGTAGTCCGCGGTCACCGTCCCGCGCGCCGTGACGGCCGCCGCCGGCGCGGAACCCGTTCGGGCCCGCACCGATTCGACCTCGGTGCCTTCGTGGATCACCACGCCGAGCCCGCGCACCACCTCGGCCAGCCCGCGTGCCAGCTTGGCCGGCTGCACCCGCGCGCAATGCGGCGTCCACAGCGCCCCCGTCGCGTGCGCGACCCGGATTCGCTGCTCGGGCTCGACGATCATGAGATCGTCAGCACCCCAACCCCAGTCCCGCGCATGCGCGAGCGTTTCGCTCAGCCGCCGCTGCTGCGCCGCGTTCCGTGCCACTGTGGTCTGCCCGCTCTTGACGATATCGGCGTCGATTCCCTCGCCCGCCGCGACCGTCACGATCTCCTCGACCGTCTCGAACATGGCCCGCTGCAACCGCACCGCCGCATCGCGCCCGTGCCGCCGCGCGTACACTTCCGCCGATCCTGCGATCTCCCCGACCACCCACCCGCCGTTGCGCCCCGACGCCCCGAACCCCGCGAACTCCTTCTCCAGCACCACGATCCGCAGATCCGGCTGCGCCTTCTTCAAGTAGTAGGCGGTCCACAACCCGGTGTACCCGGCCCCGACGATGCATACATCCGCCTGCACGTGCCCGGACAGCGGCGCCCCCGCGCGCACCTCCCCGAGCTCGCGGAACCAATACGACACCGAACCATTGACGAAGGACATATCAGGCATCCTCGGCTATCTGTGAGCATTCGGCATCTCGGGGGTCGTTCAGCGGACACGACTGTCCACCCGGCGCGGCGAAGCGGCGGGATTTGTGTCAAGTCACGATCGCATGAAAATTATTGGCACACAGAAAAAGTGGCAATCCACAATCGATGGACATTCCGGGCGTGTCGGCGGTTGCTGCGTCCAGAATGGTCGTCATGGTTGGGACCGGGGGCTGGGTAGACGCGTGCGATGTACCCGGCGTGGATTTCGTTCGTTATCCGTTGGACGCACCGGGCAGTGAACGCTGGGCAGCCGTGGTGCGCGCCGCGCGGGCGGAGCTGGCGGCGGACGGGTGTTGCGTGCTGCGCGGGTTCATCACGCCCGAGCGGATCCGGACGCTGCGCTCCGAGGGCGTGGCGATGGCGCCGCAGGCGTATTACACCGTCGAGCAGGTTAATGCCTACAACATTCCGTTCGATGCCGACCTGCCGGCCGACCATCCGGGCCGGATCGTGCTGCGGCGCGGAAACGCCTTCGTGGCAAGGGATTTGATCCCGCCCGACGCGCTGATCCACCGCCTCTACACCAGCCGCACCTTCCAGCGCTTCGTCGCGGACTGCTTCGGCCTCGATGAGCTGCACGAATACACCGATCCGCTGGCCGGGCTCTGCTTGAACGTAGTCGCGCCGGGTATGTCGCACCCGTGGCACTTCGACACCAACGAGTTCACCGTCAGCATGCTCACCCAGGAGCCGGAATGCGGTGGGGTGTTCGAATATTGCCCGAACATTCGCTCGCGCACCGCCGAGAACCTCGGCGACGTCAATGACGTCCTCACCGACCGGGGCGAGCATCTGATCCGGCGGCTGGAATTGCGCCCCGGCGATCTGCAGCTGTTCCAGGGCCGGTTCTCGCTACACCGCGTCGCGCCGGTAGGCGGTACGGTGCAACGACATTCGGCGATCTTCGCCTACAGCGACAGCCCCGGCGTCATCGGCACCGTGGAACGCACCCGCCAGCTCTTCGGCCGGGTGCTGCCTGATCATCTCGCCGCCGCCACCGTCCGTGGCGACGGACTGCTCGACTGAGAGGGGACCGCATGCCGGTTTCGTTGCACAACACCGGAAAAGCCTCGTTCGACGACATCTACGACCGGCCCGATCCCCGCGCCTACTACGCCCGCATGGCCGAATTGGATTACCGCATACCGGAATTGGCGGCACCGCACTTCCGGCAGTTCATCGCCGACCATCGCGCCGCCACCGGCATCAGCGCGCCTACCGTGCTGGACCTGGGCTGCTCGTACGGGGTGAACGCGGCCCTGCTGCGCCTGGATCTCGGCATGAGCGAACTGGCCGGGCACTATTCCGAACACGACGGCGACGATCTGATCGCGGCCGACCGGGAACTGCTCGGCACCGGCGACCGGCTGCCCGGGGTGCGATTCATCGGCATGGACGCCTCCGGCCCCGCCCTGAAATACGCGCACGAGGCCGGATTCCTCGACGACACCGTGCACGCGGACCTGGAGGCCGGCGACCCCACCGAACCGCAGCGGCAGGTCCTGGCCACCGCCGACCTGGTCATCTCCACCGGCTGCGTCGGCTACATCACCGACCGCACCCTGCTGCGCGTGGCCACCGCACATGGCGGAAAGCTCCCCTGGATGGCGCATTTCGTGCTACGCATGTTCGCCTTCGATCCCATCGCCGCCCGGCTGGGCGCGCTCGGGTACCGCACCCAGCGCATGCCCGGAGCGTTCCGGCAGCGCAGATTCGCCTCGGCAGACGAACAGGCCGGAGTGTTGAATACGCTGGAGGACAACGGGATCGACACCGCCGGCCTCGAATCCGACGGCTGGCTGTACGCCCAGCTCTACCTGTCCAGACCGGCCGTGAACCTATCCATCGACCCCGAGGAACTCTCTTGAGCGAACGGACCTTCGCCCACGACGATCAGCTGCCCCGCGTGCCGCTCCCCACCCTGGAGGAAAGCTGCACCCGGTTCCTGCACTGGTCCGCGCCGCTGCTCGGCGACGACGAATACGCCGCCACCGCGGCCGCCGTCGAAGATCTGCTGCGGCCCGACAGCCCCGCCCGCACCCTGCACGCCGACCTGCAACGGTTCGACGCGACCCCGGGCGTGGGCAGCTGGCTGGACGAATTCTGGCCCACCCGCTACCTCGGGCGGCGCGACCGCATCGCCCTGAACGCCAACTTCTTCTTCCTGTTCCGCGACGACACGGTGCTGGCGACCTCCACCACCGCCGATCAGGCCGAGCGGGCGGCGGCCCTGGTGACCGCTGCGGTCGACTACAAGCTGCGCCTGGACAAGGAGGAGATCCCGCCGGTCACCCAGCGCGGTACGCGGCTGAACATGGCGCAGAACAAATTCCTGTTCTCCGAGACCCGCATTCCGGACGATCCGCAGGACACCGTGCGGGTGCCCTACACCGAGGAATGGCCGGGGCCGTCGCAGGCCCGGCACATCGTGGTGTTCTACCGCGGCAACATGTTCCGGATGGATGTCCTCGGGCCGGCCGGCGCGCCGTATACGCCCGAGGATCTGGCCGACGGCCTCCGCGCGGTCATGAAGGCGGGCACCCGCCGTCCGCCGATCAGCGCCTCGGCCGGGCATCTGACCACCATGGCCCGGGTGGAGTGGGCGCCGGTGCGAAATGCCTTGCAGCCGGCCAATTCCGCCGCGTTCGAGACCATCGAGACCGCGCTGTTCTGCGTGTGCCTGGAAGATTTCGCGCCGCGTGACGAACTGCACGCCTGCGATCAACTGCTGCACGGCGACAGCGGCAACCGCTGGTTCGACAAGGCGGTGTCGTTCATCGTCTTCTCCGACGGGCAGGCCGGCATCAATGTCGAGCACTGCGGACTGGACGGCACCACCATCCTGTCCTTCGTGGACACCCTGCTGGAAACGCCGGTGACCGAGCACGCCACGGCGGCGGGAGCGCAACCGCAGGGCCTGCCCGCGGTCGAGCCGATCGAGTTCGTCCTCGACGCCGAGCAGAAGACGACGGTGGCCACCGCCGCCGCGGCCTTCGCGCAATACGCCGCCGACACCGCCACCACCACCGTGTCCTTCGACTTCGGCACCGCGAAGGCCAAGAGTCTCGGCATCTCCCCGGATGCCTTCGCACAGCTCAGCTATCAGCTGGCACACCGCCGCAGTAAGGGGCTGACGGGCGCCACCTACGAGTCCATCGCGACCCGCCAGTTCCGCAACGGCCGCACCGAGGCCATGCGCGTGGTGACCCCCGAGATCCTCGAATTCGTCGCGGCCATGCTCGATCCGGAGGTGGACGCCGACGGCAAACGGGCCGCCGCGCGCACCGCCGCGGCGGCGCACGTGCGGCGGGCGCAGGAATGCCAGCGCGGCGAAGCGCCCGAACAACACCTGTGGGAACTCCAGATGATCCAGCGCCGCCGCGGCGAGCAGCTCGGCGCCACCGCGCCCATGGCGTTCTACGACAGCCCGGGCTGGCGCATCACCCGCGACGACTACCTCAGCACCAGTTCCGCACCCTCGGTGAACATCCGGTACTTCGGTTTCGGTTCCACCAGCCCCACCTGCATCGGCATCGCGTACGTGCTGCTGCCCGACCGCTGGAACCTCTACCTCGCCACCCCGAAATCGGTGTCCCAGCAAATGTTCGGCTTCGCCGATGAATTGCGTACCGCGGTAGCCGAACTCGCGGAGTTGCTGGAAGTCTGAGGTTCGTCACCCCGGGGATTCCGCTG
Source organism: Nocardia yamanashiensis NBRC 100130 (assembly GCF_001613325.1). GTDB lineage: Bacteria > Actinomycetota > Actinomycetes > Mycobacteriales > Mycobacteriaceae > Nocardia > Nocardia yamanashiensis. The sequence goes on along the minus strand of NZ_BDCD01000007.1, from coordinate 31,052 downwards.
CGCCACACCCATGTCCGATTTCGTCGGTAGGGTGTGTGCTGTGATTACGCTTCGAAAAGAAGATGGTGCAGCGGATCTCGCGGGGATCACGAAGATGAGCGTCGGGGTGAGCTGGGATCCCTCGGGCGGCGTCAGCGGCGGACTGCTCGGCATCGCCAAGCGCAAGAAGGGCGTCGACCTGGATCTGGTCGCCATCCTCATGCAGGGCGCGGAGCCGGTCCGGTTCGCCGGGCTGGACTCGCTGGACCCGCTGGGCAACGGCTCGGTCCAGCACACCGGTGACGAGCAGACCGGCGCGGCTTCCGGCGACGACGAGACGGTGCACGTCACCTTCGCCAATGTCCCGACGGCCATCGACTCGATCATCTTCGTGGCCTCGGCCTTCAAGAAGGGCTCGAGCTTCGAGAAGGCCAACAACATCTCCTTCAAGATCTACGACGCCTCCGGCGGCTCCACCCAGCAGGTGGCCGATATCTGGCCGTCCCTGCTGGGCACCGACAATGCCAATGCCATCGCCCGGGCCTTCCGCAACGGTCCGAACTGGCAGCTGGAGGTCCTGGACCGCAAGGGCAAGATCAAGCAGGGCGATATGCAGGCCCTGCTGCGCTTCGCCATGGCATAGCCGCACGCGCTCAAGCGATTTCGAGCGCGATGATGGCCAGCGCCAGCAGCGTGTCCAGCACCATGCAGAACTCGGACATGGACCGGACCACCACGCGGTCGGTGCGGAAATGGTGGATGTCCCACGCGGTGTGGGCGAGCAGGCCCGCGGCCACCAGGTAGGCGCCGGCCCGCTCGTCGATGAGCAGTGCCGCCACGGCCACCGCGCCGAAGGCGAGCATGGCCACGGCTTGCCGCGTGATGTCCCGGCGGCGCAGCAGGCCGTAGCCGGCGAGCGGAACCGCGAGCGCCAGCAGCACCCAGGTGCCGTCGAAACCGGTCGCTTTGGCCGCGCCGATGACGACGAAGGTGACGAGGAAGACCGGCCAGGCGGCGCGCGGGTCGGCCAGCGCGGCGCTGCCCAGATAGACGATGGCGGAGGCGGCGACGATCTGCGCCAGATCCACGCCGGTGCTCAGATCGAAAGCGGTGGCCGCGGCCAGCAGCAGGGCGGCCAGGGCGGGCCAGACGGTGACGGCGCGGGGCCGAATCGGTGTGTCGTGCATGACAATCACCGTCGCGCCGCAGCACGGGGCCGGACCAGACGGGCTGCCGTGAATGACGGAATCGCTGGGATTCGTGGCGGATTCACTAGGATCGGCGGTATGGCGGAACGGCTGGTCGTCGTGGTCGGCTACCCGGGGGTGGAGCTGCTCGACATCGCATCGGTGACCTCCACCCTGGACATGGCCAATCGGATGGGGGCCGCGCCGCCCTACCGGATGGCGATCGTGACCCCGGGCGGGGTTGCGGTGGAATGCGATTCGGGACTGACGCTCAGCGCGCACGGCGCCGTCGAACAGTTCAACGCCGCCATCGACACCCTCGTCGTCTCCGGCGGGCTCGGCCATCTGGACGCCGCCGCCGACCACCGGTTCGTCGGGCACATCCGGCGGCTGGCCCGGCAGGCGCGCCGGGTCGCGTCGGTGTGCACCGGGGCCAGCGTGCTGGCGGCCACCGGACTGCTCGACGGCCGCCGCGCCACCACCCACTGGTTCTACGCCGCGCAGCTGGCCGCCGCCTATCCCGAGGTGGAGGTGGATCCCGAGCCGATCTTCGTGCGGCACGGCGCTATCGCCACCTCCGGCGGAGTGACCTCCGCGCTGGACCTGACCCTGGCGTTCATCGAAGAAGACCACGGCGCGGAGCTGGCGCGGCGGGTCTCCATGGGACTGGTCACCTATCTGCGGCGGCCGGGCGATCAAGCGCAGGTCAGCGTATTCGTGGGCAATCCGGAACCGGCGCATCGACTGGTGCATCGGCTGGTGGAGCACATCGCCGGACACCTGGACGGGAACCTGGGCGTCGAGGCGCTAGGTGCGACGGCCGGACTGAGCGAACGGCAGCTGACGCGAGTGTTCGTGGCCGAGCTGGGGGAGACCCCGGCCCGCTATGTGCGGCGCATGCGCGTGGATGCCGCCGCGCGGTTGCTGGCGGGCACCGGCTTGCGGCTCGACGATATTGCCGCGCAATGCGGATTCGCCTCCGCCGAGACGCTGCGGCAAGCCTTCGCCGCGCAATTCGGTGTCGCCCCTTCGGTGTATCGGGCACGGCAGCGGGCCGCCGCGGCGGCGCCGTCCTGACCGCGGAGATCGGGAGCCGGGAGTGCGTTGCAGGGAGTGTGCGGCGATCTGAAAGAATGTTCGACCGTGAAAACTTTCGAGGCCCTGTTCGCCGAGCTGCAGGATCGTGCCGTCAACCGCCCCGAGGGGTCCGGGACCGTCGCCGCCCTGGACGCCGGCGTGCATGCGCAGGGCAAGAAGGTATTGGAAGAGGCCGGTGAAGTGTGGCTGGCCGCGGAGCACGAGAGCGACGAATCGCTCTCCGAGGAGATCTCGCAGCTGCTGTATTGGGTGCAGGTGCTGATGGTGGGTCGCGGCCTGCGGCTGGAAGACGTCTACCGACATCTGTGACGGCTGATATCGCCGCGCTCACGGGCGCGGCGCTCGCTGGTCCGTAGTCGTCTCCTCCCATCCACCGTCCCGAAAGGACAACCCATGCTTCGCGTCGCCGTACCCAACAAGGGCGCGCTCTCCGAATCCGCCGTCGCCATCCTCGCCGAGGCCGGCTATCGCAAGCGTTCCGACGCCCGCGATCTGAGCGTGCTCGATCCGGCCAACCAGGTCGAGTTCTTCTTCCTGCGGCCCAAGGACATTGCCATCTACGTCGGCTCCGGCGAACTGGATCTCGGCATCACCGGCCGCGATCTGGCGCTGGATTCCGGTGCGCCCGTGCAGGAACGCCTCGCCATGGGCTTCGGCCGCTCCACCTTCCGCTACGCCGCGCCCGCGGGCCGGGAATGGAAGGTCGAGGACCTCTACGACAAGCGCATCGCCACCTCCTACCCGAACCTGGTGCTCGCGGACCTGCAGCGGCGCGGGATCGAGGCCGAGGTGATCCGCCTGGACGGCGCGGTCGAGATCTCCATCCAGCTCGGCGTGGCCGATGCCATCGCCGACGTGGTGGGCTCGGGCCGCACCCTGCGCCAGCACAACCTGGTCGCCTTCGGTGAGTCGCTGTGCGATTCCGAGAGCGTGCTGATCGAGGCCAAGGGCGCGGACCAGAAGGACAAGGCGCGCAATCAGCTCGTCGCCCGCATCCAGGGCGTGGTGTTCGCCCAGCAGTACCTGATGCTGGACTACGACTGCCCGAAGGAACTCCTCGACGCGGCCGTGCAGATCACCCCCGGCCTGGAATCGCCGACCGTGTCGCCGCTCACCGATCCGAACTGGGTCGCGGTGCGCGCGCTGGTGCCGCGCAAGAACGGCAACGAGCTGATGGATCAGCTCGCCGAACTCGGCGCCAAGGCGATCCTGGCCACCGACATCCGGTCCTGCCGGGCGTTCTGAGAGCGGGTACGCCCGCCGTGCTGACACACGGCGGGCGGGGCGCGCGGGTCAGGAGCCGGAGGGGAAAGGCGGTGTGGTGCCGCCGAATTCGGGACATAGGTCCTTGAAATCGCAGAACTGGCACATCCAACTGCGATTGGGCGGGAAGTCCCCGGTTTCGGCGGCGGTCGTGATGGCCGCCCACAGCGCCGACAGGATCCGCTCGAACCGGGACAACTCCTCCGCGTCCGGCTCGTAGGTGAGCGTCTGGCCGTCCGCCAGATACATCAGCTTGAGCTGGGCCGGAGCCGTCCCGAACATCCGCAGGAGCACCAGGGCGTAGAACTTCAGCTGGAACAGCGCCCTGGTCTCGTAGTCCAGGCCCGGCGCCCGGCCGGTCTTGTAGTCGATGACGTGCACGTCCCCGGCGGCCGTGCGGTCGATGCGATCCACGATGCCGCGCAACGGCGTCCCATCGGCCAGCTCGGTCTCGATGAACGTCTCGCGCGACTCCGGATCGAACCCCGAGGGATCCTCCAGCCGGAAGTACACATCGACCAGGGCGCGCACCTCGGCCAGGAACACCTCCCGGTCGTCGTCGGCGATCAGCTCGGCCACCTCGGGCCGGGATTCGAGCATTCGCGCCCAGGCGGGTTCGATGAGCGTCACCGCGCCCGGCAGCTTCCGATCCCCGGCGGGCAGGTCGAACAGGGCTTCCAGCACCGAATGCACCAGCGTCCCGCGCACCGCCGCGCGCGAGGGCGGCTCCGGAATCTGATCGATGGCGCGCAGCCGGTACTTCAACGGGCACTGCTTGAAATCGATTGCCCGCGAAGGGGACAGCGCCGGACCACGCGGGGCGAAACCCGCCGTCTCCGGGGTAGTGATAGCGGGTACCGACATACCTGGCAGGCTAGACGCAGGCACCGACAAGGTGCATTGCTCAACGCGGCAGCGAAATCGCGGCGACTACTCAGAACGGAGTTTCATGACGGCCAGACGGACCGGCCCTTTCCAGATCGGTGACCGGGTACAGCTGACCGACGCCAAGGGGCGCAAGTTCACGGTGATCCTGGAGGCGGGCAAGCAGTTCCACACCCACGCCGGGCACATCGAGCACGACGACCTCATCGGCTCCGACGAGGGCAGCGTGGTCAACTCGGCCAAGGGCACCCCCTATCTGGCGCTGCGCCCGCTGCTCACCGACTACGTGCTGTCCATGCCGCGCGGCGCGGCGGTCATCTACCCCAAGGACGCCGCCCAGATCGTGCACGAGGGCGATATGTTCCCCGGCGCGCGCGTGCTGGAGGCCGGCGCCGGTTCGGGTGCGCTGACCTGTTCGCTGCTGCGCGCGGTCGGCCCCGAGGGCAAGGTCATCTCCTACGAGATCCGCGACGACCACCTCGAGCACGCCGTCAAGAATGTCGAACGCTTCTTCGGCGAACGTCCCGCTAACTGGGAGGTGACCCTCGGCGATGTGGCCGAGTATTCCGGCGAGCAGGTCGACCGGGTGATCCTGGACATGCTCAAGCCGTGGGACACCCTGGAAGCGGTCTCCAAGGCGCTCATCCCCGGCGGCGTGCTGCTGGTCTACGTGGCGACCACCACGCAGCTGTCGGAGGTGGTCGAGCACCTGCGCCGCCAGCAGTGCTGGACCGAACCCCTGGCCTGGGAATCGATGGTCCGCCCGTGGCACGTGGTCGGCCTGGCCGTGCGCCCCGAGCACCGCATGCAGGGCCACACCGCCTTCCTGGTGAAGGCCCGCCGCCTCGCCGACGGCGTCACCCCGCCGCGCCCGCAGCGCCGCCCTTCCAAGGGGTAGTCGGCATTGTCGCGAACAGACGCGAATGCCCCGTCACCCGTAGGTGACGGGGCATTCGCGTCGTCGTGGGTGACAACTGATTTCGCGACGAGAGGGTAACTCGTCGGGTACGCCCGAAATCGGTGTGGCACCTGGACGCAGGCACGCGTACAGAACCGGCGACGGCTCTCAGCCGTGCGCTGAAGTCCCGGGGAGGCGGGCTAGCAGGGCGCCTTGCCCATGGCCAGGATGGTGCACGCGGTGCTTTCCGAGAGCTGCCAGCCGGCCTCGGTGTGCGTCCAGGTCATCGGCACGCCGGGCATGGTGCCGTGCGGCGAGGAGATCGCGACGGTCGCGTTGGCGGTGTCGCCGTTCGCCTGCACGCCCGACACGCCCCAGCCGATCGTGCCGTAGTTGGCCAGCCCCTGGCTCATCTTCTCGATATTGGCGGTCCGGTTCGCCCCGCCGACCATGAGATTCGCCTTGTCCGCGGTCGGTACCGACGGGTCGGTGAAGCGTTCCAGCTGGGACTGCAATTCCGCCGCGGCGGGCGCGTCGGCGGCCCCGGCCAGGCCGGTGGCCGTGGTCAGTCCGGCGGCGATGCCGAACGCGGCGAAGGAGATGCGAGCGGTGCGAGCGAGCATGTGCGAACGTGCCTTTCGACTGCGGTAGGAGATGCGTATTACGGCTGGCAGGCGGCGCGCGCCATGCCGAGGATGGTGCACGCCCCGGCGTCGGACAGCTTCCACGCCCCGTCCACGTACTGGAAGCTCATCGGCACATCCGGCATGGTGCCGTGCGGCGAAACCACCGAAACCTTGGCGTCGGCCTTATTACCCTCGGTCTTGATTTCGCCCACCGTGAAGGACACCTGATAGTTGGCCAAGCCCTTGTTCATGGTCTCGATCAAGGCCACCCGCTTATCCCCGTCCACGACGAGTTTCGCCTTGTCAGCGGCCGGTTTCGCGGGGTCGGCGAAGGCGGTCAGCACGCCCTGCAACTCGGCTGCGGTGGGCGCCGGGGCGGCGGCCGCGGCGGATGTCGAGGCCGACACGCTGGTCGTGCTTTGCGCGGAACCCTTGTCGTCGGAGCCGCAGCCAGCCAAAGTTGCGGTAACGGCCAGCGCCGCCGCGACGGTAGCCACGGAAACACGAAGCGTCCGCGTGGCGTTGCCCGATATACGGGTACGACTCTCGGGAAGGAGCATCGAAGAGCACCCTTTCGGCTCGGCCGGCGATTAACTCGCCGGAAACAGGTTAGGGCAGGCTAACATGCCTGCCGCAGAGGTCCGCCGCAGCCTAGATGTGATCACGACGAAACCATGTCGGAAAGCGGGAACGGTTATCGCCCGGTAGCGTTGATAGACCGGGACTGGGAGGAGCAGCATCATGAGCCCCATGGAACATTCCGATTCGGCCGCCTGGAGGGAACTCGAGGCCGTGCGTGCCGAGGCGGCTGCACTCCGGAGGCAACTCGCCGACTCGCCGGATCGCACACGGGAATTGGAAGCGCGCGTCGATTCGCTGACGATTCGCAACACCAAACTGATGGACACCCTCAAGGAAGCGCGCCAGCAACTGGTCGCTCTCCGTGAGGAAGTCGACCGGCTCGGTCAGCCACCGTCCGGCTACGGTGTCCTGCTTGGTACGTACGACGATCAGACGGTCGACGTTTTCACCTCCGGGCGCAAGATGCGGCTGACGTGTTCGCCGAATATCGATACCTCCACTCTCACTTACGGTCAGACCGTGCGTCTCAACGAGGCGCTGACCGTGGTGGAAGCGGGGCTGTTCGATCAGATCGGTGAAATCGGCACGCTGCGTGAGATTCTCGACGACGGGCGTCGCGCCCTGGTCGTCGGGCATGCCGACGAGGAGCGCGTGGTCTGGCTGTCCGGGCCGCTGAGCGCGCTGGTGGACGTAGACGATCTGGAAGATCCGGATCGCCCGATTCGCAAACTGCGCCCGGGTGATTCGCTGCTGGTCGACACCAAGGCCGGCTTCGCCTTCGAGCGCATCCCCAAGGCCGAGGTCGAGGATCTGGTCCTGGAAGAGGTGCCGGATGTCGACTACCACGACATCGGCGGCCTCTCGCGCCAGATCGAGCAGATTCGCGACGCGGTGGAACTGCCGTTCCTGCACAAGGATCTGTTCCGCGAGTACGCGCTGCGGCCGCCCAAGGGCGTGCTGCTCTACGGCCCGCCCGGCTGCGGTAAGACGCTGATCGCCAAGGCCGTCGCCAACTCGCTCGCCAAGAAGATCGCCGAGGCGCGCGGTGAGGATGCCAAGGAAGCCAAGTCGTTCTTCCTGAACATCAAGGGCCCCGAGCTCTTGAACAAGTTCGTCGGTGAGACCGAGCGGCATATCCGGATCATCTTCCAGCGGGCGCGTGAGAAGGCGTCCGAGGGCACCCCGGTGATCGTGTTCTTCGACGAGATGGATTCCATCTTCCGCACCCGCGGTTCGGGCGTTTCGTCCGATGTCGAGACCACCGTTGTGCCGCAGCTGCTCTCGGAGATCGACGGCGTCGAGGGCCTGGAGAACGTGATCGTGATCGGCGCCTCCAACCGCGAGGACATGATCGACCCGGCCATCCTGCGTCCCGGCCGTCTCGATGTGAAGATCAAGATCGAGCGTCCGGATGCCGAAGCGGCCCAGGACATCTTCTCCAAGTACCTGACCGAGACCCTGCCGCTGCGCGCCGACGATCTGCAGGAATTCGACGGCGATCGCGGCAAGTGCGTGCAGGCCACCATCGAACGCGTGGTGGACCGCATGTACGCCGAGAGCGAGGACAACCGCTTCCTGGAGGTCACCTACGCCAACGGTGACAAGGAAGTCCTGTACTTCAAGGACTTCAACTCCGGCGCCATGATCCAGAACATCGTGGACCGGGCCAAGAAGTACGCCATCAAGTCCGTCCTGGAAACCGGCAATCCGGGTCTGAGCATCCAGCATCTCTACGATTCGATCGTGGACGAGTTCTCCGAGAACGAGGACCTGCCCAACACCACGAATCCCGATGACTGGGCGCGCATCTCGGGCAAGAAGGGCGAGCGGATCGTCTACATCCGCACCCTGGTCACGGGCAAGAACGCGAGTGCTTCCCGCGCCATCGACACCGAGTCGAACACCGGCCAGTACCTGTAAGCCGGAAACGAAGCGGCGCATCTCCTCTTTCGGAGATGCGCCGCTTTCGTGTGTCCGGGCCGAACCGCTTGCCGCTCAGCTGACTCCGGGGATGTAGCCCGGGTAGACGAAATTGCTGCCACCGTCGAGCCGCCCGTAGCCCGGGAGGGCGGGGAAGTTGAAGGGCAGCTTCTGGAGCTGGTGGGGGTTGCCGTCCTGGTCGGCCTGCCAGCAGGACATGGTCACGCCGTGGAAGCTGTTGCACACGATGCGGGTGCTGGTGCCGTAGGGGGAGGTGAGGCGGTTGCTGAAATCGAAGGGATTCCAGTAGGCGGGGTTGTCGGGGGTGAGGAAGTTCTTGGTCTCGAAGACCGAGATCGGGCTGTTGGGCTGCTGTTCGGGCCATTCGTCGGCGTGCGCCGCTCCGGTGCCCAGGGCGAGCGCGATTCCGGCAGTCGCTGCGAGTGCGGCTGCCCGGCCGGTGGTACGTGCGATCATTGCGTTTCCCTCCGTCATGCTGCTGGTCGATAGCTGATCGGCATCGTAGAGCTCATCGCTCTGACGAACCGACGGGTTTCGATGATCCATCTCACAGTGCGTGATAACCATTCGGTGCGGGTTCGAACCCGGCGGGGTGCGAATTCGAATCCGCTCAGGCGCGGCGGGCCCGCCGGTAGGTGGGCAGGGCCGCGGCGGCGGTGGCCAAGTGCGCCGCGAGTTCGTCCACGTCCGCGCGGTGCAATGCGGCGACGGTGAGGCGTAGATGGTCGGTCTCGGGATGCTCGGTGACCTCGAAAGGGCCGCCCGGGGCGGCCTTGATGCCCGCGGCCGCGAGGGAGATCATCGCCGCGTTCTCGTCCGCGACCGGCACCCAGAGATTGATGCCGTCCGCGCGGGCGACCGGAATGCCATGCTGGGACAGGGCTTTGCGCAAGGCTTCGGACCGGGAGCGGTAGGCGGTGCGCGCGCCGGCGACGGTATCGCGCGCCGCGCGGTCGGTGAGCATGTGCACCAGGACCCGTTGCAGCAGGCGGCTGGACCAGCCCGGGCCGAGCATGCGGCGTTCGACGACGGGATCGAGCAGCGCGGCCGGACCGCCGACGACCGCCAATCGCAGATCCGCGCCATGGGATTTGGAATAGGACCGGATGTGCACGGTGCGCCCGGGCAGGCGGGCCGCCAGCGACCGCAGCGGGGCGTGGGCGATACCGGAACTGTGGTCGTCCTCGATGATCGGCGGACTGGACCCGGCGGTGACGGCCGCATCGGCCAGCACATCGGCCAGTTCGCGCACGCGTTGCGCGGAAAGCGAAGCGCCGGTGGGGTTCTGGGCGCGCGGCTGCAGGAGCACGGCGGCCGGGGTGGCGGTGGCGAGCGCGATCGCCAGCTCGTGCGGCAGCGGCCCGGAGCCGTCCATGGCGACGGGCACCGGGCGCGCGCCGAGCCGGCCGAGCAGATCCAGAAACGGCGGAAAACACGGATTCTCGACCACGACGGTATCGCCCAGCCGCACGTGCGCGGACAGCAGCCGATCGACGGCATCGAGCGCGCCGTCCAGCACGGTCAGGCGTTCGGCCCGGCCCGGCCAGTCGGCGCGCACCAGGCGCTCGAGCTCCGGCAGCACCGCGTCGCCGAGATAGGTGGCCGACAGATCGTCGATGCTGTCGTCCCCGCCGAGCGCCCGCAGCGCGGCGGTGAGATCGGGCAGCAGCGCCGGATCGGGGACCCCGCGCGAGAGATCGATGCGAAAAGTGCTGTCGGAGTGCGGGTGCAGCCGCCGGTAGCGGCCACCCGCGGCGGGCGGCCCGGCGGGATGCGGGTCCGCGTTCACGAACGTTCCCGCCCGCCCGCGCGCCACGATCACCCCCGCGGCGGCCAGCGCGCGCCAGGCCTGGGTGACGGTGGCGGGGGAGACCTTGAGCTCGCGCGCCACCTCGCGCACGGTCGGCAGCCGGGTGCCGGGGGCGAGCGCGCCCGAGCGGATCCGCGCCCGACCGCCCCGGCGATGCCCGCGGCCGTGCGGTCGTGCACGTCGGCCCGCAATTCGGCGGCATCGAACGCGGCGGCGCCGGCAGCGACACGCCGACCGACCGCAGCGCCGGATTGCCGGGCGGTCGCCGGATCCAGCTGCTGGGGGTCGAGTTCGGTTGTCACAGTGTGATTCTGCGTGCGAAGACGGAGGGGGCCGAGCACCGGCCGACACAATTTACGGTCACGAAACTGTTTCCTTCATCTTGTAACACAAGCAAATCCGTTTCAGGTGCAGTATCACAAAGCATGGCAATCGTTCGAGCGGCGCTGGTCCAGACGAACTGGACCGGTGACAAAGAGTCCATGATCAAGGCCCACGAGGAGTACGCGCGGCAGGCCGCGGCGGCGGGGGCCAAGGTGATCTGCTTCCAGGAGTTGTTCTACGGGCCGTACTTCTGCCAGGTGCAGGACGCGAAGTTCTACGACTACGCGGAATCGGTGCCGGGGCCGACGGTGGAGCGGTTCCAGGCGCTGGCCCGGGAACTCGGCATGGTGATGGTGCTGCCGGTGTACGAGAAGGAACAGGACGGGTTCCTCTACAACACCGCTGCCGTCGTCGACGCCGATGGCAGCTACCTCGGCAAGTACCGCAAGCACCATATTCCGCAGGTGTACGGCTTCTGGGAGAAGTTCTACTTCCGGCCCGGGAATCTGGGCTGGCCGGTGTTCGACACCGCGGTCGGCAAGGTCGGCGTCTACATCTGCTACGACCGGCACTTCCCGGAAGGCTGGCGCGCCCTCGGGCTGGCCGGGGCGCAGATCGTCTTCAATCCCTCGGCCACCTCGCGCGGGCTGTCGAGCTACCTGTGGAAGCTCGAGCAGCCGGCCTCGGCGGTGGCCAACGAGTACTACATCGGGGCCATCAACCGGGTGGGCATCGAGGACCTCGGCGACGACGACTTCTACGGGACCAGCTATTTCGTCGATCCCGAGGGCAAATTCGTCGGCGAGGTCGCCTCCGACACCAGCCCGGAACTCGTCGTGCGGGACCTGGACATGGATCTGATCAAGGTGGTCCGGGATCGGTGGGCGTTCTATCGCGACCGGCGCCCGGATGCCTACGGGAAGCTGGTGGAGCCGTGAGCAAGGTCTTCATCCACGGCGGAATCGTGGTGTCGGCCACGGGATCCCAGCCCCTGGACGTACTGATCGACGGCGAGACCATCGCGGCGGTGATCCAGCCGGGATCCACCGCGCTCGGCAGCGACCTGGCCGCCACCGCCGACATCGTCATCGACGCCACCGGGAAGTACGTCATCCCGGGCGGCGTGGACGCGCACACCCATATGCAGCTGCCGTTCGGCGGGACCGAAGCCTCCGACACCTTCGAAACCGGCACCCGGGCCGCGGCCTGGGGCGGCACCACCACCATCGTGGACTTCGCGGTGCAGAAGCCGGGCGAGCGGGTGCAGGACACCCTGGCGCTGTGGCATCGCAAGGCCGAGGGGCAGTGCGCGGTCGACTACGGATTCCATCAGATCGTCGGGGACGTCAACGCCGAATCCCTCAAGGGCATGGCGGAATTGGTGTCCGAAGGGGTGACCAGCTTCAAGCTGTTCATGGCCTATCCGGGCGTCTTCTACTCCGATGACGGGCAGATCCTGCGCGCCATGCAGACCAGCGCGGAGCTGGGCGCGCTGCTGATGATGCACGCCGAGAACGGCATCGCCATCGACGTGCTCATCGAGCAGGCGCTCGGGCGGGGCGATACCGCACCGTATTTCCACGGCACCTCACGCCCGTGGGAGCTCGAGGAGGAGGCCACCCACCGCGCCATCATGCTGGCCAAGGTGACCGGCGCGCCGCTGTATGTCGTGCACGTCTCGGCCAAGCAGGCCCTCGAGCAGATCGCGCAGGCGCGCGGCCGGGGACAGAACGTCTTCGGCGAGACCTGTCCGCAGTACCTGTACCACTCGCTCGAAGAACAGCTGGGCGCACCGGGTTTCGAGGGCGCGAAATGGGTGTGCTCGACGCCGCTGCGTGCGCGCGCCGAAGGGCATCAGGACGAGCTGTGGCGCTACATCCGCACCGGGGACGTCACCAGCGTCGCCACCGACCACTGCCCGTTCTGCATGAAAGGCCAGAAAGAGCTCGGCCTGGGCGATTTCAGCAAGATCCCCAATGGCATCGGCGGCGTGGAACACCGGATGGACCTGATGTTCCAGGGCGTCAAGGACGGCCGCATCTCGCTGGAGAAATGGGTCGAGGTCTGCTGCACCGCGCCCGCGCGCATGTTCGGCATGTACCCACGCAAAGGCGTCATCAGCCCGGGCGCGGACGCCGACGTGGTGATCTACGACCCGAACGGGCACACCAGCATCGGGCTCGGCAAGACCCATCACATGAACATGGATCACTCCGCCTACGAGGGCGTGGAGATCGACGGGCACGTGGACACGGTGCTCTCGCGCGGGCGCGTGATCATCGACGACGGCGCGTACCTGGGCAGTACCGGGCACGGGCGGTTCGTCAAACGCGGACTCTCCCAGAACTTGATCTGACCGACCCCAGCGCACGAAAAGGAGGGTGCCGCATGGATATCGGAGTGGTGCTGCAATGCACGCCGCCCGCCTCACGCGTCGTGGAACTGGCCAGAATCGCCGAGACGCACGGCTTCTCGCACGTCTGGACGTTCGATTCGCATCTGCTGTGGCAGGAACCGTACGTCATCTACAGCCAGATCCTCGCCGCGACCAGGAAAGTCGTGGTCGGGCCGATGGTCACCAATCCGTCCACCCGGGACTGGACGGTCACCGCCTCCACCTTCGCGACCCTGAACGACATGTTCGGCAATCGCACCGTGTGCGGCATCGGGCGCGGGGATTCGGCGGTACGCACCCTCGGCGGCAAACCGGCGACGGTGGCCGAGCTGCGCGAATCCATCGGCGTGATCAGGGAATTGGGCAATGGGCGGGCCGCACGGATCGGCGAGGTCGAAGTGCGGTTCCCGTGGGCGGCGGCGTCGGCGCTGCCGGTGTGGGTGGCCGGATACGGGCCGCGCGTACTGGATCTGACCGGGGAGGTGGCGGACGGGTTCATTCTCCAGCTCGCCGACCCGGACATCACCGCGTGGACCATCGCCCGGGTGCGGGCCGCCGCCGAACGCGCCGGACGCGATCCGGACGCGGTCACCATCTGCGTGGCGGCGCCGGCCTACATCACCGACGGCACCGCCGCGGGCCTGAAACACGCTCGGGAGCAATGCCGTTGGTTCGGCGGCATGGTCGGCAATCACGTAGCCGACATCGTCACCAAGTACGGCACCGACAGTGACGTGCCGCAGGCGCTCACCGACTACATCGCCGGACGGCAGGGCTACGACTACAACGAGCACGGGCGGGCGGGCAACACCCACGCCGCTTTCGTGCCCGATGCGATCGTGGACCGGTTCTGCCTGCTCGGCACGCCCGATGATCATCTCGCGCGGTTGCGGGAGCTGGAGGCGCTCGGCGTCGACCAGTTCGCCGTCTACCTCCAGCACGATGCCAAGACCTCGACGCTGGACGCGTACGGCGAATCGGTGCTGCCGCGGCTGGCGCATCCGGTGACGGCGACGGAGAACATCTCGTGACCGCACTGTCCGACCTATCGGAAACGCTTGCCCCGGAACCGGTTGCGGTGCTGCCCAGACGGCGCGGCGTCCGGCCCGGGGTGCGCGGGCTGCTCTATCCGATCGCCGCGTTCGGCCTGCTGATCGCGGTGTGGGAGCTGATCAAATACCTGGTGCCGGCCAATGGCGTCAGCATCGGCGAACAGCGCATCCTGCCGCGCACCACCGACGGCGCGCTGCCGCACGTGTGGGCGGTGGTGACCGTCCTGGGGGAGAAGGACGGTAAGTCCACCGTCGGCGGCACCCTGTTGCGCACCGCCGGATTCACCCTCGAACTGGCCCTGCTGGCCCTGGTGCTCGGCACCGTGGTGGGGATCGCGCTGGCCGTGCTCATGCAGCGGTTCGGGTGGGTCGAGCGCGGCCTGCTGCCGTATGTGATCGTCTCCCAGACCGTTCCGCTCATCGCCCTCGCGCCGCTGGTCGCCGGGTGGGGCGGCAAGATCCATATCGCCGGGCAGCCCTGGAAGCCGTGGATGAGCATCGTGGTCATCGCCGCCTACCTGGTGTTCTTCCCGGTCGCCATCGGCATGCTGCGCGGGCTGCAATCACCATCCAAGGCCGCGGTGGAGCTCCTGCACAGCTGTGCCGCCGGCTGGTGGGCCACACTGCTGCACCTGCGCTTGCCCGCCGCCGTCCCGCATCTGCTGCCCGCGCTGCGGCTGGGCGCGGCCGCGGCGGTGATCGGCGCGGTGGTCGCGGAGATCTCCACCGGCACCGCGGGCGGGATCGGACGGCAGATCATCGTCTTCTCCCAGCAGTCCACCGGCAATGCCGCCCGGCTCTACGCGGCGGTCATCGCCGCCGCCCTGCTCGGCGTGGTGCTGACCGGGATCGTTTCGCTCATCGAACTCGCGCTGCGCCGGTACAACCGGCCCGCCGGGACCGGTGAATCTTCAGGAGGTTCGCGTTGACCGTCGGCACACCCCTCGCCGAAAGCGATACGGCCAGACCGGATTCGACGCCCGCCGTCGAATTGAGCGCGGTGGGGAAGATCTTCGCGGCGGGGCAGGTCACCGCGCTCAGCGACATCAGCTTGACCGTGGCGGCGGGGGAGTTCGTCTCGCTCATCGGGCCGTCCGGGTGCGGGAAGTCCACGCTGTTGCGGATCGTCGCCGATCTCGAACAGCCCAGTACGGGAACCGTGGTGGTGCACGGCAAGACCGCGCGGCAGGCCCGGCTCGATCAGGAGTACGGGATCGCGTTCCAGCAGGCCGGACTGCTGGATTGGCGCACCGTCGCCGAGAACGTGGAGCTGCCCCTGCAATTGCACGGGGTGGGAAAGCGCGAAAGACGCGCGCGCAGTGCGGAATTGCTCGAGATCACCGGGCTGTCCGATTTCGCGGCGCGGTATCCGGCCGAACTGTCGGGCGGGATGCAGCAGCGCGTCGCCATCGCGCGGGCGCTGGCCCGGAAACCGCCGCTGTTGCTGATGGACGAACCGTTCGGGGCCCTCGATGAGATGACCCGGGAACGGATGCAGGGCGAGCTCTTGCGGATCGCCGAAGAGACCGGGGCCGCAGTGGTTTTCGTGACGCACTCGATTCCCGAAGCGGTGTTCCTGTCCGATCGGGTGGTCGTCATGTCGCCGCGGCCGGGGCGGATCACCGCCGTGCTGGACACCGGCGGATGGGGACGCGACAGCGACGGGGACGTGCGCTCGAGCGACGAGTTCTTTACCGCCGTGGCGGCCGTGCGCGCGGCGCTGCGGGACGGGCACGGGGATGCCGAAAGCGTTGCGGGACGGGATATTCGATGAGACGAGTGCTCTCGACCTGGCTGCCGCCGGTGGTGTTCGGGGTGGGGATCCTGCTGCTGTGGCAGGTGCTCACCGTCGCCGCCGGGGTGCCGTCGTTCCTGCTGCCCGCACCGTCGGCGATCGCGAAAGCCTTCGGGGACAACTTCGACGCGATCCTCAAAGCGGCCGTCGCCACCGGATCCAATGCGCTGATCGGGCTGATCGTCGGCGCGGTGCTCGGGATCGCCGCCGCGGTGCTGGCGGTGCGGTTCACCGTCGCCGACGGCATCCTGGGCGCGCTCGCGGCCGGCGCGGCGGCGGTGCCCATCGTCGCGCTCGCGCCGCTGCTGAACTCCATGTACTCCACCACCACCGACACCCCGCGCCGCCTGGTCGCCACCATCGTGGTGTTCTTTCCCGTCTTCGTCAGCGCCGCAAAGGGATTGCGTCAGGTCCCGCGCGTGCACGCCGACCTCATGACCGCCTATGCCGCCACCGGCTGGCAGATCACCCGCACCGTCCGGCTGCCCGCCGCGCTGCTGCACCTGTTCACCGGGCTGCGCATCGCCGCCCCGGGCGCGGTGATCGCCGCCATCATCGCCGAATACTTCGGCGGATTGCAGCACGGGCTCGGCAGCCGCATCACCTCGGCCGCCGCCAATACCGCCTACCCGCGCGCCTGGGCCTACGTCGTCGCCGCCATGGCGCTCGGCCTGGTGTTCCTGGCCGCCGTGCTGCTGCTCGAGCAGCTCACCCGCAGACCCCGCACCATCCCTGGGAGATCCAAATGAGAAGTACCGTAAAGCAATACCGGTTTCGAGCCGTCCTGGCCGCCGCCGCACTGGGCCTTGCCGCCCTGACCGGATGCAGCGCCTCCGACAGCGGGACCACCGCCGACGGTTTGACCAAGGTCAAGCTGCAGTTGCAGTGGTTCAAGCAGGGGCAGTTCGCGGGGTATCTGGCCGCCGTGGACCAAGGGTTCTACAAAGAACAGGGCCTGGAGGTCGAAATCCTCGACGGCGGAACCGATATCGTGCCGCAGACCGTGCTCGCGCAGGGGCAGGCCGATTACGCCATCGCCTGGGTGCCCAAGGCGCTCGCCTCCCGGGAAGCCGGGGCCGGGATCACCGATGTGGCGCAGATCTTCCAGCGCTCGGGCACCAAGCAGGTGTCGTTCAAGTCGGCGAACATCAACGGTGCGGCCGATCTGCGCGGCAAGAAGGTCGGAAACTGGGGCTACGGCAATGAATTCGAGCTCTTCGCGGGCATGACCAAGGCCGGGCTGAATCCGTCCACGGACGTGAAGCTCGTGCAGCAGCAGTTCGATATGAACGCCTTCCTGGCCCGCGATATCGACGCCGCGCAGGCCATGTCCTACAACGAGTACGCGCAGCTGCTCGAGACCAAGAACCCGGCCACCGGAAAGCTGTACACCGCAGCCGATTTCACGGCGCTGGACTGGAACGATCAGGGCGTGGCCATGTTGCAGGACGCCATCTGGGCCAATACCGAGAAGCTGCAGGACAAGGACTACGCCGATCGGACGGTGAAGTTCATCGCCGCGTCGCTGAAGGGCTGGGCCTTCTGCCGGGACAATGTGGACAAATGCCGCGATATCACGGTGGCGGCCGGGTCGACGCTGGGCGCGAGCCATCAGCAATGGCAGATCACCGAGGTGAACAAGCTGATCTGGCCGTCTCCCAACGGAATCGGCATGATCGACAAAGCGGCCTGGGATCGCACCGTGTCCATCGCCAAGACCGCGCGCAACCAGGAAGGCGCGACGGTGCTGACCAAGGATCCCGACGCGGCCGCCTACTCCACCGAATACGTCACCAAAGCCCTGGATCTGCTGAAAACCCAAGGCGTGGACGTGAACGGCGCGAGCTACGCACCGCAGCCGGTGACCCTGTCCGAGGGCGGCAAATAGGCACCGCGAGCAGGTTGTTCGACCCTGCACGATAGTCGGTCCACGCTGTTAGTGTCGCGGTCATGAAGGTAGAACTGCGGCACAATCCCTCCTCGACCATTGCCCGCTGCTTCCTTGCCGGCGGCGAACCCATGCGGGTCGAGAGCGGGGCCATGGTCGCGCATTCGGCCGGAGTCACCTTGGCCGCCAAGGCCGAAGGCGGCATCCTCGCCGGCCTCAAGCGTTCGGTCCTGGCGGGGGAGTCGTTCTTCGTCTCCACGTTCACCGCACCGCCCCAGGGCGGCTGGGTGGACGTGGCCCCCGCCCTGCCCGGCGATATGCTCGCCCTCGCCATCACCCCCGACCGCCCCTTCTTCATCAGTCGCGGCGGCTGGATCGCCAACTCGCACGGCGTCGCGGTCGAAGCCAAATGGGGCGGCCTGTCCAATCTCTTCGGCGGCGAGGGCGGCTTCGGCCTGCGCGCCCACGGCCAAGGCGAAGTGGTCCTCGGCGTCTTCGGAGCCATCGACGTCATCGACCTGGCCCCCGGCGAACCCGTCACCATCGACACCGGCCATGTCGTCGCCTACGACCTGGCCATGAACTTCACCATCCGCCGCGCCGTCTCCGGCCGCTCCCTGCAATCGCTGAAATCCGGCGAAGGCTTCGTTTTCGACTTCGTCGGCCCCGGCCGCGTCCTGCTGCAAACCCGCAACCCGGGCGCTTTCGCGGCCTGGGCCGGCTCCGCCGCCTCCAGCGGCTAGTCCTGTGACCCACTGCACAGTCCCACTCACCGAACATAACTCCAGCTGAAACACGTTCTATCTGGAATCCTCGTGCGGACCGGCGGCGGTCTTCCCGACTTTCTTCGCGAAAACGCCACCCCGGAGAATGTGAATCATGCATGCTTCACACGTCTGACATGTCAGTAGATAGATGAGGAGTACCACGTGTCCGGATCCGCAGCGGATTTCCTGTCCGAAGTTCTGATCAAGACCATTCAGGGTCTGTTCACCGGAACTGCGGGCAAGTAAGCACCGTAGTACCCGAGCCCACCGGATCGCGCGGGATCCGGTGGGCTCACTGCGTTCCCGGCCCTCGAGCCGTCCGAAGCCCCGGCGCGGGCACCTATGGTTGTCGGTATGTGGTTGCCGAGTTCCCCGCGCACCCCGGTGCGTGCCGCAGTCGCGGCGCTGACCATCGGCGTGGCGGTCGTGAGCGGGTGTTCCGCCGAGTCGCCCTCGGGTGACGAGCGGAAGGCGGACAACGCACTCCTGGCCGAGTACGTGGCACTCGGCGATTCCTTCGCCGCAGGCCCCGGGATCTCCCCGTCGGCCAAGGGCGAGCCCTGCTACCGCAGCGCCGTCAACTACCCCCAACTGGTGGCAAACCAGCTGGGCGTCAAGGTCTTCCGCGACGTGACCTGCACCGGCGCCCGCACCGAGAACATCCTCACCACCCCGCAAACCGGCAGAACAGCCGAATCGACCGTCCCGGTCCAACTCGACGCCCTGTCTGCGGACACGACGCTGGTCACCCTCACCATCGGCGGCAACGACACCGGTCTGCTCACCATCGCCAACCAATGCGTCAACCACCAGCCCGAACCCGACGGCACCTCCTGCCGCGACACCCTCACCGCCGACGGCATCGACCGCGGCGCGCAAGAAGTAGACGCGGTCGGACCGTCGATAGTGGCCGTACTGAACGCAATTCATGCCAAAGCGCCCCGGGCGCGCGTCCTGGTGACCAGCTACGGCCTATACACGCGCGACGGCGGCTGCGCCTCGCAACCGGTCTGGCCCCGAGACGCCACCTACCTTCAGGACTTGGTCGACCGCCTGGCCGACCTGACCCGCAAAGCAGCGACCGAGAACCACGCCGAATTCGTCGATTTCATCGGCCCCGCCGCCGGACACGACAGCTGCGATCCGACCGAGAACTGGGTCAACGGCATCGTCGCCCGCCGGCCGCAGGACGGAGTGGTCCCCTTGCACCCGACTGGTCTGGGCGAAACGAACTTCGCGCGCATCATTGTCGAACAGTTGACGCGCGCGGCCTCGTAGCGCGAGGGTGGCGGTCCGGTTCAGAAGCCGAGGCTTCTGGTGTCGATGCTCCCGCCACCGCCGATGCAGGCATCCTGTTTCGGCTGCTCGGCCGGGGTGCTCCCGGCGGGTGCGGGAGCGACGGTCACGGTGAGGTTCTCGTAGTCCGCGCCGGCTTGCACGATGGCGAGCGAACGCACGCCCACTGTTCCGGGCACCCATACGACGCTCGCTGTCGCGTCGGCGCCGCCGAATACCGAGGCGACGTCGCTGCCGATGCATTTGTCGGCCTCCCAGAACGCGATTCGTTGCACCGATCCGGTGGTTATGGCGTGAATTCGATATGCCTGCCCCGCAACTACTTCGGTGGTGATGTTGCCTCGGGAGTCGGCCACCCAGTATTTCTCGATGGTGGCAGCTGCCGGAGCCGGGTTCAGGGCCGCGATGGCGGCGGCGATGGTAACTCCCTTGATGCCCCAGCTGATTGCACGGCGGGTCGGGGTGCTTGCTTCCACAGTTCTGTTCTCCTGGTGCGTGTTTTCCGGACGCGAGATCGCTTCCACTGCCCGCGAATCGGTCGGCGTAGGGCTTGCGGTCAGAGTCCGAAGCTTCCGCTGGACGAACCACTGCCGAAGCTGCCGGTGCCGGTGCTGCACGCATCCTGCTTCGGCTGCACCTCCGGGGTCGACCCGGCAGCGGCCGGGCGCGCGTTGATGGTCAACGTCACCACATCCGCATCCCCCTGAACGATCTTCAGCGTGTGCGTGCCCGCCGTCGTCGGAACCCAGACGACATACTGCGAATAGTTCCCCTCCCCGCTCGGATCGGGCGGCGTGACGTTGCTTCCGATACACGTATCGCCGTCATAGAAACTGACCCGCCGGGGTTCACCCCCGGCTTGCGAGCGCACCCAGTACTGCTGCCCGACCACGACTTCACTCTGGGAGTTCCATTTCAGATCGGTGACCCAGGCGCTGAAGATCTTGGCCGACGCCGTGGACGGCGTCAGCGCGACGACCGTCGCCGCCAACACGAGTCCTTTGACGGCCCAACCCATTCCATGAGTCATTGCGAATTCCCTACCTGTCCGTCGGTTGTAGACGGTAGGCAGATTAATCCGCGACTAATGCGAAGTGTTTGCGTTTCAGAAATGCGCGATGCCCCGAATTGTATGGGCAGTCAACAGCTTTCGGTCGAAGTAACCGCTCGCTGCATCCCTGGATCGGTCAGTCGAAGTCGTACACCGTGACCGCGACCCCTCGGGCGTTCCCCGCCCGCCCACGATGCCACTCGCGATAGGCCCGCTCCGGCTCCGCCCACCGCTTCGACACCGCCAGCACGAACCCCTTCCCCCATCCACCTAGGTCATTACAAACATGCGCAATGACCTTCGGCCCCTTGGCCTGAGGACACGTCGCATCCCCCTTGATAATTCGCAGCGTCTCCACCACGCGATGCTCACAGTGGAATATCCCTGTGTCAATTGGGTTATCGGCGTGGCTATATCCGGTCTCTGCGGCCTGGTTTGGAGGTTTGGGCGCCGAGTTGGCCGAAGGCGACGAGGACGCCGCCGGTGGCGAAGATGGCGAAACCGGTTTGGGCGCTGGTGTCGGAGGGGCCGTGGTTCATGGCGGCGATCATGACGAAGAAGCCGAAGAAGGCGATGGCGTAACCGATCCAGAGGAGGGTTCGGGTCCAGGCTGGGGCTCTGGAGAGGTCGTCTGGGCCTGGGACGTCGACGGTGGTGTTGACGTTGTGGGTGTAGTCGTTGCCGACGGCGAGGCCGGTTCCGACGGACTGGGTCACGATGTGGGTGGAGTTGTCGAATCGGGCGATCCAGGCTCGTCCGTCGAGGTTGTCGAGCTTTCGCTGGATTTCTGCCAGTTCCTGGGCGAACTTCTCATCGGTTGCTGCCTCGCGGGTGATCGCGTCGGCGACCTGGTTGCGGGCCCGGACGCTGTCCGGGTTGTCTCGCAGTTGCGAGACAGACTGGCCGCCGATCTTCCGGATGACCGCATCGGTGA
Organism: Nocardia yamanashiensis NBRC 100130; assembly: GCF_001613325.1. Classification (GTDB taxonomy): domain Bacteria; phylum Actinomycetota; class Actinomycetes; order Mycobacteriales; family Mycobacteriaceae; genus Nocardia; species Nocardia yamanashiensis. The sequence goes on along the minus strand of NZ_BDCD01000007.1, from coordinate 9,281 downwards.
GCGCTTTGAGCGCCAGATCGAAATGGCGGTCTATCCAGCGTCCCCCTGCAAGTCCCGCCGCGCCGGCAAGATAGGCGACGATTGCCGGTACCTCGATCACGTTGATCCCCCTCTTTTTTGCATCGACACAACAGCGATGTACTAACCGAATCGTTCGATGGTGTATCGCTGTTTCAACTGTTCGAGCACGGGATCGTTTGTAAGCCAATGTAATTGAGTGGGATCAGACGATGACCTGGCTTACCGAATTGCCTACTGTCCCGCCGCCGATCAGCGCAGCAGGTCGGGGATGAGGGTTCGGGTGTCGGGGACGAAGGGCCAGGTGGGGTTTTCGAGGTGGGAGCGGAGTTCTTCGTCGGTCCACCACCAGCCGGCGGCGATTTCTTCGGGTTGGTGGGTGAAGGGGCCGTCGTGGCGGAGTTCGTAGGCGAAGAGGTGGCAGCGCATGGGGCGGCCTTGCCATTCGCCGTCCCAGGAGGCGCTGGCGACCGGGAGGGGGCGGTCGGCGTGGGGTGGGAGGTGGATGCCGAGTTCTTCGGAGAGTTCTCGGATCGCTGCTTCGGCGGGGTCTTCGTGGGGAGCCAGGACGCCGCCGGCGAGGCAGTCGTGCATGCCGGCGAAGACGGATTTGGTGTCGGTGCGGCGGTGGACGTAGACGCGTTTGCCGTCGGTGGAGCGGACCAGGACGCCGGCGCTGGCGTGCCAGAGGCCCTGGGCGTAGACGTCGGCACGGTCCGCGGCGCCTACTTCTTTGCCTGCGGCGTTGTAGACGGCGATCAATTCCGGCATCTTCGCGGCTCCTTCCCGTTGTGATGAACCTTATGCGGGAGGCGCGGCGGGATAGCGGGCGGATCGGGGTGCGGGGGCGTAGCGTCTGGGGCGCAACAGTTTTCGTCGGAGAGGACGAGCTCATGCCATTTCCGCAGGCGCTGGCCAGGATCAACAAGCGGGTGACGAATCCGGTGCTGGGGGTGGCGGCGCGGGTGCTGCCGGGGTTCGGGATCGTGATCCATACGGGGCGCAAGTCGGGGAAGGTGTATCGGGTGCCGGTGGCGGTGTTCGCGCGGGACGGCGGATACCGGATCGCGCTCACCTACGGGCGGGATGTGGACTGGGTGAAGAACATTCGGGCCGCGGGGAAGTTCGAATTCGAGACGCGCGGCAAGACGATCACCCTGACCGACCCCGTCGTCGGGCAGGATGCCGCGGTGTCCTGGGCGCCGCCGCTGGTGCGGCAGTTCCTGGTCGCTTTGAAGGTCGAGTACTACGTGCAGGCGCGCAAGGCCGCGTGATCAGCGCGGGGTGATGCTGATGATGACGGCGCCCTGCTGCCAGCTTTGGTAGGCGTCGGCTCTATTGGGCTGACCGGCCGCATCGAAGCCGATGCCGTTGAATTTGGCCCACTGCTTGTTGTCCAGGGCGATCACCGTCGACAGCCGCACCACCGATTCGGCGTCCTCGAAGACCTCGGCGTCGGCGGTGAGCTTCGGGCCGCCCATCGAGATCTGGATCGGCACGTCCTTGCGGATATTGCGCACCCACGGATGCTTGGCGGTGCCGACCAGCAGCGCGCCCTCGTGCCGGGTGTAGGCGACGGGAACGTCGTAGACCTTCCCGGACTTGCGGCCGGTCACGTACAGCACGACCAGGCGTTTGCCGACCTGGCGGCCCAGCACGGGCACGCGCAACAGCGTGCGGACGACCTTGTTGACGGTGCTCTGGTAGGAGCGGATGGGCTCGGGGCCACTGGTGGTGGGCGTGCCGTACGGGTTGGTTTCGGGGGTTTGCTCGGACATGCCGGTCTCCTTCGCGGAAATGCGTTGCACGGCAGGCTGATACGGCATCGACTATAGGCCGGTTGGTACGCGCGGGCGGTGGGCGCATGGCCGGGGGTGTTTCGCGGACCGGGTGGTACGGTCGCGCGCTGTAGATTCGCTGGTAACCGGATCAGTACCCGCAGTCGAGGAGCAGAATCGTTGACCGACGTGGTCGATCGCCCGCCCCAGCCCCGATCATCCGGGCGTCACGCCGCCCCCGAGGATCGCCCGCCCATGTCGTGGCGCGCGGTGGCCGCGGTCGCGGTACCGGCTGCTGTGGTGTTGCTGCTGTCCGCGACCCGGTATGGATACTTCGGCGACGAGCTGTACTTCCTGGCAGCGGGCCGGCGACCGTCGTGGGGTTACGCCGATCAGGGACCGGTGCTGCCTTTGCTGGCCCGGTTCATGGACCTCATCGCCCCGGGCTCGTTCTTCGTACTGCGCCTGCCCTCGGTGCTGCTGACCGTCCTCGCGATCGTGCTGTGCGCCATGCTCGCCCGCGAATTCGGCGGCGGCCGCTGGGCGCAGACCCTGGCCGCGCTCGGCTACGCCAGTTCCCCGTTCCTGCTGCTGCAGGGCACCATGCTCACCACCAATGCCGTCGACACCGCCCTGTGGGTGATCATCACCTGGCTGGTGGTGCGCTGGGTGCGCACGCGTGATGACCGCCTGCTGTTCCTGGCCGCCCTGGTCACCGCGGTGGACATGCAGGTGAAATGGCTGATCCCGTTCTTCTGGATCGCGGTCGCGGTGAGCAGCCTGGTTTTCGGTCCCCGGGAGCTGGTGCGCCGCCCGCTGCTGTGGGCGGGCGGGGTCGTGGTGGTGCTGGCGACCATCCCGGAACTGCTGTGGCAAGCGCACAATGACTGGCCGCAGCTGGAGATGGGCAAGGTGATCGGCGCCGAACAGGACATCCTGGGCGGTCGCCTGCTGTTCGTGCCGATGTCGGTCAGCCTCGCCGGCTACCTCGGCGCCCTCCTGCTGCTGTGGGGCCTGTGGGTGCTGCTGCTGTGGGAGTCGTTGCGCCCGTACCGATTCCTGGGCGCGACCCTGATCCTGCTGTACGTGGCGTTCCTGGTCACCGGCGGCCGCATCTACTACGCGGCCGGCATGTACGCGGTCATGATCGCCGCCGGCGCGGTCGGCCTGGTCACCACCGCCGAACGCCTGCAACCGATCTGGCGTCGCACCCTGATCGCCGCCACCGCCGTATTGGCCCTCGGCGCAACGGGTTTCGTGCTCTACGCCACTCCCTGGCGCTCGGCCGATTCGATCCAGCCGTACAAGGACGACGCCGAGGCCGCCATCAATATCGGCGTCTACGGCTCCTTCGGCTGGCACGACCTCACCGACGAGGTCATCCGCGTCTACGCCGCGCTACCCAGGGCCGAGAAAGACCACGCGATCATCCTCACCGACACCTATTGGCAGGCAGCCGCTCTCGACCAGATGGGCCGCGACCAGCTCCCGCCCATCTACAGCCCCAGCCGCGGCTTCGGCTACTTCGGCACCCCGCCCGACGACGCCACCGCCGTGATCGCCGTCGGCGGCTACGAAGCCGTCCTGCGCACCCAGTTCGAGCACGTCGATCCGGTCGGCAAGGTGAACACCCGCATCGGATTCCCCGGCAATACCCAGGACGTCACCATCTGGAAGTGCACGGGACGGAAACAAGCGTGGGACCAGCTGTGGCCGAAGTGGATGCACCTGTAGCGGCGCCCTCACGCAACAGGAAACGCTCGTACACCCCCGCCAATTCGGGGCAGTAGACGAACAATTCGTCCCGGAACGCCCCCTCGGCATTCAGCTGGCACAGCACCCCGATGGTGGTGAGCAGCGTGCGCCCGAGCGGGGTGAACTCGGCGGGCGTGGTGAGCTGCCGCGCCACATTCGTCAATCGCAGCGAGGTGGCGCGCTTGACCTGCTCGCGCAACCACGGCGTGGTCAGGTGCACGGTGCGCGGGAACATGAGCGCGCTGATCGGCTCCAGCAGCGCGACGAACGCCTCGATATCGAATTCCCGGTCCGCCTCCAGGAAGCCGTGCCGGCGCAGCGCCGCGTCCAGTTCGGCGTGCGTGCCGTTGAACAGGCAATCGGCCAGCTCGGCGAACAGGTGCGGGAAGTGGTCGGGGAACGGCGAGCACGCCCCGTAGTCCACGATGCCCAGCCGCCCGTCCCGCATGATCCGGAAATTCCCGGGATGGGTGTCGGTGTAGATGAGCCCGGTGCGGGTGAACGAGCTCATGACGAACCGCAGCACCAGCATGCCGACCCGATCGCGTTCGGCCTGCGCGCCGGTGGCGATCACCCGGCCCAGCGGAATCCCGTCCAGCCATTCGCTGATCACCACATCGCCCTGCTGATGCACCACCTGCGGCACCACGAAGTCCGGATCGTCGGCGAAGGCGTCGGCGAAGACGCGCTGGGTCTCGGCTTCCCGGGCGTAGTCGAGTTCGTCGTCGATGCAGGCGACGAAGGCCTCGGCCACCGAGTTCACGTCCGCGCCGGGCACGAAGATGGTCGCCAGCGGCGCCATGCGCCGGATCTGCGCCAGATCCGAGCGCACCGACTCCCGCGCCCCCGGATACATCAGCTTCACCGCCACCTTGCGCCCGTCGTGCCAGGTCGCGCGATGCACCTGCCCGACCGAGGCGGCGGCGGTGGCCCGGAAATCGAAGTCGGCGAACAGCTCCCGCCAGTCCGGGCCGAGCTGGGCGGCCATGGCTTGATCGACGGCGGCGGGCAGCATGGCCGGGGCCGAATCCTGCAGCTGGCTCAGCGCTTCCCGATAGGGCGCACCCAGCTCGGGCGGCAGCGCGAGTTCGTAGAGCGCCAGCAACTGCCCGAACTTGGCCGCGCAACCTTTGAGCTCGCCGAGCACCTCGAACATGTGCTGGGCGGTGCGCGCCTGGATATCCAGATCCACCTGAGCTTTGGCGATCCCGGTCGCGCGCCGGCCCAGACCCCCGGCCTTGCGCGCGGCATACGCCACCGGCAGCGTGGCCATCTTGGCGTTTCGCAGGATCGGCGAAGTCGGCGGTTGTCCGGTGTTCTCGGACGCGCTGCGACGGCGCAATCGTCGCAATCCACCCTGGCGCGGTTCGGGCATTCGTGACCTCCGGAAGATCGACCGTCCCAGTGTGTCATGCCGTGGATGACCATGGTAGCGAAATTGTCTGGGACAGTAATACTCTGGAGGGGACTCGATCCGCCGTGGCGGACGCGGGCGGCAACGGGGCCGTCCGGCGGCCGCGGCGAAGGGGTGAGGACCATGAACGAGAAGGTGGGCGCGGTGGCGCTGCGCCCGCGCGCGGTGCGATTCGACTTCCGGCGGGCGCCGCTGCACTGGATCCCGGGCGAACCCGTTGCCTCCCATGCCATTTCCGGGCTGAACCTGATCCTGCCGCTGGGGGAGCGGGGATTCGTGGAGATGTTCCGGCGGGCGCTGCCCTATGTCGCCGACGACGAACTGCGCGAGCAGATGATCGGCTTCATGGGACAGGAAGCCGTGCACGCCGAATCGCACAATCAGGCGACGTGGGAATTCCTGCGACGGCACGGGATCGACCCGGAACCCATCCTGACCGAGGCCGAATATCTCTTCGACCGGGCCATCATCCGGCTGGATACGCTGCCGGAACCGCTGCGGCACCGGGTGGTGGTGCAGATGCTCGCGGCCATCGCCGGGATCGAGCATTTCACCGCGATCGGCGGGGACTGGCTGCTCAATCAGGACTTCGAAGCGCTGGGCGCGGACCCGGCGCTGACCGATCTGTTCCGCTGGCACGGGGCCGAGGAGGTCGAGCATCGCAGTGTGGCGTGGAATGTGGCGCGGTACTTCGGGGCGCGGCGGCCGCGTTTGGTGACCATCTATCTCGGGGTCAGTGTGGGGTTGCCGGTCGGGCTGCTCGCCATCGCGTGGTGGCTGGTGCGGCAGGATCCGACGCTGCCGAGTATGGGTCCGGTGCGGGTGGTCCGGGAGGTCAACAGCGGTATGCGGCGGGGCGTGCTGCCACGCTGGCGGTTGATCGGGCGGGGTTTCGCGTCGTTCGTGCGGGCCGATTACGACCCGCAGGACACCGGCGATACCGCGCAGGCCGTCGCGTATCTGGCGCAATCGCCTGCGGCCAAGATCGCGCACGCTTCATGACCCGGGCTCCCCAGCCGCAGACCATCGAGGGCCGGATCGCCGAAATGCGCAGGCGCGGTGTGCCGCCCGCGTTCTGGGCGCCATTGCGCCGCGATCCACTGCTGATGGTCGCGGACAAACTGATCGCACCGGGGGCGCGGGTGCTGGCCTGGCTGTCACCGCACGGGCGGCCACCGCTCGCACCGCCGCGAACCGGCACCCGCGAACTCGTGCTGGTGGATCGGCAAGTAGTGGCCGCGGACGCCGACGTCGTGAGCCTCGTCTTCGCGCACCCGCGCGGCGCGGCGCTGCGGCCCTGGCAGCCGGGCGCGCACGTGGATCTGGTGCTGCCCTCGGGGCTGGTCCGGCAGTACTCGCTGTGCGGGGACCGCGACGACCCGTTCCACTATCGCGTCGCCGTGCGGCGGATCGCGGGCGGGAGTGGATCGGTCGAACTGCACGACGCGCTGGCGATCGGTACCCGGGTCGGGGTGCGCGGCCCGCGAAACGCCTTCCCGTTCACCGTGATCGGACCGTCGCGGAGGGTCGAGAGCGCGGTGCCGAGGTCGGTGAAGGCAGAGTCCGGTGGGGCCGGGTCAGGCGGGGCCGAGCCTGGCAGGGCAGGGCCCGCCGGGGCCGAGCCTGGCGAGGCAGGGTCCGATGGGGCCCGGTCCGGCGGGGCCGAGCCTGGCGAGGCAGGGTCCGGCGGGGCCGGGTCAGGCGGGAATCGATCGGGCGGGAATCGATCGGCCGGGGCGCGCTACCTGGTGCGGTTCGTCGCCGGCGGCATCGGGATCACGCCGATCCTCGGGATGATGCGCGCGGCAGAACGGGCCGGGCTGGACTGGTCGCTGATCTATACCGGGCGGCACCGGAATTCGCTGCCGTTTCTGGACGTGATCAGCCGGTACGGGTCGCGGGTCACCGTGCGCACCGACGACCGCTCGGGGCTGCCCACGGGGCCCGAGCTGGTGCCGGATATCGACGGGCCGGCGGCCGTATACGTCTGCGGCCCACCGGCGCTGCTCGAGGTAGTGGCGGCCCGCGTGGCCGGCGCACCGGACGTGGAGTTGCACTGTGAGCGCTTCGCACCGCCGCCGATCGTCGACGGCGCGCCCTTCACCGTCCAATTGGGCAGGGGCGGAAGAGTTCTCGACGTCCCCGCCGATCGCACCGCCCTGTCGGTGGTAGCGGAGGCCGAACCGGCGGTGCCCTACTCCTGCCGCCAGGGCTTCTGCACCACCTGCAAGGTGCGTGTGCTGTCGGGCACCGTCGAACACCGCGACACCGTGCTCAATGCCGCCCAGCGCGCGCAGGGCGACATGCTGCTCTGCCTCTCGCGGGCGCCCCACGGCGAGCGCCTGGTGCTGGACCTGAATCACCCGATACCTCCGGATCTTTGACCGATCCGGTGTGATGGGACGCCGCGTGGGTGCAGGGGGCCTGCGCGGCGTTCACTCAGCTCAGGCCAGGCGGGCGCGGGCGATGCCGAAACGCATCAGGCTCGGCGGGGTCAGGCGGGTGCCGTAGTACGCGGCCCAGGCTTCCGGCGTGACCGGCACCACCGCCCGATTGTGCTGCACCGCAGCGACTATCGCCCCGGCCACCTTCGACGGCGGATAACTGCGCATCCGGTAGAGCCGGTCGAAGATCCGCTGCCGCCGGTCCTGCTGTTCGGCCGACACCCCCGAGAACTCGGTGGTGCGCACGATATTGGTGTGCACGATCCCCGGGCACACGGTGGTCACGCCGATACCGTCGGCCGCCAATTCCGCGCGCAGGCAATCGGAGAAGGTGAAGACCGCCGACTTGCTGGTCGAATATGCGCTGAACCCCTGCTGCGGGGTGTAGGCGGCCATGCTGGAGACGTTCACGATGTGCCCGCCCCATCCACGCTCGGCCATCAACTTGCCGAAGGCGCGCGAACCGTGCACGACACCGAAGAAGTTGATGTCGATGACGCGTTTGAAACTGGCGCTGGGTGTGCGCAGGAACGGGGCGGCCTGCGCGACACCGGCATTGTTCACCACCACATCGGGCACTCCGTGCACGGCCGCGACCTCCTCGGCGTGGGCTTCGACCGCGGCCTCATTCGCTACATCGAGGGCGTACGGGTAGGCGAGACCGTCGAATTCGGCGATGAGCGAGGCGGTTTCGCGTGCGGCGGCGGGGTCGATATCGGAGACCACGACCTCCGCGCCGAGGCGGGCGAAGGCGAGGGCGGTTTCGCGGCCGATGCCCGATCCGGCACCGGTGACCACCACCAGGTGATCCTCGAATGCCCGGCCTCGTGGACGGCCCACTTCCGCGCGCCGCAGCTCACGCGCCGGTTCCTGGCCCGACACCGCGTCGATGAGCTGGATCGCCGCGCCGGCGAGCGCTTCGGGATGCGAATACGGCACCCAGTGACCGGCTTTCAGATCCCGCCGCCACAGCCGCTCGGTCCATTCGGCTTCATCGTCGAACACCGCGGGCCGCACCGCCGGATCGTAGGCGGGCACGATCAACTGCACCGGCACCTTCGTACGCCGCTCCCGCGCCGAAAGCACCTTGCCCACCACCAGATTGGCGCGATAGATCTGCAACCCGTTGGCGGCGTCGTCGGGGAAGGTCTCGGCCAGCGTCACCCGATCCATGGGCGTGCCCTGCGCCAGCCGCAACCCGAGCCGGAACATCCGCTCGCCACCGAGCCGCATGACCGCACCCGGCACCACCGGCGTCATGAACGCGAATTGATAAGCGACCGAAGCCAATTGCGACAGCGGTCCGGCCAGATTGCCCGGCGTCGGCCGGGCGAACCGCCGCCGCGCCCAAATGCCTGCATGATCGAGATTGGGCCCGGACACCGAAGTGAACGAGGCCACCCGCAGCTCCGCGTCCGGTTCGCACACCGCATCCCACACCGTCACCGAACCCCAGTCGTGCGCCAGCACGTGCACCGGCGCATCCGGGCTCACCGCATCGATGACCGCGAAGAAATCCTTGGCCAGCTCCGGAATCCGGAACTCGCGATGATCGCCCGGATCGGTGCTGCCCCCGTGCCCGCGCACGTCGTAGCTGACCACATGGAAGCGATCGGTGAAGCGGGGGAGCAGGTTGTCCCACAGCCGGTGCGTATCGGGCCAGCCGTGCACCAGCACCAGCGTCGGGCCGTCGAACACCCCGTATTCGTAGACGGCGAGCTCGACCTCGCCACTGCGGACGGTGCGCTGGATGGGTTCGGAAATCTGCGGCGACACTGCGGCACTCCCTGTCTCGGACCATCGGGTCGAGTCCAGCTTGTGCCGCCGCGCACCCGGGTGTCAATGAATTGTCTGAGACAATTTCCCGGGGGT
>NZ_BDCD01000006.1 GCF_001613325.1 Nocardia yamanashiensis NBRC 100130 | reverse complement strand
CAGTGGGTGAACTCGCCCGCCGGGGCCAGTGGGACCACCAGACTGGACGGGTACACCGCATTCCGCTGGATCTGCTGCGAAGTGCCCAGCAGGCGGCCCAGATCCGCGGGATTGGGAATGGTCGAGGGGAACGTGCCGCTGGTGATGCGCAGCCGCAGCGCGTGGCCCGGCTCCAGCCGGTAGAAGGTGGGCCGCAGCTTGATGTCCAGCTTCACCACGTCACCGGGAACGAGCAGCTGCTCGTTCTCCTTCAGCACCGTGTGCTCGGGCGCATAGATGGTGCCGTCGGCGCTGCGCCAGGTCTTCTGCTCGTTCAGCGTGCGCTGGCTCGCCAATTGCGCACCGCCGGTGATGTTCACGGCCGTCCCGTCGGGAGCCACATCGTCGAGCCACACCTGGAAGGCGGCATCGGTGCCGGTGGAGGAGGTGTAGAGCGAGACGCTCGACGGCCCGGCCAGCATGGTCGGCTCGGTCACCGGATCCATGGTGTACTTCAGCCCGGCGGTCGGCCCCTGCACCCATTCGGTGCACGGATTGGAGATGGTGAAGACCCGGAACACGAAGTCCAGCAGGCCCGCCGTGTATTGGCCGAGCGTCTCGCGATTGCAGATATTGTCGATTCCGGTGTACGCCAGGTGATCCGAGGCGTCCGCGGGGCCGGGCGGGGCCGCGGTCAGGCGGTCGCCGTCGAACCAGCGCTGCTGCACGGCGGCCTGCTCGAACGGGTAGCGGGCGGTATCGGCGGCGTGATTGCCGGCATCGATCACGTGCAGCGGCTTGTCGGTCTTGTCCACGCCGTTGTCGATGTCCTTGAGCCACCGGTCGAACCAGGCCAGGGTGATCTGATCGGTGTCCATCCGCGACCCCGGGCCCACGCCCAGGCCGACGTGATACCAAGGGCCCATGAGCAATTGGTAGCGGCCGTCGGCTTTCTGATCGGCGGCCATCGGCCCGAACTGGTCGCGCCCGGCGGCCAGGTTCTGCAACTGCGCGTAATTGCGCACCGCGCCTTCCTGATACAGATCCCACCACCCGTCGACCTGATACATGGCGATGCCGTTGTCGACCAGATTTCGCAGCCCGGTCTCGAACCGGCGATCCTGCCAGAACTCGTTGTCGTAGGCGGTGCGGCCACCGGTGTAGGCGTCGATCAGCAGTTTCACCGTGCTGTCCTGACCCACCAGCGCCGCCAGGTGATCACCGAGCGACTTCAGGAACAGCTGCGGCGTCACCGTCGCGCTCAGGAACGGCCCGATCAGGCTCATGTACGGCACCATGAGCGAGATGACGGTGAGCAGCAGCGGGCTCATCATGCCGTCCTGATTGAGCACCTCGTCGAAGATGTTGTTGGGCACCGCGTACGGCACGATCGCCTTCAACGGCGAACCGGGGCCCACGGTTTCGGCGGTGCGCATGGCCGACAGACCCGGGAACGAATACCCGTACATGCCGACCTTGCCATTGGATCCGGGCAGCTTGGCCGCCCAATCCACCAGCTCCGCACCGTCTTTGCCGTCCTGCTTGGACGCCGGGCTCCACGCCCCGGTGGAACCGCCGGTGCCGCGCACGTCCGCGGTCACCTCGATATAGCCGTGCCGCACCAGCACGTCCTGCATGGAGGTGGCCTGATTGATGATGCGGCGGGCGTCCTTCAGCTGATCCGGCAGCTGAATGTGCAGTTCGTCGATGACGCTGGTGATCGCGGCGGTGAGCGCGCTGGTGACCGCGCCGTAGGTGGTGAAGTTGACGACCACCGGGAATTCCCCGGCCGCCCGCTGCCCCGTCGCCGGATCGGTCGGATACCGCACCTCGGTCTGCAACTGGGTGCCGTCGGAGAGCGAAACCACCTGTCCCAGCTGATATTCCACCCCGTATTTGGCGGGCGTGGGCTGGTAGCCGGCGGGCAGGCCGAAATTCGCGGGCGCGTCCGGCACCGGACCGAACACCGGCGCGCCGTGGGCGGACGTGGTGCCCGACACGGTCAGGGCGAGCACGGAGAATCCGGCGATCGCCAGTGGCGCGACTCGGCAGCGACGCGGCGGCCTGGGCTTGCTTCTCAAGTTCTACCTCTGCGGATCGGTCGGGAGGCCGCCGCGCACAACCGTTCTCACGGCGTCGCGTGCCGACCTCGTCGTCGGGATTCAGCACACCGCACAGCCCTGGCGTGCCGCTATCGGCAATCGCCAAGACTGCACGCGAGCGAATTGTGCACTTGCCTAACGGGCTACGGCGTGAAGGACGCGGCCTCGAGCCGGCGGGCGATGCGGGCCGCCGACAGCGTCATGGCATCGGTGGGGCGATGCGGGTCCAGGCCGGTGAGTTCGTGCACGCGGGCCAGCCGGTAGGTGACCGTATTGCGGTGGATGGTGAGCAGCCGCGCGGTGGCCAGCTGGTTGAATCCGGTGTCCACGAACACTTCCAGGGTTTCGGCCAGCAGCGGCTGGGTGTCCAGCGGGGCCAGCACCGCCGCCAGCCCGGCCCGCGCCGGACCGCCCGCGGCGACCGTGTACTCGAACATCAGATCGGCGCGCCGGCACACGATCTGCGAACGATCCAGGCAGCGGCCGAGTTCGGCGAGCATGCGGGCCTCGGCGAACTGTTCGGGAATCGCCGCGCGGGTGGGGGCCGCGGTGACGCCGACCCAGAACGGCGCGGGCCGCTCGGGTTGCCCGGGCGCGGCAGCGGGCAGACGGGCGGCGAGCGCGGCGGTGGTGGCGGTGCCGTCGTCGCCGGGTTGCAGCGGCAGCAGCGCGGTCCAGCCGCCGCTGTCCAGGCGCAGGAACACCCCGGGAATCGCTTCGATGCGATGGCGCAGCTCGCTGGTGTCGGTGCCGCGCCCGCCCCCGAGCCGGAACACCGCGATGAGCACCGCGTCCGGGACCGCGATGGCCGGTTCCTCGGCCCATTCGATCGGATCGCGCCCGGTGAGCAGCGCATCGGCGATGGCCCGGCGGCGGTCGAGGAGTTCCCAGCGCGGATCGTGCGCCCGTTGCAGGCAGGCGGTCGCGATGCGCTCGGTCACCAGCGTCACGTATTGCAGCAGCGAGAGCGCGGCGTCGGTGAGCAGTTCGCGTTCGGTCTCGTCGGCCGCGACCCGCAGGCGGGTCCAGATGAATTCCGCGCCGTAGCGGTAGCGGCCCAGCACCTCTTCCAGGGGTTCGCCGTCGCGCACCCGGCCCAGCGCGATCTCCACCAATTCGCGGGTGTCGTCGTGGGAGGGGGTCACGCCGCTGCGCACATAGTCGAAGTAGAGCTCGACGTTCAGCTTGATGCCGCGTTCGAATCCGCTCTCCACCAATCGCTGCGGCAGGGTGCGGTAGGGCGGCAGCACGCTGGTGAATTCGTCCCGCACCACGACCGCACGCCGGTACAGCTCCTCGAGCGCCCGGTCCCGGGTTCGTGCCTGCATCAACTCTCCTACTACCTGTACAGCGCCTCGATAGTATCCGCATAGGCAATAGCTATGGGTTTGCGCCTGAGTTTGCCGGTGGCCGTGAGGCAATCCGATCCCGGATTCCACACCTCGGGCAGCACCGCGAACTTCTTGATCTGTTCCACCCGCGAGAGCTTGGCATTGGCCGCATCGATGCCCTCTTGCAGGGCTTTCAGCACGGTCGGGTCGGCGGCCAGGGCGGCAATGCTGCGGTCCGGTAGCTGATGGCGTTCGGCGAAGGCGGCGGCCAGATCCGGATCCAGCAGGATGAGCGCGGTGTTGTATTGGCGGGCCTCGCCGATCGCCACCACCGTGCCCGCGAGGGGCGTGCTCTCGGTGACGGTGTTCTCGATATTGGTCGGCGACATGTTCTTGCCGTGCGCGCTGATGATGAGTTCCTTCTTGCGATCGACGATCTTCAGGAACCCCTCGGCGTCCAGTTCGCCGATATCGCCGGTGTGCAGCCAGCCGTCGGCGTCCACGGCCTCGGCCGTCTTGTCGGGGGCATTGCGGTAGCCGCGCATGACCATGCGCCCGCGCACCAGGACCTCCCCGTCCTCGGCGATGCGGACTTGTGCGCCCGGTACCGGCGTGCCCACCGTCCCGATCTTGATGCGGTCCGGGCGGCCCAGCGTCGCCGCCGCGGTGCATTCGGTCATGCCGTACCCCTCGCACAACGGCAGACCCAGACCCAGGAAGAACTCGTGCGTGTCCTTGGGGATCGGCGCGGACCCGGTCACGGCGATGCGCACCTGGTCCAGGCCCAGACGGGCGCGGATGGACGCGAGCACCAGGCGATCGGCCACGCGGTACTGCACCTTGTCGAGCACACCCTGAGCGCGGCCGTCGGAGACCGCGCGGGCGCGGGCACGGCCGGTCGCGACGGCCCAGCCCACCAGCTTCCGTTTGACCGGGCTCTCGCCCGCGAGCCGCTCTTCCAGGGCCGCTTTGACTTTCACCCACACACGCGGCACCCCGAGGAACACCGTCGGCCGGACCTCGATCAGCGCGGCGGCGACCTGCTTGAGATCGGGGCTGGTGGTGATCTGGCCGCCGGAGATCAGCGAAAGATAGTGCGCCACCCAGCGATTGGCGGCGTGCGCGTCGGGCAGGTAGGACACCACGCGATCGGCCGGGGTGCCGCCGCCGAATTCGTCCACCACGCGGGCGTTTTCGAGGAAGTTCACGTGGGTGAGCTCGACGCCCTTGGGCGGGCCGGTGGTGCCGGAGGTGTAGACGATGGTGAGCACGCTCTGCGGATCGACCGCGCGCCACGTCGCGTCGAAATCGAAGTCCGCGGCTTCGGTCGCCTCGATCTCGGCCAGCGGCACGGTGCCCTCCGGCGCGCCGTCCACGCAGATCACGTGCTCGACCGTGATGCCCTGCGCCGCCGCCTTTTCCACCGCCGCCAGCACCTGCGGCGCGAACTGCTGCTCGCAGATCACCGCCTTGTTGCCCGCATTGCCGTACTGGTAGACCAGCAGATCCACCGGATTGGTGTTGTACACCGAGAACGGCGTGGCCCCGGTGTGCAGCACGCCGGTATCGACCAGATGGAACTCCGGCCGGTTGGTCATCATGAGCGCCACGGTGTCCCCGGCGCCGATGCCCAGCGCCGCCAGCCCGGTCGCGATGGCCCGCACCCGCCGCCCGTACTCGCCCCAGGTGATCGACACCGCCCCGCCCAGCGTGCGCAGCGCGACCGCATCCGGATACCGGGTCACATTGGACTGGAACGCCTCGCACAGGGTGCGGGGCGCCGGCTGTGCCGCCGCTGCGGGCGCGGGCTGCGCCGCCATGGATGAACTCACGACCTACCTCTGGCTCATGCGTGGGCGGGGCCGCCACGGCCCCGTGGTGTCATACAGCACACCGCACAAAGTCCGCTCGCGGTAAGTGGCAATCAGCAAGATCTGCCCGGGGCGATTTGTGCACAGTGACAAAGGCTGTGGCCCGGTCCGATTCGGGAATCTTGATCATGCGTCGGACGTATCGTGAATTGCACGAAGAGGACACCGGACCCCGACCGGGCCGTCCGATCGGGCAGCGGTGCGGCTGTACGAGGAGCCCCACAGTGATCCCACCTACTACCAGCGGAGTGCAGGACTACATCGACACCGAGGAAGTCGAGTACGTCGACATCCGGTTCTGTGACGTCCCCGGCGTGCAACAGCACTTCTCCATTCCCGCAAGTATGTTCGGCGACGATCTGGTCGACAACGGCATCGCCTTCGACGGTTCGTCGGTGCGCGGATTCCAGGCCATTCACGAATCCGATATGCTGCTGCTCCCGGATCTGCGCACCGCGCAACTGGATTCGTTCCGCGCCGCGAAAACCTTGAACATCAACTGTTTCGTGCACGATCCGCACACCCGCGAGGCCTACAGCCGCGATCCGCGCAATGTGGCCCGCAAGGCCGAGGAATATCTGCGCTCCACCGCACTCGCCGACACCGCCTACTTCGGGCCCGAGGCCGAGTTCTACATCTTCGATTCGGTGCGTTACGACACCAGCATGAACAAGGCGTTCTACGAGGTGGATTCGGCCTCGGCGGACTGGAACACCGGGTCGGCGCTGAACCCGGACGGGACCATCAACCGCGGCTACAAGATCCGCCCCAAGGGTGGATACTTCCCGGTCGCGCCCTACGACCACGATGTGGACCTGCGCGACCGGATGTGCACCAACCTCATGGTCTCCGGCTTCGAACTGGAGAAGGGCCACCACGAGGTCGGAACCGCCGGACAGGCCGAAATCAATTACAAATTCAATACTCTGCTGGCCGCCGCCGACGATCTGATGCTCTACAAGTACATCATCAAGAACACCGCCTGGGAGTCCGGCAAGACCGTGACCTTCATGCCCAAACCGCTTTTCGGCGACAACGGTTCGGGAATGCATGTGCACCAATCGTTGTGGAAGGACGGCACGCCGCTGTTCTACGACGAAGCCGGCTATGCGGGGCTCTCCGATCTGGCGCGCCACTATATCGGCGGGCTGCTGCATCACGCGCCGTCGCTGCTGGCCTTCACCAATCCCACGGTGAATTCCTACAAACGCCTCGTGCCCGGGTACGAAGCGCCGGTGAATCTCGTCTACTCCCAGCGCAATCGATCCGCCGCGGTGCGCATCCCGGTAACCGGCGCGAACCCGTACGCCAAACGGCTGGAATTCCGCTGCCCGGACTCCTCCGGCAACCCCTACCTGTCCTTCGCCGCGATGATGATGGCCGGACTCGACGGCATCATGAACAAAATCGAGCCCGCCATCCCCATCGACAAGGACCTCTACGAACTCACCCCCGAGGAATCGGCCGAGGTCACCCAGACTCCCGGCAGCCTGGACGCCGTCATCGACCGGCTCGAAGCCGACCACGAATACCTCACCCAGGGCGGCGTTTTCACCGAGGACCTGATCGACACCTGGATCCGGATCAAGCGCGACACCGAAATCGCGGAAATCAACCTGCGCCCGCACCCCTACGAATTCGAGCTGTACTTCGACGTGTAGATCGCCCGCCGATCCGGTCGTGCCCTAGACTCCGTGGTTCGACCGGAGGGGAGTGCACGGGTGGATCGCGAGAAGTTCGTCGCCGTCATGACGGAGTCGACGCAACTGCTGCAGGCCGGGCGCGCGGCGGAAGCGCTGGCGCTGCTCGACGCCTATGACGCGGGGCTGGAATCGCCGCTGCCGCCCGAGGATTACGGGTGGATCCACTACTACCGGTTCCGGGGCGCGTTCGAGACCGGGGATTACGCGCGGGCGCTGCGGCTGGCCGAGCACGGACCCGAACGGTTCCCGGCCGATGTGCCCGCGCCGGTGGTGGGGACGATGTACTCCGAGGCCATGGAAGCGGCCGCGCGGCTCGGGCAGCCGGATGCGGTGGTGCGGATGGCGGATCGGTGTATCGAGCTGCGCCGCAGCCAGAATCAGCGCGAGGAAGTGCTGATGGCGGCCATGACGGCCGGGACGCTGCTGGGGCGGATCGGGCGGCGCGACCTGGCGCGGGGGTACTCGATGCTGCTGGTGAACGCGGCGGAGGGGTTCGAGCGGTACCGGGCGCACGGGTATCAGCAGCTGTGCGAGCTGGTGGCCGAGCAGCCCGATCCCGAGGCGATGGACATGTTGCTGGCAGGCCGGGAATGGTTGCGGGGGACCGAGAATCAGCAGGCGCAGGCGGCGCTGGGGTTCATCGAGAGCTTCCCGGCGTTGCGGGAGCGGGCCGAGGCGGTCGACCGGGTCAGCGGGGTGCGGTTCGCGCCCGGACAGGGCCCGCAGGCGGCTCCGATGGCGCAGCAGCCACCGGCCGAGCAGTGCGCGGCCGGGGAATACGCCGACGAGCTCCTCGCGGCGGGACAACCGGCGCGGGCCGAGACGGCCTACCGGGCGCTCATCGCCGACGCGCTTGCCACCGGCCGGCCGGATCTGCTCATCATGGGCAAATCACTGCTCGGGCTGTTGCAGGCGCTGATCTTCGACAATCGGGTGCGCGAAGCGTTCGAAGTGTGGGTGGACGACGGGCCCGGCACCAAGATCGGCACACTGGCGCTGGAGCAGGGCCAGACCTCGGCGCACGACCTCATCGGCTACCGGCTGATCGAGGCGTACCTGCACTCGCTGTCCTCGGGGGACAAGGCCGCCGCGACCCGGGCCGTGGACACCATCATGGCGAACTGCACCGACTACGCCGTCGCGCGCGAACCCGAGGTGGTGGTGCGCATGCTGACCAACTGGCGGCGCCATCTCACCGAGATCTACGACGACGCCCCGCCGCCGCAGGTGTTCGCGCAGGTCGAAGCGGCCGAACAGCGGCTCGGATACACCGCGCCGCTGGGGCCGCTGTACTGGTCACACCCCTCGCGCTGGGTCATCGACTGGCTGTGACGGTCGTCTCCGGAAGCTTTACCCGACGCGTAATCGCTTCCGTGCGCCGCGGCGAAGATGCTTGGTACATGAGCGAATACGAGAACATTGCCCAGCGCTACATCGACACCTGGAACGAGCAGGACGCCGGCAAGCGCAAAGCGCTGATCGACGAGTTGTACACGGCCGACGCCGAATTCACCGACCCGCTGGCCCAGCTGTCCGGCACCGACGCCATCGACTCGATGGTGGCCGGCGCGCAAGCCCAGTTCGCCGGACTGCAATTCGGGCTCGGGCCGGTCGACGGGCACCACGACATCGCCCGATTCACCTGGACCCTCGGCGCACCCGGCGCCGACGAACCCCTGGTGATCGGCTTCGACGTGATCACCCTCGCCGCTGGGCGGATCAGCCGCGTGCAGGGCTTCCTGGACAAGGTGCCGGGCTGAAAACCGTTGCGCACGCACACCGGTGGCGCGGCCCGAACCCCACGCCACCGGCGAACGCAACACGCAGACCCACTCGTTGGCAGCACCCTGGCGGACGCCGGTAAGGTGCAATTACGTTGGGGCGGGGCATTATCGGCGGGCCCGCGGTCATACCGCGGGTTTCCAAACTATGACCTTGCCCTCACTGGGCCCGGCGGTCTGGCAGCGCGCCATACGATCCGGGCCTGAATGATGTGGGAAGGCGTGGAGGCTGTGGATCGAAATGCGTTCGTCGAGGTGATGAACGAGGCGAGCGGCATGCTGGACGCGGGTCGCGCACCGGACGCGCTGGCCAGGCTGACGGCATTCGACGACGGGCTCACCGCGCCACCGGACCCCAAGGACTACGGCTGGATCGTCTCCTACCGCTTCCGGTCCGCCTTCGCCGCAGGCGAATTCGAGCAGGCCCTGCGGATCGCCGAACAGGGCCCCGCCCGCTTCCCCGCCGACATCCCGCCCGCCACCATGGCCAGCATGTACTCCATGGCCGTGGAGGCCGCCACCCAGCTCGACCGCGCCGACAGCGCCGTCACCATGGCCGACCGCTGCATCGAACTACGCCGCGCCCACGCCGATCACGGCGAAGTCCTGATGGCCGCCATGACCGCCTGCACCCTGCTCGGCGATATCGAACGCCACGACCTGGCCAGCCGCTACGCCCGCCTCCTGGTCGCCGAAGGCGACGGCTACGACGAATACCGCGCCTACGGCTACTACGGCGTCTGCGCCGCCATCGAAAACGGCGCCGGCCCCGACCTCATCGACCTCCTACGCTCCGGCCGCGCCTGGCTCACCAGCCACGACATCGAATTCGCCCGTGTAGCACTCGAATACCTCGACCACGCCGCCGCCGTCAACGCCACACCACCGGCCGCGCTCGGCGCCCCGGATCCCTTCGCCCCGGGCGACCCGCTCGCTGCCGCGGATCCTTTCGCCCCGTCGGATTCGCCTGCCTCCATTGACGCTTTCGCTGCCGCGAATGGACACTCACCTGCGGATTTGCCCGCTCAGGCCGATCCATTCGCCGCCGTGAATTCTCCTGTGCCCGCGAATCCTTCCGAACCTGTGGATCGGTTCGCCGCGGTGGAGCCGCAGGCTGCCGCGGATCCGTTCGGTGCGCAGTCGCAGTCCGCGATCGTGATTCCCTTCCCGGGAACCGCGACAACGCCGCCCGGTTCAGGTCCGGTCGGCCTCCCGCAGTCCCAAGGACCGTTCGCCGCACCGGGATCGGCTGATGACCCTTTCGGTGCGCCACCGACCGTGGCGATTCCGTTCCAGGGACCGGCGGGTACGCCGCCCACCGTCGCTATGCCCACAGCAGGGCCGGTCGCTGTTCCGCCCGCCGGCACAAGTCCTTTCGGGGGTCCGCCGCCGAGCGGGCCGCCGTTCACGGGGCCTGGCGCGATGCCGCCGCCGTTGGCCGGAACGTACGCGCCGTCGCCGGCGGATGCGAATGCGACCCAGTACCTGCGGGTTTCGGGGAGTGATCCGGAGAGTGCCACGCCGCATGCGCAGCCGCCGGCGGAGATGGTGGCCGGTGGGGAGACGGCGGACGCGCTGCTGGATGCGCAGCGGCCGGGGATCGCGGCGGCGGCTTATCGTGCGCTGATCGATGATTCGATGGCGAGTGGGAAGCCGGATCCGCTGATCGTGGGGAAAGCGGTGCTGGGGCTGCTGATGTCGCTGATCTTCGACAATCGGGTGGCCGAGGCGCACGAGGTGTGGATCGACGAGCAGGGGCCGACGCATCTGGGGATCTGGGCGCTGGAGAACGGGCAGACGTCCGTGCACGACGGGATCGCCTACAACCTGGTTGCCGCGTATCTGCATTCGCTGAGTACCGGGGATCGCAATGCGGC
The DNA here is from genome assembly GCF_001613325.1 of Nocardia yamanashiensis NBRC 100130. GTDB lineage: Bacteria > Actinomycetota > Actinomycetes > Mycobacteriales > Mycobacteriaceae > Nocardia > Nocardia yamanashiensis. Next base: position 149,137 of record NZ_BDCD01000006.1, on the reverse strand, counting down.
CAATCACGCGGTCGACACCCTCATGGGGCGGTGCGTGGATTGGGCGTCGGGGCAGGATCCGATGGCGGTTCCGCCGATGCTCAACACCTGGCGTCGCCATCTGCGCGAAATCCACGAGGGCGAACCCGCGCCCGAATACCGCTGGCATTACGAACAAGCCGCGCAGCGCTGGGCCGGTCCGATCCCCGAAGCCGGCCTCTACTGGATGCGCCCCTACCACTGGCATGTCGACTGGCTCTGAACGCGGCCGCCCGCGGGCGACCGCCTAGGCTGCGGCTATGGCATCCGAAGTAACCGAAATCTGGCACAACCCCAAGTGCTCCAAGAGCCGCACGGCCAAAGCGGTGCTGGACGAGACCGGTGCCGACTATGTCGAACGCCGCTACCTCGACAACCCGCCGACCGCCGCCGAAATCCGCGCTGTCCTGGGCAAACTCGGCCTCGAACCCTGGCAGATCACCCGCACCGCCGAGGCCGAAGCCAAGGAACTGGGCGTCAGCGCGTGGGGCAAGACCCCCGCCGACCGTGACCGCTGGATCGACGCCCTCGCCACCCACCCGCGCCTCATCCAGCGCCCCATCGTCCTGACCGCCGACGGCAAGGCCCGCATCGTCCGCGACGACGAATCCCTCGACACCCTGCGCTGAACGAGTGGCACACCAGCGCAGGGTGTCGCCCGATTTGTCCGTGCTGGTGTGCCACTGATCTTGTTCACGCGATGCGAAAGACGGGGAAGCCGGGCGCGATATCGGCCAGTTCGGCGTCGGTGGCGTTCTTTGTGATGCCCTCGAAGAACTTGCCGACCTCCCAGCCCCAGCGCTTCAGGTAGTCGCGCAGCACGGGCACCTTGTCGGCGTCGGCGACCTCGACGGCGGTGAACGGTTCGGCCTTGCGGCCCAGGCGCAGTTCGCCCGAACCGGCGACGCGCAGGTTGCGGACCCATTGGGTGTGACCGCGCGGGGCGACGAGGTAGCGGGTGCCGTCCTCGGCGGTCAGGACGTTCACCATGGTGGTGCGCCATTCGCCGCTCTTGCGGCCGCGCACCGCCAGCAGCCGGGAACCGGCAATGCTGATGCCGAGCTTGGGCAGCAGGTTGAACATGCAGTTCATGACCGGCTCGATGCCGGTGGGGGCGATATTGCGGGTGGCGGCGGTGTGGGCGTCCATGACGTTCTCCTCGTGAATCCGATTCGAGAGCAGTGCTCTCTGATGTGACCAGTGTGCACGCGTCGGTTCTGTCGTGTCAAGAGCAGTGCTCTCGAAAGTTTTCGATGATCCGGAATGTGGCACACTGTTCGCATGAGCGTCACCAGGACCGCCCGGGAGCGTGCCCGGGCCGAGATCACCCGCGAGATCACCGACGCCGCACGCCGGCAACTGGCCGACAGCGGCGCGCCCGGACTGTCGCTGCGGGCCATCGCACGCGAGCTGGGAATGGTGTCCTCGGCGCTGTACCGGTACTTCCCGAGCCGCGACGAGCTGCTGACCGCGCTGATCATCGAGGCGTATGACGCCATCGGCGGGGCCGTGGAAGCCGCGGCGGCGCAGGCGGATTCACCGCGCGCGCAATGGCGGGCGGTGGCGCACGCGGTACGGAACTGGGCGATCGCGCACCCGCACGAATACGCGCTGGTGTACGGCTCGCCCGTACCGGGATATCAAGCGCCGCAAGCCACCATCGCGCACGCCTCCCGGGTGCCGGTCACGGTGCTCGGAATCGTCCATCGAGCCTGGGAGAGCGGGCAATTGACCCAGCGGTCCGAGACGCTCGACGAGCGCCTCGCCGCGCAGGCCGCCGGGGTGGCGAAAGAACTCGCGCCCGGCGTACCGGACGCGGTGGTGGTGCGCCTCGTCATCGCCTGGACGCAGCTGTTCGGCGCGGTGAGCTTCGAACTGTTCGGCCAGCTGGTGGGGAGCATGGATCCGGCCGAACCGTTCTTCGACTACGCCGTCGAGGCGATGGCCGACCTGATCGGGCTCGACTGAGGCCTGCGATCAGGCCGGAATATCGTCCTCGGCCAAGGGGAACGGTGGCGCGCCGATCCCGGTGACTCGCAGATTGCCCCACGGATCACGCTCCTGGAGCCGACCGGCGACCGGGGTGCCGCCGGGCAGGGTGAGAAAGATCTGACCCCGCCCGGGATCGGGCAGATCCGCCGTTTCCGGGGCGGAAATCCGCCCGTACCAATGAAAATGGCCGTCTGTCGGGTCCAGATGACCGCTCAGCGCCACCGTGACCGACAGCTCCAGTCCCGGTGCGTCGAGCAGCGCCGGGCCCGAATATTCCGGCGCGGGTTCAGGTTCCAGCGCCCCCGCGGCGGTGCCGTCGCCGGTACCCCGCCCGCGCAAGGCGCTGCGGCTCCGATCGCGGGCACGCTCCCGCCGCCGGAACCTCACAGCAGCCCCCGCCGCCGCCAGATCCGCTTGCCGAGCGGCCCGATCAGCCCCTGCTTCTCCAGGAACGCACCGAGATTCGCCGCGCCCGTGCCGAGCGTGCGCTGCGCGTGCGGATTGCTTCGCGCGATCCGGCGGGCCGCACGCCCGTCCTCGATCCCGGCCCGGCTGTACATGTGCCAGTTCGTCATCAGATGCACGAACAGCGGCGCGGCCACCGCCACACACAAGCGCGTATACGCCAGTTCGGATTTCGACATGGTCGGCACCCGCCGCGCCAGCGCGTCACGCGCGAAACCGATGTGCCGCGCCTCCTCGGTCACGTGAATGCGCATGGCCCGCGCCACCACCGGCTGCAATTGCGGATCGTCGAGGGTGCGGCGCTGGATCGCGTCGAAGATCTCCTCGCCGACCAGCGCGCCCACCCACACCATCGACCCGCGCAGGAACAGCTGCAACGCGCTGATGGTCAGGCGCTCATAGCGATTCGGCCAATACGGGCGGGCCTCCACCCGGTCGATGAGCTTGCCGAACATCATCATGTGCCGGCATTCGTCGCCCATCTCGGTGAGCGTGTAGTGCGCGTGCCGCGAGGTCGGATCGCTGGCCATCAGCTCGCGCAGCAGCAGGCGATTGAGCAGGTTCTCGAACCAGATGCCCACCGAGAGCACGTTCGCCAGTTCCTGGCGGGACAGTTCGCGGCGCTGCTCGGGCGTCATCTGCTCCCACAGCGCGGTGCCGTAGAGCGAGATCACCTCCGCGGGCAGGAAGAGTTTGTCCGGATCCAGGGGTGCGTCCCAGTCCAGATCCACCACGGGGTCGTAGGACTTCTTCACCGAACCCTGCAGCAGGCGCTGGGCGAAGGATTCGCGGGGCAGTAGTGCGGCAGTGGTGTCGGCGGTGACGGCGTTGTCGCCCATGACAGCTCCTCGCTCGATAACTGATACAAGCTGTTACACTCAGATTAGTGGTACACCGTGTATCGGTCAACGATCGGATGGGTATCGTGAGCGGCGTGACCGGGACCAGCGCGAGAAAGCAGAACCAGGCCGAGGACGGCCGCAGTACCCGCTGGAACGGGCACAAAGCGCGGCGGCGGGCCGACATGCTCGATGCCGCCACCGCCGTGATCGAGGAGAACGGCATCGAGATCTCGGTGCAGCAGATCGCCGATCGGCTGCATGTGCCGCGCCCGGTGGTGTACCGGCATTTCGACGGCCGCGCCGATCTGGACGAGGCCATCCGCCGCCACATCCTCGAACAGCTGCTGGCCGAACTGCTGCCGCGACTACGACCGGACGGGACCGTGCGCGATGCCGTGCGCGGGGCCGTCGGGACCTATGTCGGCTGGGTGGAACGGCGTCCCAATCTGCACCGTTTCCTCACCGCGGCCGACCCGCAGCACGTGTCGTCGAGTGCGCTCGCGGGTGCGCGGGACCGGATCGGCGGGCAGCTGGCGGATCTGTTCGCCGATATCCTGGCGCGCTTCGGGCTGGACCGGAATCGGGCGCGGCCCATGGCATTCGGCATGGTCGGGTTCGTCGACGGGGTCGTCAACAGCTGGCGCTCGGACGACACCCTGACCTCCGAGCAGGTCGAGGGGATCCTCACCGAATCGGTGCTGGCGCTCATCGAGGGCAACGCCCGCAGCCTGGACGTGCCGCTCTCACGCGACAGCGTGGTGGCCGAGGTGATCGCCCGGGCGGGAGCTCAGGCCGCGGCGGGCTGACGGCGTTCGGTGAGCGCGCGATAGCTCGCGTTCCACAGCCATTCGACCGGGCCGCGCTCGAAACGGCGCAGCCACAGGTGCGCGAAGACCAGCATGAGCGCCGACACCAGCAGGTAGACCCCGACGGTGAACGGGACTCGGGCGTTCGGGGAGACCAGTTCGGCCAAGCCCAGACCCCAGCCGTAGCAGATGGCGCCCGCGACCAGGTTCTGCAGGATGTAGCAGCTCAGTGCCATCCGGCCGACCTCGGCGAAGCGGCGGCCGACCAGACCCGGGGCCGGGCGGCGGACGTACAGCTCGGCGACCAGGGCCAGGATGCCCATGGCGACGAACGGGGCCAGGCCGTAGCGGGTGAACACGATGAGATCCCCGCCGATCATGCCCAGCGCCAAGTCCAGGGGTGCGGCGACGGCGAAACCGATGATCATGAGCCGCTTGCGGATTCGCGCGCCCTCGGGCAGGAAGACGCCGGCGCGGTATAGACGGGCGCCCAGCAGGAACAGGGCGATCGACATGGGGAAGATCAGGATCGGTTCCAGGCGGAAGACCAGCAGGTGCTCCCAGCGGAAGACCACCAGGTCCCAGAACGAGCCGTCGGCATAGGGATTCGGGTCCAGGGGTTCGCGGGCCGGGGCATCGCCGGCGGGAGCGAAGGCCATGGCGACCGCGAGCAACGACAGCATGGTCACATGGATGCTCGCCGCCACAATCAGCCAGCGGCGTTGCGCCTTCGGGCTCGTGGCCAGCACGAATGCCACCACCAGGCCGGTGACGGCGTACCCCATCAGTACATCGAACTCGGCGACCAGGAAGAAGTTCAGCAGGCCGTCCAGGAACAGCAGACCCGCGCGAATCGGATAGCCGCCCGGCCAGCGTCGCCCCGACTTGACCGCCGAACGCTGCTGAATCGCCAGGCCGATGCCGAACATGATGGTGAGCAGGCCCAGGAACTTGCCCTGCGCCAGCTGCTGCAGGAACCGTTCCGCCCACAGCCAGGCGCCGTCTGGTTCGTCACTGTGGGCGAAATAGCCCAGCAGCCCTTCGGCATTGGTGAAGATCCAGATATTGGTGCCGAGCGTGCCCAGGATGGCGATGCCGCGCAATACGTCCAGGGCGGCCAATCGGGACGAATGTGGTTGTGGGGGAGTGGGATTCGATGCCTCCGGCGCGCCGGTGGCGGAGGGCGTCACGCGTTGCGGGGAGACCGATTCGACCATGCGCGTCATTCTGCCGGGCGGGCCGGTCATTCCGGATCGGCCTGCGGGACGATGCGGCATCCGACTCGCGAATGACCCCAACCCGGACAGTCCACCCGCGCCCGGGTGTGGTGTTCGCCTAGGCTCGAACCCATGCAGCGCATCATCGGAATCGAGGTCGAGTACGGCATTTCGACGCCTACGGAGCCGTCGGCCAACCCGATTCTCACGTCGACCCAGGCGGTGCTCGCCTATGCCGCGGCCGAAGGCGTGCCGCGCGCCAAGCGGACTCGCTGGGACTACGAGGTGGAATCCCCGCTGCGCGACGCGCGCGGTTTCGATCTGGGCCGGCTCAACGGGCCCGCCCCGGTCATCGACGCCGACGAGGTCGGCGCGGCGAACATGATCCTGACCAACGGCGCCCGGCTCTATGTCGATCATGCCCATCCCGAATACTCCGCGCCCGAGGTCACCGACCCCCTGGACGCGGTCATCTGGGACAAGGCGGGCGAACGCGTCATGGAAGCGGCTGCCCGGTACGCCTCGAGCGTGCCCGGCGCACCCCGCATGCAGCTCTACAAGAACAATGTCGACGGCAAGGGCGCCTCCTACGGCACCCACGAGAACTACCTGATGAGCCGCGACACCCCCTTCAACCAGATCATCCTGGGCCTGACCCCGTTCTTCGCCTCCCGTCAGGTGATCTGCGGGTCCGGGCGGGTGGGCATCGGGCAGTCCGGTGACACCCCGGGCTTCCAGCTGTCGCAGCGCGCGGACTACATCGAGGTCGAGGTCGGGCTCGAGACCACGCTCAAGCGCGGCATCATCAACACCCGTGACGAACCGCACGCCGACGCCGACAAGTACCGGCGCCTGCACGTCATCATCGGCGATGCCAACCTGTCGGAATGGTCGACCTACCTCAAGGTCGGCACCACCGCGCTGGTGCTGGACCTCATCGAGGCCGGTGAGGACCTGTCGGATCTGCAGCTGGCCCGCCCCGTGACCGCGGTCCACACCATCTCCCACGACCCCACTCTGCGTGCCACCGTTGCCCTTTCGGACGGCCGCGAGCTCACCGGCCTTGCGCTGCAACGCATCTACCTCGATCGCGTCGAGAAGTTCATGGACCGCGAAGGCAATGACGACCCCCGCGTGCAGGACGTCATCGAGAAGTGGGCCCACGTCCTGGATCTGCTCGAGCGCGATCCCATGGAAACCGCCGACCTGCTGGACTGGACCGCCAAACTCCGTCTGCTGGAAGGCATGCGCAACCGCGAAGGCCTCACCTGGGCCGCCCCCAAACTCCACCTGGTCGACCTCCAGTACTCCGACGTCCGCCTGGACAAGGGCCTCTACAACCGCCTCGTCGCCCGCGGCTCCATGCAGCGCCTGGTCACCGAACAGCAGATCGTCGACGCCATGACCAACCCGCCCACCGACACCCGCGCCTACTTCCGCGGCGAATGCCTGCGCCGCTTCGGCGCCGACATCGCCGCCGCCAGCTGGGACTCGGTGATCTTCGACCTGGGCGGCGATTCCCTGGTCCGCATCCCCACCCTGGAACCCCGCCGCGGCACCAAGTCACACGTGGGCAAACTCCTCGACGGCGTGAACACCGCCTCCGAGCTGGTCCAGCAGCTGACGCACTAGAACCTGCGAATCATGGCCCCCGAGACCAGGTCTCGGGGGCCATGGGCTGCGAGGTAGCCGGCAGCGTGCCGTGGTGCGGCGTAGCCCTCGGCTCCGGCGGTCGCGACCGGACGGCGAGGCCGCGGCCGGACACGGACTCCCACTCGGTAGCCGATGCCCCGGAGTCGCCGCTGATCTCCGATTTCGGGTCTCGTGCGGGCTCGCGCCGATCATTCTCCGGGGGTTCGGGGGCTTGCCCCCAAGTTCTCCATAGGGGGTCCGGGGGCGCAGCCCCCGGGAGCTCGGAGAGATCACCGCTCCACCACATTGCGGCTTAATCCGGCATGTTGTCGCCGACCGTGGGTAATGTTGACTGCACGAGCATCGGATCTTTCCGGTGCTCGCCGATGATCACAGAGGAGGTCGGCTGCTATGGCACAAGAGCAGACCAAGCGCGCCGGTGGTGGCGACGAGGACGAGGGCCCGGTCGGGGACGGTGCTGCTGGACAGGAGCGACGCGAGAAGCTCGCTGAAGAGACCGACGACCTGCTCGACGAGATCGACGACGTCCTGGAGGAGAACGCGGAGGACTTCGTCCGCGCCTATGTGCAGAAGGGCGGCCAGTGACCCAAGGTGACCCCCTGCGGCTCCAGACGGGGTTCGCCCAATCCTCTTTCTCCGAATACTTGCGGATGTCCGCTCCGGAACTGTTGCCCGGCAACGGTTCCCACGGTCCCGGCGCACCCCTGACCGGGGGTGCGCCCTCCGATATCGCCCCGCACGGCACCACCATCGTCGCGGTCTCCTACCGCGGCGGTGTGCTGATCGCGGGCGACCGGCGGGCAACCCAGGGCAATCTGCTGGCCAGCCGTGACATCGAGAAGGTGTACATCACCGACACCTACTCGGCGGCGGGCATCGCGGGCACCGCGGGCATGGCGATCGAAATGATCCGCCTGTTCGCGGTCGAGCTCGAGTACTACGAGAAGATCGAAGGCGTCCCCCTCACCTTCGACGGCAAGGCCAACAAGCTGTCGAAGATGGTGCGCGACAACCTGCCGGCGGCCCTGCAGGGCCTGGCGGTGGTGCCGCTGCTCGTCGGGTTCGATCCCGCCGCGCAGGACCCGGACAAGTCCGGGCGCATCATTTCCTACGACGTGGTCGGCGGCCGCTCGGAAGAGCGCTTCGGCTACACCGCGGTGGGGTCGGGTTCACTGTTCGCCAAGTCGTCGCTGAAGAAGACCTATCGCCGCGGCATCGATCAGGACACGGCGCTGCGCAATGCGGTCGAGTCGCTGTTCGACGCCGCCGACGACGACACCGCCACCGGCGGTCCCGACACCATGCGGGACATCTACCCGACGGCGGTCGTCATCGACGCCGAGGGCGCCGCCGAGGTGTCCGAGGAACGGCTCAAGGACATCACGCGGGCGATCGTCGCCGATCGTGCCGCCCTGGCTGCGGAAGGGGGCGGCGAAGCATGACACTGCCGTATTACGCGTCGGCCGAACAGATCATGCGCGACAAGACCGAACTTGCGCGCAAGGGCATCGCCCGGGGCCGCAGTGTCGTCGTGCTGACCTACGACAAGGGCGTGCTGTTCGTCGCCGAGAACCCTTCGGCGACACTGCACAAGGTGAGCGAGTTGTACGACCGTGTCGGTTTCGCCGCGGTCGGCAAGTACAACGAGTTCGAGGCGCTGCGCCGCGGCGGCATCCTGCAGGCCGACCTGCGGGGCTACCAGTTCGACCGCCGCGACGTCACCGGCCGCTTCCTGGCCAACCTCTACGCGCAGAGCCTGGGCAGCATCTTCACCGATCAGCTCAAGCCCTACGAGGTGGAGATCTGCGTCGCCGAGGTGGGATACCCGGAGCAGGAGTCGAATTCGGTCCTGTACCGGATCAACTTCGACGGATCCATCGTCGACGAACGGGAATTCGTGGTGATGGGCGGCAATACCGACCCGATCATCGCCGCGCTCAAGGGTTCCTACAAAGCCGGCATGGACCTGCACACCGCGGTCACCGTCGCCACCGCGGCCCTGCAGAAGGCCGCCCCCGAGGGCGACAAGGACAAGCGCACCGTCGGCGTCGGCTCGCTCGAGGTGGCCACCCTCGAACAGGCCCGCCCCCGCCGCGCCTTCCGCCGCATCCAGGGCTCGGTCCTGCAAGAACTGGTCACGGGCAAGGCCGCCACCGCCAAGGCCGCCGCGGAAGCCGACAAACCGTCGGCCGGAGACCCCTCCAACCCGTAGCCCCGCACCAACATTCGGCCCGCACGGCACCGGGCCCCCACGTTCGGCCGCGATTCCGCCCGGAATCGCGGCCGAACGTGTTTACGATCACACCCCCGCTGGCGATTGTGCCTGTGTGACAAGGATTGTGGCGCTACTGACGCTGCTCGTACTGAGCGTCGGAGTGACCGGATGCAAGCAGGCCGATCAGGATCAGATCGTCAAGAAGACCGAGGAGGCGACCTGCGAATTGGTCGTTCCGGTGGTCGATTACATCGCCACCACGTTGCGCGCCGGGCGCACCGTGCAGACCGCGGCCGTCGCCGCGGTCGCCACCGTGGCCGGTATCGCGCTCACCGCCGCGTGCCAGGTGTTCGTCGAGAACCTCAATGCCGAACCGGACAAGGACCAGCCGGTGGTGGTCGTCACCGGCAAGGGCGGCAACGACCTGACGGTGTCGGGGAAGACCTTGCCCGCCAAGGTCGAGGACATGTGCAAGACCAAGGGCGGCTGCGACGGGTTCGACCGCTGCCCGGACAAGAAGATCTGCCTGTTCACCGGGAGCGACGGGAACGGCAAGATGTCGCTGTTCGCCGAGGGTTCACCGGATCTGCGCGGGCAGCACATCGACGCGGCCACAGTCTCGGTCCTGAACCGGACCGGTACGTTCGTGACGCTGTTCGACAGGTACGACTATCGCGGCGATACCTACCGGGTCGAGAAGGGTACGAAGGGCGATCTGCCGAATTCCTGGAGTGCGCGGGCGCATTCGATCCACGTGGGCGCCGTGCCGACCGGCACGCCGGCCTCGTCCAGCACCACCACGACCACGACAACCACCCCGGTGACGAGCACTTCGGTCGTCCCGTCGAGCAGTACGGTCAAATCGACTCCGGTGGCGAGTTCCGGTGTGGTGACGACGACAAAATAATCCCGCTATTCGGGACGATTTTCTTTGCACTCTCAATGGGAGAGTGCAAAGGGGCCTTGCTTTTTCGCTGCGTGCGCGTGCTGCCGGGTTGCAGACCGTGCTAAATCGTTGTGAACCCGTTTGCAGTACCTGTCCGAGTACACCCTGGTAGCACACAACATCGCTGTAATGTCGATAGGGTGCAGCGACGAATCATGGGGATCGAAACCGAATTCGGGGTGACGTGCACCTTCCACGGTCACCGTCGGTTGAGTCCTGACGAGGTGGCCCGGTATCTATTCCGCCGGGTAGTTTCTTGGGGCCGTAGTTCCAACGTGTTCCTCCGTAATGGCGCCCGGCTCTACCTCGATGTCGGTTCCCATCCGGAGTACGCGACGGCCGAGTGCGACAGCCTGGTGCAGCTGGTGACGCACGACCGCGCGGGCGAGCGGGTCCTCGAGGATCTGCTCATCGACGCCGAACAGCGTCTCGCCGAAGAGGGTATCGGCGGCGACATCTACCTGTTCAAGAACAACACGGACTCCGCGGGCAACTCCTACGGCTGTCACGAGAACTTCCTCGTGGTGCGCGCCGGTGAGTTCTCCCGCATCTCCGATGTGCTGTTGCCCTTCCTGGTGACCCGGCAGTTGATCTGCGGCGCCGGCAAGGTGCTGCAGACGCCCAAGGCGGCGACCTTCTGCCTCTCGCAGCGGGCCGAGCACATCTGGGAAGGCGTCTCCTCGGCGACCACCCGGTCCCGGCCGATCATCAATACGCGTGACGAGCCGCACGCCGACGCCGAGAAGTACCGGCGCCTGCACGTCATCGTCGGCGACTCGAACATGGCCGAGCCGACCACCATGCTCAAGGTGGGCACGGCCTCGCTGGTGCTCGAGATGATCGAGGCGGGCGTGGCGTTCCGGGACTTCGCCCTGGACAACCCGATTCGGGCGATCCGCGAGGTCTCGCACGATCTGACCGGCCGCCGCCCGGTGCGGCTGGCCGGCGGACGGCAGGCCAGCGCCCTCGACATCCAGCGCGAGTACTACGCCCGCGCGGTCGAGCACCTGAACAATCGCGATCGCGATCCGCAGGTCGACGCGGTGGTGGACCTGTGGGGCCGCACCCTGGACGCGGTCGAGGCGCAGGACTTCGCCAAGGTGGACACCGAGATCGACTGGATCATCAAGCGCAAGCTGTTCCAGCGCTACCAGGACCGCTACAACATGGAGCTGTCCGATCCCAAGATCGCCCAGCTGGATCTGGCCTACCACGACATCAAGCGCGGCCGCGGCGTCTTCGACCTGCTGCAGCGCAAGGGTCTGGCCAAGCGGGTCACCGAGGACGAAGCGGTCGATGCCGCGGTCACCACGCCGCCGCAGACCACCCGGGCCAAGCTGCGCGGCGATTTCATCACCGCCGCCCAGGAGGCCGGACGCGACTTCACCGTCGACTGGGTACACCTCAAGCTCAACGATCAGGCGCAGCGCACGGTCCTGTGCAAGGACCCGTTCCGTTCGGTCGACGAGCGCGTGGACCGGCTCATCGCCTCCATGTAGTCGCGAACATCGGTGTAGCGCAACCTGATTGCGCGTCGATCCCGAGTGCACAGCGGGCCGCGAATCCTCCCGGGTTCGCGGCCCGTGGCATGTGGGGTGGGGCCGGGACCCCGCCGATCGCCGGCGCGGCGGCCGGGCCCCAGCCTGCGGCGGGAACCGCGGCTCACGTCCCGCGCAACCGGGTCCGGCGAATTTTGGGACCCGCCGTACCACACCGGCGGGGCGGGGACATTACTCTCTTACGGGTGGCGATATCCAAGGTCGAGCGGTTGATGAATCTGGTTATCGCGCTGCTGTCCACCCGCCAGTTCCTGACCGCCGAGCGGATCCGGGAAAGTGTCGCGGGTTACGAGGAGTCCGCGAGCGACGAGGCGTTCAGCCGCATGTTCGAGCGCGACAAGAACGAGCTGCGCGATCTGGGCATACCCCTGGAAATCGGCCCGGTGAGCCGGTATTCGAGCGTGGAGGGCTACCGGATCAACCGGGACTCCTACGAACTCCCCGATATCGACCTGACCAGCGAGGAAGCCGCCGCTGTCGCGGTCGCGGTGCAGCTGTGGGAATCGCCCGAGCTGGCGACCGCCGCGGAAGGCGCGCTGCTCAAGCTGAAAGCGGCCGGCATCCATGTGGAACCCGAATCCGGGGTGGCCTCGGTGCCCGCGGTGCCGGCGCGCACCCGTGGCTCCGAACCCGTCCTCGGCAAGCTGCTGGCCGCCATCGACGCGGGCCGGGCGGTGAAGTTCCAGCACCGGCAGTCGCACGGCGATCCCATCGAACGTGATGTGCAGCCCTGGGGTGTGGTCACCCATCACGGCCGCTGGTACCTGGTCGGCTTCGACAATGCGCGCCAGGCCGAACGCGTCTTCCGGGTCTCGCGCATCGGCGAGGAGATCGTCGAATACGGCCCGGCCAACGTGGTGCACAAACCCGAGGGCGTGGACGTGCGCGCCCGCGTCGCCGAGGTGACCGGGCAGGCCCCGATCACCGGTTCAGCCACGGTGTGGGTCGCCGACGGGCGCGGTCAGGAGATCCGCCGTCTGGGCGCCACCATGGAGGAGCGCGAGATCGGTGGCCGCAAGGGCTCCATCGTGGAAGTGCCGGTGCGCTCGCGCGATTGGCTGGCCCGCCTCATCACCGGTCTGGGCGCGGATGCCCTGGTGCTCGCGCCGGAAGACCTGCGCGACAATGTGATCGCCCGGCTCGAGTCGGTGCTGGAACGGACGGAGGTGTCGGCGTGAGCGACGGGGCCGGAGGCGGCAGCGAGCGTAACCACGGAGGCACCCGGGAACGCCGTAATGTGCAGAGCGTGACGCGCGCGTCCGATGGTCGGGAACGCCGGGGCAATGCGGCGGCGGCCGGCAGCCGGCTCTCCACCCGCCTGGCCCGGCTGCTGAACATGATCCCGTACTTCCAGGCCAATCCGGGCATCTCGGCCGCCGAAGCCGCCGCCGAACTGGGCGTCACCACCAAACAGCTGATGACCGACCTGAATCAGCTGTGGATGTGCGGGCTTCCGGGCTACGGACCCGGTGACCTGATCGACCTGTCCTTCTCCGAGGAGAGCATCGAGGTCACCTTCTCTGCGGGCATCGACCGGCCGTTGCGGCTGACCTCCCTGGAGGCGACCGCGCTGCTGGTGGCGCTGCGGTCCATCGCCGACCTGCCCGGCATGGTCGATCCGAGCGCCGCGCAGTCGGCCATCGCGAAGATCGAATCCGCCTTCTCCGGACTGGAATTCGACGCCGTCACCGTCCCGGTCCCCACCGAGGCCCCCGCCGTGGCGACCGTCCGGTCCGCCCTGGAGCGCGATCACGCCCTGCGCCTGGTCTACTACTCCGCCAGCCGCGACGTGGTTTCCGAGCGCGTGGTGGATCCCATCCGGATCGTGCTGGTGGACAACAACTCCTACCTGCGCGCCTGGTGCCGCGAAGCCGAAGGCGTGCGCCTGTTCCGCCTCGATCGCATCGAAGAGGCCACCGAACTCGACGAACCCGCGCGCCCGCCCGCCGAGGCCGCCGCCGACGAGACCTCCGCCCTGGACCTGTTCGTCGACGATCCCGCGGTCCCGCTGGCGCGCTTGCTGATTCGCCCCGACTACGCCTGGGTGCTCGACCAGTACCCCATGCACAAGGTCACCACCCACGCGGACGAGAGCATCGAAGCCACCATGCGCTTCGCCACCCTCGACTGGATGGCCCGCCTGCTGCTCGGCTTCGGTTCCGGCGTCACCGTACTCGGACCGCCCGAACTGGTCAGCGCCGTCCGCGAGCGCTCGGGCGCCGCGCTGGCCGCCTACGCCGCGCTGGCCCACGAACCGGACGCCGCGGACGCGCTCGCGCCGACCGGGCTCGAGGAGGTCGGTCCCGCTTGAGCTTTCGCGTGATGGTGCTCGGCGCGGGCAGTATCGGGGTGTACGTCGGTGGATCGCTCGCGGCCGCCGGCGCGGACGTCACCTTCGTCGGCCGGCCCCGCATGCTCGACGAGATCACCGCCCACGGCCTGCGGCTCACCGACCTCGACGGCCATGACATCCGGGTCGAGGCGGGGCAATTCCGTACCGCCACCGAACCTTCCGGCGATGCCGACCTGGTGCTGATCGCGGTGAAGTCGGCCGATACCGAATCCGCGGCACGTCAGCTGTCGGGCCTGCTGAAGCCCGGCACCGTGGTGATCAGCCTGCAGAACGGCATCGGCAACGACGCGGTGATCCGCGAGGTGCTGCCCGCGTGCGTGGTGCTGCCCGGCATGGTCATGTTCAATGTCGTGCACCATTCCGGCGGCCGGTTCCATCGCGGCACCGCAGGCGGGGTGGCCATCGCCGATGACCCGGTGCTGAACCGATTCGCCCCGGTCTTCGGCACATCCGGCCTCGAGGTCAAGCATTACCCGGACCTGCTGCCGGTGCAGTGGGCCAAGCTGCTGCTCAACCTCAACAATCCGATCAACGCGCTGTCGGGCCGCCCGCTGCGCGAGGAGCTGGGCAATCGCGACTATCGCCGCTGCCTGGCCTTGACCCAGCGCGAGGCCCTGATCGCCATGGATCACGCCCGCATCCGCCCGGCCCGGCTCACCCCGCTGCCGCCCGAACTGATGGCCCGCCTGCTCACCTTCCCCGACGGCCTCTTCCAACGGGTTGCCGGCAAGGTGCTGGCCATCGATCCGGTGGCCCGCTCGTCCATGGCCGACGATCTGGCCGCCGGCCGCAAAACCGAGATCGCCTGGCTCTGCGGCGAGATCGTGAGCCTCGGCACCATGGTCGGCATACCCACGCCGGTGAACCGCAGGTTGATCGAACTCGTGCACCGGGCGGAGGATGGCGACCGTCGCACCTGGTCGGGCGCGGAGTTGCTGGCGGAACTGACCGCGGCCGCGGCGAGTTAGTCGTTCACCGGGCGTTCACGCGAGCGCCCCGACTACTTGACGGGTGCAGCCGTCATATGCATGTCCGGTAGCATCTGAAACACCACATTCTTTGGAGGTAGGAAACGATGGGCTCGCTCAGTCCCACACATCTGCTGATCGTCGCGCTGGTCTTCTTGCTGTTCTTCGGCGCCAAGCGGATGCCCGACGCCGCCCGTGGCCTCGGCCGGTCGTTGCGCATCTTCAAGAGCGAAATGAACCAGATGCAGACCGAGGGCAAGGCCGAGGAAGCCGCCCCCGCCGCGGCCCCACAGCCGCAGGCACAGCTGCCGCAGGCGCAGGCCGCCGCGCCGGCCGCGAACCTCACCAAGCCGCAGGGCGACCAGCAGCAGGCCTGATCCAGGCCACGGTGCCGGGGTGAGCGCATGTTCATCCCGGGATAGCTTTTTGTCCAGGTCCGGGGCGTTCACTCGCAGCGAGGCAGCACTTACATGCGTATTCCGTTCGATCCGCGACGCAGCAAGCGGCGAACCAATCCCGACGGCACCATGTCGTTGGTCGAGCATCTGGCCGAGCTCCGGACCCGGCTGCTCATCGCGCTGGCGGCCATCGCGGTCACCACGCTCCTGGGCTTCTACTGGTATTCGCATTCGCTGTTCGGCATCACCGCGCTCGGCGACATCCTGACCGGACCGTACTGTGAGCTGCCCGCGTCCTCGCGCGCCGCGCTCAGCCCCGACGGCGCCTGCCGATTGCTGGCCACCGCGCCGTTCGAGCAGTTCATGCTGCGCTTGAAGGTCGGCGTCACCGCGGGTGTGGTGCTGGCCTGCCCGATCTGGCTGTATCAGCTGTGGGCGTTCATCACCCCGGGCCTGTACGCCAAGGAACGCAAGTACGCGGTGTCCTTCGTGACCGCCGCCGCCGCGCTGTTCGTCGCGGGCGCGGTGCTGGCGTACTTCATCGTCTCGCACGCGCTGGCGTTCCTGATGACCATCGGCAACAACGTGCAGATCACCGCCTTGAGCGGTTCGCAATACTTCGGTTTCATCATCCAGCTGCTGATCATCTTCGGCGTCAGCTTCGAAACGCCTTTGATCATCGTGGGTTTGAACTTCGTGGGCGTGCTCACCTACGAACGCCTCACCAAATGGCGGCGCGGCCTGATCTTCGGCCTGTTCGTGTTCGCGGCCATCGTGACCCCGCAGGATCCGTTCTCCATGCTGGCGCTGGCACTGGCCCTGACCGTGCTGTTCGAGGTCGCGGTGCAGATCGCCCGGATCAACGACAAGCGCAAGGCGAAGCTGAACGAGGACTGGAGCAAACTCTCGGACGACGAGGCCTCGCCGCTGAGCGATACCTCCGGCGTCGAGGGCGTCGCGCCGGTCGAGGCTCCCGAGCCGGTCGGCGCGACGACACCCGCGACATCGCCGGAGAAAACCACGCGATCCACGTCGGACTACTCCGATACGCTCTGACAAGTGACATCAAGGTCGCTTACTGGCGAACTGGCGGCATTCGCCGCCGAACTGAAATTCGCACTGGATCCCTTCCAGCAGCAGTCGTGTGAAGCCCTCGAGGCCGGGCACAGCGTGCTCGTGTGCGCGCCCACCGGCGCGGGCAAGACCGTGGTCGGTGAATTCGCCGTCCACATGGCCCTGGCCTCGGGCGGAAAGTGCTTCTACACCACGCCGATCAAGGCGCTGTCGAACCAGAAGTTCGCGGACCTGACCGAGCGCTACGGACGCGACACCGTCGGCCTGCTGACCGGGGACCAGTCCATCAATCCGGACGCGCCCGTGGTCGTCATGACCACCGAGGTGCTGCGCAATATGCTCTACGCGAGCTCGGATGCGCTGCAGGGCCTTTCGTACGTGGTGATGGACGAGGTGCACTACCTCGCGGACCGCTTCCGCGGCGCGGTGTGGGAGGAAGTCATCCTGCACCTGCCGCCGGAGGTGCGCCTGGTCAGCCTGTCGGCGACCGTCTCCAACGCCGAGGAATTCGGCGCCTGGATGGAAACCGTGCGCGGCGATACCGCGGTCATCGTGGACGAGACCCGGCCGGTGCCGCTGTGGCAGCACGTCATGGTCGGGCGGCGCATGTTCGACCTGTTCGATCCCAAGTCCAGTGACGCCAAAGTGGTGGTGGACCAGGACCTCGTCCGGTTCATCAAACAGCGCGAAGCCGTTGACCGGATGGAGAACTGGGGCGTGCCCGGGCGCGGTCGCGGCGGCGGGCGGCGCATGTACCGGCCCACCCCGCGGCCGGAGGTGATCGCGCGGCTGGACGAGGACGGGCTGCTGCCGGCCATCACCTTCATCTTCAGCCGGGCCGGTTGCGATGGCGCGCTGGCGCAGTGCGTGCGCTCGCGGCTGGACCTCTCGCGCGAGGAGGACCGCGAGGAAGTCGACGCGATCATCGAGAAGCACACCGGGGATCTGCCGCGCAGCGATCTCGAGGTGCTCGGGTACTGGGAGTGGCGTGAGGCGCTGCATCGCGGGTTCGCGGCGCATCACGCGGGCATGCTGCCGGCCTTCCGGCACACCGTGGAGGAGCTGTTCGTCAAGGGCCTGGTGCGGGCCGTATTCGCCACCGAGACACTGGCATTGGGCATCAACATGCCCGCGCGGACCGTGGTGCTCGAGCGCCTGGTCAAGTTCAACGGCGAGAGTCACGCCGAACTGACGCCGGGGGAGTACACGCAGCTCACCGGGCGTGCGGGGCGGCGCGGCATCGATGTCGAGGGGCACGCGGTGGTGCTGTGGCAGCCGGAGGTGGACACCAGCGCGGTGGCCGGTCTGGCCTCCACCCGAACCTATCCGCTGCGCAGTTCGTTCCGGCCCGGCTACAACATGTCGATCAATCTGGTCGATCGCATGGGCGCGGCGGAATCGCGGGCGCTGCTGGAGCGGTCCTTCGCCCAGTTCCAGGCCGACCGGTCGGTGGTCGGGTTGGTGCGCGGCATCGAACGCAACGAGGCGCAGATGCGGAAACTGCGCTCGCAGTTGGGTGATGAGAGCTTCTTCGAATACATCCAGTTGCGTGAACGCATCCGCGAGCGGGAACGCAGCATCGAACGCCAGGGCCGCACCGATCGGCGGCAGGCCGCGGTGTCGGCACTGAGCTCGCTGCGGCGCGGTGACGTGGTGGCGATTCCGTCCGGACGACGCCAGGGCCTGGCCGTGGTGCTCGAACCCGATATGACCCCGGGCGATCCGCGACCGCTGGTGCTGACCGAGGACAAGTGGGCGGGCCGGGTATCGGCCGCCGATTTCCCCACGCCCGCACAGGCATTGGGCAAACTGCGGCTGCCCAAGCACGTCGATCACCGCACCGCGCGCGTGCGCCGGGACCTGGCCTCGGCGCTGCGCAGCAGCGGGATCAGCGTGCCCCGGCGCGGACGCGGCGGCGGGCCCAAGTCGCGGGCGGCCGACGATCACGAACTGCAGGCGCTGCGGCGCGCGCTGCGCAACCATCCGGCGCACTCGCGCCCGGACCGGGAACAGCTGGCGCGCATCGGCGAACGCTACAACCGGGTGGACCGGGAAACCGAATCCATGCGCCAGCAGGTCGCGGCCACCACCAACTCCCTGGCCCGCACCTTCGATCGCATTCTCGGGCTGCTGCAGGAACGCGGCTATGTCGCCGACGGTGAGGTGACCGCGGACGGGCGGCGGCTGGCGCGCATCTACGCCGAAGCCGACCTGGTCGTGGCCGAAAGCCTGCGCCAGGGCCTGTGGCGGGGTCTGGGCCCGGCCGAGCTCGCGGCCGTGGTGTCGATCCTGGTCTACGAATCCCGGCAGGAGGGCGGTTATCTCGGCGCGTCCGGACCGACCGCACCGATTCGCCGCGCCGTGGACGCCACCATCGGCGTCTGGAGCCAATTGCGTTCGGACGAAGCCAAACACCGATTGCAACCGACCCGCGAACCGGACCTGGGTTTCATCTCCGGCGTGCACACCTGGGCCGCCGGCGGTGACCTCGCCGACGCCCTGCTGGCCAGCGGCGATCGCGGAAACTCCTTGTCGGCAGGCGATTTCGTACGATGGTGCCGTCAGGTGATCGATCTGCTCGACCAGATCCACTCCACCGCCGACGACGAGGAGGTCGCCGCCACCGCGGCCAAGGCCGTGCGCGCCATCCGGCGGGGTGTCGTGGCGGTGGACGCCGCCTAGCCTGGGCGACTGTGATTTGATTTCCTGAACGTAGGCGACCGCGGTGGGTTCACGAGCGTGTTCCCGCTCGGGGGGCTAGCGTGTTGTGCAACGGAATTGCGATGGAGGCAAGCAAATGAGCGGCCCGTACGGACCGAACGACGCCCCTGGCACAGGGGAGGGACGCAACGATCCGACGCAGCAGTGGGGCGGCGGCCAGCCCGCGCCCGGCGGTGCTGTTCCGGGTCAGCAGTGGGGTGGACAGCCGCAGCAGCCGGCGCCGCCGACCGCGCAGTGGGGCGACCCGCAGCAGGGCCAGCCCGTACCGGGCCAGCAGCCGTGGGGGCAGAGCCAGCCGCAGCAGCCGGTCCAGGGCCAGCCGCAGTGGGGACAGAGCCAGCCGCAGTGGCCCCAGCAGGGCCAGCCCGGGCAGCAGGACTGGAATCAGAGCCAGCCGCAGCCGCAGGTGCAGCCCGGCGCGCAGACCTGGGGGCAGAGTCAGCCGCAGTGGCCGCAGCAGGGCCAGCCGGACTGGAACCAGCAGACCGGGCAGCCGGGCCAGCAGTGGCCGCAGCCGCAGCAGCCCGGCGGCAAGAAGAAGACCGGCCTGATCATCGGCGGCGTCGCGGTGCTGCTGGTGGTGCTGGGCGGCATCATCGCCGGGGTGCTGTTCCTGACCGCCACCGACAAGCTCGACAACAAGGCCGTGGCGACCGGGGTACAGAAGGTACTCAAGGACTCCTACGGCATCGAGGACGTGCAGGACGTCAGCTGCCCGTCCGGGCAGAAGGTCAAGGTGGACGCGACCTTCGAATGCCAGCTCAAGGTAGGTGGCGAGAGCAAGAAGGTGACCATCAAGGTGACCAAGGACGACGGCACCTACGAGGTCGGGCGTCCGAGCTAGACCGACTCTCGGGCTCTCGGGGCAAGCCCCTGTAGCCGGGTGAGCACGGCGCGAAAAGCATTGAGCCCGGGGCGATTCGAGGAATCGCCCCGGGCTCTTCTGTATCAGCGCTTGGCCAGGGCGGAAAGCAGGCGCTTGACCGGGCTTTCGGCGTTGTAGGCGACGGCCAGGGCTTGGAGCGCGTCCGGGTCCGCGGGGGTGCGGGGGAGTAGGTCGGGGCCGGAGAATTCGACTTTCGCGTCCTGCACGACGCGGACGACCGGGGCGGCGGCCTTCAGATAGTCGTCGGCGGCAACGAGTTTCGCGCGCACGCCCTTGGCCATGTCGGAATCGGGGTCCGCGGCGGCGGCGCGCAGGGCCTCCACCGAGCCGAAGCGGGAGATGAGCTGGGCGGCGGACTTGTCGCCGATGCCCGCCACACCCGGCAGACCATCGGAGGCGTCGCCACGCAGGGCGGCCATATCGGCGTAGGCGGGACCCGCGATCGCTTCCGGCACACCGTATTTGGCCGACACCTCCGCCGGGCCCCACAGCTCGGCCTTGGACAGGCCGCGGCCCACATAGAAGACGCGCACCGGCGGGGCGGGGGTGTCGCGCACCAATTGCAGTAGATCGCGGTCCCCGCTCACCACGATCACCTCGCTGTCGCGCTCGACCGTGGCCAGGGTGCCGATCACATCGTCGGCTTCGAGACCGTCCGCGCCGGCCGTGGCGATACCGGCGGCCGCCAGCACCTCCATGATCATGTCGACCTGCGGGGTGAGGGTGTCGGGCACCTCCTCGGCCACCGAACCGTCTGCGGCAGTGACGGGTTGGTCCTCGGCGACCCGGTGCGCCTTGTACGACGGGATCAGATCGACCCGGAACCGCGGCCGCCAATCCAGGTCCAGGCACACCACCAGGCGGCTCGGCGCGTGCTGCTTGACCAGCGCGGCGACCATATCGGTGAATCCGCGCAGGGCATTGACCGGCCGCCCGTCCGGTGCGGTGATCTTCTCCGGAATCGCATAGAACGCGCGGAACCACAGGCTGGCCCCGTCGAGCAGCAGCAGCGGACCGGCGGCAGGGGTGCTCATGCCGTCCGACATTACCGGGACCTGGGGACATTATCGGTTTCCGGCCCCGGCGGGCCCCACTGGGCTGCACGTGGTTTGCCCGAACAGGTAGGTTGGATCGACATGAGCTCTCATGACGAGTCACGGTTCGCGGCACGGATCTACGGGGCGCGGTTGGAGCGGGCGGCGGAACTCGCCCGCGAGGCCCACCTGGACGCACTGCTCATCACCCCCGGACCGGATCTGCGGTATCTGATCGGTTCGCGAGCACAATCCTTCGAACGGCTCACCTGCCTGGTGATCCCGGCCAGCGGGGAGACCCCGTCGGTGGTGATCCCGAAACTGGAACTGGCCTCGCTGAAGGATTCCGCGGCCGGTGAACTCGGCCTGCAGGTGGTCGACTGGGTCGACGGCGTGGACCCCTACCGCATCGTCAAGAGCATCCTGAACGCGGGCGCGCGCACCGCCGTCGACGACGCCATGCCCGCCCTGCACCTGCTGCCCATCGCCGATCACCTTGGCGCACTGCCCATCTCGGCGACGCCGGTGCTGCGCGAGTTGCGAATGCTCAAGGACGACAGCGAGATCGACGCGCTGCGTCGCGCGGGTGCCGCCATCGACCGCGTGCACGCCCGCATGGGTGAATGGCTGCGCCCCGGCCGCACCGAGGCCGAAGTGGCGGCCGATATCGCCGCCGCCATCATCGAAGAAGGCCACACCGCAGCCGCTTTCGTGATCGTCGGCAGCGGACCGCACGGCGCCGACCCGCACCACGAGGTCTCCCAGCGGGTCATCGAACCCAACGATGTCGTCGTCATCGACATCGGCGGCCCCGTCGAACCCGGCTACTACTCCGACTCCACTCGCACCTACGTGCTCGGTGAACCCGAAGAGGAAATCGCCGACCAGATCGCTCTCCTGGAACGCGCCCAAGCCGCCGCCGTCGCTGCCGCCAAGCCCGGCGTCACCGCCGAATCCGTCGACGCCGCCGCCCGCGACGTGCTCGCCGCCGCCGGCCTCGGCGAATACTTCGTCCACCGCACCGGCCACGGCATCGGCCTCTCGGTTCACGAAGAGCCCTACATCGTCGCGGGCAACGACCTGGTCCTGGAACCCGGCATGGCGTTCAGCATCGAACCTGGCATCTACTTCCCCGGCCAGTGGGGTGCCCGCATCGAGGACATCGTCGTCGTCACCGCGGACGGCTGCGAATCCATGAACAAGCGGCCCCACGGCCTCACCCGCCTCTGACCCCGGCGAGTACTTCGGTTCGTCATTCCGCCGAACCTTGAAGCGTCTCACCGCCAAACGCCCCACCGCTGAGCATCGTTCAGCGGTGGGGCGGTTTCGTTTCGCCGGCTTCGGCAACCCGGCCATGATCGAGTCATGCCCCGCCCGCTAGGGCCTCGACGACCTTCCTGGCTGTGGCCTTGGCCGAGCCTGGGTTCTGGCCGGTGATGAGGTTGCCGTCGACGGCTGTGTAGGACACGAACGGGAGTAGCGCTTTCTCGTAGAGCGCGCCGCGTTGCTTGGCGCGTTCCTCGGCGTTGTAGGGCACCAGCTTGTCGACGCGGGCGAGCACTTCCTCTTGCCAGGCGAAGCCGGTCATGTGCTTGCCCGCGATGAGATAGGAGCCGTCGGACAGC
The DNA here is from genome assembly GCF_001613325.1 of Nocardia yamanashiensis NBRC 100130. Classification (GTDB taxonomy): domain Bacteria; phylum Actinomycetota; class Actinomycetes; order Mycobacteriales; family Mycobacteriaceae; genus Nocardia; species Nocardia yamanashiensis. The sequence goes on along the minus strand of NZ_BDCD01000006.1, from coordinate 126,365 downwards.
TGTGTGTTGAGCAGTCCGCAATAGCCATGGCAGACCGAGGACACGATGTCACCACGCTCGTAGATTTCGCGGGTGATGCGTTGCAGCCCTTCGGAATCGGGGAAGTCGTACATCACGGCGTGGCCGCCGGTGAAGTAGATGGCGTCGAAGTCGGCGGAGTCGATTTCCTCGGGGCTGTTGGTGGTCGCGAGCAGCTCCATTTTCGCGGGGTCGGCGCGCCAGGCCTTGGCGGTCTTGTCGTAGTTGGGGAATTTCAGTGCTCGCGGCTCGAGCGGGGAGGGTCCGCCGGCCGGGCTGACCAGGGTCTGCTCGAAGCCTGCTTTGTCGAATTCGTGCCAGGCGTGGGTGAGTTCGGAGAGCCACAGGCCGGTGGGGTGGGATGGGTCGTCGTAATGACCGACATTGGTGACGACGTGGAGCACACGTTTGGTCATTGCCTGATCCTCCTTCATTCGGGGGCGAACGGCGGTGTGGTGGGCCCTCGTGTTGGGCAGCCCTCAGCTGCGATCCGGGACGGAGGTGGGCACCGGCATGTGCAGTGCCAGCTGGCCCTCGGTGGTGACGTCGAGCTGGATCGTCCGGATCGGTTTCAGTGCGCGCAGGCTCTCGCTCATCCGGCCCTCACCGAGCTGGAGGTTCAGGCCGCGGGGCAATCGCGTGGTGCCCGCGGAGAGCATGTTGATCTGGCTGGTCGTGGCGTGCCAGGCACCGTCGATCGTGGTGTAGGAGGTCAGGGTCGAGACGTGCGCGCCGGTAGGCTGCGCGGTCTGTTTCGGGGTGGGCGCCCAGAGGTCGAGGTCAAGGCCGCCCTGATCGTTGGAGATCCGGGCGGAGGTGCGCTCGGTGTCGATGTCGACGTCGAGCCGGGTGACCCACTTGGGGAAGCCGTAGCCGTCGTGGCCGCGCACCTGCGCGATCTCGGTGCTGACCGGCAGCGCGAGCACATAGGAGTGCAGGGAATCGTTCTTCAGCCCGGTGACCAGGTCGAACAGGCCCAGGCCCCGGCCGTGCCGCGCCGGCTTCACGGCGATGCCGACGGCGGCCTCGGTGTAGAAGTCGATGTCGCACACGTCGTAACGGAACGCCATCACCGACACGATCCCCAGCCCCGGGACGATCTCTAGTGGATCCAGTTCCTCGGGCAGGCGCGACCGGATCGCTTTGCTCGGCGCGAGCATCGTGAGCCGGGCCGTGGAGATGCGGTAGTAGAAGTTCGGCGTCAGCGTGGGGCCGATACGGGAATCCACGCGAGTCTTCGGCATCCGGCGGAAGAAATCGACGCTACCGACCCTTGGGTCTCGCGCGATTTCGTCGAGGTCGGTGTTCATCCGAAACCGGTCGTAGAGGCCACCTTCGGGAACGGTGACCAGACGACCTCCGAGCTCGACTTCCACGGTCCGGTCGGACAACTTGCCGGTTGATGCCATCGGCTATCCCCTCTGATGTATTCGGCGTCAACATCGAGGATTGCATGGCATGTGAGCACTGTCAACACTGCATATTCGGGAGCGCCTGGCTCGATCAGGAGCCGACCGACGCGATCGCGAGGAAGGCGCTGCGGACATGCTCGGCCACCTCCTCGCTCGACGTCGCGTGCAGCTTGCCGTCGAGATACAGGCAGGCCAGCCCATGTGCGAGTCCCCAGCCGGCCGACGCCAAGGCCGGGGCGTCCGCGTCGGGAAAAACCCGGCCGAGCGCGACGGTCAGCAGCTCGTGCAGAGCGCCGGCCGCCCTGACTCGCTCGTCGTCGGCATCGTCACACGGCTTGCCGAACATCACCCGGAACAGAGCCGGCCGCCGCAGCGCGAAAGCGACATAGGCGACCGCGAACTCGGCCAGGTCCTGCAGCGAGGCGGGCGGGTTACGCCCGTCGCCCAGGCTTGCCAGCAGGTCGCGGAAGCCCTCGGCCGCCAGCGCGGACTCCAGCGCGTCGCGGTCCTTGAAGTGGCGGTACGGCGCCGTCTGTGACACGCCGGCCTTGCGGGCGATCGCGCGCAACGAGAAGGGCTCGCCGGCCTCGAGCATTTCCATCGCGGCCGACACCAGCGCTGCCCGCAGGTCGCCGTGATGGTAGCCACTCTTCTCCAATGTTGACACCGATCACTTGCTCCTTCTACGCTGTGTTAGCACTGTAAACATATCGCACTTCAGGTGTGACCTGACCTCGCCACCTCGAGGAGACCCCATGCAGACCGTCCTCGGCGCCGGTGGACCGATCGCCGACGAGCTCGTCAACGAGCTCCACCGCAACTACACCAAGGACATTCGGCTCGTCAGCCGCAACCCATCGCGGGTCCATGACACCGACGAACTCGTGGCCGCGGACCTCACCGATGCCGAGGCCACCCGCCGTGCCGTCGCGGGCAGCGAGATCGCCTACCTCACCGTCGGACTGCCCCTGGACTCGCAGCTGTGGGAGCGTCAATTCCCCGTCATCATGCGCAACGTCATCGACGCCTGCGCCGAACACGGGACCAAGCTCGTCTTCTTCGACAACACCTACATGTACCCAGCGACGGCGGCGCCCCAGACCGAGTCGACAGCCTTCGCGCCGGGCGGTCGCAAGGGACGGGTGCGCGCCGAGATCGCCACCATGCTGCTCGAGGCCATACAGACCGGCCGGGTACAGGGCCTCATCGGCCGCGCCCCCGAGTTCTACGGGCCCGGCTCGACCAAGAGCTACACGAATTCACTGGTGTTCGACCGGATCGCAGCAGGCCAGCGGCCATTCGTCCCAGTCAATGCCCACGCCGTTCGCTCCCTGATCTGGACCCCCGACGCCAGCCGGGCACTGGCCCGGCTGGGCAACACCCCCGATGCCTACGGCCAGACCTGGCACCTGCCGGTCGATCCGAACCGGCAGTCCTACGCCCAGCTCATCGAGAGCGCCGGCGAGATCACCGGCCGCACGATCGGCTACACGGTGCTGCCGATGCTCGCTTTCCGCCTCGGACGACACATCGTCAAGACACTCGACGAAATGTACGAACTGCTCGACCGTTACCGCGACGACAACATCTTCGACAGCGCGAAGTTCACGACCCGCTTCCCCGACTTCCAGGTCACCACCTACCGGGAAGGGATCGAGCAGATCCTCACCGACTGACCGGCTCCCAGGGATCTACCCCCGCCACATAGGCGGCCGACTCGTCCTTCTCGTGTTGAAAGCGCGGGGCCACAAGGCTTTCGAACGAATCATCGCTGATCGGGTTCCGTGGCCACTCGTTGCGCAGCAGCTTCACCAGGAACTCGGCCATGCCGCACGGATACACCGCCCACTCGAGCCGCCCTCGCGCGTAGACCGCGACCGGCCATCGATCCGGGTCCGGGTCGGTCGTGACCCAGCACAGCGTGTCACCGGTACAGGTTCCACCCCAGATGAGCAGGTCCTCCCGCCGATACCGTCCCCGGTCCGCCGGAGCCCACTCGCACTCCCAACGGAGTGGGTCCTCCCAATCGGCCGCTGCGTCCGACATCCTGGCGAGCGTAGGGGCGTGCGACTGGGCCGAGGTGGCAGCAGGGACGAGAATGCTGACGATGTCCTCGATCGAGCCGTCGCCGAAGGCGGTCACGAAGGCCCGGTAGTCGGCCGGGAAAGAGATTGCGCAGGAACTCCAGTCGATGGTGTCACCGCAGGTCGGCCCGATGCACGACAGCACATCCGCGAGGCCGGCCAGCGCGGCCCGGTCCGCGCTCACCCGGCGCTCCCGAGCCATCATTCGTCCTTCGGATCGGTGATATTCGGCCGCCCATCCTCGACATGGACGACGTGCAGCTCGGTGCCGTCCTGATGACGCTTGGTACGACCGCACAGCCCGACTGCAATCTGCGAAGAATCGCGAGGCTCATCGGGACCGACGTAGGTGAGGACATCGTTGTGGTGCCCGGTGACCACCCATCCCTCCACATCCTTGGGATTGATCACGCCGAAATCGCCCGCCGCCGATCCGGCACGAGCCGGGCCGAACTCCGCCAGGATCGTGGTGGCTTGCTCGGCCAGATCCCCATCCGGAGCGGTGAGCACGACACAGGTGCCGTGCTCGAAAAGCACCCACGACTTGCGGGGATCGGCGAGCAGCTGTCGCCAGACGTCGGTAAGTAGTCCTGCGTTCATGGCAAACATCATTGCGCAGACCACTGACTTGTCCGGTTTCCGTTGCGGTGCAAGCCTGTTCGACGTTCTGGCTAGATGCTGAAGGGGCAGCCGGAAGATGCGCTCCGATGGTTCCTAGCGAGGCACGTGGGACGGCACCGGATGATCCGGATCCAGCGCGGGAAGGCCATCGATGCTGTGTCCGTTGTCTCCGGCGATCCGCCCCGCGAACTTCTCCTCTGGCTGCCTGGCGTGATGGGCGTCGAGGACTGGCCGTTCGCCGACGAGCTCGTAATAGGGAACGGAGTACCCACACGAGTCGGCGATGCGCTCGAGGTGGACGACGATGACCGCGCGGATCCCCGGATGGTCGAGTCCGAAATGCGTTCGTAGCTCAAGGAATTCGGGGCCGTCGGGTCGCACGACACGCCCTGAGCCGAACAACCGCAGAATCCGGGAGTTGCGCGTGAACGAGCTCAACATGATCGTGATACGGCCATTCTCGCGTAGGTGCGAGATCGTCTCCACACCACTGCCGAACAGATCCAGGTAGGCGACAGTGTGATCGTCGAGTACCGCGAAGGTGTCCTGGTACCCCTTGGGCGACAAGTTGACTCGCCCGCCCTGCGAAGGCGCCGTAGCGACGAAGAACATCGCTTGCGCCTCGATGAACTGCCGCAAGGATTCATCCAGATGCGGAAACTGCTTGGCCATGGGCTCCCCTTCCCAGTCGCTTTACTTGCTCACCCTAACGGCGTCATGGTCATCCACCTGAGTTAATACTCACCCTGAGGTGAGGGCTCCAAACACACGAGCGAACCCCCATACGCTGCGGACAGCTCGAATGGCCGCTGCGGGTCGATCTGCGGGAGCTCCTCGCAGACTGGTTCGACACACGCGGGTAGCGGCAAGTTAGTGGGTTTGCGAGTATGATCCTGGGTGCGAAGATCACCCGTATGAATGAACCCGTCGACTCTCGAATCAGGGATGCGGCCCTACCGTTCCTTCAAGGAAGGACTTCGGTCTTCGGGTTCTGGGGCGACTTCAACGCCGCAGTACAAGCCATCACGAAGGATCGTCCGCTGCGCGGGCTGGAGATCGATCTCTTCGACGTTCTCGAGCAGTGGGAAACCACGATCTTCGAGCTTCGCCCCGATGTTGTCGACCAGATGCGCCGCATCGCGAGAGATGCGGCGGCGGGCTAGTTCAAGCCGAAAGCGGCGGTAGCGGATGTTCATCGCGTGGACGAATCCGGACACGCTGACCGATGACTAAGGCAGGGGATTTTCGCAGCTGAGGAGGTGCACTCGCCGGCTAGCTCAGCCTGCGACGAGTATCGACGCGTTCATTCCATTGCGCTGTGCCTGCCATGGCGTGGCGGGCTCTGCTGGGACCGGTGATAGTGCCACAGGCCAAGGCCGATACCAGCGACACATCCTGCCGATGCCGCGAACAGACCCCAAGGCGTGGACCAGCTCTCCTGCAAGGGATCCCGTAACAGCAACAGGGCAGCGGCGAGAAGCGCCGCCGCGTGGAAAGCCAGTGCAACGCAGACCGCTTCGCGACGTGGCGCGTGGCGGGTGCGGTCGCGCTCGAGCCACCACAATGCCGCACCCATCAACCCGAACCCCGCGCCACCGAGCGCGTAGCCCAGCGACAGGAACAATGCGACGGCGGGCGAGCGGGTGGTCTGCACCCGAATATCGAAGGCGCCCACCGCAACGGTGCTCCCGCGCCATTGTTCGAGCATGACGGGCGTACCGGAGCGTGCGCGGCGGACGATCGGGTTGTCGCGCGGGAACTCGATGCGGGAGGTGCCCTCTGCCGCGGTCGCAGTCAGCTCATAGGTCGAGAACCGGGACAGGCGTTCACGGATGACCGTCCCGGTAACCTTCGCCGCGATCTGCCGGTGAGATTCCGCCTGGTAAGCATGCAGATTCCCTCCGTTCTGAATGGCTGTGACCACCCCCGCCACGAACACCACCCACCCGAGCACGCCAAAGATCTGCAATACCCAGAACTTCCAGGCGACACGCTTCCACCACGCAGCCGGTACACCCCGCCGCACGCCGTCGCCTTTGTCGGAACCGGTCATACGACTTATCGTGCGCAGACCGCGGCTCCACGCATCGCAGGACATGCCGAGCGGAAACATTCCGGCCGGTGGCCGAGCAACGCGCACACCATTGATCTTCCGGGGTACTGCGCTGGCCGGTTCGGTCAGCGCGAAATGCGGTATGACAGGACGTCGTAGTATCACCGCCGCCTGATTCTCATCTGTCCGTTCTCGCCTCTAGGCTGCGGTAGAGCTGCAAGGTTGCGATTGTTCCGGAGGTACCTGTTGTCAGAGCCCGTCATCACACGGCCGTTGTCCCCGCCGCTGTCGGCGGAACACGCCTTGATGTCGATGGCTGTCGCGCTCGCCCCGGACGAGGGCTGGGCGTTCTCGTTGGTTTCGCTGGTATCTGATTCCCTCAACTCCCCTGAGCAGGTGCGCGCGGACTATCCCCGCTGGCTCGATGTGCCATCGTGGTCGAATCACGAACTGGCACGCGAAGCCCTCCTTACAGCACTGACCGGCAACCTGTGGGCCTTGGAGCCCCTCGTCGCCGGATTCGACTGGCGCGCCAGCGCACAACAGATCCACCGAGGACTGCGGCAACTGTTCTTGTCCCCGTTGGCCACCTGGGAACCCGACCCTCGCGACGACTACGCCGAGCCGGACCCCGACGCCGCCGCGCCGTACCTGCGCAAGGCCGCCCGCCGGAGCAGAGCGGCGGGAATGGCGTTGTTCTCCATCGACATCGGTGACTCGTTCACTCTGGGCTTCGTCCGCTCCGATCGGGCCGACCTACTCGTTTCCGATGCTGCGCGTGCGGGGTACACCAGAGCGACGGACCAGATATTCCGGCTGGTCGACGGGTAGCCCCACCCCTGCCTCCCTGTGCCGGAATCGGCATGTGCACGCATTAATCCACCGCATCCATGGAGGTTCCTACCGCCCGGGACGCGTCCTTAGCGAGACCGCCAAGAAGGCCCCGGCCGACGGCTTGACCTCAACAATGGTTGATGTTTCACGATCAATTCATGCCTGATGACACCGAGGTGATCCGAGAACTGTTCGATCGCTACACCGAGCTCTGGGTTCAGCACAGGATGGGGGAGTGAGGAGAGCTGTTCACCGAGGACTGCGACTTCATCACCCATCGGGGCGTGTGGTGGCGGTCGAGGGAAGAGAATGTGCGCGGGCACGAGGATGTGCCCGAATCCGTTCTGGCGCAGAAGAAAAACTACAGTCAAACGGTTGTCGGTATCCAGCCGCTCGCTCCCGGAGTGATGTTGGTGCACACCGTATGGGCGTGGCCCGATCACGTCCTGCCGGGCTCTCCTGTAGGCGAGGATCGCCGGGGTCTCATCACCGCGATACTCGTACAACAGTCGGGGCGCTGGTTGATCCGGGCTGCACAGAACACACGACTCAACGGTCTGGATGACTTCGCATCGGCCGGGCCGCAGGTCAGCTCCCCATGAAACTGTCCCCTGGGGAGATGCCACCCCTGGTGGACTCGGGGAGCGGTCCGCGTCGATATTCGTCGACGTAGGCGATGCGCCACCGCGGCCAGTCCAGATACTTGTCGCCAGCCGACTTCCGGTAGCGCCGATACTGGGAGCGCTTCGTCCTTACCAGGGACTTCCTCGCCTCACGAGCGGCTTTCTGAGCTGCCCGCTCGCCCCGTTTGCGTTCGGCGTCTGTGAGTTCCAGCGGCGGATCGGCGAAGACGCCCGATCGTATCCAGCGCACAGTGGACCATCCTGGGAGTGAAATGCAGGGCGTTTCTCCCCGCGACACGCTCGATGCTAAGGATCCGGGAGACCAGCTGCTATCGGGCGATTGCCTTAATCGTATCGGCCGGATCATGTTGTGGGCCATACAGCGCCGACCACAGTGGTCGGCGCTGCGGGCGTCGGCACCCTTGAACTCCGGCTCGAATTCAGTTGAGCGGGGATTGTGTTGCGCCGCTGTCGAGTTCGCGGTGCAGGGACTCGCGGGTGTAGCGCAGATTGCGCGCGTAGGCGGGGTCCTGCCAGCGGCCGGCCATTGTTTCCGCTGTCACTTTCTCGAGCCGTTGATGTACCGACCAGATGTTGTCCCAAGGATCGGCGAAGCGGGCGACGAGTTCGCCGAAGGCCAGTGCGGTGGGTTCGGTGATCGAGCGGGCCCCGGCGCCGAGTGCCTTGTTGTAGACGGCTTCGGTGTTGCCGATATCGACCCGTAGGAACTGCGGTGCGGGTGACCATTGCGGCTTGCGATCGAACATGGTCACCACCGTGTTGCCGATGCGGGCTTGCGCATGGCTGACGGCGCCGTCGTCGTCGAGGATGCGCACGAGTTCGGCGGCGCGGAAGACGGCGGTGAGGAATTCGAGGAAGGCCGCGGTGTCCGGCACGATGAGCCACGGAGTGACCGTTGCGCGGCCCTCCGGGTCCGGCGTCATTCGATGGCGCCCAGGCTGCGGAAGAACGCACGCACATCTGCGACGAAGAGGTCGGGTTGTTCCATCGGCAGGAAGTTGCCGCCCGCTTCGAGTTCGGTCCAATGGGTCACGGGCGCATCGCGTTCGGCGAAGCGGCGGATGGTGATGTCGGTCGGAGCCAGGGCCACTCCGGTCGGCACGATCCCGGGTTCGCGTGGGGTCCAGGCGTCGGGGTTGTGGGCGTTGTCGAAGTAGAGGCCAGCCGATGATCCGGCGGTGCCGGTGAACCAGTAGAGGCACACATTGGCGAGCAGATTGTCCCGGCCGATCGCGTCCTCCGGCAGTTCGACGGCGGGGTCGGTCCATTCGCGGAACTTCTCCACGATCCACGCGAGCTGACCGACCGGGGAATCATGCAGACCGTAGGCCAGGGTCTGCGGGCGGGTGGACTGCTGGATGGCGAAGCCCATCATGTCGTCGCGGAAGTGCTGCAGTTTGCCCAGGCGCGCCATCTCGGCGTCGGTCAGGCCGTCCATCTCGCCGTCCTGCCCGATCGGGAAGGCGACATGGCCGTTGACATGCACGCCGACAACGCGTTCGTGCGCCTGCCGTCCGATTTCCACCGCGTCCCAGGCGCCGCCGCCCTGCCCTTGCACGCCGTACCGCTGGTACCCGAGACGGGACATGAGTTCGATGAACGCGGCGGCGATCCGTCCGGCATGCCAGCCGGCGGTGGCGAGCGGACCGGAGAACGCGACGCCGGGGATGCTGGGAATCACGAGGTGGAAGTCTCGCGAGAGCGGTGCGACGACCTCGCGGAAGATCATGAACGAGGCGGGCCAGTCGTGCAGGAGCAGCAGCGGAACGGCCTCGGGGTTGTCCGATCGCACGTGCGCGAAATGGATTGTCTGGCCGTCGATTTCGGTGGTGAACTGGGGGAGCTCGTTCAGTTCGGCTTCGGCGGTGCGCCAGTCGAAGCCGTCGGCCCAATAACCGGCGAGCTGCTGGAGGTAGTCCACGGGTACGCCGCGGTCCCAGCCCTGGCCGGGAAGCTCGCCGGTCCATCGGGTGCGGCGCAGGCGATCACGCAGGTCATCGATGTCGGCCTGCGGGATGTCGATCTTGAATGGCTGAATTTCCGTCATATGAGTAGTGTTCGCCGCGCAGGTAGCTGAGCGGCAGTGTCCGATGCAGCAATGCCCGTGCAAAATGCACATTCCTGCGTGATGCGTACGACCGGTGCTGGAGGCGAGCGGTGGGCCGACAGCCCGGATGGATACTTGTCGTGGTCATGCTGCTCGGGCAGCTGATGGCCCGCGGCGGCGCGCTGATAGGCGCCTTCGACCCCTCGCCTTTCGCGGTGTTCGGAGTCGTTGTCCTGGTGGCGATTATCGCGGTGCAGGGTCTGATCAGCACCGGTCGGTGGCGGCCGAAGGAATTGCTGTGGCTGCAGGCGATATTGGTCTTCGCGCCGTATCTCTGGCTGGGCGCGGCGTGGGGTCCGGTCGCGGGCCTGCTTGGTGCCGCGATCGCGCTCACGCTCCGGCCGCGGCTCGCCTGGTCGCTGTTCGGTGCGGTCGTCATCGCCGAGACCGCAGTTAACTGGGCACTGGGTGGTCCGTTCGAAGCAGCCAACGCTGTCGTGGTCGACCTCAATGTGGGTCTGACGTTCTTCGCCGCGGTCTATCTGGTCCGGCAGCTCGGCCGAACCGCCCGCGAACGCGAGAAGCTGGCCGCCATCGCGGTTGCCACCGAACAGCTGCATACGGCGGCGCGGCTGCAGGACACCCTCGGCGCGGAGCTCGGGGTGATCATCCGGGAGATCCGGCGTCCATCTGCCGAGGTGGAATTGACTCGGGTCGCTGACGCGAGCAGGAAGGCGCTCGGTACCGTCCGGTCGGTCGCCGATGCCCAGCGCACCGCGATTCCGACGCCCGCACCCGCACAGCGGCAGACCTCGGGGGCTCGGTTCGCGTGGTGGTGCCTGCTGTTTCTCTTGCTCGATCACTGTGCCATGACATTGGTGAATCTTGTTCAGCTCCACGTCGACCGCCGTGGGTTCGCGCTGATCATCACCCTGATGATCGGCGCCGGCGCGCTTCAGCTCTATCACGGCGCGCCCCGTACCGCCGATACCGAGCCGCGAGCCTGGCCGTGGACGCTCGCGTTGCACGGTGTGGTCGTGTGGCTCGCGATCGTGCTCCCGCCCTGGCCCGCGGCCGCAAGTTTCGCACCGTTCGTGCTGATGTTCGGCGCGGTGGTCGTGCGGATCCGAGCGGTGTGGGTGTGGGTACTCGTCGTGGCCGCCGTGGTGACGACCGGGTTGACGTTTCAGTGGCCCGGCATTCATTTCGGGTGGCGCATCTACTGGAGTGTCACGCCCGTGGTCACCATCGCTTATGTCTACGTGTTGTGCCGCATCCCCGAAGTGAATCGAGAGCTCTATCGGACGCGCGCGCAGGCAATGCGGATGGCCGTCGTGGCCGAACGGCTCCGAGTCGCCCGCGATGTCCACGACTTGCTGGGGCAGACACTGTCGGCGCTCACTCTCAAAGCAGAGCTCGCCGCCCGCCGGTCGCCCGCGGAACCCGTCGACGAGCTGCGGCAGCTGGCGGGACTGGCGGACCGGGCGCTCGAGGAAGTCCGATCGATCGCCCGCGGACCCGCCGACCTGTCCTTGGCCGAGGAGATCGCCGGTGCCCGTTCGGTTTTGGAGGCGACCGGAGCCGAGGTCGGCATCGATGTCGCGCCGGAGACCCCCGACAGCCGGGTACTCGCGATCGTCCTGCGCGAGGCGGTCACCAATATCGTGCGCCACTCCGAAGCGGACCTGGCCTCGATCCGGGTGACGGCCGACGATAATGCGATGCGGATGCAGATCACCAATAATCGCGCGGCATCCGGCCCGTCGGAACGTCAGGGCACCGGCCTGACCAATATGACCGCCCGCCTCACCGAATCCGGTGGAAACCTTGCGACGCAGAGGGATTCGGACCGGTTCACCCTCACCGCCACCCTGCCCAGGTGAGCGCGCGGCTCACAGCCAGCCGGCTCCGGTCGCGAGATTGATCGCATCCACTCGATTACGGGCGTCGAGCTTGGTCACCGCGGACGCCAGATAGTTCCGGACCGTGCCATAACTCAAATGCAATCGGGCGCCGACCTCGCGCGGTGAGGCGCCGGTGGCCAGCTCGCGCAGCACATCGGTCTCGCGTTCGGTGAGCGGACTGTCGGCCACATCCAGCGTCGCGTAAGCCAGCTGCGGATCCAGCACGCGCCCACCTCGGGCCACCACGCGAATCGCATCGACGAGATCCTGTGGGCGCGCGTCCTTGAGCATGAACCCCGCGACCTTGGCGGCGATACCCCGGCGCAGATTCCCGGGCCGCCCGACACCGGTCAGGATGAGCACCCGGCACGTGGGCAGCCGATCCCGCAACAACTCGGCCGCCTGCAAACCGTCCATTCCCGGCAACTCGATATCGAGCACCGCCACATCCACCCCGTGCCGCATCGCCGCGGCGACGGCTTGCTCCCCGGACTCCACACCGGCCACCACCTCGAGGTCGTCCTCGAGCTCGAGCAAGCCGATCAGCGCCTCGCGCAGGATGCGGACATCCTCGGCGACCAATACACGAATCACCGCAGAATCATCCCGGATCTCTTCGAGCGGTCGGCGACGGGTAGCCCGGAGCCGGACCGAATCGATTCCGGCAGCCCACTCCGCATCCGGGTCAGGATGCGGTGGGCTTGAAGCCGCTGCTGGAGAGGACCTTCTCCACGGTGATGGCGATGACCACGCGGGTCGGGTTTTCCCGCGGCTGCCGGTAACGGCCGGCGTAGCGCTCCTCGGCCTCGGCGACCGAAGCCGGGTCGTCCAACACGGTGGCCTTGCCCTCGAGGGTGATCCAGCGTGCACCGTCGACTTGGCTGACCGCCGCGTATCCGGAGCGGCGCGCATTGCGGACCTTTACCGACGCACCATCGGCGATCACGCGCACCACGCCCGCGTCCGGATCCCAGGTGAACCCGACCGCGACCACGTGCGGGGTGCCGTTGGCGCGCAGGGTGGTGAGGGTCGCCAGGTGGCGTTCGGTGACGAATTCGGTGGCGGCAGGCGTCAGTCCGGGGCGGGTGGAGGTGGTGGTCATGGCCATGACGCTAGCAATCGGCGGTTTCGACACGCTCGCCACGCGGTGTGTTCCGGGGCGGATGGCAAACTGTGGGCCATGGCATTCGGATCATCACGGGACGTCGACGCGGGCGTCATTCTGTTGTTGGGTGGACGCAGTGAGATCGGGCTCGAGGTGGCTCGGCGGCTGGCACCGGGGCGTGTGGTGATTCTGGCGGCGCGCCGCAGCGACGATCTGGAGAAGCAGCGCCGTGAGTTGCTGACCGCCGAGGCGAGCGCGGTGCAGACGGTGGAATTCGATGCCGACGATCTGGGCGGGCATCAGGCGCTGCTGGAGAAGGTGGTGGCCGAGCACGGACGGATCGGCGTGGCGGTGCTGGCGTTCGGGATCCTCGGGGATCAGGCTCGCGCGGAACAGGATCCGGCGCATGCGGTGGCGATCGTGCACACCGACTATGTGGCACAGGTGAACATGCTGACCCTGCTCGCGAATCTGTTGCGGGAGCAGGGAGATGGGCAGCTGGTGGCGTTCAGCTCGATCGCCGGTATCCGGGTGCGCCGGGCGAACTACGTCTATGGCTCGGCCAAGGCGGGCTTGGACGGTTTCGTCAACGGTCTCCAGGATGCGTTGCACGGCAGCGGGATTCACCTGCTGCTGGTGCGTTCCGGGTTCGTCATCGGCCGTATGACGGCGGGCATGGAACCGGCTCCCATGTCCAGCACTCCGGACCAGGTTGCCGACGGTGTGATCGCGGGCCTGTACAAGCGGTCCCGCATCGTGACGGTGCCCAAGCGCCTGAAGCTGGTCTTCATCGCCATGCGCCTTGTCCCGCAGTCGCTGTGGCGACGAGCGCCGCGATGAGCGACGCCACCGCTGGTCGGCAATCGGACGAGAGGGGAGGTCGCTCGTTCTCGAGCACCAGCGCGGGTGCGACCTCATCTCGCAGCAATGGCGGGGCCGGATGGACGCTGCCGAGCGGCGGTGACGGCGTTGTCGAGTTGCCTCCCCAAGCTGGCGTCATCGCCGTGGTCGGTATCGGCGCGGACGGGTTCGACGGACTGGGCGGGGCTGCGCGGCGGGAGATCGCGGCGGCGGAGGTGTTGTTCGGGTCTGGGCGGCAGCTGGAGTTGGTGCCTGCTGAATCCTGCGGTGCCGAGCGGGTGGCGTGGCCGTCGCCGCTGGTACCCGCGTTGCCGGGATTGCTGCGGCAGTTCGCGGGACGGCGTATGTGTGTGCTCGCCAGTGGCGATCCCATGTTCTACGGGATCGGCGTGACGTTGGCGCGGTTGGTCGGTCCGCATGCGCTGCGGGTGCTGCCGCAGCCGTCGTCGGCCTCGCTGGCGTGTGCGCGGCTGGGCTGGGCGTGGGCGGAGACGCCGGTGGTGAGTGCGGTGGGGCGGCGGATCGAGACGGTGTTGCCGGAGTTGGCGGACGGGCGGCGGGTGCTGGTGCTCAGTTCCGATGCGGCGACGCCCGCGCAGTTGGCGAATCTCCTGGCGGCCAATGGATTCGGCGGGTCGCGGCTGACGGTGCTCGAACAGCTGGGCGGGCCGGGGGAGCGCGTGTTCGACGGTACCGCCGCGGACTGGACGCATCCTGTCGGCGACGCGCTGAATATTGTTGCGGTCGAAGCGATATCGGATCTTGGAGCAGTCCGGCTGACCCGCCTGCCGGGCCTGCCCGACACGGTCTACGGCGGCGATGGCCAGCTCACCAAAGCAGAGGTGCGCACCCTGACCGTCGCCGCGCTGGCTCCTGCACCAGGTGAACTCCTGTGGGATGTCGGCGGCGGTTCCGGCACGATCGCGATCGAATGGTGCCGTACCGATTCCTCCTGCCGCGCAGTGACTTTCGAACAGCACGACAGCCGCCGCAAGCAGATCACCGAGAACGCGGCGCAACTCGGCGTACCGGGCATCGAGGTACTGGGTGCCGCCCCGGACTCCTTCGGCGACCGCCAAGCCCCCGACGCGGTGTTCATCGGCGGCGGGCTCACCCAGCCCGGCATGTTCGACGCCTGCTGGGACCGCCTGCGCCCCGGCGGCCGCCTGGTCGCCAACGCCGTGACCGCCGAATCCGAGGCCCTGGTCACGAGCCTGGCCGCCGCCCACGGGGGTTCGCTGCGCCGCTTCCAGATCTATCGCGCCGAACCCCTGGGCGGCTTCACCTCCTGGCGTCCCCAGCTCCCGGTCACCCAATGGTCGGTGGTCAAGCCCACCGGGTGACCCTCACTGCTCCTCGAGCCGCCAGTCATCGGGCAGCCCGATGACTTTCGCGCTCGTCCCGGTGGCCTCGATGGTGATGGTCGCCGACCCCAGCCGCAGATCCGCCAGCCGCACCGTGCCCGCGCGTTCGGGCAGACGCGGCGCGATGGTGAGGGTGCGGCTGGGTGCATCGGGTTGCAACCCGAGGAACGAGCGCATGAGCAGCAGCGGCGCCGCGCTCGCCCACGCCTGCGGCGAACACGAGGTGGGATACGGTACGGGCGAACGGAATTCGGTCCGCGCGAAGCCGCAGAACAGCTCCGGCGGCCGCGCGCCGTATTCGAGAATCGCTTCGAGCAGCCCGGTCGCCAGCCGTTCGGCCAACTGCATCGCACCGGGAATATGCCGGTAGCGCAGCAGCCCCGCGATCGCGATGGCGGTGTCATGCGGCCACACCGAACCATTGTGGTATCCCATGGGATTGAACCGGCTGGCAGTGGAAGACAGTGTGCGCAAACCGAATCCGCTGTTGAGATCCGCGCCCCCGAGCCGCTCCACGAGTTCGGCCGCCCGCTCATCGGGCACGATCCCGGTCCACAGGCAATGCCCGGGATTGCTGGACACCGCGTCGACCTGCCGTTTCCGGCCGTCCAAGGCGAGCGCGTAACACCCTTCGCCAGCCATCCAGAACGCCTCGTCGAACCGCTCACGCAACTCCTGCGCCGACTCCCGCAGCCGCGCCGCGGTGCCGTGATCGCCGAACGCCTCCGCCAGATCGGCCCGCCCGAGCCGCGCGGCATAGGTGTACCCCTGCACCTCGCACAACGCGATCGGCGGTTCGGCCAGCTGCCCATCGGCGAATCCGACAGCGTCCCAACTGTCCTTCCATCCCTGATTCGCCAGTCCGCGATCGGTCTTGCGCCGATACTCCACGAACCCGTCCCCGTCACCGTCCCCGAACGTATCGATCCACGTCAACGCCGCATCGGCCGCCGGCAGCAGTTCCCGGATCGCCCCCGGCTCCACGCCCCAGCGCAGGCATTCGGCCAGCAGCATCACGAACAACGGCGTGGCATCGACACTGCCGTAGTACACGCTGCCGCCCAGCACCCGTTCACTGCCGGGCCCGTACCGCCGCTCGTGCATGATCCGCCCCGGTTCCTCCTCGGTTACCGGATCATCTTCCGTCCCTTGCAGTTTCGCCAGCTGTCGCAGCGTCCCCACGGCCAGCGCGGAATCGAGCAGCAATGCCATCCACGAGGTGAGCAGGCTGTCGCGCCCGAACAGCGCCATGAACCACGGCGCGCCCGCCGCCACGTACGCCGTCCCGTCCTCGGGATCGTCGAGCCGCAGCGCCCCCAGATCGGTTTCGGTGCGCTGCAGGATGGTGTTCAGCCCGCTGCCGCTGGCGGTCAGCGCGGTGGTGGTCGCGCGCCACTGCCGGATCTTGTAGGCCGGGCTGTCCTCGTCGGTGGCATCGAATTTCATCGGCGCCGCATGATGTTCGACGATGGGCTGGCAGTGCACCACGGTATGCCAGGCCCCGCGCGCGGGCACCAGGATCTGCCACGACAGCGATCCGGGCTGGATCTCCGGTTCCCCGTCGGCGGTGATGGCCAGTTCGCGGCCGGAGCCGCTGCGCCCGGTGAGCCGCAACGCCCCTTCGGCCACACTGTATTCGCACCCGTGCCCGTGACCGCGGCCTTCCTTGACCGCGAACAGATCCGCGAAATCGGCGTCGGCGGTCAGGGTTACGGTCATGGCGGTGTCCTCGGCGCCGAGATTGTGCACCGTGATGGCCTCGCGCATGCCCTCGCCGATCATCCGCCGTCGCTGCACCAGCACGGTCGCGTCGGCCACGCCGTGCGGCGGCGGTTTGCGCGCCACGAAGCGCGCCCGGTACGGATCGCGCAGCACCACCGAAAGCTGTTCCGGTGGTTGCCCGTCCAGGCGCAGTTCCCAGCGGGTGAGCACCCGGGCATCGCGATAGAACAGGCCGTGCGCGGTGCCCGGGTGGATGTCGCCGAGCTGATCGGACAGGCAGAAGGTGCTCGCCTCGACCAGCGTGACCAGACCGGTGCCGCCGTCGATGGGGGTCGGCGGCCCGGCATTGAGCACCGTCACGGGTACACGCTCGGCAACTGGGTGTCGCGGGGCGCGATCACCGGTTCACGACGGCGTTCGGCGGTGCGAATAACGGTGTGCGCGGGCCGGTTCGGGGCCTTGGCGACGGCCCGATGGTAGGCCGCTTCGTAGCCGGCGGCGAAACGGTCGGTGGCGAAGAGCCGTTCGACGCGTTCGCGGCAGGCGAAGGGATCGATCTCCCCGATGCGCGCGATGGCGTCGGGCAGCTCGTCCGGATCGTCGCAGATGAACCCGGTGACGCCGTGCTCGATCACCTCTTCGACCGCGCCGCCGCGCAGCGCGATCACCGGGGTGCCGCACACCATGGACTCGATCATCACGATGCCGAACGGCTCCTCCCACTGGATGGGGAACAGCAGGCAGCGCGCGCCGGCCAGCAATTGCCGCTTCTCGGTCGCGTCGGCCTCACCGAACACATCGTCGTCCGGGGTCAGCAGCGGGCGCACGAACTCGTCGAAGAAAGCGCGTTCGGGCGGCTCGTTGCATTTGCCCGCGAGGATGAGGCGCAGTCCGGCGGCATGGGCGGCTTCGAGGGCCAGATGCGGTCCCTTGTACGGCGCGTACCGGCCCAGGAACAGCGCGTAATCCATTTTCTCCGGCCGGAAAGGCCATTCCTCGGGCCGGATCGCATTGTGCACGCGCCCAATCCAGTTCAGGTCCGGCGCCAGCTCCCGCTGCCGGTCGCTGATCGCCACCAGCCGCACACTGCGATCGAATGCCCGGTAGTACTCGTACATTTCGGCATCGACGGGCCCGTGCACGGTCACCACGGTCGGAATGCCGAGCATGCGATACGCCGCCGCATTGCCGGGCCCGGCGAAGGTGTGGTCGTGCACCACGTCGATCGGATGCCGCCGGTGCAGTTCCTCGACCACCTGCCACGCCTTGAGTGCATTGACGATCTCCGGATACGGCTGGCCCAGCTGCTGGGTCTGCGGCTCATCCCACACCCGCACGAAATCGGCCTTGGTGCCGGCCCGGCCCGCACCCAGCAAGGTCACCCGATGCCCGTGGTCGACCAGTTCATCGGCCAGCGCGGCCACCACCGCCTCGACGCCGCCGTATCCGGCGGGCGGAATATCGAAATACGGGGGAGCCACCAGAACAATATGAAGGGAATTGTTTTCCGAATTGCCGAGCCGAAGCGGTGCGGGATTACCACGTTTGCTGCTCAGCAGCTCCAACGCACTTCGTATCGAAGCATCGGGGGAAAGCTTGTTACTCATTTCAAAACTCCTCGTCGTTGAGGTTGAATTGAGCCAAACCGCCCTCCACACTGTCACTGCGACGTGCGCACAGCAAGGAAGAATGTCCTGTTCACACCGGTTCGTGATCACATGGTTATAGGTATGTTTATGCCCGGTCGATACGGGGTAACACCATTAATCACCCCCGCATTTTTTCCCGTGTTTCGCACGGAACCGCGGGCGGGGCGAAACTCAGGGCAGCAGCAGTGTTTTGATGGCTCGCCGTTCATCCATCGCCCGATAGCCTTCGGCCACCTCCGACAAAGGCAGGGTCAGATCGAACACCTTGCCCGGATCGATGCGCCGCTCGAGCACCCGCGCGATCAGATCGGGCAGGAACCGCCGCACGGGCGCGGGCCCGCCGCGCAGACCCACGTGGGTGCGGAACAGCTCCTCACCGCTGATCTCGACATCGTGGGGAACGCCGACGAATCCGACGGTGCCGCCGACCCGGGTGGAATGCCGGGCCTGCACCATGGATTCGTTCGTGCCGACGCATTCGAGCACCGCGTCCGCCCCGACCCCGCCGGTGAGGTCCTTGATCCGCGCGACGCCCTCCTCGCCCCGTTCGGTGACGATCTCGGTGGCACCGAATTCCAAGGCCAGTTTCTGACGCGACTCGTGCCGGCTCATGGCGATGATGCGTTCGGCGCCGAGCTCCTTCGCGGCGAGCACGCCGCAGAGCCCGACCGCGCCGTCGCCGACCACCGCGATGGTCGAACCGGGGCAGACCTGGGCGGCCACCGCCGCGTACCAGCCGGTGCCCATCACATCCGACAAGGTCAGCAGGCTCGGGATCAGATCGGCCTCGGGCTGGTCGGGGAGTGCGACCAGGGTGCCGTCGGCCTGGGGGATGCGGATCAGCTCGGCCTGGCAGGTGCCCATGAAACCGCCATGGGTGCAGGCGGATTGGTATCCGTACCGGCAGTTCGCGCAGGTGTTGTCGGAGTAGGCGAACCCGCCGACCACGAATTGGCCCGGCCGCACCGAGGTGACTTCCGCGCCCACCTCTTCCACGATGCCGACGTATTCGTGACCGATGGGCCGGGGCTTGGTGACCGGGTTGATGCCGCGGTAGTTCCACAGGTCCGAGCCGCAGACGCAGGTGGCGGCGGTGCGGATGATCGCATCGGTGGGTTCGGTTATGCGTGGATCGGGGCGCTCTTCGAAACGGATGTCGAACGGCGCGTACAGGACGGTGCCTCGCATGAGCAAGATCGTACGGGAGCGGTGGTGGGCGGGATCCGTGAGGCGTGCCCACCACCGCACCCGTGGTCAGTCCGGCTGATTCGTGCCCAGCAGGTGGCTCAGCGTGGAGCTCAGATCCGGTGTGCGGAAATGATGTTCGGCGGCGAGGAGCCGGGTCGGCGAGACGTGCTGGCTGGCATTGGCCAGTTCTTGGGCGCCCTGTTTGCCCAAGAGCAAGGCCGGGCCGAAGCTGGGGACCGGGAGCAGGGCGGGGCGATGCAGGGCGGCGGCCAGCGTCTTGGTGTATTCGCTGTTGCGCACCGCCTCGGGGGCGACGGCATTGACCGGCCCGGACAGCTCGGTGTCCCACAGCGCCCGGTGGTAGATATCGATGAGATCGTCGATGCCGATCCACGACAGCCATTGCCGGCCGTCGCCGATGCGGCCGCCGAGCCCGAGCGAGAACAACGGGCGCATGAGACGTAAGGTCCCGCCGCGCGGTGATTGCACGATTCCGGTGCGCACCTTCACAACTCGGGTACCACTGTCGGCGGCCGGGCCGGTGGCGTCCTCCCAGTCGCTGACCACATCGGCCAGAAAACCCGCACCGCGCTCGCTGTCCTCGGTCAGGACGGTGTCGCCGCGGTCGTAGCCGTAGATGCCGATCGCCGAGGCGCTCACCAGCGTGGGCACGCCGGTCTTGGCCGCCAGTTCGGCCAGTTTCCGGGTGGGGCCGATCCGGCTGTCGGCGATCTCCCGGCGATGCTGCTCGGTGAATCGGCCCGCGATCGACGCGCCCGCCAGGTGGATGACCGAGTCGACGCCGTCGAGCAGGCCGGGGTCGGGCGCATCCGGATTCCATTGCCACTCACCGTCATCGCGCGGCGCGTGCCGGACCAGCCGCACCACGGTGTGCCCGCCGGTGCTCAGGAACGCCGCGAGCGCGGTGCCGACCAGTCCGCTCGCGCCGGTGATCGCGATGACCGAGGGACCGAACCCGTGCCGGGCGGCACGCTGGTGCGCGGCGAGATCATCGGCCAATTGCCGGTAGCGGTAGTCGAACGTCGCCGACAGCAGCGCCTCGGGAATCGGCGTATCGATCCGGTCGATGACGCGGGTGTGCCCGTCGTCCACGGCCTCGAATTCGTGGGTGTGCCGCCAGCGCACCGCCAGCGCCGCGGGCAGCGACGCCAGCCCGTCGCGCGCGATCTCGTCGACGAACCGATACGGCGGCGCGTACCCGTCCGGGTCATGGCGCGCCACCCAGCGCAATCCGCCCGGCAACCCCAGCACCGCCCGCCCCCGCGCGAGCGAATCCGTCTCCTCGCGTAGCGATATGGGCTGCCACGGTGGCGTGAGGCGCGTGAACGCACCGGGACGCGCGTACCAGTCGAAGACCTCCGACAGCGGCGCGGGAACAACGGCGGACCGTTCGATACCCATGCCTCGACTCTAGCGTGACTGGCCAGTTTTTAGCGATATCCGGCATTCCGGCCACTTTTCGGGTGTCCGGGGCGCGGTGAGAATCGAGAAGCTCGATCGAACAGAGCACGGTGGGGATGCGTCCCCGGGAGAGGATCACCATGACTATCGACGCTGCCGCCCGCGCCGGGTTCGCGGTTCCGGATACCGAATTGGCCACTGCCGCAGACGCTCTCGCGCGTTCGGTGTCGCCGACGTTCGTGTACAACCACACGGTGCGCAGCTACCTGTTCGCGCGCGAGCTCGCCGCCGCATCGGGTTTGCGGGCCCAGGTGGACTACGACGAGGAACTCGTCTACGTGGCCTGCATTCTGCACGACCTCGGGGTGACCGAATTCGCCAACAACGACAAGCGTTTCGAAGTCGATGGCGCGGACGCGGCGGCGGCGTTCCTCACCGCGCGCGGGGTGGAACCGGCCCGGGTGCAACCGGTGTGGAATGCGATCGCGCTGCACACCAGCGATGGACTGGCACCCCACTTCGGCCCCGTCGAGGCCGTCACGCAGCAAGGGATCGCCGCCGACATCCTCGGCTTCGGCAAGCAGCAGTTGCCAGCCGGATTCGCCGAGCGGGTGCACGCCGCGTGGCCTCGCGAGAATCTCGGTTACGCACTCGGTGAGCTCATCGCCGCCCAGGTGCACGCGAATCCGGCGAAGGGTAGCCCGCACACCTTCCCCGGGCAGCTGCGCTCGCTGTACTACAAGGACGCACCGGAACTCACCTGGTTCGACTTCGTCGCCGGGGCGGGCTGGGGCGACCCGACGCCTGCGGCGCACTGACAGGAGCGGCGATGACTTCACTCGAACTGCCCGAAAGCCCACTGGCCGAAGCGGTTCTGTCCGTCGTACGTTCCTCGGAGTCGGCTTCGGTCGCCAACCACAGTATCCGCAGCTTCTTCTTCGCCGAGCTGCTGGCCGCCCATGAGGGCGCGCTGACCGACGCCGCCTACGACCGGGATCTGCTGTTCGCGGCGACCGTCATGCACGACCTGGGCGCCGGTGAACTCGCCAAGGGCACAACACGTTTCGAGGTGGAAGGCGCGGACCTGGCCGCAGCGGTCCTGCGACAGCACGGGGTGCCGGAAAAGGACGTCGATGCGGTCTGGGAGGCGATCGCACTGCACACCTCGCCCGGCATCGCCGAACGGCGCGGCCTGCTGGCCTATCTCACCCGGGGCGGGATCGGAATGGATTTCGGGCGCGGCGCCGAAATCGCCGCAGCCGTGGGGGAGCGGATCCACACCGCCTATCCACGCCTCGACATGGTGCGCTCGCTGGTCGACGCGATCGTCGAACGCGCATCCCGCTCGGACGCCGCGGCACCGCGCTACACCCTGGGCGGTGAGCTGTTGCGTGAACGTCAGGAGCGCGGTGTGACCGATATGGAACTCGCCGCCGCGTCCTGCCTGTGGGGCGAATAGCGCCCCCACATCGACTCCGGCCTCGCCGGATGCGCCGACTCGGCCGGGCGAGCGGTGCGAAAATTGGCCCGGTAATGGTGCGGCGCGATACCGGTATGCCGGGTGAAATGGTGGCGCATCGCGGTCGCGGTCGCGAATCCGGTACGGCGGGCGACGATTTCGACGGAATGATCGGTCGTCTCGAGCAACTCCCGCGCGTACCGGATCCGCGCGTGCAACAGCCACTGCAAGGGCGTGGTCCCGACCTGTGCCCGAAAATGTCGATTGAGACTGCGCACGCTTAACGCGGCGTGATCGGCGATCTCCGCCAGCGTCAACGGCCTGTCCAGATTGGCGGTCATCCAATGCAATGTGTCGCCGAGACCGCTCGCACCCGAACCCGGATCGGGATGAACGATGAATTGTGCTTGCCCACCTTGCCGTTGGGGCGGCATCACGATGTGACGCGCGGTGTCGGCCGCAACCGCCGCCCCCAGGTCATTGCGCACCAAATGCAGGCACATATCCAGGCCGGCAGCGACTCCCGCGGAAGTGCACAAATTGCCATCCTCCACATACAGCACCGCCGGATCGACGGTCACGCGCGGATAGCGCCGCGCCAGCTCAGCCGCATCCTGCCAATGAGTGGTCGCGCGCCGGCCATCGAGCAACCCCGCCGCCGCCAGCACGAACGCGCCATTGCACACCGAAGTGATCCGCACGCCCCGAGCCCAGGCGGCCCGCAGCCCGTCCAGCACCGCCCCCTCGGGCTCGCTCAGCGGATCGCTGAGACCAGGCACAACGATCGTGTCGGCATCCGCGAGCGCCTCCAGCCCCCACTCGGTACGCAACTCGAGCGCCCCGAAACTGCTTGCAGTGCGCACACATCGCCCCGGCGCCGCGATCCGTATCTCGTACACCGGGCTGTCGACCATGAGATTGGCGGTGCCGAACACCTGCCCCGGAATCGCGAGGTCGAAGCCCACCACCCCATCCAGGGCCAGCACGACAACAGGTCTCATGGCTAGATTTTAGCGAACCGCATATTTCTAGCCATCGGGACGCTCTCGCTTCGAGAGCCGAACGAGCACGTAGATATTGGCGATCGCGATCACCAGCTGCGGGGTGACCGCGAGCAGGGCCGCCGGCGGCGAATACATCGGATGCCACTCGTACGGCCGCGAGCCGGAGCCGAAAGCATCGCTGAGAACAGCAACGACGACCAGGACGCACACGATCACAGCAGCCCCACCGGCCACCCTCGCGAACCAACTTCCCCTGCGAATGTCGTTATTTTGCAACGCAATCGCCCCGACCAGTGCCACCACCGCCAACGGGCCGAGTACGCACAGCGTCGAGAGCCCGAGGAAGTTGCTCATGGCGAGAATCTTCCCGACCCGTGTAGTGGGTTGATCCACAACCTTTTCGGCGATGACCGTCCCGGCAACGAACGCCATCGGCAGCAAAGCCACCACAGCAACCCTGATCGGATTCCCCGTCCGCCACCCCGGTTCACTCACCGCCGACCCGATCACCTGCGGGGCATCGGATTCATTCGTTCCTGCTGGTTCCACCTCGCCAGCCTGGCACAGAACCGTCCACAACGACCGAAACGCATTGCCGCCGAACGCGGTACGCAAACCCCCTATAAGCGATCAGCAAGGTTTCGTTAACACCCTCCCGACAGAGTGATCTTGTCACCCGATCAAGGAGAAACCGACATGAAAACCGCAATCGCCGCCGCCATGATCAGCACACTCGGACTACTGACCGCCGGCACCGCCGCCGCGGCAGCACCCGAAACCCCGCAGCCCGCCTACACCGCCGCTTCCAAACCCTCAGGCGGCGGCGGGGGCGGCGCCTCGGGCACCCCCTGCTCCTCTCCCGGCACCAAATCCAACACCAAGCCCTGCGAAACCCGAGGCGGCAGTGGCCAACAGGGCGGCGGCTCCGGCGGCGGCAGCGCCCGCCGCGGCGTCGATCAGCGCTAACGCCGTCGTGAGGGTTCGAGACGGGAACCATCGACTCTGGTATCTGCGGCGCAGGTTCACTCCGTGGCGGAGGGTGGTTCAGCCGTTCCATATCGCGATCGAGAACACCTATTTCCGCTACGCGGTGCCCGCGGGAGCGGCGCACCCCATGGGTCCGGAAGAGGGTCGAAAGCCCCTGCCGAGAACCCTTCGCAAGGAGCGACGGCAGGCCGAGCGCGAGGAGAGCCTGGACCGGCTCAACGGACATCCTCCTAAACACTCACCGTTATGTCTCGTGGTCGTCTATTGAAGTAATCGAACAGCGCATTTCGCCAAGCGGCGGAGCATAATTCGCTTGCGCCGCGGACGAACTGGTGTGACCGTCGCAACGAGCAAGAATCGTCTCGGGGGAGAAAATCGATGAAATCTCGAACTTTCGGAAGACTAGCAGCGATCGCTGGAATCACCTGCGCCACAGCAGTTCTGCTCGCACCACCCGCCACCGCGGCCTACTATGTGGCGCCCGGCGTCTGGTGCGAAGGGGCTACCTGCACCAACGACAACGACGAGACCTATCTGATCTCCGCGCAGGTCAGCTGCACCACCTTCAACGAACCCGGCACCACTCCGGCCTTCCAGACCACCAGCTACCCCACCAGTCAGTGGGTCGACCCGCATTCCAGCGTCACCTTCGATACCTCGTGCGGCGCACCCGCTCTAGAGGCGGGGTGGTCGATCACCAGCGCAGTCCCACGCTCCCAGGTGCCCACCGGCTCCGTGGGGTGATCCCTGACCTGGTCCCGTGGTCAGGAGAAGACATCCTCCAGCTGGGTTGCTGTGAGCACCCGCACCGTCCACGTACGCAGTTCCTCGGAGCTCGCCGCTGCGATGCTGGCGGTTATCGGCCCCGGCAGGGTCCCGAACTTGGCGGTCAGCAGCTCGGTCAACGCCTCAGCCCGGCCCTCGGCCCGCCCTTCAGCGTGCCCCTCAGCGCGCCCGCGTGCCGCGCCTTCGGCCCGGAGCTGGTCGGCAGTGGTCATCATCGCCTCCTTGGCCTGTTCGCCGAGCTGGTCGATCAGCGAATCGAGATCGGTGGCTTTCGTTTCTCCTACATAGAAAATGTACTTCAGGAGGCATCGCAGGTCATCGACCCCGGTGGGTCCCGCCAGCAGTCTGGCGAACTCGGTGATCAGCGGCATGAGTTCGGTGCCGAGCCGGTCGTTGGCAGGTGCGATTTTCTGTAGCACGAGCATCAACGTGGCCGCAGGTGTGGCGTGGCGAGCCCGGATGGCTTCGACATCGACTGTTGTGATGTCGTCGAGGAGGAAGCTCAGGTGCGGCAGGTATGGACCGAGCGCCGTTCGGGTCGAGTCGTCGAGATCGATGAGTTCGGAGACTTCGGTCGGTGCGGACCATGCGCTGCCCTTGCGGTCGCAGTGCACGACGATCGGGATCACGGCGGGCAAGGTTTTTGCGTCGGTGTTCTCACGCAGATAACGGCACCAGATGTTGACAAGGTATTCCAGCATGCGGAACGCCATCAAAGGGTCGCTGCCGCTTTGATGTTCGATCAGAGTGTACAGATATGCCTCACGGCCGTTGATCCTGGCGCGAAAGAGCAGATCGCCGTAGCGAGAACGTAAGTCCTCGGACACGAAGCTGGTTGACAACAGCTTGAGGGAATCCCACTCCACTTGTGCTGCAACAGGTCCGGGAAGAAGGGGGCTGATGATCGATGCCGCGTCAGCGGGGCGGGACAGTACGCGTCGGAAGTACGCATCATGCGGATTCTGAGGTGACGCGGGCATCTGCACAAGCTAACTGCGCTGCGGCATCGCCACGAGCGATGAGAGGGTTGTCGGATTTTGCTGGGGGAGTTCGGGTGTGCCGTCCGATGTCGCTGCGCTCGCCTACTGCCGAGGTCAGCCGCCGCGCTAACGAATGGTGTCCGGCCGAATCGATGGCTGCCCATCCCCATTCGCAGGGAGGCGCTCGCAGGCGACTTCCTGGCCGTTTTGGAGGAACACGAGCGTGTCGCCGTCGAGGCGGAGAGCCGTTTCGGTCGTGACCGAGACGAATAGTGGAGGTCCTTCGCTGTTCCCTTTCAGGGAGCTGAAGGTCATCTGTGGTTGTCGGTCGAAGGTGACCTGAAGGTCGTGGTGGGTTGGGGTGACTGTGAATTCGAATCCGGGGTGGAGCCGGTAGCGGCCCCCGAAGCTTTCCAGGGTCGATTCGGTGGGTAGGTCGGGAGTGTCGATCTCGATCGGGCAGTCCGGCCAGTCGTGGGCTTTGGCGATGGCGGCGAACACGCGTTGCATCGCATAGACTCCGAGGTCGCTGTTGGTCATCACCGCCGCCCCGACGCCGATCTCTCGGTAGGCCAGCAGGTGGCATCGGAAGCCTTCGTTCCCGCCGCTGTGGCCGAATCTCGCGGGGCCGTTCGTGGCGAGGAAGGGGCCGAGGCCGACCGCGTTCAGGTCGCCGAGGGGGTCCGGGGTGGACGAGATGATCTGTGGGGTCAGCATTTCGCGGGCGAGGGGTTGTGAGATGAGCGCATCCGGTGCGCCCGGGTCCAGCACGAGTTCGCGCATCAGCGCCGGGAACGGGGCGCCCGTCACTTCCTCGATGAGCAGCTGCATCGCGATCGTTCCGCCCCCGGAGTAACGGAATTGTGCGCCGGGGACGGTGTCCACTCGTATTCCGGCCGTATTCGCCGGAAACTCCCCTCGCAGAATCTGCACCGTGGTCTGTCGGCGTCCAGATCGAGCACGCCCTGATCGACCAGTCGCAACATCGCCAGCGCCACAACCGGTTTGCTGATCGAGCACGCTTGAAATCTCGTTGTGCTTGTCACCGGCCGCCGCTCGTCGGCGGTCTGAACTCCGGATACCCCGGTCTGTGCGATCCGGCCGTCGGCGATCACCGCCCAGCTGGCTCCCGGCACGCCGAACTGTCCGAACGCCTCGTCGATGGCAGCCTCGTCTACGGACCCGATCATCCCGACTCCCCCTTCGCCCAACGGCATTGCGACGTCAGGCAATAAGTCGAGACGTCAGATCAAGCATATTCAGCGCAGATCACCATGAACATCGCTTCCAATCGTCGCGGGATCAATGCCCCTGTCGCTCTTCGGGTTCGGGCCCGTCATCCGCGTGCTGGCGATGCCATTCGAGCGAAATCACCGCCACCGCACCCACGAACAGCAACCCGCAGGCGATGCCGGCCACCGTTGCCCATCCGGCGAAGCCATACCCGGCCGCGACCAGAGTGAGCGCCAGCGCGAGGATCCCCAGCAGGAACATGAACACGCCGACCACGTTGACGCCGTCCTCGATGCCCTCACCGGCATGGTGGCGTGGCCTGCGCCATTGCCGCGGCACCGGCTCACGCGAGGACGGATACATGGCTCCTCCGCTCGTCGTCATGCGAAATCTCCCTTCACTACCCGTGGACGTTGGAAATGCGGTCGTGAAGGTTGCGTACCCGCGATGGACCGGTCCAACCGCCGCTGAAGCGTGGCGCGCGAACGCCTGGCTAATCCACGTCTCATTGAATGGGTTGGCGGGGCAATCGAAGGGGAGTGGTCGTGATCCAGAAATCGGTCACGCGGGTGAGGTCTTTCGCGTGCACGATGAGTCTGCCGGGCTTCGCTTCGGCGATGGCTGTGTCGACGACATCGTCGGCGGCTTGCTCACGGGCTGGATCGGGGAACTGCCAGGAGGGCACCCAGACCTTCCGCGTGGCAGGGAAGGCTTCTCCGGCTAGCTCGGTGATCTGGTCGATCACCCCGGCCGGCACATGGGACAGCAGGTAGAGCCGGGAATCGATATCGCCGGGTTCGTACCGTTCGCCCATGAGCTGGAAATACCAGGATGATTCGGGCTGGGACAGGTCGATGAATCCTTCGAGGGGGCCGTCGTACCACCCGAGCACGAGCGCCCTGTGAACGATCACGTCCTGGGGGCGCATGCCTGCCAATCGACTTTCCGGGCGCGACATTCAGACGACCTCTTCTACGGTGGCGGAAGCACTGATCAGATCGATGCCGAGTCGCTCAGATCTTCGACCCGCACCGGTTCGTGATTCACGAAAACCACTGCCACGCCGTAAGGTTCGCAGATCGGCAGTCCGCCCTCGGCGAAGCGCAGCAACCATTCGGTGCCCTCGTAAAAGTTGAGCTGGGGGTGGTCGACGGGGAAGGTTGCGGGATCGAACCGCTCGAATCGACGTGCGTCCTCGGGTGTCGAGCCGAAGGATTCGGGGGCGGCGATAAGCTCGGTGTGCAGGAATCGCAGGCCGAGTAGCAGGTAGTGGTCCAGGTCGCCCAGCACCGTCGCGATGAGCGCGGAATCAGCCGACTGCCCCTCTGGGAGAAGAACGTTCACCTCGATCGGATCGTCGAACAGACTGCTGCCGATCGTGGCCGATGGCGACCAAATGCTCCCGCCTTCGGGACCTGGTTGCGCCGTGAACGGTCCGATGCCTGCGATGAACACGACGCCATCATAGTGAGCGCGCGGTTTTACTTCTGGCAGCCGGCGAGCAGCAGACGGAGGGTGAGGCGGGGGTCGTAGTTCGGGTCGGTCAGCTCGGCGCCCGCGCAGATATCGCCGATGGCGCGCATCAATTGGTAGGCGGTGAAATCGGTGGTGGCCTCGCCAGCGTTGCGAGCCGCGGTGAGGAGGTCCTCGAAGACGGGGACCAGGCGGTCCAGGAACAGGGCGTGCAGGGCGGTGATGCCGTCGGGGTCGCTGCGCATCGCGGCGGCGAGACCGTGTTTGGTCGTCAGGAAGTCGGTGAAGAGGTCGACCCATTGGCGGAGCGCGGTGAAGGGGGAGGGTGTGGTCGCGAGCAGGGTGGGGCCGGCCTCGGCGCAGGCGTCGATCTGATGGCGGTAGACGGCTGCGACAAGGTCTGCGCGCGTGGGGAAGTGGCGGTAGATCGTGCCCATGCCGACTCCGGCCTCGGCGGCGATGCGGCGCACCGGCGCGTCCACGCCATCGGTGACGAAGACTGCGGCCGCGGCGTCCAGCAGGGACTTTTCGTTGCGCCGGGCATCTGCGCGTTTGGCCTGGGCCGGCGACGGCTCACTCACGCGGCACTCCTTTCCTTCAACTGTACTTGTCAAGCGGAACAGTGCTCCGTATATTCGGAACAGTGCTCCGCTTGGGAGTCTATCGCCCTCGAAGGGATCTTCCGCATGTTCGCCCCCACTCCGATCATCAGTGTCAAGCCCGTCACGCTGCCGACGCCCGAGCGCGGCGTCGACCTGGAAGTTCGCGTGTCCGCGCCCGCTTCCGGATCCGGCCTGCCGGTCGTCATCCTCGCCCACGGGTTCGGCAAGTCCATGTCCTCCTATGACCCGCTCGTCGACCACTGGGCCGCACACGGATTCGTCGTCGTCCAACCCACCTTCCTGGATTCGCGGACCCTCGGCGTCACTCCTGACGATCCGCGCTACCCGGATATCTGGCGCATCCGCGTCACCGACGTCGTGCGGGTACTCGACGACCTCGATCAGATCCTCGCCGCGATTCCGGGCCTCGGCGAGCGCGTCGACCGCGAGCGGATCGCCGTCGCGGGCCACTCCTGGGGCGGGCAGACCGTCGGCATGTTGCTCGGCGCCCGCGTCCTCGGCGCGGACGGGCAGCCCGGTCCCGATCTGACCGACGCCCGCGTGAAAGCCGGTGTGCTGCTTGCGACTGCGGGCCTGGGCGGGGACGACCTCTCACCGTTCGCCGTCGCGAACTTCCCCTTCATGAACCCGGACTTCAGCGGCCTGACCACGCCGGTACTGGTGGTCGCGGGCGATCATGATCAATCCCAGCTCTCGACCCGCGGACCTGACTGGTTCACCGACGTGTACACCCACAGCCCCGGCGCCCGCAGCCTGCTCACCGCCTTCGGAGGCGAACACCTGCTCGGTGGCATCCACGCCTACAACGCCGCCGACACCACCGACGAAAACCCCGAACGCGTCGCTCTGATCCGCGAGGCTACCTGGGCCTATCTGTGCAGCGCCCTCGAAATCGACTCCGCCGCATGGGAAAAACTGCAGGCCGACCTGGCCGGCACCGCCGATCCGATCGGCCGGATCGACCACAAGTAGCACCTGTCGCCGCGAACTCGTTCGCCGTCGCCGAGCGGGCTATCGCGTCGGCGTCTTCTGGCCGCACGGCATCACCGCGAGCCGCAGCTTTCGAGCCGGTCGGCGAGTGGCGTATGAAAGGTCAACGCGCTGGATGGTTTTGGCGCCGCAATCCTTCGAGCGTCAGTGCGATCAACCGTTCCGCTTGGTCTTCTCCCGCGTGTTCGCGCGTCCACGCGGCCGCGTTGATGAGGGTGAACACATCCTGCGCGCTGGCGTCCGGTGCGAGTGTGCCCGTCCCTTCCGCGCGCCTGAGGAGTTCGGCGCCGATATCGCTGATCCGCACGCAGGATTCGTGCATTTCGCTGGCATCGTCGCCGAGACTTTCGGCAAGCACCACGGCCAGCCCCTGATAGGTGGCGGCATGCCGGACCACCGCGCGCACCCACTCACCGACGGCGTCGACGGTGACCACTTGCTCGATCAGCCGATCGCCATGGACGAACAGTTCCTGATTGCGTTCGGCCAGCAGCGCCGCGATGAGCGCGCGGCGAGTGGGAAAGTGACCGTAGAGGGTGCCGATGCCGACTTCGGCGCGCCGGGCGACCTGGTCGAGCGGTGCGTCCGAACCGCTCGCCCGGAACACTTCGTCGGCGGCGGCGAGCAGGCGCAGGCGGTTGCGCAGGGCATCCGCGCGCGGACGGCGCGGCTTCGAGGTGGCCTCTTCCATCAGACCCCTTTAAGTCGAGGGAGCCTCGAGATATATTCCGAGGGTTCCTCGATTTTAATGGGAGTTCGTGATGATCCTGATTACAGGCGCCACCGGCTCGATCGGACGCCATGTGGTCCGCCAGTTGCGGAAGCGCGGCACACGCTGCCGGGCGCTGGTGCGCGCACCCGAACGCGCACGCGACCTCGACTGCGATCTGGTGGTCGGAGATTTCGACGACCCCGCCTCGATCGCTGCGGCACTGACCGGTGTCGACCAGGTCTTCCTGTGCTCGGCCGGCGCGCAACCCACGCCCGGACCCCAGCCGATGATCGCCCACCAGAGCGCCGTGATCGACGCGGCGGTCCACGCGGGCGTGCGCCGCATCGTGAAGATCTCGGTCATGGGGGCACGGGCGGGCGGCCCGCTGGCCGAAGGCGCGCACGCCGAGATCGAAGCCCGGCTCGAACGATCCGGACTGGAGTGGGTGATTCTGCAACCGAGCGGATTCATGCAGAACTTCCTCACTGGCGCTGGCGCGTTCACCAGCGGCGACGACCTGCTCGGCGCATACGGCACCGGCCGCGTGTCCTACATCGATTGCGCCGATATCGCCGACTGCGCCGCGGCCATCCTCGACGACGACTCCCTTACCACCCGACGATTCGTCCTGACCGGCCCTGAAGCACTCACCCACGCCGAGATAGCCGCTCTGCTCTCGCGCGCGGTAGGGCGCACCATCTCCTATATCGACCGGCCCGCAAAGGAATTCGCCGACAACCTGATCACCCAAGGGCTACCGGTGCAGTTCGCCGCTGACGTGGCCGCATTGTTCGAAGGCGTCGCGAACGGCTCCGCCGCCGAGATCACCTCCACCGTCCGCGATCTCACCACCCGCCCCGCCACGACCTTCGCCGAATTCCTGGCACGCGAACAGGATTCGCTACGACAGTGGCCGCCCCGTCACTACGGGTGAACAGGGGGCCGAAAGTGCCGCTCCTGCAGCCACTCGCTCGCTGCATGTGATGGGCTCGACGGGCTACTCCCACAATGACTCAGGAGGTCATCATGGGAGCTTTGAACAAACTATTGGCTGCGGTATTGGGCATCCTCGGAGCCGTGCTCGGCGCAGTGCTGGGAATCGTGGCGGGACTGATCTGGCTGGTCGGAATCATCTTGTCCGTCACCATCATTCTCGCGCCCATCGGCATCCCGGTCGTGAAGCTCGGAAAGAGCCTCTTCACCACCGCCGGCAACCTGATGCACCTGTCGTAAGCACTGCCGGGGCAGGGAGAACATCAACGCCCACATCACCGTCAGCACGCCGCCGACCGCCCACAGCACGCCGATGAATCCGTCATGGTTCAGCACACGGTCGGACGAGCCGCCGGTGACAGCGAAGTACACCGGTCCGGTCAGCGCGCCACCGAACGCGGCGCCGAGTTGGAACGCGGTATTGAACAGGCCCGAGGCCGAACCGGCGCTCTCGTGCGGAACCTGCGCCATAGCCAGATCGGCGATCGGTCCGCCGACCATACCGAGCCCGAATCCGAGCAGCACGACCGGAGCGATCATCGCCGACAGGGTCAAATCACCGTGCCGGCCGCTGATCTGTAGTCCGTAGACCGTGATTGCGGCCAGCGCGATCATGACGCCGGTCTGCGGCAGGCGGCGGGCCGAACGTCCGGCAGTCTTCGCCGCGAGCGTCGCGCCGGCCAGTTCGCCGAGCGCGAGCAGCACGAACGCCGAGCCGGACACGGCCGGGCTCATTCCCAGGCCCCACTGCAGGTACAGCGCCCAGGTCATGAAGTACAGCCCGCACAGCAGTCCGAGCATCAACTGCGCGGACAGGCCACCACGGAAGTGCTTGTCCTGGAACAACGACAGATCCACCAGCGGGGTTCTGTCCGTGCCGTGCCGCAGATAGCGCACGAAGACCCCGAGTATGAGCAGGCCGGCGGCGAGCAGGAACCAGCACCACAGCGGCCAGCCATGGGTGCGTCCCTCGGTGAGCGGGAACAGGATCAGCACCATCGCGGTCGCGGACAGGCCCACCCCGATCAGGTCGAGGCGGTCGGCCTCGGTCGTGGTGGTTTCGGCGATGAACTTGCGCCCCAGCAGGATCACTGCGATTCCCACGGGCACGTTGATCAGGAAGATCGGCCGCCAAGACAATCCGAACAGGTTCGCTTCGGTGAGAAATCCGCCCAGCACCGGTCCCGCGACACTGCCCAATGACAGCACCGCGCCGTAGAGAGCGAAAGCCCGGCTGCGGCCGGCACCGGTGAAGGTCGCGTGCAGAGTGGCCAGGACCTGCGGAATCATCACCGCAGCGGCAGCGCCCTGCAGTGTGCGTGCGGCGATCAGCATCCCAGGGCCGGCCGCTAACCCGCACAGCAGAGAGGCGAGGGTGAACCCGAAGGCGCCCAGTAAGAACATCTTTCGCCGACCATGGATATCACCGAGCCTGCCGCCGGTGATCAACGCGAGCGCGAAGGTCAGCGCATAGCCCGCGGTCACCCACTGCACAGCCGCCGGACCCGCGCCCAGGGACTGTTGCAGGGTCGGGATGGCGGTGACGACGACAGAGTCGTCGACGATGTTCATGAGTTCGCCGGTCAGCAGGACCGCCAGGGCGATCCTGGCGGTAGTCGTCAGCTTCGACGGCACGCCGGTAGGCGTAGAGGGTGGGGTGTACTCGGGCTTGTTGTCGAGCGCGGGGGAGTGCACGGTGGGCTCCTGTTCGGAAATCGAGGGAGCTCGCCGTCGAATGCGCCAAGGTCGGAAGACACGAAACCCGGGGCAGACGGCAGAGCTGCACCCGGGAGTACTGCAGGGTAGGTGACGCAACTCAGGCCAGTGCGACGTCCGCCCCGTACATGTCCGCGTGATCGGGACATGGGGGAACACGGACGGCTACATGGCCTGGGATATAAGTCACCACCTCGATTCCGCTGAAGAAGATCACTGAACTCGCGTATTGCGCGCGCTCGCTTACAGATCCTACCGACAGCGAATAATCGGCCAGCCGCCGGTTGCCGGATCGGCGTGCCATTGATCAATAGGGCTCGCCGATGCCGGACATCGCCAGGATTCTGCCCGCAGTCCGCACGAATCCGACCAGCCCCACGGCAGCGCCCGCGATCACTGCGCCGATGAGCCATGCTCGACTGTCGGAGTACACGTTCGCGGTGCGGCCCGCCAACGACGCATGAACGGCCACACAGAAAACGAGTCCCCCCACTCTGAGACGATGCCCCGGAATCCGGGCGACCATGACGCTATCGAGATAGAAGGCGTAAGCGAGCCTGAGAGTGAGAAAACTCAGCACCTCGCAGATGATCACGGTCGGAACGATCGCAATCCACCCGCCGAGCCACGCTTTCAAGAGCAAGAAGACAAAAACGTAACTCGATAACCGCAGGAGGGGCACAACGATCATCGTCACATGTCCCCGCCGTTTGCACCGGCCAACGGACGTACGATGCTCTGGCCGCCGCTGATCTCGCAGGAAGACTGCGGCACGTGGAATCGCAACGGGCACAAACCATTCGATGCGGGCGACGTTCAAGCAGACGATTGGTGCGGCAGCCGGACGCGAGATTCACCCACGGCGGCTGGACTTCGGCGAGCCCTGCGCGGCCGTCGCCGCGGAGCACCGTGGTGGAATCTGTTGGGAGGAGCGATGGTTCATGCCGATCCAGCACATCGTCACGATTCAGGTAGCGCCGGGGCGGGCGGGCGACTTCGCCGCAGCATTCGAAGCTTTGAAGGCCGTCGTGGAGCGCGAGGATGGTTGCGAGCAGTACGACCTGCTCCAGAACATGGTCAGCCCGGACACTTTGGTGATTCTGGAGCGGTGGGCCGGCCAGGATCTGCTCGACAAGCACATGCGGGCCGAAGGCGCCGAACACCAGTCGCTGATCGACGCGCTCATCGCGCTGTGGGCGCCCGGCACGACGCCCTCGGTGCTGCGTTTCGACAGTTGACCCCGCGCGATCGTGTTGAGGTACCCACAGCTGGCCGGGTTCGGTGGACAGCCTGCCGACCCTCCGCTATAGGTTGAACGAAGACCATGAGGAAACATCTGTTTCCTTGCAGCGCTGCAGAGATGGGCCGTATCGACGCATGACGTACACGACGATCACCTATGCCGTGGCCGACGCCATCGCGACGATCACGCTCAACCGGCCCGAGGCGCGTAACGGGTTCACCGCCGAGATGGCCGATGAGCTGGGGGCTGCGTTCGTCGCGGCGGATGCCGACGATGAGGTCCGGGTGGTGGTGCTGGCGGCGACCGGCAAATACTTCTGTGTCGGAATGGATTTGGCCGAGGGCGCGGACGAGGACATGGATGCCCCGGAGTGGGTCGAGTGGGCGACCCGGGTGGCTCGGCCGATGACGAATCTGAACAAGCCGGTCATCGTCGCGTTGCAGGGGCCGGCCGTCGGTGTCGGGATCACGATGACCTTGCCCGCCGATTTCCGGCTCGCAGCCGACGATGCGCGGTTCGGGTTCGTATTCGGCCGGCGCGGATTGGTGCCGGAAGCCGGATCGCTCTGGTATCTCCCGCAATTGGTCGGCCTTGCCAAGGCGAAAGAGTGGATGCTGACCGGGCGTCTGATCGATGCCGAGGAGGCTTTGGCGGCCGGACTGGTCACCAGTTTGCATCCCGCGGAACAGCTCTCGGACGCGGTCTATGCCCTGGCCAGCGAGCTCGCCACCGAGATCGCGCCCGCATCCGCCGCGGTGATCCGGCGCGGCCTCACCGCCATGACGGCGTACGGCAGCCCGGAAGCCGCTTTCGCCTTCGACCGCAAGTCCATTCCGCATGCCTTGCGAAGCACCGACCTCGTCGAAGGCATTACAGCGTTCCTGACCAAGCGGCCCGCCGAGTTCACCGGCGTTGCCCGCACCGATGTTCCCGAGCTGTCGGACTGGCTGGATCCTCGCAACCAACCGCCGGGCCGCTGAGCCACCGCATCGCGAGGGAGGGAGAGTTGGATTTCGGCATGCCAGAAGCCGGTTGCGCGGTTGCCCGGGTCATCGAGCCCGATCGTCATGTGAGCCAGCGCGTTGCCCGCCCGGCGTCGCGTCGTTGAGCCAGCCGGCGGTGGAGCGGTGTCGTGCGAGCCCGAGGATGTCGAATTCGTCGCACCCGAGAATTCCCCCTGTCACTCCCAGTCGCAGCAGCGCCATGGAGATGGGCCCGCTGTAGGGATACCCCGTCTGGCTGAATACCACCCGCTGGTCTTGCCAGATCATCGCGGACTGCGATCCGAATCCGGCGTGGACATCGTTGCTCGCGTACACGATTGGGCCCGCGCCCGACCACTTCTGAAACAGCGGGTGCAGCTCGTGTATCTGTACGACCGCGCGGCCGCGATCGGGCAAAACCAGCTCTGCGGCAAGCTTTTTGATCACCGTGGCCACCAGTGGCACCAGGCCGAATCCTCGTTCGAGAGCGACGACAGGGAGTAAACGCTCTCGCGCCAGGTCGCTCAATACGTCGAATCTCGCTATCACCGCGTCGAGTTCGTGCGCCATGTGTCCTCATCGGGGTCGGTGAACAGACCAGCGCGATGATATCGATCCACGCCGGGGGAAGCGACGCGGTTGCTGCTCGATCCAGCCGCGTGGGTGAAACTGATCGGCATGGAACAGCGGACAGATCTCGAGCGGCTCGAGGCCGCGTTCGCCGAATTGAGCGAGCGCGGGTTCGGGGCCGATTTCGCTCTTGCGTGGCGGTGCTTCACCAAGCGGGACGCGGTGGATGAAACCCCGCGCGGGCCAAAGGGATTCCTCTACAGCTATGCGCAGGCCTACGCCGACGCGTTCTTCGCGGAGGAGGGGTGGGGTGTCGCCGAACAGCCTGTGCCCGAGTCGATCCGGCGCGAGATCGAGGACATGAAGCCGCGATTGATGGCGGCGGCGGGAATCGACCCGGAATTCCATGCCGAGACGCTCGCCGGGGTGGAACGCGGCGACTACGACCACGATGCCCTGCATGACGACTATCGTGCGCTGTTCGAAGCATGGCAGGAGATCGGGGACAACTACTCCTCGGCCCGGACGCTGATGCGCGATGAACGCCGCCACCGCTGGCACACCCTGCTGCGCCCGCTGGTGATCGGCTGGTACAGCCCCGAGCACCTCGACGAGGTCATCGAGGTGCTGCGGAGCAACGGCCTCGATGTCACTGCGCCCCACGATGATCGGACGGTGATCACCGTGAATCCATCCGTGAGGGTCGGTCCGGCGGCGGGGTGAGCCTTCGAAAACAGTCCCGCTGGCTTTTCGTGAAGGTTTCTCCACCACCCCGGAAATCGGGGCGACCGCGGCGATCACGACGACACCATAATGGCCGGATGCAGCCTGCCAACCGCATCGTCGGAAGCTTCGTGGTCATGCTCGCTGTGGCCGTTGTCATTCCGGTGCTGGCGGCGTTGGCCTTCGCGACCATCGGTCACCCCGAATGCGCCAGCATCCCCGAGGATGTCGGTCCGTGCGGGTATTGGGCCCGAGTGTGGACTTACGGGCCGTTCATCGTGTTGTGGGGGTCGGTCGTCACCGTAGGGTCAGGGGCTGCGTTGTGGCTGGCCGCCATGGCCGTCTACGGGCTCGTCAGATTCGCGCGGCACCGGCGATGAGGATCGTGATCCAGGTGGTTCGGCAGCGAGCCGACTGTGGGGCGCCGACAGATTCGACGGAGCACGCTCGCCGCAAAGTTCTTGTCTCACCGTAGGTCCAGGACTGCTTTGCCGTGCAATCGGCGGGCCAGCAATACCTCGGTAGCTTCCCCAACTCGGTCCCAATCTCCCCGCCAGGCGACGCCGGCGTCCAGGGTCCCTGCGGTCACCTGTTCTGCCAGCCAGCTCAGATCCGGGCCCAGGTTCGGGCACGACAGGAGGAAGAACGTCGCGATCGAGCGATCGTGACGGCCCTGATCACCGAAAAATGCTCCGAACTCGAATCTTTCGTCCTGCCCGGCGGCGTGACCGACGGCAACCAGCGTGCCGCCTTCGCTCAACCGCTGATAGGCGTCCACGAGCTGGCGGCCCCCGATCAGATCCACCACTCCGTCCACGGGATCGCGTAGGGCCGACGGATCGGTCACCACTTCGTTGGCGCCCAGCGCTCGCAGTTGGTCGCCGTGACGGGACGGATCCCCGGTCGCGGCCACGACGTGCGCGCCGCCCATGCGCGCGAGCTGCACCGCATACCGGCCGACACCGCCGGTCGCGCCGGTCACCAGCACCCGCCGGCCCACGATCGGACCGAGCCGGTGCAGCGCGCGCAGCGCCGTCGTGCCCGCGACGGGGATCGTGGCGAGCGTTCCCAGATCCGCACCGGCAGGGGCGATTCCGAGCAGGCCCGTGTCAACCGCGCGCAACTGCGCCCACGCCCCGGCGGCGCCCAGAGTGATCACCGGCGTGCCGGCCGCCGGACCGGAACCATCGGCCGCGGCCCGCTCCACGATCCCGGCCGCGTCCCAGCCCAGTACCGCTCCGTCGGCGGCGTCGGCGAGAACGAACCGGATCTCACCGTCATTGAGCGAGGTCGCCGTCACCCGCACCAGCGCCTGGTTCGGAGCTGGATCCGGATCCGGAACCTCACCGATCCGCAGACCCGAGGGAACGGAACGATCGACAACCAATGCGCGCATGCGACAACGCCTTTCAACGGTGGATACCCCTCCGGGTGCGGTCGCGATGCCGACCGCGAAGACAATGTGCCACTCAGTGGCAAACGCTGTCAATGGGCAAAAGCTGCTCATGGGCGCTAGGGTGATGACCATGGCTGACGCGACCGACCAGCTGCCCCTGCGCGAGCGCAAGAAACAACGCACTCGGCAAGCGCTCATCGACACCGCCTTGGATTTGTTCACCGACCGCGGGTTCGACCACACCACCCTCGATGAGCTCTGCGACACCGTCGAGGTATCCAAGCGCACGTTCTTCCGCACCTTCACCAGCAAAGAAGACGTCGCCATGGCGCCCCTGCAAGACCTTTGGACGGTCTTCCTCACCGAGCTGGCAGACCGGCCCACCGAACCCGGGCCGCTCCTACTGACACTTCAGGACACCCTCCTGGCCGCAGTCGAGAAGATGCCGACCGACGGCTGGGCCGACCGCGCCGCGCGCAGCCACCACCTCGCCCGCACCACCCCCGCCATGGGCGCACACAATC
Organism: Nocardia yamanashiensis NBRC 100130; assembly: GCF_001613325.1. Lineage (GTDB taxonomy): Bacteria > Actinomycetota > Actinomycetes > Mycobacteriales > Mycobacteriaceae > Nocardia > Nocardia yamanashiensis. The sequence goes on along the minus strand of NZ_BDCD01000006.1, from coordinate 87,042 downwards.
TGCAGTTCTGCGACACGACCATCCAACAAGCCCTGGCCATCCTGGCCGAACGTTTCGACCTCGACCCCACCACCGACCCACGCCCACGCCTGATCCTGGACATCCTCATCGCCGCGTTCCACCGCGCCCTCGACACCTGGAGCCACAGCCGGCCCCGACACTCCGGCACCCTCACCTCCGGATTGCACGCCGTATTCGCGGTCGTGCCCGAAGCGCTCACCATGACCCCGCCGGGGCGATAGCAGGCTGACCGCCGACGCGGCATGGTCGCTGGTCAGCGCAGCAGCGCGGACGCAGCGGTCCTGATTCGCTCGTCCTCGGTGAACGCGCGCCATCCTCCGAAATATGCGATCCGCCGCGGGTTTTCGCCGATGGCCCGGGCCAGCGAACGGGTGCGATCGTCGACCTCGCCCATGCCGGCCAGGTGACACAGGGCGGCAATGCGGGCGGGTAGGCAGTCGCCCTGTGCCAGGGGCTGTGACAACTCGGTGAGAACGGCGGCGGGTTCGGTCGGGTCGCCGGTGATCCGCCATAGCGCGTGGGCGGCCTCGACCCGTGTCCACTCGTCAGCAGAGCTGGTCAAGGTGCGGAGTGTGTCGGCACACGCGGCGGCGTCAGGGCCGAGGTCGGCGACCAACGCAATGACGTTGTGCCGGGGCTCCGTTCGGGTCAGACGGTGGATCAACGAAGTAAGGCCGAGTTCGGGGTCGGCGCCGGTGCGCCACAGCGCCCACGCCACCGCCGGCAGATCCACCTCACGAGGCAACATGCGCGCGGCGTCCGCGGCCGCCGGGCCGATGGCTCCCATCGCCATCGCGGCCACGGCGAGAAGCTTCCCGTCGGCTGCCGCGTCCACGACGGCGGGCAAAGCGGAAGCCGCGGAGGGTCCCCAGGCCTGGACCACCCGGCACAGGTTCGAGGCGAGGTCTCGTCGGGCAGCGAGCGGGCCGAGCAGCACCTCGACATGGTCAACCAGTGGGATCAGCACCTCGCAGATGGCCGGCTGAACCATCCTTGGCATGTCCCGTCCGAAGTGAACAAGCCTGGTGTCGAACCCCAGCCGATCGCCGGACAATCGTTCCAGCAGACCGGGCAGACAACCCGGATGGTTCTGCCGGGCCAGCGCCCACACCGCCGCGTCGCCGACGGTGCTCGGATCGGAAGAGTCCCGTGGCGCCGAATCGGTGGTGCGGGTGAGCAATTGGTCAACCTGTGCCGCGGCGTCCGGGCCCAGGCACGCGAGCAGCGCCGCCGCACGGTAGCGGACCTCTGGCGCATCATCGCCGAGACTCCTGGTCAGCAACGGCAGCAGGTCGTCGGTGGTGGTACGCCACTGCGAGAGCACCTGCTGGGTGTGCCCGAGGGCGGCCACCCGGCGTTGCGGATTGTCGTCGCGGGCTGCGCCGACGGCGAAAACGGCAGCCGCGACCGGATCGGCGGTAAGCAGCGCGCCGGTGGCGTGCACGATCGTGGCGGGTGTGCCGCCGATCCACGCGGACTCCGGCCACAACGCGGAGCCGGAGTCCAGCACCGCCTCCACCAATGTGCTGACCTGACGTGCCGCGACCATCGGGTCGGACCCGGCCAACGCGTGCACAGCGGCAAGGCGCAATTGAAGATCGTCATCAGCCAGCAGCGCGACCAGCTCGGCCCGCAGCGCCGCGTCCGAGGCCCACGTGCAGGCGGCGCCGAACGCCAGCACGAGATCGGTTCGGGTGGCCCGGTCGACCTCGACCGCCCAACGACGGCGCAGCGCCGCCACTGAGTCCGGGTGCCGGATGCCCTCCGCCACAAGCAAAGTCGCGTGGCGACACACGAGCACGTCCGGATCGCCCAGCAGCGTCAGCAACTGTGGCCTGACGGCGTCCAGCGCGGGCAGCCACTCGCGGTCCACGAACTCGCCGGACACTTTTACAGCCTCACGGGCGAGCAGACCGATCAACTCCACCACCTCGTGCCGATGGTGCACAGCAGGATCGGAGGCGAGCTCGGCCAGCAGCGGAAGCGCGGCCGACGCTGCCGAGCAGACCCAGCCGCCCTGGTGATAGAGCTTGTTGGACACGTCGGCAAGCGCGTGCAACGCCGTGTCGCCGTCAGGGTCGGCGCACTCCCTCAGCAGGCCCGGCATGTCCGAGGCGTCACCGTAATTGTGTTCCAGCTCAGACCAGATGAGGTCGTTTGCGGTGTCGCCCATTCCAGGGATAGTAAAGCCGCGTAGCGACCAGGGCGTCTCCGGATGCCCGTCCCTATAAACAGATCGGGGACGTCGACGGGTATGTCTGGCCGCGACTCGAATTCGATTGTGCCGCCGAACCGCCCGTGACAGGCTCGGCGCAGGGTGTGCAGGTGATCGAACAGGTCACCGGCGGTTCGAAGATCGGGGGACGGCGTGAGCGCGACTGTGGAATACGAGTGGTTGTCCAAACGTGTGATGCGTCCGAAGCGGGCCGACAACCCGGCCACTCTCACACCCGATCCGCGCCGCAGATTCCGGACCACCGAGCTGGTTGCATGCCCGCGCTGCAACGGGAGGGGAACTGTCGGCGGTTACGACTCGGACATGGAGTGGGAGGGGGACGCCTGGACCTGCGGGGACTGCGGGGCCATCGGTTCGATCGCCGCGCAGACCGTGATCACTGACGAGCCGCCGGTATCGGTGGCGATGGTGCTGGCCCAGGATCCGGAGGGAGTTGCCCGCGCTGAAGCGGCCGCGCGTCTCGCGGTCGAACATCTCGCTGGCTGGGGTGTGCCGGGCACCGATCACATCGTGTGGCGCGTCGGCGGCCCGTTGCCCGCTCCGATGCGCGCGACCATGCCACATCCGCGCGCTGAAGTGATTCGGCGGCTGTTCTCCGATCACCGCAACCTCGGTCATGTGCAGGGCCCCAACGTCTTACGCCCTGACCAGCACGACGCGTTCGTCAAACGTGCACTGTGGCATCTGAATCTGGACACGGCCTGGCGTCGTGCAAGCGAACAGGACCTGACGGTGCCGTCGACAGTGGACCGTCCGCAGGTGGCCGGGCGATCCTTCACCGAACTCGGGAACCCGTTCGCCGCCATCGTCGAGGTGTGGGCGGAAGGTTACGCGTTCACCGACATCATCGATGATGCGATCCACCTCATCGCCCCCGATACCGTCCAACGGGCCTTCGCAGGTTGAGTCAGCTGTTCGGCGTTGCGATGGAACCGGTCCGAGGGGGCTTGAGAGGTTGGCGCGCGGATCCAGCCGACCAGAGCACCGGTAGGCTCGAGCCATGGGGGTGCGGGCGGTCATTTTCGACATCGGTGGAGTCCTCGAGGTGAACTCGGAAATGACGTTCATCGCGGATTGGCTGGACCGATTGGGGTTGACGTTCGAGGACGTCGCACCGGAGCTGTTCGAGATCTGGGCCGAAGGTGAGCGCGGCACCGTCACCGAATCCCAAGTGCGGGAGGCGATCCGCACCGGATTGTCGGTTGACGATCGGATCGCGGATGCGGTGATGGCGGATATGTGGCAGCAGTACCTCGGTGTCGCGAACTTCGAACTTATCGACTACCTGGCCGGATTGCGGCCTCGATTCCGGACGGGGCTGTTGAGCAACAGTTTCGTCGGAGCGCGTGAACGTGAAAGTGCCGCTTATGGTTTCGAAGACCTTGTCGATGACATCGTGTACTCCCACGAGGTCGGGATGGCCAAGCCGGATCCGCGGATCTATCTGCTCGCGTGCCAGCGACTCGGTGTCGATGCCGGCGAGACGGTATTCGTCGACGACTCCGAGATGGCGGTGACCGGAGCGGAATCGGTGGGCATCACCGCCATCCTGCACGAGAGCAATGCGAGGACTATCGCGTTGCTCGACGCGGCTTTGTTGTAGAGCTCGAGCCGGTGTCACGTTTGCTGAAACCTATACACGTTCAAGAGCATTGGCGGTCCTTGCCGGATCCCGCTGCGCTACTGTGTCTTCCGGTAGGTATTCGAACTGCTCGGGGGTTTTGCGTGAGGTTGTCCGGCTTGCTCGCTTCGGCCGCGATGGCGAGCGTTATCGGTGTGATCGCCGCGCCGACAGCGGCGGGATACGCCAATCTCTACGACGGTGTACCGATCGGTGGCTGCGCCTCGAGGGACGTGGCGAGCAACACCGGCGGCCCCGCCGACTGCAACTCCACGGCGGCGAAATATCGCTTGATCGAGCAGTATCAGCTGACCGCCGACACCCAGGACCAGCGCTGCGGCCCGCAAGCGACACTGAGTTACCACCATCGCACCGACGACGGTTACCGTCTCGCCCTGTACTGCTTCACCTACAACATGACACCGGGCAGCTGCTGGAACTTCAGCGAGGACAGCAATCCCGAGCGCCTCGAGTGCGGCGCCCACCTCCCAGGAGCCGAACGCATCACCGAGGTGATCGACGGCGTCGCTGATGCAAACCGCTGCGGCACAACAGCCATCGTCTATCCCCGGCTCGGCTTCACTGTCTGCGTCGTGCCCGACTGACTCCATAGCGTTCACGTGGGATTGGTATCCCGACTCCCTCGAGAACACCGTGTGGTACTGCGCCCGCGGTGGTGGTCAGGCGATGGCTCGGCTGAGCCAATGGTTGTCGCGCGCATCGAGTGAGGCATCGATGATCGCGGAAACCCTTTCGAGTACCGGGCTTTCGACCTTTACTGCGATGTGTCCGGGCTCAGGAGTGCCGACTACTTCGAGAACCTGGGCCGCGATCTCGTCCGGGATCTGCCGTATTTCACGGTGGGTGAGGACATCGTCGTGTATGCGGGTGCTCGTCAGTTCCCACACCGTGGGTGCGTCGATGGGTTGGAGCATGGGGTCGCACAGGCGACACAGGAACTCGCCCTGGAAGACTCCGTGACGGACACAATGCTCCACATGATGCGGGTTCGGTGCGCGAGTCCAATCTCCGAAATCGGAGCTGGTCATCTCGTGGGCGTCGAACGCGCTCACCATCTGCGCGAATGCTTCGAGGCGGTCGTCGATCGCCGGAATGTACTGCAGTTTGTCCCATCCGGTGTGCTGTCGTGCGCGATCGAGGATGGCGAGGAAGAATTCCTGCTCTCGCCGATGGTCCGAGGTCCACGGGAGTTCGGCGAGATCGAATCCGCTGACGCCACGGGCGTATCGCGCCAGGTCGCAGAAGTGCAGCACCAGGTGCTGCTGCCACGGGGTATGCGCGAGACCGGAACCGGCCAGCGCCATCACGTCGCAGAACGCGTCGGTGCCGCCGTTGGCCAAGTAGACTTTCAGGCCGACCGATCGCGCGCTGAAAATATTGCCCACCACCGCGACCCTAGCGATTCGGTCGACTTCGAGGTGCCGTGCTGGTCGCTGTAGCGACCGATCCGCTCGGGATCGGCTCCTAAGGGCGAGCAGGCTCGGTCAGTGTCCTGCGGCGTGATAGGCCGCGAGGATCTCGGCGGAGATGCGGCCGCGCGCCGAGACCTGCAGGCCCTGCTCGCGGGCCCACTGCCGTGCTGCCGCGCTTTCCTGTCGGCTGGTGGCCGTGCGCTGTTTGGGGGCGGCGGGTCGGCGTTTGGCGCCGGAGATCTTGCGGGCGTGGGTGATCCAGTCGCCGAAGACCGCGCGCAGCTGTTCGGCGTGCTCAGCCGACAGGTCGATCTCGTAGCCGACTCCATCGATCGAGAAGGTCACCGTTTCGTCGGCGGTCGAGGTGCCGTCGAAATCGTCGACGAGTGTGACCACAATGCGCTTCGCCAAGGCCGTCCTCCAGCTCGTTCCTACTGCGAGCCAGATGGTAGCCCTGTCGCGATCCGGCCCCGGAGTGGGGCCGGTGGGAGCCGGATCCGCCATGCCGTCGGGGAGGCTATCGCAGCGCCACTTTCGCGCCACCGGAGAACATGGAGTCGTGGAACCGCATGTGCACCGGGACAAGGCCTTTCGGTACGTCGAACACGACGACGGTGGTGAATTGCTGGCCCGGATTGAGTTCTTCGCTGGCAGAGCCGCTCTCGAGCGCGATTCCGGCCTCGAAACTGGATTCGAAGCGCCGGTCCTGGTCATCGAAGAGTAGCTGGTTCGCGGCGAAGTACGTTTGCGCTCGTTTGCCGATGTTGCTGACCGAAATGTGGACGATGATGAACTCGCCCTTGGCCTTCGCGTCCCAAAGTCCGTTGCCTACTTGGGTTTCGCCCTGCTCGATGCCGAGGACGATGAACTCGAACTGTCCATCCCGGACCGCCGAACCTGCAGGCGCAGGTGCACCTTTCGGCTTGGTCGACGTTGGTGCGGGCGCGGGTGCCGCGGTTTGACCGTCGGGCGGCTGGGCGGGCGCGCTGCTGACGACGGCCTGAGTGGTTGTCTTGCCGCTCTTGGCTTTCGAGTCACCGCCCGCGGACAACGCGAGGACACCGCACCCTCCGAAACAGAACACGAGCATCCCGACCAGCACCCATCGTTCGGTGGCGGGTAGTTCACTGTTCCCCTGAGCTCGGTTCCAGCCTGCGTGTTTGCCTCGAGGTTGCAAACGGTTTCGGGAGCCTAACGCGCCACCGTGGTTCCCGTAACTGACAATCCGTGCCTGCTGATCGTGTTCGGGCGCAACAGTATTCGAAGACCGCTCAGTCTCCATCACGGTGATCGGCCGTAACAAGCGGCGGATATCTTGATGCGCTGTAGCTGGTTTCGGCATGGATCGTGCGAGGAAGGTGAACCCCGATGCTGGTCCTCAACGGGGATCGACGTGGCATTACCGATGCGGAGAAGGCGGTGCTCGAGCGGCTGCGCGGCTGGAACGGCGCCTTCCTGATCGGTGGGGTCGCGCTATCGGGGGCCTTCGTTTCCGAGCGCGGGGACGACGGCGAGGTGGGGGAGTCCGATCTGCTGGTCATCACCCCGAAGCTGTGTGTGGTGATCGAGGTCGAGGCCATTCGCCGGCCGGTCGACGGCACGCTGTCGTGTCCGGAGGATGAGGCCTGGTCGATGGCGGGCATCGACGGGGATCCGATTGTGTTGCGCGGCAACGACATCAATCCGGTCGACCAGGCTCGGGAAGGGGTGTATCTCGCCAAGGCGCTGGCTGCCGAGGTCGGCAATCATGACGCGTTCGTGCTCGGGCTGGTGCTGGTGGTGCCGCAGCCCAAGCACAAGCTGGCCCTGGACCGGGGTCGATGGTCGGCCAGCGCCGAGGTTCGTGTCGGCATGCTCAAGGATCTGCGGCGCTGGTTCCAGCGGTACGGCGAGGATCGCTCGATCTGCTGGACCGCCGAACAGGTCCACTCGCTGCTCTCGGTCCTGAACTTCGCGCATCAGATCACCGTGGATGAGCTCATCGAGCAAGGTTTCCCGGACGAGCTCACACCGCATTCGACCATTCCGCTGCCCGCGGTCGCCGTGCCCGCGACCGATCGCATACCCGTACCCGATGTGGCACCGACGCTGACTTGGCGCGGTGACCCGTTCTCCTGGCTGGACGCCTCCTCGTCCCCACCGCCGGAGCCTGCCATCGCCGAGGTGGCGCTCGGCCCGGACCCGCTGCCGGTCGAACCCCGGCCACGGGTGTCCGAGCCCAGATTGTTCCTGCCCGAGCCCCAACCGCTCCCGTCCCGGCTCGCCCGCGCAGCCACTCCACCGCAACGCCGGTTCAACCGCGCTCTCGCCGGAGTGATCGCGTTGTGCGCGACGGTGATCGGCGCACTGCTGGTGTATGTGAACGTCCAACTCGGGGCCACGCCGAAAGACTCCGGAGCCGGGGCCCCGATCTCCAGGCCGGCCGCCACACCCTCGACGCCGTCCGAAGCGCCGCACCCCACCACGCTGCCCGGGTGTTATCCATTCCAGCCTGACTGCTGAGGTACATGCGATCCGGACAGTCGATTGGTGCCCCGCGCACCGGCGAACTCGGCGGACTATGCGAGGACCGTGAGGACGGTGATCCAAGCGAGGCTGGCGAGCATGCCGGTGATGGCCAGGGCCCGGCCCTTTTCCCCGGTCTGCCTGACGTGGAGCAACGCGAAAGGACCCAGGAGCAAGGGAATGCAGCAGAAGCCGAAGAAGCCGGTCAGCATGGTGGCAATGGCCAACGGATTCGTCTTGCGCGGGGCGACAGCCGGCGGCGTCTGATGTGTGGTCATCGGGGGAGCCTTCCTGTGAACGAATCCGGCTGCGGGGAAACGCTTTCGGATCTCGTGAGGTGGACTACCCCCGAATCGGGACCGTATTGCGGCCCTGAGCCCATGTTCTTGCCCGCCCCTGACGTCGTCCCCGCGCCGACGGTCCGTTCCGCGGTTACGGCCTGCACCTGGTGGCGGCCGGAGCCCCTTTCGCGTGGGACAGCTCGCCGCGATCAGGTGTCTCGATGGTGGGTGCGTTCGTGAGCCGTCAGTAGCAGGTGGTCGAAGGTCGCGACGGTGGCGGCCGGTGGCGGTGGGAGCTGCCGGAGGTCGAGCAGGATCTGCTCGGCTAGGTCGCGCAGCTTGGTGTTGGTTTCCTGCGACCGCCACACCAGCACCCGGAACGCCTGATTGGCGTTGATGCCGTAGATGCGCATCAGCACCCCTTTGGCCTGCTCGATGAGCGCCCGGGCGTGCACCATTTCCGGCATGCGCACATTCAGGACATCGCGTTCGGCGTCGGAGCGTTCGTCGGAGAGATCGATGTAGAAGCCGGTAGTGCCGACCGGTCGTCCCTCGGAATTGAATATCCGATCGGCCACGACCATGACGTTGTGCTCCCCGCCCGCGGTGTCGAGGAAACGGTGATGGCTCGAAAACGGCTCGCCCTGATCGATCGAGCGGGTGATGGCCTCGGCGATATCGTGGTGGTCGTCCGGATGCTTGTGCTTGATCAGCAATTCGGTGGTCGGCTCGATCTCGCCCGGGTCGTACCCGTGCAACCGGTACAGTTCCGGCGACCATTCCCAGCGGTCGGTGGTGAACCAGAACCGGAAGCTACCCACCATCGGCCGCACCGCGGCGATGTGCTCCCACTCGGGTGTGTAACCCAATCCCGACGGATCGCTCACATCCGAAATTATGCCCCCAATCAGCTTCGACGCCATCGAAGTTCGCCGTCACGGCGCCGCCCCGGAAACTCGATGGCGCACCGTATGAGCGACTGCTACATTTCCGGGGCCGTGCCAGTGAACGAGGAGGTGGTATCCGTGAACGCAGTATCGACATGGGTGCTCCCCTCCGGGGTCACGGTCGGGCGATAGGTCGTCCGGGAGCGCCGTTCAAAAGCTCCCGAAAGGCACGACCGTGCAATTCATTACCGACAAGCGCCTCGACGACGACCTCCGCGAACGTGAATTCCAGCTCGGCGAAATCCCCGGCATCCTGTGGACTTCGGCCTCCGCGACCGCCCCGGCCCCTCTGGTCCTGGCCAGCCCGCCGCCCCTCGGCTTGCGCAAGGCCTACCCCCGGCTTCTCGACCGGGCCCGCCACACCGTGGCAGCCGGTTTCGCCACCGCCACCATCGAACTGCCCTGGAGCGGCGACCGTCCCCGCTCCGCCGCCGCCGATCAAGCCCTGGCCGACCTGCGACAGGCCCTGGCGGCCGGCGGACCGGTCGATGAGGAGATCATCGACCGGCTCATCCTCCCGCTGGTCGACCAGGCGGTCCCCGAATGGCAGACCACCCTCGACGCCCTCCTCACCCAGCCCGAAATCAGCGGGCCGGTCGGCTATTCCGGCGGGGTCATCTCCATCGCCACCCGGCTGGCGGCGGTCGATCCGCGCATCACCGCCGCGGTCCTGTTCGCCGGAAGTTTCGTCCCCCTGGCCATCGTCGAACAGGCCCGTCAGGTCACCATCCCACTGCACGTCCTGCTGCAATGGGACGACGAAGGAAACGACCGGCAGCGATCCTTGGACCTGTTCGACGCGTTCGGCTCCAAGGAGAAAACTCTGCACGCCAACATGGGCGGCCACACCGGCGTCCCGCACTACGCAGGCGACGAGGCCGGTCGGTTCTTCACCCGCCATCTGACGAGGTAAGCCCGGACCGCCGGGCTCGCGATGGCCGCAACACCGGAGTAGTTCGCCGAAGCCATTGCAGAACCTTGAGTCGTAGTCGGGGGAGACCGCTGCAAGCGGAATCCCCCGATCTGGGTCGAGATGGCCTCGGCGTGGTGCATCCGAGACCCACGATGTACGGCATCAGCCGCTGCGCCTTGCGCTGTACGCCGGGCCGTCGAATTCGATGCCGTGGCCTCTGCCGTCGTGTGCGGTGCGGGCGCGCGCAGGCGCCGCGATCCGATGACGTAGTGCTTCGAGTCGTTCGGCGAGTGTGGAGACCTCGGTAGCCACGTCCGAGATGCTCACTTCCGAACCGTGCTCGCCGTTGTAGCGCAAGCGATGTAGTTGGAGACCGAGATGAAATACCTGCTGCACGAGTTGATCGAGATCCGCAATGAATGCTTCGACTTCGGCGGTAGGGGTGGGGTCGGTCAGACGGGAAGGTCCGGTCATCGGTGATCAGTCCCTGACAGGGTGGGAGGGCGGCGCGCACACAGCGACGATCGGGCAGTGAAATCGTCGCGGCTGCGGCAGATGACCGGGGTTCGCCCGAAGAGAAGACCGGGTCACCTCACCGTGGGACCGGCCGCGGGAAAGCATCGGCTCGCGATGGCATCTACGCTGCGGAATTTACCGCTACCTCCACCTTCAAACGCATACTGGACACGTCTCGAATCGAGATGGACTGCGCCGCAAGAAGATACTGTCAACGACAACTGTCACCGAGGTCGTGAAGGCCGATTCGGGCGGGGTGCGCAATTGTGACATGCGGGTGGGGCGAGCGGTGCCTTTCCTCGAAATCCGGTGCGCGTGCGAAGCATTCATAGTGAAACATCGAATATTCAAAGGTAGGGTGCGGTGGGTGACCCGATTAGTAAGGGGTTGCGTACCAATCGCATTGGGAGATTCATGATCTACAAGAAGTTCGTGGCCACCGCTTTCCTGGCGGTTGCCGCCACCACCGTCGCCGCGGGGACCTCGACCGCCGCGCCCGCCGCTGTCGAGCAGGCGCAGTCGGCGCAGGGGCAGGCGCAGGGTGTCGATTACACGCTGAAGTCCTCGGAGTCGGGGAAGGAATTGCTCGCCGAGGTGACCGGTGGGGCGTTCAGCATGGATGCCGAGGGTAAAGTTGTCACGCTGAAGAACGGTGCGGGCGCTGTCGTCGCGGAGTTCCCGCTCGCGGGGCCGTCCGGGGTGCAGGCGGTGTCCGCGCGGATCGAGAACGACGGGCAGCAGCTGGCGCTGAGCCCGGCGGTCGCGCCGAGCGAGGCGAAGGATATTTCGGCGGGTTCGGATTGGTTCTGGCGGGAGCTGCAGCGCTCGGCCGTCGGCGGCATCGTCGGCGCGATCCTGGGTGCGTTCCTGTTCGGCATCGGCGCGTTCCCGGGCGCGCTGATCGGACTGCTGGTGGTCGGTGGACAGCCGCTGGTCGACTCCGGGTCGGCCGCGCTTCGAGGTGAATGAAGACTGAAGACACTGATATTGGGCGGTACCCGGGAAGCCCGGGAACTGGCCGACATCGTTTCCGGCGAGCGGGGATTCGAGATCGTCTCCTCGCTCGCCGGTCGTGTTCGCGAACCCGTACTGCCGGTGGGGGAAGTACGGGTCGGGGGGTTCGGGGGAGTGGACGGGCTACGGGAATGGCTGTCCGGCAACGGCGTCGAGGCGGTGGTCGATGCGACGCACCCCTTCGCCGGCGCGATCACCGCCAATGCGGCCGCGGCAGCCCTGGCGCTCGGATTGCCCGTGCTGCATCTGCGCCGCCCGGCCTGGCAGCAACGAGACGGTGACCACTGGGTGCGCGTGCCGGACCTGGCCGGGGCCGCGAAAGCGCTGACCGGGATGGGCGATCGGGTGTTCCTGACCATCGGCAGACAAGGTGTGGCGGCCTTCGCGGAGTCGGACGCCTGGTTCCTGATCCGCGCCATCGATCCGCCTGACGGCGCGCGGCCCGCACGCCACGAATTGCTGCTCGCGCGCGGACCGTTCACTCTCACCGACGAAACCGCCCTGCTCACCGACCGCCGCATCGAGGTGATGGTCACCAAGGACAGCGGGGGAGCGCTGACCGAAGCGAAGCTGGAAGCCGCCCGGGCCCTCGCCCTCCCCGTCGTCGTGATCGATCGCCCCGCCCTGCCGGAGGGTGCGCTCAGCGTGGAAACCGTTGCCGCAGCCTGGGATTGGCTGCGCGGTTTGCGCTGAATCTCAGGACAACCGGCTCTTGCGATCCAACAGCTCGGGCAATCGGTCGAACCAGTCGAGCACCGCGCGTTCGTAGCGGATCCCGAAATCCAAGGTGGCCCGTTCGAACGGCGAGAGCTGCTGCTCGTCATGACCGGAGAGATACCCGGCCAGGCGCTGTTCGTGAATCACCCGATTGGCGGCGATGATCCGATCCAGCCGGGACCGCTCCACGAACTCCCCGAACGACAGCGTCAGCAGCAACGGCACCCGGATGGTCTCCGCGCCGGGATCGCGGGCGATCCACTCGGCGAACGCATCGCGACCGGATTCGGTGATCCGGTACGGCGTGCGGTCACGCGCCCCGGACTCGCCCTTCTCGACCAATCCGATCTGATGCATGGCCGCCAGCTCGCGATACACCTGACTCTGGGTGATGGTCCAGAAGTCGCCGATGCGGGCCTGGGCCACCGCGACCAGGTCCCACCCGGACATCTCGCCCTGATGCAGGAACCCCAATAGCGAAGCGGCCGTCGAGTTGAGCGAGCGTCGGGCCTTGTCTTCTGCCACCGCGTCTCCTTACTCGGGTCGAGCCGCTTCACGTTCCACTATGGGATATTAGCTGCCGTAACGCCGGGAGGTGAACACCCGGGGCCCACCGGCGGCCTCGAACACGGTGGTGGTGGACGCGCCGACGATCAGCAGGGTGCGCATATCCACCTCCTCCGGATTCAATTCGGCCAGGGTGACCACACGGACGGATTCCGCCGGCCCGCCCACATCGCGGCCGATCACGACCGGGGTCTCCGGCTTGCGGTGCTCGAGCACCAGATCGCGCATGGCGGCCACCTGCCAGCGGCGCTGGGTGGAGGCGGGGTTGTAGACGGCGAACGCCATATCGGCCGAAGCGACCGCGGAGATGCGCTGGGCGACGGTCTCCCACGGCTTCAAGCGATCCGAGAGCGAGATCATGGCGAAGTCGTGGCCCAGGGGCGCGCCCATGCGGCTGGCGACGGCGCTCGCGGCGGTCACGCCGGGCAGGACGCGCACCGGCACCTCGCGCCACTGCGGATCCGAGGATTCCTCGATCACGGCGGCCGCCATGGCGAAGACGCCGGGATCACCCGAGGACACCACGACGACCTTCGCGCCGTGCTTGGCCAGGTCCAAAGCCATTGCGGCGCGCTCGGATTCGACCTTGTTGTCGCTGGCATGGCGGCGCTGGCCGGCGCGTTCGGGGACGCGGTTGACGTAGGTGGTGTAGCCGACGATGTCGGTGGCTTCCGACAGCGCCTGTGCGACCTCGGGGGTGGTCCAGCCCTGTGCGCCGGGGCCCATACCGACTACGACCACTTCACCGATCGCATTCGATTGCTCGGCAGCGGATTCCGTGACGGTGCCGATCGCATTGTCGCTCAGGGGAATCCGCGTCGCGGGCGTCGGCCCGGGCACCACGGTGATCGCGAAGTACGGCACGCTCGCCTCGTCCACGTCGGCGGCCCGCAGCACCCGCTGGCGGGTGGAGCTGGCGCGCTCGACGTAATACGCGTCATCCAGGCGACCTGAATCGGCCAGCGCCTGACGCACATTCGGATACGTGCGGCCCAGCTTCATGATCGCGGCGGCATCGGCATCACGCAGGCGGCGGGTGAGCTCCTCGGTGGACATGGTCCCCGGCAGCACCGACAGCACCTGATCGCCTTCGACCAGCGGCGTTCCGAGCGCCGCCGACGCAGCGCTGACCGAGGTGACGCCGGGAATGATCTCGGTGTCGAACCGGTCGGCCAACCGGCGGTGCATGTGCATGAAGCTGCTGTAGAACAACGGATCACCCGCCGCGAGCAGCGCCACCGACCGGCCCGCTGCCAGGTGCACGGCAAGGCGTTCGGCGGCCTGCTCGTAGAACTCGTCGATCGCGCCCTGATACCCGCCGGGATGATCGGTGGTCTCGGTGGTGACCGGGTAGACCAGATGCTCCTCGAGCTGCCCTTCCCGCATGTACGGCGCGGCGATGGCGCGCGAGATGCTGCGCCCGTGCCGGGCGCTGTGGAAGGCGATCACATCGGCCGCGCCGATGACCCGCGCCGCCTTCACCGTCACCAGTTCCGGATCGCCGGGTCCGAGCCCGACACCCCAGAGCTTGCCGCTCATTCTTGTTCACTCGCAATCGCATTGAGGGCCGCGGCGGTAATGGCGCTGCCGCCGCGCCGTCCCCGCACGGTCAGGAATTCGACGCCGCCGTACTCGGCGAGCGCCTGCTTGGATTCGGCCGCCCCGATGAACCCCACCGGAATGCCCAGCACCGCAGCGGGTTTCGGGGCGCCGGCGTCGAGCATGTCCAGCAGATGGAACAGCGCGGTCGGCGCATTGCCGATGGCCACCACCGCACCGTCCAGCCGATCGCGCCAAAGCTCCAGCGCGGCAGCGGATCTGGTATTGCCGAGCGATTCGGCCAGCTCGGGCAGGCGCGGGTCGCCGAGCATGCACAGCACGTCGTTATCGGCGGGCAACCGCTTGCGCGTCACCCCGGAAGCCACCATGTTCGCGTCGCACAGAATGGGCGCACCGGCCCGCAGCGCGGTGCGCGCCTTCGCCACCACATCGGTGCTGAACTCCACGTCCGCCGCCAGATCGACCTGCCCGCACGCATGGATCATGCGCACCACCACCTGCGACACATCCGCCGGGAATCGAGCCAGGTCGGCCTCGTCCCGAATGGTCGCGAACGAGCGCCGATAGATCTCGGCCCCGTCTTTGATGTAGCTGGTACGCACGTCGGACATGCCGTCCACCCTAGATTTCGCCGCCGGACGGCCGTGGAGCGGGTCACATCGGCAACCCCGCCAGCTACCCGGAGCCGGAAGCGGGACCGGTATCCGATTCAAGGGCGCGGGCGTTCCAGCAGCCGCGACATGACGATGCTGCTGCGGGTGCGGCCCACCCGGGCGTTCTCGCGGATGCGCTCGACCGTGGATTCGATTTCGGCCATATCGGTGGCCATGACGTGCACGAGCGCGTCCGCCTCACCGGCGATGGTCCACACCCCGACCACCTGCGGAATGGGTTCCAGGCCGCGCCGTAGCTCGGCCGGAGAGATGTTGTCGCGGTAGAAGACCTCCACGTACGCCTCGGTGCGCCAGCCCAGCGCGGCCGGATTCACCACCGCGGTGAACCCGGTGATCTGCCCGCCCGCGACCAGCTTGTCCACGCGGCGCTTCACCGCCGGCGCCGACAGACCTATCACCGCGCCGATCTCCTGGAAAGAGGCGCGCGCGTTCTTCAGCAGCGCGCCGAGAATCTTGCGGTCGAGTTCATCCATGCCACACCCCTGTCGTCCGGGCGCAATGAATCTCCGCGAAGTGCCGAGATCACGCAACGAATCGGTGTTCCGAGCGCAACGCTACGCCGATTACCTTCGTGGCAACCGCGCCACGCGCCCAACTCCAGAGGAGCCTCGTTGACCATCGCAGCCACGCTCCACACTCCCGAACCCGCCGGCACCCGCCGCCCGACCGCGCGGCGCTATCTCATGTGCCGGCCCGAGCATTTCGAAGTCACCTACGCGATCAATCCGTGGATGGACACCGCCACCCCGGTGGACCGGGATCTGGCCCTGGCGCAATGGGACGGCCTGCGCGCCGCGTTCGAAGCCCACGGCCACCAGGTCGAGACCATCGAGGGCGTGCCCGGCCTGCCGGACATGGTCTTCGCCGCCAACGGCGGACTGGTGATCGGCGACCGCGCCCTCTCGGCCCGCTTCGCCAACCCCGAACGCGCCGCCGAAGGCCCCGCCTACCACCGCTGGCTGGCCGGACGGAACTTCACCCGCGTCGCCCCCGCCACCGAAACCAACGAGGGCGAAGGCGATTTCGCCATCGCCGGGGACCGCATCCTGGCCGGCACCGGCTTCCGCACCTCCCCGGCCGCCCACCGCGAAGTCGAGGAATTCTTCGAATTGCCGGTCGTCTCACTGGAATTGGTCGACCCGCGCTTCTACCACCTCGACACCGCCCTCATGGTCCTGGGCGACACCGTGGCCTACTACCCGGCCGCCTTCAGCCCCGAGAGCGCCCGCCTGCTCGCCGACCTCTACCCCGACGCCGTCATCGCCACCGAGGACGACGCGAACGTGCTGGGCCTCAACGGCGTCTGCGACGGCTACCACGTCTTCCTCACCGACCGCGCTACCACACTCACCGCAGAACTGCGCGCCCGCGGCTATCTCCCGATCGGCATCGACCTGTCCGAACTGCTCAAATCCGGCGGCAGCGTCAAATGCTGCACCATGGAACTGCACGCGGTCCGCCCGGTCAGAACGGCAGCCGCGCCTTCCATGCACTGACCGCCGGATCGTAGAGCGGGTGCACGAGCACCAGAAACCGGAACAACATGAGCGCCCCGCTGATCAGCAGTGCCGCTAGCGGTATCTCGCCTATCAGCGCCGTGCCCACCGACACCCACATATCCCGCGAATCCGCCGTCATGATGTCGAACCAGGCATCCACCAGCAACAACAGCCCCGTCCCGCACGCGGGCAACGGCAAGATGGCCCACCGCCGCCAACCCACATAGGCGGTGGTGGCCATCATCACCACCAGCAGAATGTCGAACCCGACCCACGTGATCGACCAGTTCCTGGCGTGATACTCCATCGGCAACGTCATCGCCAGAAACACGATCCACGGAATCAACGCGATCGACCCACCTACCATGAGCGTCAACCGAATCCGCCGATTCCACGCCACCAGCCCCGGCCGCGGCAACACCCGCTCGGGCGGCAACCGCAACCGCGCGATCAACGCCCGCCGCTCCGCATCGGACATCCCCGCGATTTCGTCATCACTGAGTCCCGGCACCGCCATCCCGCCCTCCTGGATCCGCGTTTCTCCACTGTGCCAGCGTGACGCGCGAATCGTAGGAAGCATGGCCGAGGCGGCAGGTCGAGTCGTCCACGCACGGTACTGCCGCCCCCGCGGGAGACTTAGGTCGCCGGATCGATTCGGTAGCCGTCGGGGGTGGCGATGATGTCGGTGACCTCGCCCCGCGGGCGGCCGCAGCGGCGGTCACAGCCGGACCAGTGCTGACGGCCCGCTGCCACGACCTCGTCGGCGTCGAGTCCTTCGGCTTCGGATTGCCTTGGTGTGTCCGGGTTCTCGTGCACGACGCGGCCGGACTCGACCGCTGTGGTCACGTCCGCGCGCACGTCGGTGTGGGATTTGGCGCAGCCCGGTTGCCCGGCGCAGGCGGAGACCTCGAGCCAGGGGGAGTTCGCGTCGAAGATCAAACCCATGGGGGCCAGGACGCGCACGACCTGTTCGGCGGCCCATTCGTCGAGATCGGTGATGACCAGGCTGCGCCACGGGGTGACGTACACCGGGCGCTCGATCGCGGCGATGAATTCGGCGGTGCGGGCGGGTAGCGAGCCCAGGCGTACGCCTGCGCCGAGGGTGACGCGGTCGTCGGCCTGGGTCAGCCAGCCGATCGGAATATCCTGGCGCGCACTCGGATTCACGAGTTCGTCGATGGGTGACGGATCTGCCGCGTGCGGTGCGGCGGAGCCTTCGTCGTTCGGGGCCGAAGGCGCCGGGCTGGATGTTTCGGGTGCGGTCCCGTCCGTCTGGGCAGTGCTGTCGGAGTCGAGATCCGTACTGGCGGTGCGCAAGTGAGATGTGATGCGGGCGCGGCCGTCGGGGATCTCGTGTACTCGCCAGTGTCCGTCGCGCAGTTCCAGGAAGGCGTGGGCGGCACTGAGCATGAGGTCGACGGCCTCGTGGGGCGGGACGCGGATGCCGGTGTCGTCGCCGGCGAACAGGAGGGCGTAGGTGTTCTCGTCGAGGGCGTGGATGCCGATATCGCCGCCGAGGCCGCTGACGTCGCCGCGGCCGTCGTCGAGGGTGAAGAGCACGCGGCCGGGGAGGTCGGCCAGGTGCGGGTCGGCTTGCAGGCGGCGATCCAGGTCCGGGACCAGGGCGTGTACGTCGGTCCAGCCGCCGACCCGTCCGGAGAGCGGGGAGGCGATGATGTTCCGCACGCGCTCGTGGGTGGCGCTGGGCAGTAGGCCGGCGGCGGTGAGGCGGGCTTCCAGGGCGGGGGCGTCGTGGACCTGACGCAGCTGAATGTTGCCGCGGGAAGTGAGTTCGATATTGCCGTCGCCCAGATCGCGGGCGGCTTCAGCGAGCGCCTGCAGTTGCTCGGGCGCGAGATGTCCGCCGGGGACGCGGATGCGGGCCAGGGGGCCGTCGGCGGCCTGGTGCAGGCGGAGCACGCCGGGGCAGGAATCGGGATCGGTGCGCGTCATGACGCAAACAAGCCTACGGCGGGCGCCGGTGCGTGTGCGCCGACACCCGCCGCGGGATGGGGATCAGGCGGATTGATGCGGTTCGATGGCCTGCGGCGCACCCCGGCGGGTGGCGAAGGCCGGGGACTGTTCCCAGCTGTCCATCAGGAGGCTGGGCACATTGTGGCGTTGCACGTGATCGCGATGCACAGTCGTGCTGATGATGGTGATCGCGAAGAGGATCGTTGCCGCGCAGATGATGCCGGCGAGCATGGCGTACTGCGCGTGACCGGAGCCGGCGGCCGTCAAGGCCATTGCCAGCGTTGCGAAGGCAACCAAGGCGCAAAAGTATCCTGACCAGGCGGCAAAACGGTTCCGCCGGACCCATCCTGGAGTTTTCGGCATACCGGCAGCGTACGCCCGGACCGGACGGTCTCCTAGACCCGCGCGCTGCACCTTTGCAGCACCGTGACCCGGGCGCGATACCATCCCCTGGCTCGTCGGACCAGAAGAAACCGGTGCAATTCCGGTGCGGTCGCGCCACTGTGACAGTCAGACCTTCCCGGCGGGCGCCGTACCGTGCTGGGCGCGCAACCCCAAGGAAGGCCGAACTGTGATTCTGCTGCTGTCCACCTCCGACACCGATCTGCTGAGCGCGCGCGCCAGCGGGGCCGACTACCGGCTCGCCAATCCGGCGCGCCTGCTGCCCGCGGATCTGCCCGGCCTGCTCGAGGGCGCCGACCTGGTGATCGTGCGCATTCTCGGCGGCCGCCGGGCCTGGGAGGAGGGCCTGGACACGGTGCGCGCCAGCGGCATTCCGATGGTCGCCCTCGGCGGTGAGATCGCCCCCGACGCCGAGCTCATGGAGGTCTCCACGGTCCCGGGCGGCGTCGCGGCGGACGCGCACAACTACCTGGCGGCCGGCGGCCCGGAGAACCTGCGGCAGCTGCACAACTTCCTGTCCGACACCGTGCTGCTCACCGGTCACGGTTTCGAACCGCCGGTGGACATGCCGAGCTGGGGTGAGCTGGAACGCGATTCGCGCGAGCTGCCCGAGGGCGCGCCGACCGTCGCGGTCGTCTACTACCGCGCCCAGCATCTGGCGGGCAACACCGGCTACATCGATGCGCTGTGCACCGCCATCGAGGACAAGGGCGCGCGGGCGGTCCCGCTGTACTGCGCCTCGCTGCGCACCGCGGAACCGGCCCTGCTGCACCGGCTCCGGCAGGCCGACGCGCTGGTGGTGACCGTGCTGGCGGCCGGCGGCACCAAGCCCGCGACCGCCTCGGCCGGCGGTGACGACGAAGCCTGGGATGTGGGCGCGCTCGCCGACCTGGATGTGCCGATCCTGCAAGGGCTCTGCCTCACCAGCGGGCGCGCGCAGTGGGAAGCCAATGACGACGGCCTCTCGCCCCTGGACGTCGCCACCCAGGTGGCGGTGCCGGAGTTCGACGGGCGCATCATCACGGTCCCGTTCTCGTTCAAGGAATTCGACGCCGACGGCCTGTCGACGTATGTGCCCGATCCTGAGCGCGCGGCACGGGTCGCCGGCATCGCGGTGCGGTACGCGCGGCTGCGTCACATTCCGGCGGGGGAGAAGCGGGTCGCCATCGTGCTGTCGGCCTACCCGACCAAGCACGCGCGCATCGGCAATGCGGTGGGCCTGGACACCCCGGCCTCGGCGATCAAACTGCTGAACGAATTGCGTTCGGCCGGTTACGATCTCGGCGAACCGGGCGAGATCCCCGGCCTGGAGCAGCAGGACGGCGACGCGCTGATCCACGCGCTCATCGCCGCCGGCGGCCAGGACCCGGACTGGCTGAGCGCCGAACAGCTGGAAGGCAACCCGATCCGCATCTCCGCGGACCTGTACGCCGAATGGTTCGCCACCCTGCCCGCGGACCTGCGCGAGGCCGTCATCGAAGCGTGGGGGCCGCCGCCGGGCGAGTTGTACGTGGACCGCTCGCAGGATCCCAAGGGCGAAATCGTCATCGCCGCACTGCGATTCGGCAATGTGGTGCTGATCGTGCAGCCCCCGCGCGGCTTCGGTGAGAACCCGGTCGCCATCTACCACGATCCGGATCTGCCGCCCTCACACCACTATCTGGCCGCCTACCGCTGGATCGCCGCGCGCGAGGGTTTCGCCGCCGACGCCATGGTGCACCTGGGCAAGCACGGCAATCTGGAATGGCTGCCCGGCAAGACCCTCGGCATGTCCGCCTCCTGCGGCACCGACGCCGCACTCGGCGATCTGCCGCTGATCTACCCGTTCCTGGTCAACGATCCGGGCGAGGGCACCCAGGCCAAGCGCCGCGCCCACGCCACCCTGGTCGATCACCTGATCCCGCCGATGGCGCGCGCGGAAACCTACGGCGACATCTCCCGCCTCGAGCAGCTCCTGGATGAGCACTCCAATATCTCCACCCTGGACCCGGCCAAGCTGCCCGCCATCCGCCAGCAGATCTGGACGCTCATGCGCGCGGCCAAGATGGACCACGACCTCGGGCTGGCCGAACGCCCCGAAGAGGACGTGTTCGACGACATGCTGCTGCACGTCGACGGCTGGCTGTGCGAGATCAAGGACGTGCAGATCCGCGACGGCCTGCACGTGCTCGGCCAGGCGCCCGAGGGCGAGGCCGAGGTCGATCTGGTGCTGGCCATGCTGCGCGCCCGCCAGCTGTGGGGCGGCGAGGTCAATGTGCCCGGACTGCGAGAAGCGTTGGGGCTCAGCGAAAGCGGCGACGAATCGCGCGAGCGGGTCGACACCTTCGAGGCGCGCGCCCGCGAGCTGGTGTCGGCGCTGCAGCAGAACGACTGGGACGTGCAGGCCATCGATCCCCTGACCGAGGACCTGGTCGGCACCGACGAGCCCGTGCGGCTCGAGAACGTGCGCAAGGTGCTCGGTTTCGCCGCCACCGAGGTGGTGCCGCGCCTGCGCCAGACCGGCGTCGAGGTCGCGCGGATCCTGCACGCGCTCAACGGCGGCTTCATTCCGGCCGGGCCGAGCGGCTCGCCACTGCGCGGGCTCATCAACGTGCTGCCCACCGGCCGCAACTTCTACTCCGTCGATCCCAAGGCGGTCCCGTCGCGGCTGGCCTGGGAAACCGGGCAGGCCATGGCCGATTCGCTGCTCGAGCGCTACCACGCCGATCACGGCGAATACCCGCGCTCGGTGGGTCTTTCGGTGTGGGGCACCTCGGCCATGCGCACCTCCGGCGACGATATCGCCGAGGTGTTCGCGCTGCTGGGCGTGCGGCCGGTGTGGGACGAGGCCAGCCGCCGCGTCACCAAGCTGGAAGCCATCTCCCTCGAGGAGCTGGGCCGCCCGCGCATCGACGTGACCGTGCGCATCTCCGGCTTCTTCCGCGATGCCTTCCCGCACGTGCTCGCCCTGCTCGATGACGCGGTGCGGCTGGTGGCCGGCCTGGACGAGCCCGCGGAATCGAATTACGTTCGCGCGCACAGCCAGTCGGATCTGGCCGAGCACGGTGACGAACGCCGCGCCACCACCCGCATCTTCGGCTCCAAGCCCGGCACCTACGGCGCGGGCCTGCTGCAGCTCATCGACTCCAAGAGCTGGCGCACCGATGAGGACCTGGCGCAGGTGTACACCACCTGGGGCGGCTACGCCTACGGCCGCGACCTCGACGGTGCGCCCGCGGCCGACGATATGCGGACCGCGTACAAGCGAATCGCGGTGGCGGCCAAGAACACCGACACCCGCGAACACGATATCGCCGACTCCGACGACTATTTCCAGTACCACGGCGGCATGGTCGCCGCGGTGCGTGCGCTCACCGGCAAGAACCCGGAAGCCTATATCGGCGACAGCACCCGGCCCGACGCCGTGCGCACCCGCACCCTGTCGGAGGAAACCGCCCGCGTGTTCCGTGCGCGCGTGGTCAATCCGCGCTGGCTCGAAGCCATGCGCCGGCACGGCTACAAGGGCGCGTTCGAAATGGCCGCCACCGTCGACTATCTCTTCGGCTACGACGCCACCACCAATGTGGTCGCCGACTGGATGTACGAGAAACTGGCCGACAGTTACGTTTTCGACGAGGTGAACCGCAAGTTCATGGAGCAGTCGAATCCGTGGGCGCTGCACGGTATTGCGGAACGGTTGCTGGAGGCGGCGGAGCGGAAACTCTGGGAGCAGCCCGAAGCCGCCACCCTGGAGCGACTGCGCCAGGTCTACCTGGAAACCGAAGGCGAACTGGAGTAGGCGAATTCCGCATTTCGGTGCGGAATAACGACACGCGATGGGCGGCGTGTCGGGCGGCGCGCAGGACAAGGGCGGACAACCCCGGCACCTGATCTTCCCCGGGTGTGACATTAAGCGGATCATAAGAATGGTTCCGGTGTCACCCGGGGAGGCGCTGGGCAACCCAATCATCTTATTGGGCCGAAAAATTGGAAGTGTATTCCCGATTCGCCGCGTCCTCGTGTTCGCGCGATCGAGTCAACCCATTCGGTGTTCCCGTGCGGAAACGCCTACTCGAGTCTGGGGTGAATCGGCTCTTCGATTGCAGGTAACCATAATGCGAATTGCCAAATTAGCCGCTACAGCAATGCTTTCCATCGCCGCGCTCTGCGTGGCCACCGCCACCGCGCACGGTGAACCCGCCGTCGCCGGGCCGGGCATCAGCGGAGTCGACCGCGGAGTCGGATACCAGATCGCGCTAGCCCAAGACCGTTCCGCCGTCACCACCACCCTCACCGCGGGACATTTCGAATTCGCCGACGGCGCCGTGAACATCCTCGGCACCGGCGGTGAGGTGCTCGCCGCACTGCCGCTGACCTATCAGGCCGCCGAACGCACGGTCAGCGTGGTGCCCGAAATCGACTCCAGCGGAACCGTATTGACGGTGCGGCCGGAGAACGCCGCTGATATCGCCGCGCCCACCACCCAGGTGGCCGCGCTGGCGAACGTCGCCAGCGCCGGGACCATCGTCGCCGGCGCCGTCCTGGGCTGCCTGGTGGGCGTGCTGATCGGGATCTGGTTCTTCCTGATCGGCGCGATCATCGGCTGCGGTGTGGGCGGTCTGATCGGAGCCATCATCGCGGGGGACAACCCATGAGCTGACGCCGCGCGCGAACACCGGACCGGGTCCCCGGCGGTCCGGTGCTTTCGCGCGCCGGGCTACGTCCGCAGACGTAGCGGGATGGCCGTCCGCGGGCGGATGTGCCCGCACCGCCGGATTCCTACCGTGGAGGACATGACTTGGCATGATGTGGCACAGGGCAAATACGCGCTGATCACCACCTACCGCAAGGACGGCACCCCGGTCGGCACGCCGGTCTGGGTGGCCCCCGACGGCGACCGGATCGTGGTCTGGACCAATCCGGGCACCTGGAAGGTCAAACGCATCCGGCGCAATCCGGCCGTCACGCTACAGGTTTGCGACAACCGCGGCCGGGTGCGCGGCACCGAGATCATCACCGGCACCGCACAGGTGCTCGACGCCGACGGCACCGAACACGTGCGCATGGTGGTGGGCCGCAAATACGGGTGGATCGGCAGGCTGGCGATCAAGGGCCACAAGCTCTTTCGCGGCCCCGATCGCTCCGTCGGCCTGGCCATCACCCCCGATGCGGCCGCCGGATAGCCGCTAGGCGGGGGAGACCTCGATACCGATGGTCCCGCTCTTACCACGCCGGATGAGGCTGCCGCCGATGGCCAGAATGCCCATGATGCCGTAGCGCTTGCGGATCAGCGCCCGGGCGCGGTCGCTGCCGGCGGCATCGAGCACCACCGCGGTGCCCTTCACGATCTCCCCGTGCGTCTTGCCCCGCACATCGCACGGCTGCAAGGTGACCTGCGGATTGCGCCGGATCCGCTTCACCTTCCAGCTGTCGGTGACGGTCCAGATGTACATCTTCCCGTCGTCGAGCGCCGCCCACAGCGGGGTGCCGACGGGCGTGCCGTCCTTCTTGAAGGTGACCAGATTGACGTAGTTGGCGGTGCCCACGGCCCCGAACGGGTTCTCCACGCACGCAGCCTAACCGGGCCCGCGAAAATTTCTATGTGCATGGGACTCATGTCTCTCCGTAGCTTGGATCGCGGCGAAGCAAAACCGCGAGGAGGCACCCGATGGCGAACATCTCGACCCCCATGCTCTGGGGCGGCGACCTGCCCGAAACCCTGGATTTCTACCGCACACTCGGCTACACCGTCACCTACGAACAAACCCGCCCCTACACCTATGGCGCCGTGGCACGCGACGGCTTCCAACTGCACTTCGGACCCACCCCCAAAGGCATCGACGCCGAGGCCGCGCACATCGGCTGCGTGGTCTTCGTCGACGAGATCGAGCCCTGGCACGTGGAATTCACCGCCGCCCTGCGCGCCCGCTACGGCAAGATCCCCGCCCGCGGCACGCCCCGCATCACCCGCTTCAAACCCGGCCAGAGCCGCTTCACCGTGGTCGATCCGGTCGGCAACACCATCATCTACGTCCAGCACGACGAACCCGACCCCGAATACGGCGGCGCCAAAGCCCTCGAGGGCCTGGCCCGCGTCCTGGACAACGCCACCATCCTGCGCGATCAGAAACTCGACGACAAAGCCGCCGCCCGCGCCATCGAAGCCGGCATCCGCCGCTTCGGCGACACCGCCCCACCGGTAGTACGCGGCCGCGCCCTCGCCATGCTCGCCGAAATCGCCGCCGCCACCGAAAACCCCACCCGCGTCACCGAACTCGTCGCCGAGATCGAAAAACTCGACCTCGACACCGCCGACCGCGCCGTGGTCGCCGCAGAACTCCAACTGGTCACCGACCTGCGCGCCTGGCTGACCGCCGAAGACTAGCTCCCGAGCCTGCGGCGACCAGGCACAAGATCGCAGGGATTCTGGAGGGCGGATACCCTCCAGCGCCCCGATACTGCATGAAATACGCTGGTGCACAGCAGATTCGATGGACCACTGGCTCCCTGGTTGCCGCATGGCCGGCGGGTGGAGACCCTGGAGCAAGTGGCCCTCATTCGGGGGCGCAATCCGGTCGCGTCGAGCAGCGGGCGTGGCTCTACTCCGGCCCGGAGCGCCTATCGAATCGCCGCGTAGCGTGTGGCCCATGATCGGGGCTGTGGTGTTCGATGTCGGCGAAACGCTCGTGGACGAGACGCGTGAGTATGGGACGTGGGCTGATTGGCTCGGCGTGCCTCGGCATACCTTCGTCTCGGTCTTCGGTGCCACGATCGCGCAGGGCAAGGACTATCGCGAAGCCTTCCAGGTTTTTCGCCCTGGTTTCGACCTTGCCAAGGAACGTGAGGCACGTGCGGAAGCGGGTCAGCCGGAGACCTATGGGGAGGGCGATCTTTACCCCGATGTGCGGCCCGCGCTTTCGAAGCTTCAGGGCATGGGAGTGTGGGTAGGAATCGTCGGTAACCAGACGGTTCGATCCGGCAAGATCCTGCGGAGTCTGGCCCTTCCAGCCGATTTCATTGCGACTTCGGATGATTGGGGTGTGGAGAAGCCCTCGACCGCGTTCTTCGAAAAGGTGGTCGAGGTTGCGCCCTGCGCGGCGCACGAGATCGTGTACGTAGGCGACCGGATCGAGAACGACATCGCGCCGGCCAAGATGGTCGGGATGCGGACGGCCTATATCCAGCGTGGCCCGTGGGGGTGGATCCAGCGGGATATGCCGGAGGTCGCGGAGCTGTCCGATTGGAAGATCCACGACCTCAACGAACTGCCGGCCATCGCTGCGGCGGAGAACGGTTAGACCGTCAGCGACTTGATCATGGTGTGCCAGTTGTAGAGCTGGTTGTCGAGCTCGCGCACCTGCGGCAGTGAATCCCAGGCGCGCAGCGATTGCCGGACCGCCTTCACCCGGTCCATGGCAGTGGCGTACCAATGCTCGCCGAGTATTTGCAGCGCCTCGTCGAGAAGGTCGCACGCCCGCTCCGGTTCGTGCTCGAGGACTTCGGCAGCAGCCAGGTCCGCGAGGACGACCGCGCGCTGCTTGATCGCTTCGGGGGGAAGATCTTCCAGCACCTGCCGCAGGGTCTCCCGGGCTCTGGCTCCTTGGCCCGCGGCGAGGAGAGTGTTGCCCTTGAAACCTGCCAGACGAGCCGGGGAGAACCAGTCCATCCACAGTGGACTCGGATCCCGGTCCGGGTCGAACTCGCTGTAGGCGGTCTCGGCCTGCTCGAGGGCGCGCCTGGCTCCCCGAGACGGGTTTCCACCTCGGCCTCGACCGCGTACAGCCACGCCTGCATTTCCCCGTTCGCGCCACCACGGCGCGCGAATGTCCATGCGCCACGGATCTTGTCGCGCGCGTCCACGGCCTGTTTCGGGCCGACCGGTGACTGTCGCATGCCGAGGTGACCGAGAAGGTCGGCGCGATGAAGCGAAAGGTCAACTGGCTGTGTCAGTTCGGCGCGGAGGGACGGTTCGAACCGACGCAGCCGCAGAGCTTACGTTATGCCTCGGCTGTGAGATCGTGTTCGGCGCCTTTGATGATGTTCAGGGTCGTGCAGGGTTTGTCAGGCCGATTCGATGGGCAGCCACAGCTGGCAGGTGGCGGTGGCGAAGTCGTCGGCGTGCTCGAGGATTGCGACGATCGAGGGCCCGGGTCGCAGCCGCCAGGGGTTGGCGGGGAACCATTCGGTCGCGGTCGCGGCCCATGCATCCTGCAGGGTCTGCGGGTGGGGTCCATTGGTGTGGAAGACCGCCCACCTGCCGGCCGGTACCTCGATCGCGTCGAGGTCACCCGGGATCGCAGTGTCCTGGGAGATGGCGACTCCGTGCAGGTAGGTCAGTTCGCTGCCCTCGGTGGCGTCGGGGTCGACGTCGTCGCAGACCTGCAACAGGCCCGCCGGTTCGGTGTCGCCGAGGGCCTTCAACCGGGCATGTTCCTGCAGCGGTAGCGCGGCGATATGCCGCTGAATGTGCGGGTTGACGCCCCGGTGGATGAGCGGGACCCGGGCTGCGTGTCCGATGAGCCGGAAAGCGGGCCGGTCGATGATGCGGGTGTCCATGGGGATGCTCCCTTCGACGGTCAGGCGGAACCTGAGCTGTGGTTGTGTGCGAAGGGGGCCTCCGTCGCGGCGGACGTCGCTGGGGCGGGCGCCGTGAACTGCCCGGAACGCCCGCCCGAAAGCCTCGGTCGAACCGTATCCGTGCCGGACGGCGATGCTCAGCAGATCGTCCTGGTCCCGCACGACGTCACCGGCGGCGATTGTCATGCGGCGTCGGCGTACATATTCCGACAGCGGCATACCGGCCAGCGACGAGAACATCCGGCGCAGGTGGTATTCGGTGGTGCCGAGTGTCCTGGCGGCTGCGTTGACGTCGAACTCTTCGGTGAGGTGTTCCTCGATGAGAGCCACCAGCCGGTTGAGTGCCGAGATCATGAGGCCTCCCTTCGACATCGACTCTGGTGGAAGCCACCCCTACCGTGCCCGACTATTCCGATCCGATCCGATCATCTGATCACCCGCGTCGACTGGCGCACGCTCATGCCGCGTGTCGCGCGGTCTGGAATCACCACAGTCGCACCCTGGAAGATCAGCGGGTCAGGTCGATTCGCGAGGGCTCACCTTCTTCTGGTCAGGGGGATTCGGCAGGCCCGCCGCAGCGCGGTAGGTGGATGGCTCGTGACTGCCAGCTATCCAGCTCGCGAGCGCAATTGTCGCTGATTCGAACGAATCGGTGAACGCTGCCGCAGTGCCAACCAACCAGGACTGCGAGCGGACTTCGTGCGTATTGTGGTTCTCTTCGCACGAGCAACAGACCCCTATCGAAACATCTATCGCCAAGCGTGGCGGTTCCTTGCGGCTCACCTGCAGATCGAACTCGACGTCATCATCAGTGGGAGTCCGGTACAAGAACGCAATGCCGAAGATGACCCAACCGTGCCCACCGGGGTCCTTCGTTCGATTCGGGAACCAGGTCCACCCGGATCGCCCGGACCCCGGCTCCGGCACTTCGAGGCGGGCGGCAGCACGTCGTATACGAGTAGTTTCGCCCTCGGTAAGGTCCGGCAGTACCGCAGCCAGATCGATGCGGTCGAACGGTCGAGCATCCACCGCGCGAGCGTAGCCTCGGCCGTACAGAACTTGTCGAATCAGCGTCCAGCGCGCTAGGCGTTGCTTACGGGCGGATGACCGAGCGCAGTACTTCGCCGTTGCGGAGCTTCGCCAGTGCGGGGTTCACCTGGTCCAATGGAATTATCTCTGTGACAAAGGAATTCAGGTCGAAGAGGCCTTGGTGGTGCAGCCCGATCAAGGCGGGGAAGTCGCGGTCGGGGAGCGTGTCGCCGTACCAGGACGATCGGATGGAGCCGCCCGCGACCCGTAGTTCGAGCAGGGGGATGTCGAGAAGCTGGCCGGGTGCGGGGAGGCCGAGCATGACGAGTGTCCCGGCCGGGCCACGGGCATGGAATGCCTGCTTCCACGTTTCGAGGGACCCGACGGAGTCGATGACGACCTCTGCTCCGAGCCCTTCGGTGAGTTCGTGGATCCGGGTCACTGGATCTGCGGTTCGTGCGTCGATGCCATGGGTCGCGCCGAAGGTTATGGCCCGCTCCAGTTTTCGGGGATGGGAGTCGACGGCGATCACAGGGTAGGCGCCGGCGAGCCGTGCTCCGGTGATCGCGGCGGTGCCGATGCCGTCACAGCCGAAGACCGCGACGGCATCGCCGCGTTCGACGCCGGTGTTGAGTGCGGCGCCGATTCCGGTGGCGATTCCGCAGCCGAGCAGCGCGGCCGCCGTGGGTGCGATGTCGGGATCGACGCGGGTGCATTGCCGGGCGTGGACGAGGATCTTCTCGGCGAAAGCGCCCAGGCCCAGGACCGCGGTGAGGGCAGTGCCGTCGGTGAGAGTCATCGGCTGGGTGGCGGTCAGTGGTGACAGGCAGTTCCAGGGTTTGTTCTTGCGGCAGGCACGGCAGGTGCCGCAGACTGCGCGCCAGTTCAAGATGACGAAGTCGCCGGGCTGTACCTCGTGTACGTCGGGGCCGACGGCTTCGACCACACCGGCGGCTTCGTGTCCGAGCAGGTAGGGGAAGGCGTCGCCGACTCTGCCGTCGCAGTAGTTCAGGTCGGTCTCGCATATACCGCACGCTTGCACTCGGACGACGGCTTCGCCGGGTCCGGGGTTGGGGACCCGGATCTGGGTCACCTCGACCGGTGCCTGCTTGGCTCGGGTGATCACTGCTTTGACCAGCTGCGTCATGGCGACCCCTGCTTCTGCGCACGCCGACCACTGGGTGGGATGCGCTCGGTGAAGTGGAACAGTCCAGCCGTGCCGGGTCAGCCTAGAGGCAGACTCTGCCACGCGGGTTCCTACTCCCCAGCTATCGCTGCGGCGCCTGGCCGATTGCGGCACGTACGCCGTCGAGGATGACCTCGGCGTCCGGTCCGGCGATGTAGCTGCCGTGATCGCCGTGCAGAGTGAACTTCTGCAACTCGAGCGTGTCGGCATCAATGGACATGGAGCAACCTCCCTCGCGGACAGGAGATTTCGTCTACAGCCAGGAGCTGATCCTCGACCGAGGACTTAGCCATCGTCGCGGGAGTTGGTCCATCGCTCCCTGCGGATTGCCTGTATTTCGAGATCTCTGCCCGCCGTCCCGCCCTAGGACTGGAGCACCCCGGCCACCCGCAGCGCGGCCACCGCGTTGTCTTCGCCGATCTGCGCCGGGGTGCGCCGGTAGCCGGGCTGATACCAGCGCGCGGTATCGACGCACAGCGAGGTCAGGGCGAGGGTGGTCGCGCCGGGATCGGCGACATCGAAGTCCCCGGTGCCGGCGCCCTCGGTCACCAGCGCGGCCATGATCTCGTAGATGGCCTGCTGGATCTCGGTCACCTGGGTCCGATGCTCGGGGGTCAGGTCCGTCAGATGGTGCAACACGATCCGCACCGTGGCCGCATGCTCGGCGTGCCACACCGTCAGATCCCGCACCATGGCCGCCAACCGTTCCACCGGCGTCCCCGGTGCGGACGCGGCGGCGCTCACCACGTTATGGGTGAGCCGCACCGATGACACCGAGATCTGATGCAGCACTTCCTCTTTCGAGCCGAAATGCACATACAGCCCGGCCGGACTCAGTCCCGCTCGCGCCGCGATATCCCGTGTCGTCGTCGCATGGAAACCCCGTTCGGCGAAGGCATCGAGCGCAGCCAGGAAAATGCGGCGCTGGCCCTCGGGGAAGCGGCGCTGCGTACGTTCCAGGTTCGCCATGGCGGTGGCGAGCGCGCCGTGGGCGGCGGGCTGCGGGATGTCGTCGGTACCCATCGAATCAGTATTGCGCAGCGGCACATTGGGTCATCGGGTGGTGGGCGTTAAGTGATCACCGAATGCGCCGGATGGTCAGGCGTGCACGGGGAAATTGGCGCGGATGACGTTGTTGGGGTCACGGTGGCGCTTGATCTGCCGCAGGCGGTCCAGGGTCTGCTGGTCGAAGGCCGCGGCGGCGGACTCGCCGGGTGCGAGGAAGGTGTACGGCTTGGCGCCGGTCAGGTGCGAGCCGAGCGCATCGTTGATCTCGCCGAATCGGGTGTCGACCGCGTCGCGCAGGTGCGGCAGCCCGAGGCCCAGCAGGTAGAGCGCATAGGGCTCGGTGACCGGGCCGCGCGCGCCGCCGCCGGCCGACTCACGAGCCAGGGCGCCGCCCAGAGCGCGGATCTGGATATTAAGCAGCGGGGCGACCGGCTCGTCGATGAGCGTCTTGATCACCGCATCGCCGAGATCGGTGAGGAGTTCGCCGCGTGAGAGCGAGGGGCTGGGGTCGGTGGGCTCGGCGGTGATCCGCCCGATCTCGGCCGGGGTGAGCAGACCTCGGGAATCGGCCAGGATGCCGCTGAGCGCG
Organism: Nocardia yamanashiensis NBRC 100130; assembly: GCF_001613325.1. Taxonomy (GTDB): domain Bacteria; phylum Actinomycetota; class Actinomycetes; order Mycobacteriales; family Mycobacteriaceae; genus Nocardia; species Nocardia yamanashiensis. The sequence goes on along the minus strand of NZ_BDCD01000006.1, from coordinate 55,794 downwards.
TCGAGACGGGCCGTCAGCCGACGGCCCTCCGCCGGATCGCCGAGATAGGCGAAGTCGATCGCGACGGTCGGCGCGGCACCAGGAATCTGATACCGCTGCAACCACACCGACAACTCTTCCGGCGCCCCGGTGGTCAGTTCGACGAACAGGTCGAACACCTCCCGCGCACGCTCGGCCGCCCACATCACCCGGCCGCCGTAGAGCTGGGGGAGTGGGAACAATTCGAACTCCAGGGTCGTCACGATCGCGAAATCGCCGCCGCCCCCGCGCAACGCCCAGAACAGCTCCGGATCGGACTCGGCCGTGACCCGCTGCGGCTTCCCGGCGGCATCGACGACCTCGATCGCGCGTACCGCGTCCGCAGCCCAGCCGTATTTCCTTGCGAACCAGCCGAATCCGCCGCCCAGCGTATACCCGGTCACGCCCACCACAGGATTGCTCCCGGCCAATCCGGTCAGCCCGTGCGCGGCTGCCGCGGCCTGCACCCGGCCCCACTGCACGCCACTGCCGACCCGGGCGATACGACGCCCGGCATCGATCTCCACGCCGTCGAAGTGCTTGGTGCGCACCAGGATCGCACCGTCGATATCGCCGGTCGCGCCGTGCCCGGTGGGCTGGGTCACCACCACGCGGCTCGCGGCCGCCGCGTATTCCAGCACCGCCGCCACATCCCGCGCGTCGGCGGGCTCGACCACGGCCGCCACCGACTGCGCCACCGCGGTATTCCACGGCTGCGCGGCCGGCTCGAAATCCGCGTCACCGGGCAGCAGCACCCCGCCGCGGACGCTGGTGCGCAAGTCGTCGATGGTCATCCTCAGCCTCGTTCTCTCGAGTAGCGGAACTATTTGCTGAGTTGACGACGCAGGAAAGAAAAGTGTGACACCTATGCCCGACGTCGCCTGATGGCACGCGAGCTCGCCCGGCCTAGGACTCGTCCGACCGAACGGCGGCAGGGGAGGGCGTTGCGCCCCGCAACCTCTCATCCGGCGGGAACTGGCCGGTGGTCAGATACGTCACCCAATCATGCGAGCCGAAAACGCAGTTGCCCGAGCGGACCGTCGCGAACTCTGCCGCTACGAACCGTACCGCTCGCCAGAGCGCGGGATCGGTGTCCCCATAGGGCCGCAAGGTCACGCTGCCATCGGAATGCCGGGTACAGAACACGCCATAGTCGGTCTCCGCCAATCGATTCCGGGTCTGCAGGAAGCATCCGTCGATATCCGAGCCGGGTTCGCGTGGCGTCGGGGCGGCGAGCATCCGCCACACCACGGGCGCGCCCAGCGCGGTGCTCACCGCCGCGGACCAGAAGCGATCGTCATGGCGGGCATCAGTGGCCACGGTGAATTCGTCGGATACCCACGGCTCGGTGCGCCGGCGCTCTGTCCGCACCCGTCGAGTCGTCACGGACTGGGTGACCAGCCGCCCGCCGTCGAGGCTGATAACCAAGTGGCCGTTGGCATTCGCCTCGACGTCTACGATCCGGTGCTCGCCTTGCGGGCCTTCGGGGGCGACGAATTCCAGGGGAGCCTCGGCGACGAGTTCGTACACCTCGACGGTGGAGACGTCCCCAGGACGCCACCCCCGCTCGACGTACTCCTCGAACCGGAGGGTTACCGCGCCATCGCGGGACGGCTCGACCGCTGTCGGAACGCCGTCGTCGAACTCGTAGTGCTCGTCCAGCCACGCGTCGAGAGCGGTGATGTCGGAAATCCGGACCATCGAACGATTTTGCGCTACCGCGCGCACAGGCCAATCGCCAGCGTGGTCGATGCTCCGTTCAGGCCGACAACCGCGGAGTCAGGCACGCACGGACACGATCGAGCAATTCGGTGGTCCGGAACGGTTTGGGCAGATAACCGAACGCTCCCGCCGCGAACAGTTCACGAATCTCCTCCGGATCCCCGTCGAGCGAGAACGCGATCACCGGCACCTGGACTTCCTGCCGCAGCACCCGGCACAACCGTGTCCCCGAAACGTCCGGCAACGCCAGCTCCAGCAGCACGAGATCAGGATTCCACCGCCGGGAAACAGCCACCGCCTGCTCCCCGCTCGGCGCCACCCGCACCTCATGCCCCGCTTTGCCCAGCACGAGCGCCGCGATCTCCGCCATGGCCGGATTGCTGTCCACAACGAGAACCCGGCTCGGCCGCTCGCCGACACGCTCGGTGGCGATCGTCGATTTCTTTGTCGAATAAGGAAGTTGGCTCATGGCAGATCCTTCGCAAGCGGGTCCCCCGACCCTGTTCATCCGCGCCGCGACGAGCTGGAATGGTGGCGGTGCCGCATTCACAATGCCGGTACCGCGAGCTACGGAACACAAAACTACGTCACTCCGCAATCTTCCAGCAATAGCCTGTGGGACTGTTCTCGCGGAATCAACGCAATCGCGACCGTTCCGTAACCTCGAGATCTCGACCGCATAACCACCGATTTCCCCGCACAGGCCACTCGGCCTGGGGCTGACCCATTGCCGAGCGAGCGGCGAGGTCGTTAACGCGAGTGGCGCACGCCCCGATCCAGGTCGAAAGGGCAGCTGGCGGGGAGGTAGCCGATGATCGCGTTCATACAGGCTCGGTTTCCGGCGGGAGCGCCGGATTTCTGGTCCGACGCTGTGATTCGGAACTGGATGGATCCCAAGGTGGAATTCAGCCTCGTTCATTTCTGGAAACAGTCGACCTTCGGCGAGGTCGTCGATCTCTCGTACCGCACATTTCCGCCGGTGGTGCTGAGCGACCCACGCACATCACCGTTGAGTGAGAAAAACAAGGAGCTGCTCGTTACCGCGACCATGAACGCGGTCGACGCGCTGTTCCGCCCGGATTGGAACAGCTTCGATCGGGTCATCATCTTCTTCTCGCACCGGATCGAGGCCCTGTTCGGCGGTGGCCCCTTCCTCGCGCCAAACGGAAAGCTGCTCCCCGCAGCCGTTTTCGATGTGGACAGCAGGTTCGATCATGTATGCCAAGAGGTTGGCCACACGCTCGGGCTCGATCACGAACTGTCCAGGTCCGGAGAGGAATACGGGTGCCCGTACTCGGTGATGAGTGCGGCCGGTGATCTGACGTTCGCTCGCACACCGAGCCCGACGCTCCCCGGTAACCCGCCCGCCGGCCCGCAGCAGTGCACGATCGGCCCTTACCTCCCAGCCGTTCACCTGTACATCAACGACCATCGTGCGGTGAATCCGCGTGCGGCCTTCAATAATCCGGATTCTGTGAAATATGTGTCCGTGGACTACGAGCACAGCCCGTACACATTCCGGCTCGAGGCGCGCGATGTCGCGATCGCGGCCTGGCCGAGGCGCAGGCCCGTACTCGCGGTCGTGCCACCGATCGTGCCCGGCGGCGATACGCATTTCCTCGAGTTGCGCAGAGTGGCCGGTTACGACAGTGGGATCAAGAACCCGGTACTGACGATATTCAGCGCCAATTTCTTCGAGGGCAACCACGCCGTCGCGGACAACGCTGCCGTCAGGATTCGATACCTGGACAGCATCGTACTGAACGCGGCGTCGGGCGACCGCGACTATCACTCCTACAGTGGACGATTCGTGGTTCGTGTGAACTCGCTCGCCGCCGACTTCTCCACCGTGGAGCTCACCGTTGCTGGTGGTGATGCCTGGCGCGCGGGCTCGATCACGCTCGACAATGTGACCAAGGAAGCCGAGGAACGCTCTTCGAGCGGCAACTCGGCCTGGCGCAGCACGCTCGCCGCGCCCTGCCCGATCTGGCCTGAACAGGAGTACACCTACCGCTACAACTGGTACATGACCACAGTGACGTACCAAGCGCACTCGACCGGCTACGAAAAGCCCGGCTACATATGGTATCTCGACAACATCCGGCTTACCGGCACCAAGGGCGTGGTAACCGTCAACACGGTCTGCCGCGACTACAACGGCCCGGACCTCGACCCACCCGCCCTCCGGGCGATCAGCTGCCAGTTCGATATCTCCGCGGGCCGCACCGAACTCACCATCCCCGACCCCTACGCCGAGATTCATCTCGACCTGCGCGCCGACGTCGCCGAAACCTCACCCGAAGTCCTGAAGAACCTGTATCCCGATCGCACTGCCCATACCGCGATCAGCATCGAAAACGTGGAACGGCAGTGGGATTCGGCTTACGAAACCGCATTCGACGACTGCCGCAACGCCCTCGAAGCGGCGCGGCACAAGCTCATCCCGAAACGAATCCCCAAACGCTGGGACGGCGTCCAGAAACTTCGAGACCTGGTCCATGACCTGGCTGAACGAGTGCGCGGACGCCATCGCTGACCGCCCTGCGGAGAAAAGACTTTGCCTCCGGCAAACGATCATGGGTACCGTGCCGCCCATGCAATACCTCTTCTTCCTCTGATACTTCCGGGTCGGTCGCGCTTCGTGCGCGCCTGAAGACCCCGCATCGATGTCCCGCGCGGTATCGCGCGACCCATCGGCTCGAGGCGCACCCCTCTTCACGTGAGCGTGGATGACGTGTGCCCGGAGGAAGAATTCATGACTATCTGGACTCAGCCTGCGCGTGAGCGGGCTCAATTGACATGCTCGAACATTCGCGTGGAGTTCGGCGACCGGACGGTGCTGGCGGGCGTCGGCATGACCGTGTCTCCGGGATCGCGCTGGGGAATAGTCGGCGAGAACGGGCGCGGCAAATCCACCCTGCTGCATGTGCTCGCCGGAACGCTCACCCCGGACGACGGCAGCGTGCACTGCACCGGCACGGTCGCGGTGGCCGCCCAGGAACTGCCCGACCACGACGACCGCACCATCGGTGACCTCATCGACGAACAACTCGCCGCCACCCGTGCCGCGATGCGCCAGCTCGACGCCGCCACGCTGGCCTTGGCCGAGGATCGTCCCGGATCCGCTGAGACATACAGTGCCGCACTGGAACTGGTACAGCAGCTCGATGCCTGGGGTGCCGACCGTCGCGTCGATGTCGCGCTGGAAGGACTCGGCGCCCACGCCGATCGCGACCGCCTGCTGTCGACATTGTCGGTGGGACAACGGTATCGGGTCCGGCTGGCAGTATTGCTCGCCGCCGGAGACGATTTCCTGCTCTTGGACGAGCCGACCAACCACTTGGATCGGGAGGCATTGAAATTCCTGACCGAGCGACTACGCGCGTTCCCCGGCGGAGTGGTCGTGGTCAGCCACGATCGAGCCCTGCTCGCCGATGTCGCGGACACCATCCTCGATCTCGATCTCGATCCGACTCACGACGACCTGCCCCGCGTCTACGGCAACGGCTATGCGGGCTACCGCGAGGGCCGCGCAGCCGAATTGGCGCGCTGGGAAGCCGAATACGAGCAGCAGCAATCCGAACGCATCCGCCTTGCACGCGATCTGTCGGAGGCACAGAACCGGCTCGTCAGCGGCTGGCGTCCGGAGAAGGGGGCAGCCAAGCACGGGCGCGCCACCCGAGCCGGGGCAAGGGCGCGCGCGGTGCATCGCCGCCAGGACGCGCTCGAAGCGCACCACGTCACCGCACCGACTCCGCCGCCGCGATTCAGCATGCCCGAACTAACTGCACGGCAAGGAGTTTCGCTACTGCGCGCCGAGAATGTCACCGTGGCGGGGCGGTTGTCGCAGCCGGTGGATCTGACGCTGAAATCCGGCGACAGGCTGGTGGTCACCGGCCCCAACGGTGCCGGAAAGTCCACGCTACTGGCTGCCCTCGCCGGGCGGCTCGAACCGGCGACCGGGATCGTGCATCGAGCCCGGAAAGCACGGGTGCAGCTGCTGCGACAGGAGTCCACACGACGACTCGACCGTCGTGCCCGCGATGTATTCACCGAATTCGTCGCGGACCTGGTGACAACCGGCCGGCTCGCCGAGAGCGAGGCCATCGGTTTGCCCGCGCTGGGTCTGCTGGCTTCCCTCGATGCGAACAAGCGGATCGGCGACTTGTCGATGGGCCAGCAACGCCGGCTCGACCTCGCCTGCACATTGGCCGCCCGCCCGCACGTCCTCCTGCTGGACGAGCCGACCAACCATCTCTCGATCGCACTCGTCGACGAACTGACCGACGCCCTGCAAGCCACTGCGGCAGCCATCGTCGTCGCCACCCACGACCGGCAAATGCGGCGCGACATCGCGGGATGGCCCACCCTGGAGCTGGCGAGCCGGACGACCACAACAGTTCGGTAAGAACCGGGACGGGACCACCAGCGGCGCCTGACGAGAGGATCGGGCGCCGCGATTCCGCTTCCGTCCAGGTGCCACCAACCTGGTGCCGGCCGGGCTAACCTGACTCATAGGCAATCTCCAGCAAACGATTCTGGCCTATGTCGGATCTCACCCGAAGGGTGTGAGGCGTCGGCGGTCAGGTGGCCATAGCGTCGGCCGGTCGGTAGTCGCTCATCAGCCGCACGCCCCGGCGACGCACGGGTTCGCAGCTCGACTGGCGAGAGGAACGCGCGTGAACGGAATCGTGGTCGCCCTGGTCGGAGCCCTGCTGTGTTTCTATGGGATCCGGTCGGTACATCTGGGGATCCTCGCGATCGGATTCGGCCTCGGCTGGATGATTGCCGACCTTTTCAATGCTTCGTTCTCGTGGCTGATTCTGATCGGCCTGATCGGCGCGGTGGCCTCGTGGGTGGTCACCTCGTTGATATTCCGGTTCGCCTCCTATTTCATCGGCGGCCTCACCGGCGCGATGATCGGCACGAAACTGGCCACCGTGCTGCAGCCCGGCGACAAGAACTTCGCGTTGAGCATGATCGTCGCGCTCGCGGTGTGCGTGGCGGGTGCGTTCCTGGCCGAGAAGTTCCGGGCCCGCGCGCTGCTGTGGCTGACCTCGATCGGCGGCGCCAGCATGGTGCTCAGCGGGCTCGGGCGGATGAGTGATTCCCTTGCATTCCTGCGCAATCCCGACCCTGGGATACAACAGGTCACCGCCACCCTGGCCTGGATCGGTCTGTCGGTGCTGGGGTGGATCACTCAGCGTCACCTGTTCGCCGAGAAACTCGGCATCCAACACCTCGCGGGCAAAGACGCCGACAAGAGCCGCGCGAACGGCGGCTGGCCCTCAGGCTAAGGAGCGGTCATGGCAGTGCTCGCACCGGAGAGCCAGCGCCGGACTCTCGACGAGCTGGTGGATCGGCTCGACCTGGGCAGCGGTGATACCGGCGCCAACGCTCCGCATTCTGGATCATGCTCGTCCTATCGAGCGTGATCGCCGTATCGGGAGTCGTGGGCGATTCCACCGCCACCGTGATCGGCGCGATGATCGTCGCGCCGCTGTCGGTGCCGATCCTGGGCATCGCACTGGGCATCGCGACCGGACGCGGGTCGCTGATCGCCCGGAGCCTGCTGCTGGTGGCCGTCGGCATCGTGCTGGTGGTGACGATCGGCTTCCTGGTCGCGAAACTGCTACCCAACCCCGCCGACGTACTCACCAATTCCCAAGTGGCAGGGCGTACTTCACCGAAACTGATGGACCTGACGGCCGCATTCGCCACCGGGCTGGTCGGTGTGATCGCGATAATCCGCCGCGACGTCGGCGACGTGCTCCCAGGTGTCGCGATCGCGATCTCCCTGGTGCCGCCACTGGGCGTCGTGGGTGTCTGCCTCGGTTCGAACGCACCCGCGCTCGCGCTCGGAGCGTTCGTCCTGTTCGCCTCCAATATGGTGGCCATGATCGTCACGGCCACAGCGGTTTTCATCGCCACCGGATTCGCCCGCGCGGCCGGAGCGGGCGCCGCGAAACACGGCCGCGCGTACGCGGTGCTCGCGGCAGCGCTGCTCCTGGTGGCGATCCCGATGGTCGTGAACTCCCTATCCACCCTGTGGGCCGACCAAATCGCCGAAGCCACCCGCTCCTGGCTCGGCGACGTCCAGGGCGCCGAGGTCACCCAGGTGACACTGCACAGCGACGAAGCCACCATCGAAATACTCGGACCCGCCGACCTCCCGCCGATCGATGAATTACAAAGCCGCGTAGACGATCTCGTGCCCTGGAACCCACGGGTGGTAATCGTCCACACGGTCGGCAGCCGGATCGGCAACTGACCCGATGAACCCGCGAGACGACCCCCAGGACCGCGCCGACGCCCTCGATGCGGACGAACGCGAAGAACTCACCCGCCTGCGCCGAGAACTCGCCACCCGCCGCACCGGCCGAACTACCCTGCGCTGGTCCCTCACCCTCGCCTCGGTGATCCTCATCGGTGTACTCGCCCTGGCCTCGGTTCTGGCGCGATTCGTCCACGGCGAACTGCTTGACACCGACCGCTACGTCCAGACCGTCGCCCCACTGAGTACCGACCCGACCCTGCTCGCCGCCCTCACCGACCGGATCACCACGACCATCATGGCCCGCCTCGACATCGAAACCGTTACCGCACAAGCCTTACGAGCCATCGCCGAAGACTCCCCACGCGTACCGCCGGCCGTCGTCGGCCTGGCCCCCGTCATCGAGCAACAAGTGCACGACTTCGTCCACGAAACCACCGAATCCGTCCTGCACTCCGACGAATTCACCACCCTGTGGATCCAAGCCAACCGCCAGGCACACCAAGGGCTCGTCACGATATTGACCGGCGACACCCGCGAAGCCATCGCAATGGACGACACCGGCACGGTCACAATATCCCTCGCCCCCATTATCGACCGTGTCCGCACCGCCCTGACCGACCGCGGCTTCACCTTCGCCGAACGCGTACCCACAATCGACGAGTCGTTCGTCCTGTTCGAATCCCCGCAACTGGTCAAGGCACAACGCTGGGCATCGACCCTCGACCGCGTGGCCGACCTGCTCCCATGGATCACCGCACTACTCGCCGTCGTCGCGGTATGGGCCGCACCGAAAGGCGGTCGCCGCCGGGCCTTTTCATGGGTTGGCGCGGCCCTGGCGGTGGCCATGGTAGTGCTCGCCGCCACCATCGGAATCGCACGATCGGCCTACGTACACGCGACACCCGCCGACGCGCTTTCCCCGGCGGTGGCCGCAGTGATGATCGACGCCTTCCTGACACCGCTACGCACCACGCTCCGTGCGGTTTTCGCGCTGGGCGTGGTGATCGCGCTCATCGGATTCCTCAGCGGACCCTCCGCATCCGCGACCGCGGTTCGCGCCCGATACAACCGCGCACTCGCCGCGATACGAGCGCGTCGAACCGACCGAGCCCCGCTCGCGATCGAATCCGCCGCGGCCCGCTTTCGCAGTCCCCTCCGAGTTCTCGTCATCGCCGCGGCGGCGGTCACGCTCATCGCGTGGAGCTACCCGACCGGATCGGTAGTTGTCGTGACAGTCGTCGTCACCGCTGCTTCTCTACTCGTCGTGGAGTTGCTGGCCGCACCGGGCTGACCGCAGATTGAGTTGTGGCTTACGTCCGGGCGAACACATCGGTAAAGGCGTGCTCAGCAACTACGCCTCCGCCGTCACCGACTACCAAGGCACTCGCGGTGAACACTATCGCTCAGGCGCGACTGGATCCCGCCGGCCAGACGACATCGACCGGAACTCCCTTGCTCTGGGCGAATTCGACCACCGTGCCAGTACCGCCTTGCTCGCTGGGTTTGCCGTCCCACACCGCGATGAGACGGTCGCTCGATCCCACGAGAGTTTCATTGGCCGCCTCGTATGCTTCGGTACCGGCTACATCGAAATCCAGGACGTTCACTACGTCCGCTCGGGTGAGCAGTGCGTCGAATTGTTCGGCATGGTCGGGCCTCACCTTGCGTTCGTGGTAGTTCCGGCAGGGCAGTACTACTTCGAGCCGGCCCCCGAGATCGAGGACGGCCTGCGCGAAGACGCTGTCTGCACCACGAGCGATGCAGGTGATGCCGACGAGTTCGCTGGAAGGCCCTACGGCAGCCAGCATCCGGGTGATCTCGTCGTAAACCAGCACCGCTGTATCCGGGGTGATGTTCATGTGGCCGGTGACACCGATACGAGTCATGCTCACTTCATACCGTCACCTTGACCAGAACGCGGTCCGGGGTCGTCTTCTCGACCGTTGTGAGTGCCTCATCTCCGGGTCGGGACGCTTCGTCGACCTCGCCCGGCATCCGACGTTCTCACGTCGCTTCCCATAGCGCGTCCATGGTTTCGTGGCTGATCGGCTTGGTCAGGTCGGATTGGGACGCGTAGGCCATGTTGACGATCAGGCGACGACCGGCGCGCAGCGGATAGACCCGGTGCAAAGTGGTGTCGGTGCGCATCAGATATAGATCGCCGGGTTTCAACTCCACGGAATGGATCGGGTTGCCGATGAATTGGCGGGCCAGGCGTGGATCGGTCTTGTCCCACAACGTGTTCGGTACGAACTGTACGAAGCCACCATCTTCGGCGGGCGGGCATTCGAGCACCCAGACCAGGGCGAAACTGTAATCGTCCCAGTGCCATCCGTGGGTGTCACCGGAGGCAGTCAGTTCGGTGATCACATACTGTTCCGGCTCGTATGGGCACGGCAGTACCGGCTCGCCGGTGATCGCAGCGAGTGCTTCGCGCAAAGCGGTGGCCTCGTAGAGGGCGGGCAGTACGCGGCCGTGCGTGTGGATCTCGTGGCGGCGCACGTTGCGCATGTGGCGGGCGGTGTTCCCGGTTTCGGTGAATCGCAGGTCGCGCCGGACACCGTGGGTGGCGGCCAATATCTCGGCCTCCTGTCGCACCTGTGCGATCGCCGACTCCGGAACCAGGAAACCAACGCTGGCGAGACCGCACTCACCGAATCGCCGCCGAGCATCTTCGAAGCGCTTGGAGGTCGTAGAGCCGTCGAGGTGGGCAACGAGATCGTCGAGCACACTCATTGTGACGACTTCCACCGATATTCGGCGAACCTCGGATGTACCCGATGTTCGTCGAGTCCAGATTTATTGGTCACCAACAAGATTCGACGGTACCGTGCCGATCGGCGTCGCGCAGGGGGTTCACCGAACTGCGTGAACTATCGGAAGAGGTTGATCTATACCCGGTAGTCAGCTCGTGCCGACACCGCGAGGCAGCCGGGGGGGAATGCCGTAGCGACCTGGGCACGCTCGGTCAATGGACGCTGCCGGGCTCGAGCCGTCCGAACAGCAGATTGCCCGCGGCCCCGGGTTCGTCGGTGGTGAAGTAGTCGCGGAACGCCTCGTCGAGTTCGTCGAAGCTCAGTACGCCGTCGTTGTTGGTGTCCAGCCGTAGTGCGGCGGTGCCGATCTCGTCGCGGCCGACGCCGAAGGCGGTCAGCAGGGTGGTGAGTTCGACGGTGTTGAGGACCGAGTCGCGGTCGTGGTCGGCGGCGGTGAGGATGGCGGCGACGGCGGGCAGGACGGTGTCGTCGTAGGCGGCCGGGTTCGTGGAGAGTGCGCCGAGTGCGTGAACGAAATCGTCTGCGGTCATGGCGGCTTCGAGGGTGACGCCGGCGGTGCGGCAGAGTCCGGTCCACAGGTCGGCGAAGGTGGTGCGCAGGCGGCGGCCGGTGTGGCTGTCGACGGGGTGGCCGAAGGCGAGGCAGACACGGTCGGCGACAGCGCTGTAGTCGGCGGCGTCGATGCGGCCGTCACGGTCGGTGTCGAGGAGTTCGAAGAACTTCGCCAGTTTCGCTCGGACGAAGTCGGAAGCCAGGGGTGGCCGGTGCGGTGCGAAGCGGATGGTGTGATCGGCGCTCGAACGAGTTCTGGTGCGGGAGCGGATGGTTGCGGTCTTGCGGTCGGCGGGGGCCTCGAGATAGTCGATGGTGCTGCGGTAGCCGGCGGTGACGCGGCGTTCGAAGACCTCGAGTTGTTCGGTGACGGTGGTGTAGAGGCCGGTGTCGGGTGGTTCGAGCAGGTCTTCGCCGGTCGGCAGCAGGTGCACGGTGACCCCGGCGGGCCGCATATTGATCACCTGGCCGAGGCGGTGGCGGCGCGAGACCTCGAAGACGGTCTGGCCCAGCTGCCAAGGCAGTCGCGGCGCCCGCAGCGGCAGTTCGCGCTGACGCAGGCGCAGCACGTAGATGTCGGTCGCCCCGTAGGAGACCGCGCGGGTCAGCGGCACGGTTTCCACGACGCCGCCGTCGATGTAGTGTTCCTCGCCGATCGCGATCGGCGGCCACAAACCCGGAATGCAGCTCGAGGCCAGCAACGCCGGAATCAACGGACCGTGGTCGAAATAGCGTGCGGTCGAACGTTCGATGGACGCGGCGACGCATTGGAACGCGATGCCGAGATCCTCGATGAGAGTGTGTGCGCCGACGTGGCGTTCGAGTACCGAGCGCAGCGCGTCCTGGGTGGCCAGGGCGGGGCGCAACCGGACCAGGTTGGACAGCAGTGCGCGCACCGGCACGCCCATCACCTTGCGGGTGAGCGCTTCGTACCAGAAGTCGGTGAGCGCGTCGATGGCGTCGCGGGATCCGTACGTCGCCAGTATCGCGCCCTGGATGGAGCCGACGGAGGTGCCGATCACCAGGTCGGGGGCGATGCCGTGTTCGTCGAGGGCGCGCAGCATGCCGACCTGGTAGCCGCCGAGCAGACCGCCACCGCCCAGGACGAACGCGGTGCCCGGCGTAGCCGAAGAGGTGTCGTTCATGACTGCTCCAGAGCGGAAAGAGTCGAATTCGATTGCGTGTGCGCCGATCCCGTGCCGGTCCAGATGACGGTGGTCGCATCGCGCCGTGGATGGCCGCGAACCGCCCCGATCCAGGAATCGACCTCGTACCAGCGGTCGTTGAGCCACTGCGCGAACTGCTCGCGATCGCGCGGCACGTCCTGGGCATGGGTGTGCCACCAGGTGTAATGCACTGTGCCGGTGTGGATCAGCGGATAGTCGAGCTGACCGTCGAGCCCCGAGAGGTCTTCCAGCCCGGTCTGGGCCAGGATCAGCACGTCGGCGTGTGGTGCGGCTTCGACCAATGCCCACGCGCCGGCGGGATGAGCAGGCAGGACGTGGCGGCAGCGCTGGGCCTGATGGGCCAGTCGGTGGCGTCCTCGATCGCGCAGCGCCGAGATCGCGGCACGGCGGCGGGTGGCGGTGTAGTTGGCGCCCTCGGGGAAGATCAGCAGTGCGTCCGAGGGCAGCGCGCCGGCGGCTTGGCCGCGCATGCAACGCGCAGCCGCCGCTCTGCCGCGCTTGTTCCCGAATCGGAACAGCCGCACACCGGAACCGAGATAGGAACGCCGCAGGCCGGGGGTGAGCGCCGACGTGGTTTTGGCGACGCAGTAGATGTCGCGGCCGAGGTCGGTGTCGATGAGGTGGGCGACCAATGGGCTGTTGAACATTCCGGCGTGGCGGGCCAGCACGATCAAGGGCCGGTCCCGTGCCACCGTCGGTTTCTGGTCCGGCACGAGCCGCAAACCCGCCAGCGCGAAACCCCAGCGGCGCAGTCGCCGGTTCTGTACGGCCAGTAGGTCACATCCACCGGGGCGGCCTGGGCGGCGCTCGGTGACGCCGACCTCGCCGAGTACTTCGAAGACCGCGAGAAAGACCGCCGCCAGCAGGAGCAGTCGCGCACGGGCCCGCAGCCGGTCCGGCGTGCCGGGCAAGTGCACAATTGCCTTGGCGCACAAAAGAACCGGTGCCGCCAGGAGCAGTAGCAGAGAACCCAGAGCAGCCGATACCGGGTGTAGCAGTCGCAGAATCATCAGAACCGCCCGAAGAGCCAGGCACCGGGCTGATCCGCGGTGGGATTCAGGCAGAACTCGCGGATGGCGGTGACGAGTTCGTCGGTGGTGATGGTCCCGGAGTCGTCGAGGTCGAGCCGGTCGAAAATCGCGGACGCTTCCAGCGGCGTGTGCTCGCACCCGACGAGCAGGCGAACCAGCTCCTCGCGGTCGAGCACCCCGTTGCCGTCGGCGTCGGCCAGCTCGAGAACCGCGTGCGCCAGCGGTGCGATATCGGCATCGAATGCGTCGTTGTCCCAGTGCGTGTCGAGCCAGGCGCGAAACTCCGCCTCGGTGATCCGCCCGTCGCGGTTGGCGTCGGCCCGCTCGGCCATCGACCGCCACAGCGCACGGTATCCCGCCCGGACGGCCAGCGCCCGGGGCGAGCCAGGGGGTTCGCCGTACGCTTGGGCCAGCCGCAGTGCGAAGGCGTCGAAATCGTCGACGGTCAGATAGCCGTCCCCGGTGATATCCATGAGGCTGAACCCGTGCCGGGGCGTCTGCGGGGCGGTGGTCATCCGCTGGCCGACCCAGTCGTGCAGTTCGGGAGTGGCCGACAGCATGCCGGTGTGATCGACTCCCGCGCAGGTGATTTGGCTGATGTCGGAGCCCGCGCGCCGGGCGGCGGCGACGAAGCGCTCCACGGCGGCCATCGGAAGTACCGCGTCGGCGGTGCCCGCTGCCAGCAGCACCGGCCGGTCGAATCGGGCGGCGGGGACTCGGCAGGCGGTGAGCATGTCCGCCACGCCCGGTCGCCGGATCAGCGCGGTGGTGCCGATGTCGGCATTGGTCAAAACCGTTACCGCGTAATGGATATTGCGTACCGGGGCATGTTCGGCGAGTCCGATCAGCCGCTGCCCGAGGCCGGTCATGAACTGTTCCGTCGCCAAGCCGCGGGTGATGCGCAGCCCGGCCAGCAGATAGGGCAGGAACAGCGTCACCGGCGCGGCGTCGGCCTCGGTTTGCAAGTCCACGATCAGCGGCAGTTCCACCGGCGGAGCCAACGCCACCGTGCCCCGGAAGTCGAGATCAGGGGCGTACTTGGTGGCCATGAGACCCGCGAACAGCGCGGCATGCCCGCCCTGGGAGAAACCGACAGCGACCCAGCGCGGATCCAGCCGGTGCCCGAGCCCGCGTGCGGCCCGCACGATATCGACCACGTCGTCGGCGGCGGCCTCACCGTTGAAATATGGATGCGGCCCGGGGGAGGCCAGCCCCTCGTAGTCGGTGACCGTCACGCAGTGACCGGCGGCCAGCCACCCGGCCACATGACGGCTTTCCGGCCGGGACAACCCGGCGATCGACGGCGCCGTGTGATCAGCCAGCCCGGTGGTGCCGTGCGCATAACTGATCACCGTCCAGCCATCGGCGGGCGGTTCGCCTTCGGGAACGAACACCGACCCGGACACGATCCGCCCCGTGCCGTCATAGCCGATGCCCTGATACCAGACCCGATAACCCGCACCGGTGTGCTCGGGCCACAACGCAGCCGGCAATTCCTCGCTGCGCACCAGCGTCCCCACCTGAAAAGCACTGTCCAGCAATGATTCTTCCGCCGTGATCATCGTCCGCTCCGTCCAGAGGCCGGTTCATGTGATGTCGCTAGCTGGCCGAACCGTGAGTGACGTAGTTACCCCGACACGTTGTCGCTGCTCATGGGCGAAGGCGGAGGGTGCGGCGAACGCAAGGAGGGGACCGTGGTCGCAGTGATTGCTCCCGCCGGGCCGAATCCTGCAAGCATCTCATTACTCCTTCGAATCAAGAGCCATGGCGATGAGTTCCGAAGAGAGTTTGGCGCCACTCACGCTAGCATCCATACAGCAAACATTTGGATGCTTGTTCTGATTCGTGTGCTGAAAGGCCGACGGAGGAGTGTCGCTCGTGAACATCGATCTGAGTGGGAAGACCGCGTTGGTCACCGGCTCTACGCAGGGCATCGGGCTGGCCATCGCGGCAGGGCTGGCCCGCAGCGGCGCGCGGGTGGCGGTGAATGGGCGCACCGCCGACCGGGTGGATGCCGTGGTCGCCGAATTGCGTTCGGCGGGTGGGGAAGTGCTCGGGGTGGCCGCCGATGTCGCGACCGCCAAGGGCGTCGATCAGCTGGTGGGCGAGCTGCCCGAGGTGGATATCCTGGTCAACAATCTGGGTATCTTCGGGGCGGTCCCGGCGCGCGAGATCACCGATGCGCAGTGGCGGACCTACTTCGAGGTCAATGTGCTCGCGGCGGCCCGCCTCATTCGGACCTACCTGCCGGGCATGATCGATCGAGGCTGGGGTCGCGCTCTGCAGATCGCCAGCGACTCGGCGATCGTCATCCCCGAGGAGATGATCCACTACGGGGTATCCAAGACCGCGCTGCTGGCGCTCTCACGCGGTTTCGCCAAAGACGCCGCCGGAACGGGAGTCACGGTCAATGCCGTGATCGCCGGGCCGACCCACACCGCCGGGGTGGAGGACTTCGTCTATCAACTGGTGGACCGCGCGCTGCCATGGGATCAGGCGCAGCGCGAGTTCATGCGCCTGCATCGCCCGCAATCATTGATCCAACGGCTCATCGAACCGGACGAGATCGCCAATATGGTCGTCTACCTCAGCTCCCCGTTCGCCTCGGCGACCACCGGGGGCGCGCTGCGCGTCGACGGCGGTTACGTCGATTCGATCCTGCCGTAGCGACTCGCTTTCACTGAGCCACGGCGCCGCAGGGGGCGTGCGCGAGGGGTGTACTCGGGCCCACATGTGTTGCCTGCCGACAGGCGGTGCACCGACCGCCGGAGTGTGTTCCGGCAAGGGTTGCAGGTGCTCGAAAGTGCGGGTTCAGGGCCGAGACTCCTTGGCGCGCACGCCAACCGGAGACTGCACTCGTGCTGGAACGGGCATCACCTCCTGACTGTGTATTCCTTCGGATCGATACCGTGAGCCGGGGCGGGTCACGGCCACCGCGGCCGTCCGCCACGGGAATCCGGCCACCCGGACCGCGTGCCGGCTTCTCAACGAGAGGCCGATATCGCAAGGGCCGGGGCGCCGGAGCCGGTCGTGGGCCGGGCGGTCGGCACACCGCGGCCCGCAGAACATCCTCGACCTCGGTGAACAACTCCTCGACGTCGGGATCGAGCGCGAGCAGCCGTTCGTCGAGCCACCAGAGCGACTCGGTGCGTGTGCCGGTCTCCGCCACCATGATCGGAACCCCCTCGGCGCAGATGTCAGGCGTTGATGGCCTGACGCTCCTCGGCGCGGGTGATCTCCATCGGCATCGCGGCCGGCCGCGCCGGGGTGCCGAACACGGCTTGGGTCAGGCGATCCAGTTCACGGAAGGGATCGGTGCGCATCAGCATGGTCGTCACCTCCAACCAACACCATTCACTGTCGAAGGAAGATCAGATTATCTATGTCATCTGACATAGATAAGTTTTAGCACTCGACATAGGGATGTGCAAGTGTCGCTTGTCGGCGCCTTCTCTGGGGTGGTAGGCGAAGCAGTCTGGTCTGACGCCGATCCAACGATGCAGCACTCCGAAAATCTGTAGTGGAGGCTATAGACATTCGTTTGGCGGTTGTGTAATTTCACTGTCGTTGAAGTGAGAGATCGAAGGACTGGGTAGGTGAACTACCTGGTATGCGGTACCCCTCGCCCCTGCCGGGGCAGGCGAGAATCCGGCTGGCCTTCCGGCTGCCCGACCGCCGCCGGCAGGGGCGAGGCACGGCGACGACCAGACTCACGAACAAGATCGCTACGAATTGGAGGTGGTGCTACTGATTAGCCGAGACCCTGCTTCGCGACCCGCGCCTCCCCGGGCACGGTGTACGCCATCGGCCCATGGAGGCCGGTGAACAGTTCGACCCTTTCGTATACGTAGTGTCCAGGCCCCGGCGCACCCGCGCCGGGGCCTCCCGTCGTTTCAAATTCCCCTGAGAGGTGTTGTGCAGCAACCGGATACGAACCCCACCCCCGCCACCGCCGGGGTGGACAGACTCGACGACGAGGACTTCCCCGCCTACAGCATGGGCCGGGCGGCGGAGATCCTCGGCGTCACCCAGGCATTCCTGCGGTCGCTCGACAATGCTCGACTGCTGACCCCGCAGCGTTCCGAAGGCGGTCATCGCCGCTACTCGCGCTATCAGCTGCGCATCGCCGCGCGGGTGCGTGAGCTAATCGACGCCGGTAATTCCCTGGACGGGGCGTGCCGGATCGTGATTCTGGAAGACCAGCTCGCCGAGGCTCAAGCCCTCAACGCCACCCTGCAGCACGCCCTCGACGCGCACGAATCACCCGATCAGCCGCGCTGAGTCCCGGCGGGCCGGCGGCGGGATGGGGATCGAACGTGCCGCCGTTCGAGTTCTCTTGCGGTGTGGGCACAGCGGAGAAGGTCGGTCGGTGGGCGATGGGTGCGGCGACGTGGGAACTATCGACGACGGGGTCTTGGTGACTGAACAGTCGGGGCCCGGCGCATTGTGGCTGACTCAAGGGTGTTCTCCAGATTGTCGATTGGTGAGCCCGGATGTTCGGGCTGATTCGGTCAGACGGTGTCGGTGCCGTCGGCCTGAGGTCGGAGCAGTTGCTCGATCTTGGATGTGTCGCCGAGGGTCGCTGCCGTCTCCAAGGCGGCGTGAGCGATCTCGGGCGTGGTGTGCGGTGGGACGACCACCAAACCGATTCTGGCGCCGGCGATCCCGAGGATGTCGAGGGTCCGGGTCGGTTTGCGGTCGAAGCCGTCCAGCCGCACCCAGGTGCCGCCGGTTTCGAACTCGTTCGGCGCGGGGTCCCAGTCCGCGGGGTGATAGGCCACGCGATGGACCGTGCCGATCAGAGTCGTCAGATTCGCCAGCAGCGCGGGCAATTCGGCGGTGAGATTCCGCCCGTAAGGCCACCAAGCGCCATCGAACCATCCGGTATGCGGCGGGGTGGTATTGATCCGCGCACGCAGCGGCCGCGGATCCGCCGCACGATCGTCGGGCTCATCGGAATTCACTTCGCGAGCCTCCGTGCGTATTCGGAATCGCGTCGGCGTGCGTGTTGCCGCGACCTCAAACGTGCCTTTCCTGGAACTGCTGAAAGGGGTCGACAGCTGGATCGATGCCGGAATTCCCGAGTCGAAAACGTCTGAGCGATACCTGGTGGAAGGCGGTCGTCTGAACATCGAACCGCACACAGCTGCCCGGATCGGGCACCTGACCTCACGCTACGGCAACCGGTCACCCATGTCCAGGTAGCCGTGCCGCGATCCTCAGGTCCCGGTCCGGGCCACCGAGGCGGACTGGAATTCCCGGGCGTCATGGCTTGGCGGAGCACCGTATTGACGCCGGTACTCCCGGGTGAACTGAGAGGGGCTGGCGTAGCCGACTTTTCGGCCTATGCCGGTGACGTCGCTGGGATTGGCGATGAGCAGCAGGCGCGCCTCGTATAGCCGAATTCGCTTCTGGAACTGGACCGGGCTCATCGTGGTGACGGCATGGAAACTGCGGTGGAAGGCCGAAGCGCTCATGGCCACCCGGGCGGCGAGATCCTCGACGCGGAACGGCAGCTGGTAATGCGCTCTGATCCAATGGATAGCGGTGGCGATGCGATTGAGATTGCTTTCGGGCGTACCGAATTGGCGAAGCATCGCGGCTTGTTCGCCGGTGATGAGCCGCCACAGGATCTCGCGTTTGATCAGCGGGGCGAGGATCGCGATATCGCCCGGCCGGTCCAGCAGTCGCAGCAGGCGCAAGACGGCGTCGATCAGCTCGTCGTCGGCGTCGCTGACCGCCAGCCCGGGCGGGGTGAGCGTGGCGATCTCGGGCAGGCCGGCCGCTGCGCGGACGAGCAGTTCGACGATCTCGGCGGGCTCGATATCGATGCCGACCCCGAGCCCCGGACGGCCGGGTGCGGCCTCGATGAAGTGGCTGACCACCGGAAGGTCCAGCGAGGCAATGAGATACTGCCCGGCGCGATGCTCGTACATGCGCTCGCCGAGGGCGAATCGTTTGGTGCCCTGCCCGACCAGCGCGAAGACCCGGCCATAGGTCACCGTTCTGGGCGGTTGGGGCGCGACGGCCTTGAAAATCCTGACCGCGTCGATGGCGGTCGTCAGATCCGGGCGGGCGTGACGGTCCATGATGTCGCACAGCTCGTCGAGGCTCGCCGCCCGATTCCGCGCCCCGGCAGCGCAATCCGCGGCACATCGGCGCTCGTGCGGACGGTGCCCTTCAGGCGGAGGCGAGGTCGGGGCGGGGATGGATCGATCGGGTGCCGTTCCGGAGCGGGCCGCCGGAACGGCCGTTGCCGCTGGCGACGAGTTCTCCGAGGATGGACAGTGCGGTTTCGGCAACGGTGCTCCCTCCCAGATCGAGGCCGACCGGCCCCGTCAGTCGATCCAGACCGGCGGTCGCGGCGAGCCGCCGCAGCCGGTCCGCGTGCGTGGCTCTGCTGCCCAGCGCGGCAACGAATTCCGCCTGCCCCGCGAGAGCCGTGCGCAAGGCGCTGTCGTCGATGCGCGGGTCATGGCTCAGCGCGATGAGTGCATCGTACGGGCGCAGCGGATGGGCGGTCAGCCATTCGGCCGGCCATCCGCGCACCAGCGTCGCGGAAGCGGGGAAGGCTCCCGACTCCAGATGCCTGCCGCGCGGATCCACGATGACGACCGCGAACTGCATGGCCGCGGCGAATTCGGCGATGGCTGCGGCCAGGTCGGTGGCGCCCGCGAGGACGAGCCGGCGCCGGCCCGAGATCACCTCGATCAGCGCCGGGCCCGCCGCGGCCGCCGGGTCCGGATCCGTTGTGGCGCACCAGGTATACGGAGGCAGTAGCCCCAGGCTGACGGTCAGTGCGGTGTCGTGCGCCAGCGCGGCGGTGATCGCGGCGTGCACCGGATCCGGTGGCGCCGCGGTGACGAGCACCCGCAGTTCCCCGGCACAGGCCGGGCCGGTTTCCCACGGCAGCAGCTGGTCGCCCGGCACCAGGGTGAGCATGCGCCCGCGTCCGGTGTCGAGCACTTCGCGAGCCGCGTCGAGCACGATGCCCTCGATGCAGCCGCCCGACACCGAGCCGCGCCAGCTGCCGTCGGCGGCCACCGCCATCGTGGCGCCCAACGGCCGGGCTCCGGGACCGTCACGTCCGACGAGGCGGGCCAAGGCGACGGCCCGGCCCGCCCGGTGGTGGTCGTCCACGAACGGCCAGACCTCGCCCAGCATGCGCGGGCCGAGCACCCGCGGCGTGTTCGTGTTCATCCGACCGGCGCTTCCAACAGCCGGTCGAGCCGCAACGGCAGGGTGCGCTGGCGGACCCCGGTCGCGTGCCAGACCGCATTGGCGATCGCCGCGGCGGTCCCGACATTGCCGATCTCGCCGGCGCCTTTGACGCCCAACGGAATTCCGGGCTCGTGGTCCGGCACGAAATCGGCTTCGATCTCGGGCACGTCGGCGTGGGCGGCGATGTGGTAGCCGGCGAAATCCGCGTTCATCAACCGGCCCGTGACCCGGTCGCGGACGCCTTCCTCGTGCAAGGCCATGGACAGTCCGCCGATCATTCCGCCGACCACCTGGCTGCGCGCCAGCAACGGGTTGATGACCCGGCCGATGGCGAACATGCCGAGCAGCCTGCGCACCCGCACCTCACCGGTCGCGGGGTCGACCGTGACCTCGGCGAAGACGGCGCTGAAGGCGTGGCGTTCGCAATCAGCCAGTGCCCCGAGGAGATTCGTCGTATCGACCGTCGCGGTGGCGGGCAGCGGTGTCTCGGCGATCACCTCCCGCAACCGGGCCGCGGCCTCGGTGATGGCCCACGTCCAGGAGGTGGTGCCGCGGGATCCGCCCGCGCTCCAGGCCGCGCCGAGATCGCTGTCGGCGATCCGGATCGGCCGGATCCGGCCGATATCGACGCCGAGCGCATCGGCCGCGACCGCGGTGAGCGCGGTGCGCGCGCCGGTGCCGATATCGGCGGCTCCGATGCTCACGGTGAAGGTGCCGTCGGCTTCGGCGGTGATCGACGCGGACGAGGGGAACGCTCCGACACTGAAACTGGTTGCCGCAATGCCGGTTCCGATCAGCAGGTGCCCCTCGCGGCGGCGTCGCGGCCGATGATCGCGCGCGGACCAGCCGAAGCGGCGGGCTCCTTCCCGCAGGCAGGCGCCGACCTGGTGACTGCTGAACGGGAGCCCGGAGACCGGTCCGGCGGCGGGCTCGTTGCGCAGCCGCAGTTCGACCGGATCCAGGCCCAGCCGCTCCGCGACTTCGTCGACGGCCGATTCCAGGGCGAACGAGCCGGGGGCCGTGCCGGGGGCGCGCATGGAGTACGGCGGCACGGTGTCGACGGGCACCGCCGTCAGGCCGGTGTGGATGGCGCGGGCGGCGTAGAGGGTTTTGGTGAGTTCGGTACAGCCCTCGATGTACTCCACGAGCGGTGAGATCGCGAACGCCGCCTCGTGATGCAGGGCACGGAAGCGCCCGTCGGGATCCGCGCCGATGCGCACGCGCTGGTCGGTCGGCGGGCGCATGGTGGTGATGAGGAATACGTCGTTGCGGCTCAAGGCGACCCGCACCGGTCGCCCGGTCCGCGTCGTGGCCATCACCGCCAGGATCAGCTGTGGTCCGCACAGCCCCTTGGATCCGAAGCCCCCGCCCACGTGTTCGGCGCGGATGTGTACCCGGCTCGGCTCCAGTTCGAACAGTGCCGACAGCGCACCGGCCACGATCCACGGACCCTGATTGGTGTCGACGGCGTGCAGATCCGCGCCGTCCCACCACGCCGTGGCGCAGTGCGGTTCCATTGCGCTGCAATACTCTTCGGGCGTCCGGTACCGTTCGTCGATCAGCACGGCGGAGGCGTCGAATTCGGTCTCGAGGTCGCCGAGGGCCGCTTCGGGACCGAACAGGTCCAGGGCCGGGCGGGCGGCGGGGTGGTCGGCGGAGAAGGCGATATCGTGGGCGCCGGACTCGTACTCGACCGGCAGGGCCGCCGCCGCGTGCCGGGCCTGCTCCCAGGTTTCCGCGACGACGAGCGCCACCGGCCAACCCGCGTAAGGGATCTCGGGCGATTGCAGCAGTTGCAGGTTCCCGTCCGGGCCGAAGAACGAGCCCGCCGCCGGGTTCAGGCGCGGCGCGTTGGTGTGGTCGATGACCTCGAGGACGCCCGGCATATCCCGCACCGCGTCGGCGGCGATATGACCGATGCGCCCGCGCGTCACCGGGGAGGTCACCAGGTACCCGAAGGCCAGATTCTCGACCGGTTCATCGGCGGCGTAACGGATTTCACCGGTGACCTTGCCCGGGCCCTCCAGGCGGGTGCGGGCGACGCCCAGCGCGCCGGCGCGCCCGGATTCCGGTGGTGCTGATCGTGGAGGTGTATGCACTGCGGTCCTTCTTCCAAGCGGGTCAACGGTTTCCGGCGTCGGCCAGGTCGGCCAGCACCGCCGGAACGAGATTGCGGGCGAGTGCCACCTTGTAGGCGTTGTCGCGCAGCGGCCGCGCCGCCGACAGCTCGGCGTCCGCGGCCGCCCGGAAGAGTTCCGGGGTGGCCGGGCCACCACGCAGCAGCCGCTCCGCGGTGCGGGCTCGCCATGGCCGGGCCGCGACGCCGCCGAAGGCGAGCCGCACATCGGCGATTCGGTCGCCGTCCAGTTCGAGCGCGGCCGCCAGGGACACGGTCGCGAACGCGTAGGAGGCGCGCTCGCGAACCTTGCGGTAGCGCGATCGCAGCGCCGGCGTGACCGGAGCGAGCGTGATGCCGGTGATCAGAGCATGTTCGGGCAGCATCGTCTCCTCGTGCGGGGTGTCGCCGACCGGACGGTAGAACCGCGCGAACGGCACCGTCCCGCTGGTTCCCGGGGTCCGGTAGTGCACGTCGGCGTCGAAGAGCGCCAATGCGACCGCCATATCGGAAGGGTGGGTGGCGACACAGCTTTCGGTCCAGTCCAGAATCGCGTGATTGTGGTGTTCACCGGTGAGCGCGCCGCATCCGGTGCCCGGCGACCGCCGATTGCACGGCTCGGCCGGATCGGCGAAATACGCACAACGGGTGCGCTGCAAGAGATTTCCCGCCGCCGTCGCCATATTGCGCAGCTGCCCGGACGCACCCGCCAGAATCGCCTGTGACAGTGCGGGATACCTGCGGCGCACCTCGACATGCGCGGCGATATCGCTGTTGGTCGCCGTCGCTCCGAGCAGCAGTCCGCCGTCGGTGGTCGCGGAGATCCCCGCCAGCGGCAGGAACCGGACATCGACCAGCCGGCGCGGCGATTCCACGCCGCTCTTCATCAGATCCACGAGATTCGTTCCGCCGCCGAGGAATCGGGCTCCGTCACCAGCGACCGATCGCAGCGCCGCCTCCACCTCGGTCGGGCGGTCGTAGCCGAACTCCTTCACGACGGTTCCCCGTTCGGCGCGGCCGCTTCCAGCACGGCGCGAACGATCGCCGGATACGCGCCGCAGCGGCACAGGTTGCCGCTCAGCCGCTCTCGCACCTCGGCGGCGTCGAGCTCCGCGACCGGCCGGTCCGGTGCGACGTCGGCGGTGACCGCGCTGGGCCAGCCCTCGGCATGCTCGGACAGCATGCCGACCGCCGAGCAGATCTGTCCGGACGTGCAGAATCCGCACTGATAGCCGTCCTGGCGCAGCATGGCCGCTTGCAGCGGCGACAGCGCGTCACCGTCGGCGAGGCCCTCGATCGTGGTGATCCGCGCGTCGTGGGCCGCGACGGCCAGCGTCAAGCACGACACGATCCTGCGGCCCTCCAGCAGGACCGTGCAGGCGCCGCACTGGCCGTGATCGCAGCCCTTCTTGGGGCCGGTCCGCCCGAGGTCGCCGCGCAGCGCGTCCAGCAGCGTCCGGCGATGGTCCACCTCCAGCTCCTGCGTTTTGCCATTGACGAAAAGTGTTATCGCGCTTCGTATGTCGTCGGCCATGAGATGACCTCCCGTTCTCGGTGGACTGGGGAATCCAGGCCGATTTCCATGTAACCAGCGCGCTGATCGGTGGCGTTAGCACAGAAGTCGCGGGTACTTGCACGATCCTGCTGATCTTGTTGACTTCCGGTCACTGTCACGCGTGAATGGCGAACACAATCAGGGATGTACATCGAGGAGCGCAGTTCGGTGAGGCGTCGAGCCAGGGTGCACGCGGTGCGAGAGCATCGGCCGGCATCGTCGACAGCGGTCGCGAGCGTGGAAGGCGATCGGGTCACCCCCGTGGAGCTCTTCTTCGATCTCGCCTACGTATTCGGATTCACCCAAGTCAGCCGATTGATGGCCGACGCCCACACGCCGATGGGCGTCCTGCAGGGTCTCATCGTGCTCGCCCTGCTGTGGTGGTCGTGGACGGCCTACAGCTGGCTGGCCAATCAGCTGCACGCCGACGAGGGATTCGTGCGCGTCGCCATGTTCACGGGCATGGCGGCCGTGTTCGTCGTGGCCGTCGTGGTGCCCGAAGCCTACGGCGACCGATCGAGCGGACTGTCCGGCCCGCTGGTCTTCGTGGCGGCCTACCTCATCGCCCGGCTGACCCATTTGACCGTCTACCTGGTCACTTCGGTGGGCGGTCGCGAAGCCCGGCGAGAAGTGGTGGGAACGGTGTGCTGCTCGCTGATCCCCTCCGGCGCACTGCTGGTGGTCGGTGCGCTGCTCGGATCCCCATGGCAGGTGTGGTGCGCACTGGCCGCGGTCACCATCGAACCGATCATCGCCAATCTGACCACCTGGGGCGTGCGCAGCCGCATCGGCTCGACCGCGCATTTCGTCGAACGGCACCGCCTGGTGGTCATTCTCGCGCTCGGTGAATCGACCGTGGCGATCGGCGTCGCCGCCGGTCCGATCGATCTCCCACTCCTGGCGGGCGTGCTGCTGGCGATCGCGATCGCCATCGGACTGTGGCGCGGCTATTTCAGCGGACCGACCGAGACCGCGGAACAGGCACTGTCCCGACTCGGCTCACGTGACCGAGCCCGCGCCGCCCAGCACGGCTACAGCCTGCTGCACTTTCCCATCGTCGCCGGAATCATCCTGTCCGCCTTGGGAATCGAAGTCGCCATGGCCCACATCTCGAGTACGCGCCCCCTCGGGTGGTTCGGTGCCCTCGCGCTGACCGGCGGCGCGGCGGTCTATCTGGTTGGGACCGCCCTGTTCGCCCGGCGCGTCGCCGGGGTGGACATCCGCCCGCGTCTGCTCGCCGCGACGATTCTGCTCTCGATGACGGTCGTAGTCGGCCACTTGCCGCCGCTGGGTGCGCTCGGCGTCATGGCCGCGCTGCTGCCGATCGTCCTGCTCCTCGACGGGCTCGCCGCGACGGTGAAGCCGAAAGCGGTTGCACCGTAGTGAATCAGCTGCCGCTCCCGTTACGCGCCCAGCTACCGGCGAGGATCTCGGTGGCCAGTTGTTCGATGGCTGCCCATTCGTGGGCGTCCCGGTCGTTGTCCCGGGACGCGGGGGCGTCGGGGAGGAAGGGGTGGTGGACGGGATCGAAGACGACCGTGTGGATTTCCCGGGCGGCGAGTTCGTGGAGGTCGGTGGTGATTTGTTCGATCGAGCCGACTCCTAGTGGGCGGTTTGGTTCCGGATGGGGTGCAGGGGTGATCGACAGGCGGATTCGGGGTGCGATCGGTGGCACGGGTACGCCGGATGCTTCGGCGAGTGCGGTCGCGTGGCGGGCGCCGGCGTCGAGGGTCTCGAGGGTGGGGAAGACCGGGTGCCAGGTGCCGTGGTGGGTGATCGCCCGGCGTAGTGCGGGTTTGGCGCTGCCGCCGAACCAGAGGGGCGGGCCGCCTGCTTGTCGTGGTGAGGGGGTGGCGAGCAGGTCGTCGAAGGTCACGAACTGGCCGTGGAAGCTCGTCTGGCGGCCGGTCCACAGCTGGTTCAGGACGGTGAGGTATTCGTCGGTGATCGCGCCGCGGCGGGTGTAGTCGATTCCCAGGGCGTGGTATTCCTGTTCGTTGCCGCCGACGCCGACGCCGAAAACGATTCGCCCGCTGCTCAATTGGTCGATGGTGGCGATCGCGCGGGCGGTCTGTACGGGGTGCCGCAGCGGCAGCACGGTGACCGAGGTGCCGAGGCGGATCGTGGAGGTGGCCGCGGCCAGGTAGGTGAGGGTGGCGAAGGATTCGTAGAAGTCTTCGGGGTAGGCCCGGCGGACGTCGGCGGGCTGAGCGAGATGGTCGGTGACCATGGCCAGGTCGAAGCCGAGCCGTTCGCTGCCCTGTGCCCACGCGGTGAGGCGATCGGGGGAGACGGCCGCGCCGTAGTTGGGAATCGAGACACCGAATCGCATGTGTGGCAACTCCTTTCGTGTCACGGCCGCGCTGGGATGCGGGAGGTCATGGCATTTCGTTGATGGCGTCGGTTTGCAGAGCTCGCACCGTCCGCTCGGCGCGGACCGGGTCGTTGGCGGCGATGGCATCGACGAGGTCGCCGATCTGCTCACGCCAGCGCGCGAGGTAGGCCTGGCTGACGGGGTTTTCGTCGAGCTGGTCGACGGGCTGGGCGGCCAGGTGCTGATACAGCTCGGCGAGGAGCTCGTTGCCGCTGATCTCGCTCATGACGCGGAACAGCGCCAGCCCGGCGGGTAGCAAGTCAGCGAATGAATGTGCTTGTGCGGCGGCGGTATCGACGCCGGTGAGCAGTTCCCGCAGCCGTCGCGCGCCGTCGGGGGTGCAGCGTTGCGCGGCCAGGCGGGCGGCGTGTTCCTCGAGCATGACCCGGATTTCGAAGACGTCGCGGACCTGCGCGCGGGCGATCCGATCCAGCAGCGGGAATTGCAGCGGATTGTCCGCGCGCACGTAGGTGCCGTCCCCGGGTCGGGTTTCGAGCATGCGCACCTGCGCCAGCGACCGCACCGCCTCCCGCACTGTGCTGCGGCTCACTCCCAGCGCCTCGATCAGCTCCGGCTCGGGCGGGATCTTGGTGCCGACCGGCCATTCACCGGAGGAAATTCGAGAGCGCAATTCCTCGGCAACGCGCTGCGACAGGGTGGTGTTGCGCGTGATCCGTGGCAGATCGGCCACTGCGTTCGCTCCTCATGATCGCTCTGAACAGCACAGGAAAGAATCTTCATAGATCTTGACATACGTCTGATGTTTAAGTCTACTGATCACATCACCTAGAGATAGCAAGTCATCAGTTAACGATCGGCGGCGCGGATTTCCCGATGTCGGACACCTAGCCCCGATACGAGAACAAGGAGCCGAACCCATGCGCAAACTCCTCGGAGCAGCCCTTGTCGGTGGCGCGCTCACCGCCGCCACCGTGGCCGCGACCGGCGTCGCGCAAGCCACTCCCGCGCCCCCGTCGCCGGTGTGCTCGCTCGTGGCCTATCCGCTCGTGTTCCTGGTGGAAGCCACCGGCGGCCAGGCCAGCCCGCTACTGCCGGTCTCTCAGGCGATCAGCGACGCGGTGTGCCGCTGACGGTCGCGACCTTCGCCGAGCGTGCAGTACCCATCGGAGCCGAGTCCGCCCACACGACAAGGGGAATGGCAATGAAGCGTTCTTTGACAGTTCTCGCGGGAATGATCCTGGTTCTGACCGCCGCGGCGTGCTCGAACGACAATTCGACGCCCGCCACCAGCACCAGCGCCAAGACAAGCGTGCCCGCCACAAGCACGACAACGGCCGCGCCCAGCACAACCGTGCCCCAGCCCGCGCCGACCACCGACCGACGCGGCGCCGACGGTTCGACCGGCAACGGTCTCAGCGCCGAGTACTGCGCCAAGAACCAGGACCCCGGCTGCCCACGGGGCTCCTACATCGGCCCGAACGCCATCCCGAACCCCAACGGCGACGGCACCTGGGTGCCGTGCGAAGGCACCATCTGCACCAACCCCAACCACGGAGCCGGCCCCGAAACCACGCCTCCTCAGATTTCCACCACCCCACCGCCGGTGGAAACCACCACCCCGCCGCCGAACAACGACCGCGTCGAGGGCGCGGCATGCGAAGGCGACGGGCACTGGGTGCACCTCGACGGCGGCAACGCCGGGCACTACGGCACCGAATGGCTCTGCCGGCACTGACCGTGCAGACCGGCACCGACCGGTCTGCCGGGGTGCGAGACGTTGTTGTCCCGCAATACACTTCGGTCGGAAATCGAGGGGATGGGGGAGTGGATGACGTCCGGTGCGTCGGTGCCCGCGGAAGTGACGCGGGTGGCCCAGGAGTACGGCTTCGGGTCGCTGCGGGATGTGTTCGTGCACAAGGTCAGGAAGGGAGTGTTCGACGGTACGAACGTCGGTACCACGGTGTACGCCTATGACCCTGGCGTGGTGCGGGTATGGGAGGAACATCAGCAAATCGAAGTCGCGGTGTGGGATTCGTTCGATCAGGTCGTGCCTGATGTCACCGACCACTTCCTGAACGCGCTCTATCAGCATTCCTCGTTCGACTACACCTTCACCCGCCCTGACGGCACTCATACGCGATTCACCGGGTCCTACTGGGACCCCGAGAAGACACGAACCGATCCGAATTGGACTGAAAACCGCTATGCCTTCTATATGCGTGAGGCTGCGGGGGTGGTCTTCACTCGCACGGTGCGGGCCGCGCTAGCCGGTCTCGGGCGCGGCGAGAGCCTCACGTTCGGTGAGCTGACCGTCGACGCGCACGGGATACGGGCCGGGAAACATGTTGCGGCGTGGGATGAGATCAAGGACATCGATAGCTGGAGCAAGACCATCGACGTCTACAAGCGTGGTCGCTTCCGGCCGATCGCAATGGTTCCGAAAGCGAAAATGGGGAACCTGCGCTTGTTCCTGACCCTGGCCGGCCATCTCCGGCCCGCGAAGTAGCTGCGTGAGGTTCAGTTCACCGGTGTGGCGTGGTTGCGGATTACCTGCTCTACGGGTTGATTCGCACCCGGTGTGCCGAATGGTTCCGCGCCGTCGAGGATTTCGTCCAGGATCGCCGCGTGGTCGAGTGTGGCTGGGATGCGATGGGTTTCCCGGGCGCTCACGATGACCGCGAGGAGGACTGCGGCGTAGACGCGGGAGCGCGGTACCGTCAGGCGCAGTCCGCACTGTTCGGCCGCGCGGATTCGGGTCTCCACGGTGTCGAGGACATCCTGGATGACTTGCAGTTCGATTCCGGTGGGGTCATCGTGCGGCATGGCGGCCCGCCAATCGCATTGTGCTGTGGCCGAAGAACGCCACTTCGAGTGCCGCGAGGGCATGTCGCCATGAGTTTCGCCGGAGTCTGCGATGCGGAGCGGGACGCCGTCGTGGCCGCCGGCCGCCCGGGGTGTACGACCGATCGGCTTCGATGCGTTCGATGATGGATTGAACCGACCACGGGTTGTTGCCGGACATTGAGCTCTCCTCCCTGCCGCTGTTGTGAGACCAGCACACCACCATCGAAGAACCGGTTCGAGAGAAATCGGGTACCCGATCGAAAGTCACCCGAAAGGCCAGGGCCCTGCCCGATAATGCTCTATGCAGCACCCGATTTCGTGACCCGATCCACCCGGTTTCGACGATGAGGAAGTCGGTATGGCCAGCGATGAGGATTCAGACCCGGTCGGCGCGGCGGCGGGTTCCACCTTGCCGAGGCGGCAACTCGGCCGGTTTCTACGGGAATGCCGGGATGCCAACGGATTCACGATCGCGGCGGCCGCCAAGCTGTCCGACCTGTCGGCGTCGGCGCTGCAGCGGATCGAGGCCGGGCAAACGCAAAAGGTGCGTAAGCAGGATGTGCGTGCCCTGTGTGAGATCTACGGAGTCGGCGCTGCCGAGCTTCGGGCCGCTATCGACCTCGCGACGATCGCGCGCACCCAGAGCTGGTATCACGCGTACGGCGGGCTGTACTCGGACGCGTTCAATATGTACACCGGTCTCGAGGCCGCCGCGCGCCGGTTGATCACCTACCACGAACATGTGCCGGGGCTGTTGCAGACTGCCGAGTACGCCAGGGCTGTCATCGGTGCCTACCCGGGGTTCACCAGCAACAGCGATATCGACCGCCGGGTCGAGCATCGAATGAAGCGGCAGGCCATAGTGACTCGCAAGACGCGGCCCATCGAATTGGAGGTGCTGCTGCACGAGTCGGCGTTGCACCGGGTGATCGGTGGCCGGGCGACCATGGCAGCTCAGTTGCGGCACATCGCCGAGGTGTCGAAGCTGCCCAATGTGACGGTGCGGATCCACCCGTTCTCCGCCGGACTGACCTGGGGCATGCCGCGCGGAGCGTTCACACTGCTCGAATTCGACGCCAATGGCGACAATGTCGAGCCGCCCATCGTGTACATCGAAGGCGGTCCGACCCAGGACGTCTATCTGGAAAAGGCCGACGAGGTACGGCTTTACAGTGAGCTGGCGACGGCAATTCGTAGCACCGCGCTCGAGGACGGACCAACCCGCGAGCTGGTTCGTCGAGTCACGAAGGAGTTCGAGGATGACCACTGACCTATCGGGAGCAGTGTGGTTCAAGAGCAGCCACAGCGGCAGCCAGGGGGATTGCGTCGAAGTCGCATGGCTGGCGGGAGGGGTTGTCGGCGTGCGTGATTCGAAGGACCCCGCCGGTCCGGCGCTGCTCTTCACGCCTGCGGCATGGGATTCGTTCACCGCCGGCGTCGCGGTGGGCATTTTCGACTGATCGATCACATACGTTCGAGGGCGGCGGCCAGGCGCTGCCGCCGCCGATGCGTATGCAGTGCGTTCTCGGTCAGGGTTTGCGGGCGACGCCGCTGTAGCAGGAGACCTTGGCGTCGAAGGCGGGGGAGAAGTCGGTGGTTTCGCCGGAGCGCCATCTGTGGGGCGGTACGACGCCCGGGTCGAGCAGGTCCAGGCCGGCGAACCAGGAGGTGACCTCGTCGTGGGTGCGGACCTGGGCGGGGAGGTTGCGGACGCGGTAGACGTCCTGGGCGCGCAGGACGGCGTCGGGGGCGAAATCGGCTGTGATGGTGCAGATTGCGAGGTAGGAGCCGGGGGCGAGGGCGTCGAGGAAGGTCGAGAGGAGGGCGGGGACGTCGGCTTCGACGAAGTGCAGCAGGGCGATCATGCTCAAACCGACCGGTTGGCTCAGATCGAGGAAATCGCTCAGTTCCGGCGGTTGCAGGATGGAGCCGGGATCGGTGACATCGCCGTAGAGATAGGTCGTGGCACCGAGTTCGGTGCCCGTCATGTACGCGCGGGCATGCGCCAGCACCAGCGGATCATTGTCTACGTACACGACTTTCGCGTCGGGGGCCGTCGCCTGCGCGATCTGGTGCAGGTTGGGTTCGGTCGGGATCCCGGTGCCGATATCGAGGAACTGCCGGATGCCGGTCTCGGCCAAGAATCGCGTACTGCGCTGCATGAACTGGCGGTTGACCCGCGCCGCGACCCGAATGTCGGGCCATACCTTCAGGATTTCCTCCGCGGCCTGGCGATCGGCCTCGTAGTTGTCCTTGCCGCCGAGGAAGTAGTCGTAGACCCGAGAGGTGTGGGGCTGATCCGTCGCAAGATCCGTGTTCATCCCATCACCGTTTCGATCGTCTGAAAAGCACATGAGTTATCGCACAGCGTAGCCCTCGACGCGAAGGTACCGATAGGTTTCGCGAAGCGGTGGACGGAAAACCGGGAAACTGTTCTGTTCCTCCTGGCACGGTGGATCATTGACAGGGTGCCGCCGATCAACAGTCGCGTCGCCCGGGTCAGCAACGATCTCGCGGAACTGTACCGAGACCTGCACGCCCATCCGGAACTCTCGTTCGCCGAACACCGCACCGCGGCGCTGGTCGCGCGGCGTGCGAAGTCGCTCGGCTACGAAGTGGTCGAGGGCGTCGGCCGGACGGGAGTGGTCGCCCGGCTGGCGAACGGGCCCGGTCCGCTGATCCTGTTGCGCGCGGACATGGACGCGCTGCCGGTCGGCGAGCAAACCGGATTGCCGTACGCCTCGGTCGCCACCGATCCGGAGGGGCGGCCGCTCATGCATGCCTGCGGGCACGACATGCACACCGTCTGCCTGCTCGGCGCGCTCGAGCGGCTGGCCGCGTCCCGGGACCGCTGGTCCGGGACCGTGCTGGGGGTATTCCAGCCGGCCGAGGAGATCGGCGCGGGCGCCCAGGCGATGGTCGATGACGGGCTGTTCGAGCGTTTCGGGCGGCCGGAAATCGTACTGGCCCAGCATGTCCTGCCGATTCCGGTGGGCACCGTGGCGACGCGCGCCGGCGCGATCCTGGCGGCGAACGACAGTCTGCTGATCACCTTGCACGGTCGCGGCGGGCATGGTTCGCGGCCCGAGACGACGGTCGACCCGATCGTGCTGGCCGCGGCGACCGTGCTGCGCCTGCAGACCATCGTGTCCCGTGAGATCGCTGCCACGGACCAGGCGGTCGTCACCGTGGGCACTCTGCACGCGGGCACTAAGGAGAACATCATCGCCGACGAGGCCCGGCTCGGCCTCAGCGTTCGCACGTACTCACCCGAAGTGCGAACCCGCGTGCTCGCGGCGGTGCGGCGGATCGTGCGCGCGGAAGCCGAAGCCGCGGGCGCGGATCGGATGCCGACGATCGAAGAGCTGACCCGGCTGCCCATCACCGTGAACGATCCGGTGGCGCTGGACCGGACCCGGGCCGCGCTGTGCGCCGCGCTCGGTGCGGAGCAGGTCCGGGAAATGGGGGCGTTTCCCGCCAGCGAGGATGTCGGGGTTCTCACCGAGGCTGCCGGCGCGCCGCTGTCGTTCTGGTTCTTCGGCGGTGCGGATCCGGCGAAAGTCGCGGCGGCGCAACAGCGGGGCACCGTCGAGCTCGATATTCCGATGAACCACTCGCCGTACTTCGCACCGCTCGCCGAGCCGACACTCGACTGTGGCATCACCGCGCTCACCGCGGCTGCCCTGGCCTGGCTCGACTCCGACCACGCCCGCGACGACTCGATCTGATCCCGATCAACTGTATTCGGCCAGTTTCAGCGAAGTTCGACAGCTAATACTTGGCATCGGGATTGCCGCCGGACTGTCCTGGCGGTTTTGGGACAGAATCTCCGTTGTTGGGACCCTCTCGGACGAATTTCGCCGCGCCGCAAGAGGTTGCAATCCGGTAGCCTGATGCAACGTCAGCTAATATCTGGCTATCGAGCATGTGGTCCGAAGCCGGCGGCACCGAACGCTTCGAGGCCCACAGTCGCTCACTCACTCGATGCACGACCTTCCGGAAAGGACCCTTGCCGTGTCGGCAACTGGCGGATTTCGCATGTCTATCGAACGACGTGATATCCGTGACCGCGATCATGATGTGCGGTGGCATGTTTCGGCGTTCCAGATACCGCGGCACGGCCATGAGCACGCGCAACAGGTGAACCGGATCCGCGAACTGCGCGCCCGGATCCTCTACGACCACGGCAGGCGACCGGAATTCCGCGACCTCAGCGGCGCCCATGTCGATGACCAGGAATTGGATTACGGTGCATGGCATTTCATCGCCCGCCGGCATCCCGGCGGTCCGGTGCTGGGCTATATCCGCCTGTCCACACCGGAGACCGGTGATCTGTTCCAGTCCCGCGCGCACCTGGGCGAACCGCGATACCGGCAGGTGCTCGCCGCCGAGCACGCCGGGCTCGCCGACACCTACGAACACAGCCGGCTGGTGGTCGAGCATCGAGCCCGCAAACTCGGACTGGGCGTCTATCTGAACGCGCTCGCCATCGGCGCGGCACACCATCTCGGCGCCAAGCTGATGATCGGCACCTCGGGCACCAAAGACGGCCAGGACCTGTTCCACGGGCGCTTCGGATTCCACCCGCTGCCCGGAACCCGCTGCTATGTCGAGCGATACACCGAAGACGTGGTGATCCTGCTGCACCGGACCGCCGACGGCGCCGGGGAATACACCGACCTCGTGGCCACCTTGCGCGATCAGTTCCCCGCCCTCGTGGCGGAGGACCCGATCGCCTGGACATCGGAGGAGACCGGAAACCGGCCCGCGCCGGTACCGCTCACCGCGGCGGCCGCACCGGATCGCGAAGTGTGGCAACCCGTTCTGCTCGAACCCGCGCACGCCGCCGACTACGCCGCGCTCACCGCGCTGCTGGAATCGGAGCGGGTCACCGAAGTGTGCGACACCATCGACAGTCAACTGGCGGAACTGATCCGCTGCCGCGAACCCCAGCTTCGCCACACCGGCCCGGAACTCGAGCGCAAGATCGAACAACAGCTGGCCGGGGTGGAGCCGTGGGCCTATGGCAGCTGGTTCTGGTACCCGTGGTCGGGCCGCCTGGTGCACGTCCTGCCGCGCGAGGAGTTCCGGCTCGTGCGCGCCGATCGCAATCGCGGGAAAATCGAACGCCCGCAGCAACGCCGGCTCCGCGAGCACCGCATCGGGATCATCGGACTGTCCGTCGGGAACAGCGCCGCCGTCACCCTGGCGCTCGAAGGCGTGGGCGGCGCGTTCCGGCTCGCCGACTTCGACGAGCTGAGCCTGTCGAACATGAACCGGCTGCGCGCGGGCGTACACCACGTGGGCCTCGGCAAAGCGGTGCTGTGCGCGCGCCAGATGTACGAGATCGACCCTTACCTGGACATCGAGATCATGACGGCCGGGCTCACCGACGACGGCATGATCGAGTTCTTCCAGGGCGACGACACCCCGATCGATCTCCTGGTCGAGGAGTGCGATACCCCCTACATCAAGGTCGCGGCCCGGGAATACGCACGTGCACTGGGGATTCCGGTGATCATGGACTGCAACGATCGCGGCATGCTCGACATCGAGCGCTTCGATCTGGAACCCGACCGGCCGCTGCTGCACGGCAGAATCGGCGACCTGCGCGCCGCCGAGATACGCGAGCTGACCGCCCAGGCCAAGGCCGATCTCATCCTGGCCATGGTCGATCCCGAACGCATCAGCCCCGAACTCGCCGCCTCCTTCGGCGAAATCGGCCGGACACTGAGCAGCTGGCCGCAACTGGCCTCCGATGTGGCGCTCGGCGGCGCCCTGGTCACCGCGGCCGCCCGGCGCATCCTGCTGGGCGCCCCGTGCGAATCCGGGCGATTCTATGTGGACCTGGACCAGCTGATCGCCCCCGAATGCAACACCGCCGCAACGAAAGACGGGATCCACGCATGACCATCGCGTGCACGGCGGCCGAACAGCCGCGTTCGCCCGCACTCGAAGCGCAGCTCGCCCGCCCGCTGCCGATGGCGGTGGCGGGTTCGAGCGTTCATCTGCCCGCCACCGTCGTCACCAATGCCGAACTCACCCAGACGCTGGACACCTCGGTCGAGTGGATCGTAAGCCGCACCGGCATTCGCGAACGCCGCCGCCTGGCACCGGAACTGGCCGTCTCGGACATGTGCGTCGCGGCGGCCCCGGCGGCACTGGCCGACGCGGGCATCGCACCCGGCGAACTCGACGCCGTCATCGTCGCGACCTACACCTACGACCAGCCCCTGCCCTCGACGGCCTTGATGGTCAAGGAACGAATCGGCGCGCACCGCGCCCTGCCCATCGACATCACCCAGGCCGCCTGCGCCAACGGCCTGCAGGCGATGCTGCTGGCCGGGCACCTGCTGCAGGTCTCGGCGCACGCGGTGCTGGTGATCGCCGCCGACTGCGCGTCCCGGGTCACCGACCCGCGCAACCGCACCACCGGCGTCTTCTTCGGCGACGCCGCGGCCGCCGTCGTGCTGACCCGTAGCAAGTCGCCCGGCGCAGGAATCCTGTCCTGGGACTTCGGATCTCAGCTGTCAGACAGCGTGGAGATCCGCGCCGGTGGATCCCGTCTGCCGACCACCGACCGGACCGTCGCCGCGCGCGAGCATTTCCTGCGCATGGACGGTCGCGCGGTCTGGGAGACGGCCACCAGCCGCCTGCCGCACAGCATCCGCACCGCCGTCGACCGGGCCGGGCTC
This sequence comes from Nocardia yamanashiensis NBRC 100130, assembly GCF_001613325.1. Classification (GTDB taxonomy): domain Bacteria; phylum Actinomycetota; class Actinomycetes; order Mycobacteriales; family Mycobacteriaceae; genus Nocardia; species Nocardia yamanashiensis. The sequence goes on along the minus strand of NZ_BDCD01000006.1, from coordinate 19,464 downwards.
GCCGTCACCGACATCGACCACTTCTTCCTGCACCAGGCCAACCTCAATATCCTCACCGCGGCCATGACCGAACTCGGCGTGCCCATGCACCGAGCCCCGATCACCCTGGACACCCTCGGCAACACCGGGTCCGCGGGCGTGTTCACCGCATTGCATCGAGCCCGTTCCGAGCATCGCGTGCACCCCGGAGACACCTTCGTCCTGTCCGCCATCGGAGCCGGATTCCAGTGGGGAACGCTCTGTTTCCGGCAAGACCCCGGTGTGGACGCTGCTGGCGGAGAGGATGTTGCCTGGCGATAGTCGCCAAGCTAGCCTATGCCGAGTTAGCGGAGGCTAACCTATCAATATCGTGACGTGGATGGGGTCGGCAGTGGATGTGAACAGGCGTCAGCTCTTCAAAGCCGGCCTCGGACTCGGCGCGATCCTGACGCTCGCCGCCTGCGGCAGCGACATGTCCACTGACCCCGGCGCACCTCGCAGCGGCGGCACCCTGCGCGTCGGCGCGATCGGCAAGTCCGCCAAGGCCGAACGCGATCCCCATGCCACCCTCAGCAACGACAGCGACTTTCTCATCATGTCGCTGGTCTACGATCCGCTGACGGTTCCCGGAGCCGACCCGAATGTCGCGCCTCGCCTGGCATCGAAGTGGGAATCCGATGCCGCGCAGCGCAATTGGACCTTCACCATCGCCGACGGCGCCACCTTCCACGACGGGCGACCGGTCACGGCGGAGGACGTGGTGTGGTCGCTGCGCCGGTTGCGGGAGATCGCGGGGGAGACCAAGGTCCCGGTCGCTTCCGTCGACGACATCAAGGTCGCGGCCCCGAACGCGGTGGTGCTGACCTGTGCGAGCGCGAACAGTCAGCTGCCGTTGTTGTTGCGGCTCATGACCTTCACGGTGCCGAAGGGCACCACCGATTTCACGAAGGCGGTCGGCAGCGGGCCGTTCAAGCTCGACAGCTACGCCAACGGTAATGCGCGCCTGGTGCGCAACGACGCATGGCACGGCGGCGCTCCCTTGCTGGACGCGATCGAGGTGACCTTGTTCGAGAGCCCGGAGTCGATGGCGAACGCGGTACTGGCCGGGCAGATCGATCTGGCTTCGAGCGTCGGTGCGATCGCCGGGCGCACCGCCGAGGGCCGGGGCGATCTGCAGGTGATCCGCCGGCCCGACGATATCGCGGTCGTGATCGCGATGCGCACCTCCGACGGCCCCTTCGCCGACCCCAAAGTTCGCGAGGCGCTGCGCCTTTCGGTGGACCGTCCAGCCATGGTGGCCCAGGTGCTCTCGGGCTACGGCACCATCGGCAACGATGTGCTGGGCACCGCCGACCCGAGCATCGACAAGTCCATCGCCCAGCGCACCCGCGATGTGGCCCGGGCGAAACAGTTGCTCGCCGAGGCCAAGTTCGACACCGGGAAGACCTATCAGCTGATCACCAAGCAGGAAGCGCCCGGTGAGGTCGAGTCGGCGAAGGTGTTCGCGAGCCAGGCCAAGGACATCGGGGTGGCGATCGAGGTCGTCGTGCAGGACGCGAACGCCTTCTACGATCGGACCTGGCTCAAAGCGCCGTTGTACACCGCGAACTGGGGCACCAACGATTCGGTGGTGTTCTTCGCCAGCAAGGTGATGTACTCGCGCACCAAGTGGAACGAAACCGGGTTCAACGACGCCGCTTTCGACCAGGCGTACACCGATGCCCTCGCGGCACCGGCCGGGGAGAAGTTCGCCGCGGCCAGCCGGACGATCCAGCGGATCGAGCACGAGCGCGGCGGATACATCGTGTGGGGCATGGCCGACGGGATCGATGTGGCGGCGCGGTCGGTGCGCGATCTGCCCCGGCTGGGCGGGTACGGGCGCGTGCAGCTCGAACGGGTGTGGATGTCGAATTGATCGGTTTCGCCGGACTGATCGCGCGACGGCTGGGACTGCTGATCGCGTTGCTGGCCCTGGTGTTCGTGGTCGTGAACCTGTTGCCCGGCAACGCGGCGCGTGCGGTGCTGGGCCGGGACGCCACACCGGAACGCATCGCGGCCAAGGAACACGAGCTGGGGCTGGATCGTCCACTGCCGGTGCGCTTCTGGCACTGGTTCAGCGGCGTGCTCACCGGTGACTTCGGTACCACCGCACGCGGAGTGCCGATCAATGACCTGCTGGCGTCGAAGTTCCCGCAGACCCTGCTGCTGGCCTCGACGGCGATGGCGGTGACGATCGTGATTTCGCTGCTGTGCGGGTTGTGGTGGGCCGCACGGCCACGGGGTCTGGCGGCTCGGCTGCTCCAGCCGGGTTCGGCGTTCGTCATCGCCATTCCGGAATTCGTGGTGGCGACCCTGCTGGTGCTGGTGTTCGCGCTGTGGCTGGATTGGTTGCCCGCGGTCACCTTCACCGACCGGTCGGGATATCCGGCGAACGCGTCGATGCTGATCCTTCCGGTCGCCGCGCTCGCGATCCCGCAGTCGGCATGGAATCTGCGGGTGGTGCGCGGCGCGGTCACCGACGCGGCCACCGCCCCGCATGTGGAAGCCGCTGTGCTCAACGGACTTCCGGAGCGGACCGTGCTGCTGCGCCATATCCTGCCGTTCGCGCTGCCGACCATCGCCACTTCGTTCGCGACCTCGGTCGGCACGCTGTTCGGCGGAGCACTGGTCGTGGAGACGGTGTTCAACTACCCGGGCATGGGGGCGATGATCGCCGGATCGGTTTCCGATCGCGACACCGCGCTGGTCGCGGCGGTCGTCGCCATGACAGGGGCCACCATCATGTGCGTGCTGCTGGCGGCGGATGCGGTGCGCGCGTGGGCGAATCGAGGGCGGTCGTGACGGGTGAGTACACGATGCCGGTCACGCGGCGGCGGCGCTGGTGGCTCGCGGTCGTCCCGGCCGTGCTGATCGGCGCGCTCGCTCTCGCCGGGCCCGCACTCGCCCCCTACGCGGTCGATCACGGCATCGGGATCAGCTTCCAGCGCCCCGGCGGTCAAGCCTGGCTGGGCGGTGATCGCCTCGGCCGGGACGTGTGGAGCCAATTGCTGTGCGGCGGTTGGGGTCTGCTGCTGCTCGCCGCGACCATCGCACTGCTGGTGACCGGGCTGGCTGCCCTGCTCGGTTCCTGCGCGGCGCTGCGCCCACGCCTGGGCGCCTGGATCGAACGCGCCGCCGACCTGGGCATGCTGCTGCCGCCGGTACTGGCGATCCTGCTGTTCATGCTCTCCTGGCCCGAATCCGGTGCGCCCGGACTGATCGCCGTCTCGGTGATCGCGGGAACCCCTTACACCGCACGCGTTTTCGCCGCCGCGGCGAGCGGAGTAGCACGATCGGGATTCATCGAAGCCGCCGTAGCTCGCGGAGAACATCTGGGCTACATCGTTTTTCGCGAACTGCTGCCCAACCTGCGTGAAACGTTCATCACCCAGCTCGGCCTGCGTTTCGTGGAGGCGATGTATCTGGTCAGCACCGCCGCGTTCCTGCAACTGCCCGCCACTCTCGGCGATGCCAATTGGGCGGTCATGGTGCGCGAGAACGCCTCGGGAATTCTGCTCAACCCCGCGGCGGTGCTGGCGCCCAGCCTCGCGATCGGGCTGCTCGCGGTCAGCGTCAACGTCGCCGTAGCGGCATTCGGACGGGGGCGTCGCAGTCTATGACCGCTCGGGTGATCGTCGAAAATCTCAGCGTGCGTTCGGCTGCCGGCGCTCAGCTGCTCGCCCCGACCTCACTGCTACTGCCCGCCGGTAGCGTCACCGCACTGGCCGGTCCTTCGGGATCCGGTAAGACCACGCTGATGCGGGCGATCCTGGGGCACCTGCCGTCCGGCACCGTCCGCGCCGGAGGCACGGTGCATGTCGACGGCCAGGACATGTTCGCGCTGAGATCGGCTGCGCTGCAGCGTTTCCGCCGTCGGCATCTCACATTGGTGACCCAGGATCCCGGCGCCGCCCTGAACCCGCGGATGCGCATCGATGCGCTCTTCCGCGAGGCAGGGCCGCGATCCGACGCCGCCCGTGTACTCGATCGCGTGGGCTTGCCGGCGCAATGCCTGCGCAAGCGTTCGGGCGAGCTGTCCGGCGGCGAACAACGCCGATTGGCACTCGCGCTCGCGATGGTGCGCGAGGTCGGCGTCCTGATCGTCGACGAGCCGCTGGCGGGGCTACACGCACAGCTGCGCACCGAAATCGCTGAACTGCTGCGGTCACTCGCCTCCGATCACGGCGTCACGGTACTGGTCTCGGGGCACGACACCGAAGTCCTGAATCGCGTCGCCGACACCGTGATCCCACTGGGAACGAGCCGGCCGATGCCGGCGCGCTTTACGCCGGAGGCTCGTGTCGCTGCCCCCGGCATCTCGATTGCGTTGCGCAGCAACGACCTACGTGCCTGGGCAGGGCGGCGAACCTTGCTCGAGTCCGTCGCTGTCGACCTTGCGGCGGGCGAGTCCGTCGCGGTGGTCGGCCCGTCCGGTGCGGGAAAGACGACCTTGGCACGGGTGCTGGCAGGTATCCATGTCCAATCCCGCGGCGAGCTGGAAGTGAATGGGCACCGGCTGGCAGTCGGAAAGGCGCGCCGCTCTCGACGCGACCGCCGCCGCGTCCAGTTGATCCCTCAGAATCCGCTCTCCACCCTGAATCCGAAACACACTGTCGGGCAGACACTCGCGCGCCCTCTGCGGCTCAACGGCCTGACCGCGCGCCCGGCCATCACTGACCGCGCGGCCGACCTGCTCGCCGACGTGGACCTCGATCGATCGATGTTGAACCGATACCCCGACGAGCTGTCCGGCGGCCAACGCCAACGCGTCGCCATCGCCCGCGCCCTCGCCGCCGAACCGGACGTCCTCATCTGCGATGAAATCACCTCGGCACTGGACTCCGCCACCGCTGCGGCGATCATGGACCTCCTCGAACACTGCCGAACCACCCGGAACACAGCACTTCTCGTCATCAGCCACGACATGGCCGTCGTCGCGCGCCATTGCACCCGAATTCTGGTTCTCGCCGCAGGCCGGGTGGTCGAACGCGGCGACACGGCAGCCGTGCTCGCCGCACCGGCGGCTCCGGAAACACGATCCCTGCTGGTTTGACCGATCCGATGCCCGGCCCAGCTCAACACCTGCTACCGAGCTCATGCGTCGAACCTGCCGAGTATCAGCCCGGAAATCATGAAAAAGGCTCCCCATTGAAAGAACCCAGGATCGGACAGCATCACCGAAACGTCGCCGTGCGAGCCGACCACCCCGAAAAGCAGCCAAACGCACGAAAGGACGAGAAGGCCCTTCACGGACGAGCGGGCACGCTCGAGCGCCTCTTCACGCATGCTCAGTAGGCGATGCTGTCGCTCCAATTGATATGTCACCTGGGCGATTGCGGCCACAACAGGCTCCCGACCGGATGCCTCCGCAGGCAGGTCCGAAAGTGTCATGGTCAGGGTTGCAAGCGTGGCGTGTAGATCGCTGATCGGCTTCTCCGCCTTGGTGCGGGAAACGTAGGCGTTTGTCAGTGCGGCGGTGATCGCAGCGATAGGCGCGAGTACCACCAGTCCCCACCCGGTCATGCCGCCATGATCCGGGCTACTCGGCGTGCCCGCCACCCCAAGATCCTGGAGGTCCCGACGCCTGGATGCCGCCACGGCCGCGTCGATCATGGACTTGCTCGAGCATTGCCGATCATTCGCCATACCGCGGTTCTTGTCGTCAGCCACGACATGACCATGGTCGCCCGCCATTACACCCTTGATCGACCGGCACGCCCGCGATCCACATACTGCGGCATCGATCACCTCGGTGTCGATCGTGCCAGCGGCTGGGACACAATGGCCGGGATGGGATACCGACTAGATCGAGAACCCGGCGTGCACACGCGGACGCCGCTTCGTTGCGGACGCCCACTTGGCTGCGGTCAAAATCCCCGTGTTCAACGCACAGGCGGATACCTTCACGGGGGTGGCCCAGGTGCCTGAGACTGAGCGCGCGGACACCGCCCCGGCCGGAAGCCGACGGCGCTCGGCGAGGGCCGAGGGGCGGTCGTGGATCCATCTCGTCACGGCGAGCGCCGACAACGCACCGTTGCGCCTGGTGACCGTTCCGGTGCTGCTGTTGGTGGCCACGGCGGCCGTGCTGGCCGCGCTCACCTTGAATGTCGTTGCCGGGCACACCAAGCGGGTCGATCAGCCTGTTCTCGACTGGATGGTCGATCACCGATCGGCGGCTCTGACCTCCGCCATGCGGACCGTCAGCGACCTGGGCGGCGGCGCGGCGATGACGCTCGTGGCCCTGACCGTGAGCGTGGCGCTGCTCTGGTTCGGCCATCGACTGCCCGCGCTGTTCGTGGTGGTCGCGGGCATCGGCGGATCGTGGCTGTCCTACCTCGGCAAGCGGTCCGTCGGCCGAGCCCGGCCGCCGGTCGCCGATCACCTGGTGGAGGTGACGAACCCGGCGTTCCCCTCCGGCCACAGCCTCGGGTCCTTCGTGGTGGTCGGTGCGGTCACCATCGTCGTGGTGAGCCTGCTGCGTACCCGGCGCGCCCGGCTCGCCGTGGCAATACCGGCGGCGATATTCGTTCTCGCGGTGGGACTCTCCCGCCTGTATCTGGGCGTGCACTGGACCACCGATGTGCTCGGCGGCTGGCTGCTCGGCGCACTCTGGCTCGGCATCTGCCTGCTCGGATACCGAAGGATGGAGATCAGGTGGCAGCGCCGCACCCAGGTGAGCTCCGCCGACGAGCCCCGAATCGAAGGTGCGGCCTGAACACCGTGGTGACACCCGATGCCGGACTGATCATCCTGTGCACGGTCCTGGTACTGGCCACGGCGCTGGTCTACCGGCTCGCCGGACTCGGCCCGATCAGTACCGCCCCGACAGCAGCCGCCCGCGCCGTCCTCCAATTGGCCGTCGTCGCACTCGTACTCGCCGCCGCGCTGGCCCACCTCTGGTCATCACTGCTGGTGCTGGCGGTCATGTTCGGCGCCGCCGCGGTCACCTCGGCACGCCGGGCCCGCGCGGGCAGATCCGCGAGCTGGCTGACACTCGCGCTCGCCACAGGAACCCTCACCACCCTGCCCGCCATGCTGATCAGCGGCGTCGTTCCCCTCACCGGCGTCGCGATCGTCCCCATCGGCGGAATAGTCCTCGGCGGCGCCATGACCGCCACCTCGCTGTCCGCCAAAGCCGCCCTCGACACCCTGGAACTGCGCCGCGGTGAAGTCGAGGCCGCGATGAGCCTGGGCTTCACCGACCGCGACGCCCGCCTCGAAATCATCCGCCCGACCGCGACCACCGCCCTGCTCCCCGGCGTCGACCAGACCCGCACCGTCGGATTGGTCACCCTCCCCGGCGCTTTCGTCGGCGTGCTCCTCGCCAGCGGCTCCGCCGTCCAAGCCGCCGCCGTCCAGATCCTGGTCCTGGTAGGCCTGCTGCTGGCGCAATCGTGCGCGGTGGCCACCACCGTCGAACTCGTGGCGCGCGGCCGGGTGCATCGGCTGGCCGACCAGATGTAAATCGCCGGTGTGCTCAACCGGACGGGCGAACGGTGCCCCGATCATCGGGGGCCGGGAGCGGCCAGGTCCAGGCGTTGTCGCGATGCATCGTGACGAGTTGCCGCTTGGCGTTGCACGAAACCGGTGAGGGGGCGGGAGAGTCGCCTTCGACGCAATTCCGGTGCCGCCACAGCAGACATTTCACGGTGATGGGGCTCAGCTGAACAGTGGCCGGGATGCGGTAGTGAGTGAGCCGCGAGTACATGCCGTCACCCGGCTCGATGCCGGCCGCGGAGGCGGCGGGTGTTGCCGACCGGGACCTGATGGAATCGCCGCCCGCCCACGACCAGGAACGAATCCGTTGGCGCGGGCGGGTTTTGGGCATGGTCGGCGGAGATCCCCCAGACGATCACGGCTAGGCAGGCGAGTACGGCGGCACTGACGAGAACAAGCTGAATGGCAGCGGACAGCATCGTGAAACCCCTCGGGTTGTGAGCGTTCCCACCCGGCCGGAACGCGGTGTGGCGGTACGGAAGTACGACATCACCGCAGGTGGGCGGCAGCTAGTGGTTCTTGGAATTCCAAACGAGAATTGCCATTTCCCCAGGTGCGTTTCCGGTTTCGGTGCCACACTGATTTCGTTCGATGCGGTCCAGCCTTTCCGGTACCTGGGGGGGGTAACCAGCGGTGGCCGACGAAGACAGCACCCTGCCGCGCCGCCAGCTCGGGAGATTCCTGCGTCAGTACCGCGACGAGGTCGGTATGACCATGGCGCAGGCGGCCAAGGTCGTGGAGATCGGAACATCCACACTGCACCGGCTGGAGAAGGGCACCGCTGACAAGGTGCGCGTCCGAATCGTCGCGCACCTCTGCGAGATCTACGAGCGTTCCGCCGAGGACACCGCCGCGATGAAGCGCCTCGCCGAGCAAGCCGCAGCGAAGACCTGGTACCAGGAATACGGTGACCCCATTCCCGGCCGTTTCGACCACTATGTCGGCCTGGAAGCCGCAGCAAGACAGCTGGTTTCATACCAGGAACTGGTTCCCGGCCTGCTGCAGACGCCCGACTACGCCTGGACGATGACTCGAAATCATCTGCGGGACGCGCCCGATGCGGAAATCCGCCGATTCGTCGACCTGCGGCTGCGGCGACAGGTGATCGTGACCCGGAAGACCACGCCCGTCGCGTTCGACGTCGTCCTCCATGAATCCGCTTTGCGGCGCTTGGTCGGTGACCCGCGAATCATGGCAAAACAATTACGCCACTTGGCCGATGCCGGCACCCGCCCCAACATCGAACTGCGCGTCCTCCCATTCGGTGCAGGTATCCCCATGGGGCTGCTCCCGGGCCCGTTCGTGATTCTCGACTTCGGTGTGGACAGCAAGGGCCGCCCGGTCGAGCCTCCCGTCGTCTATCTCGAGAGCGTTCTCACAGCCGACATCTATCTGCAGAAAGAGTCCGACCTCGAGCGCTATCGTGCGGTATCGGCAGCACTCCACGACGCGGCATCGACCCCGGAGGACAGTCGGCTGCTGCTGAGAAGGATCGCGAAGGAGTACGAAGCGTGAACGTGAACCCAGCCCACGCCGGGTGGTTCAAAAGCAGCTACAGCCAGGGAGTCCAGGAGTGCGTCGAGGTCTGCCATACCGTCGGTGAAGTGGGAGTAAGGGATTCCAAACACCCCGGCGGCCCCGAACTCTGGTTCTCCGGCGAGGCGTGGGATGACTTCCTTTCGTTCGCGGTGAGCGTCCTCGACTGATCGGCGGCGACTCGCCCTGCCCGGCGGGCCGCCACCGATCAGTCTCCCCTCCATTCGCGCTGGTGTCCCGCTCTAGCGGGCGGCGTCGAGCGGGACACCGGGACGCCGCCGCGGGACGAAACGCGGTGGCGTCCGGAGGAATCCGAAACGTGACTGCGCCTCGATAACCGTATCCGCGCAAGACGCAAGCCCGTCGAGGATTCCCCGTCTGCGACGTTATTCCGAAAGCGGGACCCGAGCGGCGCGAATACCGGATGAATGGCGCGTTTTGGCGTGAAACCGACCTTCCGGAGTCACAGATATCCCGGCGGTAGCTGGTGTCGGTGGGGCAGAATGCCTGCACACATGTCGATCCACAACGTCAGGGCACAGAGCGGGGAGACCACCGGATGCAGCAGCGGATTCTCAGTACCGACGCACAACAGCTGCTGGGACAGATCCTGGCCCGCTACGGCACACTCGAAGCCTTCCGCGACTACCTCAACTCCTGCCTCGACGCCCCGACCCTGCGACTTCCGTCGGTATGGCTGCCCCCGGCGGCCCCGGCCGGCCGGCATCGCCGAACCGAGCCGATCACGCGCCCACCCGCCGACTGACACGCTCGCACTGGGTCGTGGTCACCGTGCGTGGGCCCCATGAGTTCTCGGCGCAGATTGGACCCCGTTGCTCCTTTCTGGCGTAGGTGTGGGACGGCTGCGTTCGCTGGGGTGCCGACACAGCGATCATCGGCGCGCTATCGTCATCGCTTCTGGAGCGGGTCCTGCGGAGGCGAGCGCAGAGGGCCACCAGTTGTAGGAACCCAGCAGATTCATCAGGGATGGCACCAGCAGCACCCGTACCAGTGTCGCGTCGAGCAGAATTGCGAAGGCGGCGCCGAATCCGAGCATTTGCACCGGGGCGAGCCTGGAGGTGACCAGCGCGCCCAGGGGGATGAGCAGCAGCAGGGCCGCGGCGGTCACCAGTGGGCCGGTTCGTGAAAGTCCCTGGGTGACAGCCTCCTTGGGGGTTGCGCCCCGCTGCCTGGCCTCGGTCATGCGATGGAACAGGAATGAGGCGTAGTCGGTGGAGAGGCCGTAGGCCAGTACGCCGACGATGACCAGCGAACTGACTTCGAGGCTTTGCAGCCCGCCCATCGGGGTGTGCTGGAAGACCAGGACGAGTACGCCGAGAGTGGCGCACAAGGTGAGTGCCGCGATAATCGCGTTCTTGATCGGGATCACCACCGAACGGGTGAGCATTCCCAGGAACAGTCCGCTCACCAGGATGAGCAGCAGTGCCACGTAAGGCAATCGGGTGCTGAGACTGCGCAGGAGCGAATCGAACCGTGCGACTTCACCGAAGATCACCGCGTCGGGGAACGCCGCGCGTACCCCGGTGAGGATTTCGCGGGCGCGCGGTGCGGTCGGCGAAGCGTCGATGCTCGCCTCGAGCAGGCTGGAGCCGTCGGGCAGCGACGTGGGTGGGTCGACGCGGACGATGCCCGATTGCGTGGCGAGCAGTTGTGCGGCGCGCTCGGCGGACTCAGTGGATGCGAGCATGACGGTCAGTGCGGCGTCGGCGTGGTCGAAGTCGGATCGCAATGCCGAAGTCACCTGGTACGCATCGGAGTTCGTGGGCAGGACGTCGGTGTCGTAGCCCTGGAGTCGTGCGCCCAGGGCCGGTGCGGCCAGCAGGAGCAACAGCATCAGACCGAGTGTCGCGATGCGGGCCGGACGGCGGCCGACGTACCCGCTCCATCGGAGCCATCGGTGTTCGGTGGGTTTTTCGCGTCGCCCGCCGAGCGCGTCGATGCGATCGCCGAGCAGCATCAGGACCGCCGGCAGCACAAGCAGCGAGAACAGCAGGCAGGCGGCTGTGAGCGCGATACCGGCCAAGCCCATCGAATAGAGGAAGCGTTGCGGAAACACGCACAGGGTGGCGAGGGCGGACATGACGGTGAGTCCGCTGAAGAGTACGGTGCGCCCCGCGCTGTTCATTGCGGCGACGATGGCGGCCGCCGTATTCGCGCCGGCCCTTTCTTCCCGGTATCGCGACACGATCAGCAAACTGAAATCGATCGCCAGTCCGGTCCCTAGTGCGGTCATCAAATTCAGTGCGAATGTGGACAATTGGAGCGCTTGCTGGAAGGCGAAGAGCGCGAGGAAGGTAGTCGCAATGCTGAAGCCTGCTCCCACCAGCGGCAGTGCCGCGGCGACCGCGCCGCGGAAGACGAAGAAGAGAGCCAGCGCCAGCAGCGGGAAGGCGACCATTTCGGCGATGAACAGGTCTTGAGTAGAGATGGTCGCGGTGTCGTGATTGGCGACGGTCGGTCCGCCCACCAAGACCCGATCACGTAGGGCCGGTTGTTCGCCGAGCTTGGCACGCACCGCGTCGAGCAGGCCGGAGTCCGCACCGCTCGCGGCATCGAGGGCCACGAGCAGGTATCCGCGGGTTCGGTCGGTGGAGAGCATGCGCGGGTCGTGGGTCGTCTCGAAATCCAGCACCCGTACCACGTGCGCACTGCCTTGTAGAGCGGTGCGCGCCGCGCTGACCTCGGGGCACAGGTGCTCACCGGCGGGCGCGCACTGGACCAGGATCTGCAGTCCCTGCTCCGGATCGATGCCGGTGCGCGCGGTGTAATCGGCCACCGAGGCGGCGAACTCGGAGCCGGGATCGTCGTAATCGGCAAGTGAGGCGGTCAGTTTCGGCGCGACCAGCAGCGCGCTGATCGCACCGCAGAGTGCGAGCAGCAGTGCGGCGGCCGCGACGTGGCGGGGGCGCAGAATCGCCAGTACGGTCAAGATTTTCATGCCGCCGTCTCCCGGACAGTCGTCAGATCGATACAGGTCCAATAGTTGTGGCCGCTGGACACAGCCAGCACTCGGTCACCGTCGGCCATCCCGGGCGCGAAAGTGTCGAGGTTGACCAGGACGTCGGCGGCCAGGCAATGTCCATTGGCGGCGGTCTGGCGCAGCATCCGGGACTCCTCGAAACCTCCTACGCGCGCGAACATCTGGATGACGGTGTCGCCCAGATTTCCGCAGACCAGATGGTCATAGTCCGCGGCGGTGGTGTCGGTGAAGAAGCCGCGATACGCGCGCTGGATGCCGGCGACCGTTCCGCGGACCATGTGCATGGTGTCCACAGCCGGGTCGACGGCGTGCATGCCGTGGTCCACGGCCGGGGTGATCCGGCCGATGCGCCACCCTGCGCCCGCCGGGTCGGCGGAGACGATGGCGGCGGCCGCGGCATCGCTCATCAGGCAGGTGCCGGCATCGACGAGGCGAGGGCGCTCATCCCAGATATCGGTGGTCACCATCAGGATGGTGCGATGCTCGCCCAGCCGCACCGCATTGCGCGCGACAGCCAGGGCCGCACCGAAGTTCGCGCACACATTGCCGGTCACCGCGATGCACGGCGTCAGGGTTGCCCCGATCGCTTCGGCGAAGCGGTTGGGATCCTTGCTGATATCGATACGCGCGTCGGTCGATTCGGTGGAGTACAAGATCAGGTCGAGGTCATCGGCAGTCAGGTCGGCACGGCGGAGGGTCTCGATCGCGGCTTGCCGTGCGAGTTCCCATGGCATGCAGTCGGCCTGGTAGTAGTGCTCGATGCCTTCCTGGGCGGTGCGTGTGCGCACGGGGGAGTTCGCATCGAGTTGCTCCAGGAACGAGCGTCGTTCGCCGCGCGCCCAGCCGATCGAATGCAGGTACGCGCTGTCGATCACGCTTTGCCTCCGGAAACAGCTGCTGTGTCCTCGAATTGGAGATTCGTGCCGACCAGGGTGGTCAGTAGAGTGCGCATGGTCGAGTCGAAAGCATCCAGGGCGATGGGGTCGAGAATCTCTGCCACATCAGGCATTCCGAGGTCGAAGCTCGCGGCGAGCGACACTCGCACATATCCGTCCGGCACCGCGTCGATCTGCCAGCTCCCGGCGAACTCGGCGAAATCACCGGTGGTCTGCTGGAATTCGATGCGGTACGTGGCGGCGTCGACGATATCGCGTTCGCCCCATTTCAGGGTTCCGCCATGGAAGCGGACCGCCCAATCCGAATGGCGCTGCCCGTCCTCGATTCGCACCGTCAGGGCCGCGATCACGTCCGGTACCAGCGCGGGATAACGGCCGAAGTCCGCGATGGCGGCGAAGACAGCATCCGGGGTGGTGTCGGAAACTGTTGCTTTCAAGCAATAGTCAGGCATTCTGGAGGATTCCTTCCGGCTTGCCGCCGGTCGCGTGCGCCCAGTGGCGCAGCGCCCGTTCCAGCACCGTGAGGGGGTCAGCGGTGGCGGGCAGGTAGTCGCCGACCGCAGTGGGTTCGGGGAACGGTTGGACGATCGACACGTACGGTGCGACATGGGTGAAGAGGTTGTCGATCCGGCGGGCCGATCGGTCGTCGAGGGCGGAGAGGAATACCGGGCGGATCAATCGCTCGTACTGGTCGCGATCGACGCATCGTGGGATACGCACGGCCGCAGCGGTTTCGGTGTGTGGTGCGGCGAACGCCCGCACCACCTCGCGGACCGTGGGTGCGGCGGCCCCGGAGGTGAGCCACACCTGTTCCACTCCGGTGGTTCCGGTGACGAGCGCGGTGTTGGCAAGGTGGGCCAGCGCGGCTCCCACCACATCCTGCGGAATTACGTCAACCAGTGCGTCCGCCGGACATGGCACGAACGGCAGCCGGCCGTCGCGCACCATTTCGGCCAGCCGGTACAGGCCCTGGTAGTCGGCGATGCGCCCATCGCGCGAGTCGCCGATGACGATCGAGGGCCGCACGATCGACCAACGGCGCGCGCGATCGGTCACCAGTTGCTCGCCCGCCCGCTTCGACTCGGCGTAATGCATTCGGACGCCGCTGTTTTCGGGGCGATCGATGGCGTCGACGAAGGCGGTGCTGACGTGGATGAGCGGCACCTGCGCGGCGTTCGCCAGCTCGATGGCATGCCGGGTACCGAGACAGTTCTGCCGGACCAGTTCGGCCGGATCGGCATTGAGCTGCGTATTGGCCGCGGCGTGCACGACGCATCCGATGGAATCGGCCAACCGGGCGTAGACGTCGGCCGGCAGTCCGAACTTCGGGCGGGTGATATCGCCGGCGACGACCGAGGTCGTTCCGGTCAATCGGGTGCGATGGGCGAGAACAGTGTACGAACCGGGCTCGAGTTGCTCCCGCAACGCTGTGCCGACGACGCCGGAGGCTCCGGTGAGGAAGATCGGTGCGGACATCAGACCGCACCTCCGCGGAAGGATTCGACCGCGGCGGCTGCGGCCGCCCAGTCGCCGTCGTAGCGCCGGTCCAGGGCGTGAATCCAGCGCTCCAAGCCGAAAGCGACGCAGCTGGTGTGCACGGCATCGCCGGCATGCCGGATACGGGCGCGGTCGCCGAAGAAGTTGCGATGACTGTTGAAGGAGGCGATGGCCACGTCGTCGTCGGTCAGCACTTCCTCCTTGACCGGCAGCAGTCGCTGCATGACGGCCCGGGAACCATTCGGGTCGAAGAACGGATCGGTAGCGGTCTCCACGCGCACCGCCAGCCCGAGATGTGCTGTGAGAGCAAGGATTCGAGGCTTGAGGTACCCCAGGTGCGTCGCCGCGTGCTCGGCCGATCCGAGGGCGATCAGTTCGCGCATGGTGAAGTGATGCAACCGGCGCAGTCCACGGTATTCCCGTTCATTGCGGCAGCATCGGCCGCTGACTGTGACCACGATCGAATCGTCGAGTTGGGTGTCGGCGAGCGCGGCGTAGACCCCATAGCAGGCGGCGGAGGCGATGAACAGCCGCTCCCGGTCGTTCGCCGCCGGCATGGTGGGCGTCGCGGCCACCGCGAGATGGGGGAAATTGTCGAAGTAGTCGAAGGCCGTCAGCTGGGATTCGGTGAGCAGGGATGGGAGTTCCCATTCCTGGGCGCCGATGTCGTTCGCCCACTGCCGAAATATCGCGTCGAGGCTGTATTTGACCCGGGCGACGCGCGGCCCGAGCACCGCCAGTCCGTCGATCGTGTAGTAGTCGGAGCCCGTGGCCGAGATCATTGTTCCTCCTGGATGAAGTAGCTGGCGCGGAGCCGCCCGAGTGTGCGAACGGTGTCCAGATCCAAGGTCGCCATGTCGATTTCGGTTCCGGTCAGCTCTTGCAGCAAGAGCAGGAATTCGACCAGCCCCAGTGAATCCAGGGTCCGGCTCTCGATGAGGTCCAGGTTGGGATCGGTGCCTAGGAACTCGGGATTGCGGGCGGTGAGAAAGCCGACGATCTCGCGCATGGCGTCATCGACTGCGGTGGGTGGCGGCGCGGTCATTGATCCCACGACCCTTCGTAGAGTCCGAGTCCGAGGTAGAACCGGTCGAGGCGGCGCATGATGTCGGTGTGCACCTGCCGCCGCGCCGGGTCCCCGAGTAGCCTCCGGCGCAGCGCGAGCGGATTGTCCACGCCCGCATGGGCATAGCAGCGCGGGTTGTACATGCTGGCCACGGAATGCTCGATGTACTTCTTGACATAGGTGGCCACCGCCGCCTTGCCCGGGCCGCCGTCATTCTCGAGGGCCTCGGTGTACAGCCATTCGACCAGTCTTTTGCCGAAGGCCACATGGCGGTTCTCGTCGTGATGGTGGGCAGCGTGCAATTCGGCGACGATGGGGGGCACCGCGGTACTGGTCGCCAAGCGCGCGTTGTAGTAGTCGAAGAGTTCCTCGAACACCAGGATCCGGCTGAACACCACGAAATCGGTCCACGGTCCGGCGTTCATCGTCGCGGCGATCGGGCTCGGCGCGGGCGCGGGATACACCCCGTCCCAATACCGATTGCAGAATTCGGCGAAGAACCACATGTGGTCGTTCTCCTCACCGAGGAAATGATGCAGATACTCCGATGCGCGCCGGAAGCGCGGCGTGTGTATCCGGACGGCGACCTCACCCATGAGTTCGCGTATGCCGTGTACGTGGAGACTGAAAAAGTTGATGGTCTCGGCCTGGGAAAGCCGGATCGCCGCAGCGGTATCGAGGCTTTCGCGGGTGCCGTGAACGGTCAGGTATTCCTGATCCATCCACCAAGAATCGCGGTCCACGTGCGGAGGCCAGTCGAATCGGGTGTAGGGGTTGTAGTATCCGCGGCGGGACAATTCTGATAATCGCTCCAGCACCGCGTCGAGTTTTGCGGACATGCTTTTCCTTGGTCGTTGTGTGCTGCGCGCGACTGCGCTGACGACGTGACGGTTCGAGCATGCGGACGTAGCGTGGTGTCTTCAACGGGTTACGTCACGACTTGTTGTCCGGGAATGGAATTGGTCTTTTCAGAGCCGCCGGGTTGTACATGTGACCAATGGCGCTCTTGTGCTGGCGTGAACAATCCGTCAGGCTAGGGTCTGACACATGTTTGTCACCCTGTACGACACGCGTTCGAGCTGAGGCCGGCGCGACGCGGCGAACTCCGCCGCCGGTGGAAGGAGTTCCGGGGACATGCTGACGAATCGGACATCGACCGCGAAGGCCCGCCGCAAGCAGGCCGCGGCGGAGTTGATGACCGCGCTGCGCGAGCTGCTGGAAGCGGGAACGGCGTTCTCCGACATCACTATCCAGCAGATCGCCGAACGGGCGGGGGTGTCTCGCCCGGCGTTCTACAGCCACTTCGTCGACAAGAACGACTTGCTGTCCCGGCTCGTCGCCGAAGCGCTCTCGCCGGTGACCGCCCGGATGAGCGAGCAGATGGGGGAGTGGCCGTCCGGCCCGGAGAATATGCCGGGTGCGCTGCGCGCAGCTATCGGCTATCTCGAACCGCACCGCGTGGTCATCGCGGCCTTCCTGGAAGTCGCCAACTACGACGCCGACGTCGCAGCGGCGGTACATGCTTCCAGCAGTGCGTTCCGGACGGCGCTCGCGGAACGGATCAGCGGGCAGCAGCAGGCCGGTGTCGCGCTGGACGGTGAACCGGACACCATCGCGTTCGCATTGTCGGCGCTGGCCATCGAAATGGTCCGGGAGTTCGTCAATGGGGAGAACGATGTCGATGCCGAACGATGGGTCGAGATCATGTCCTTGGTCTGGGGTCGCGTCGTTTATGGCGAGCGATCGCAAACCGACGTGCGCTGATCGGACCCGAACGGCGCAGTCGAGAAACGAAAGAGCGGACGGTCTGGGCAATTCGATAGCCCTGGACCGTCCGCTTTTTCGCTGAGCCGGAGATTCAGTCAGCGGCCCGTGCGAAGGCGAATATCGCCGAGGAAATGGTCACCGCAGCGATCGTCACACAGAACAGCACGCCTCCGGCAATGGTGATGCCTCGCCACTGTTGCACCACTGCCATCGTGGCAGCGAGCGCGATCGCGGAATTGAGCGCGATCACCAGGACCGTTCCGCGTTCGTCGCTGACCAGGCGTGCCTGCAAGACGGCCGTGGCCACACCGATGAGTATGAAGAACGCGCCCGCGACTGTGAGCAGACCCGTCGAAAGACCGTGACGCACTTCGAAAAAGCCCGCCGCGATCGAAAGCAGTGCGCCGCCACATGCCACCTTGACCGCTCCGTCGAGGAGCAGTGCCGTGTGCGCCGGCGACACGATGGGCCGGACCCTGACGGCCGGCGGCGTGGCTACGCGAACCGAGTAGGACATGATCATTCCTGTCGTAGAAGGGAATTCGGTATCGCTCGGGCGTCAGCTCCAGCCGATGAGCTTGAGTAGCCGCAGCCCAGCGGTGGCGGCCTTGGCGAATCTCTCGTCGTCGAGGAATTCAGGCGCGGTGATCCCATGGAGTCGCTGCACCGCGACGGTCTGGGGCTCGGTGTATTTGAGAATTCCTTCGACCCCGTGGCGACGGTTCAGACCTGATTCGCGCATGCCGCCCATCGGCGCGTCCACCGAAGCCCAGGCCGCGGCGTATACCTCGTTGATGTTCACCGTGCCCGCCTTGATTCGCGCGGCGATGGTGCGGGCGCGGGTGATATCGGTGCTCCAGACGCTGGCATTGAGCCCGTAGTGCCCGGTGTTGGCGGCCGCGATCACCTCGTCCTCGCTGGTGAATCCGTAGACCGAGACCAGCGGCCCGAAGGTTTCCTCGGTGAAGCACAAGGCGGTGCTCGGTGTCCCCGACAGGACGGTGGGCTCGTAGAAGTAGGGTCCGAGGTCTGGTCGCGGCGCCCCGCCCGCCAAGAGTTCCGCACCCTTGCCGAGTGCGTCCTCGACGTGTTTGCCGACCGTCGCCAGCTGATCGGCATTGATCAGCGACCCCATATCGGTCTCCCAGTCGAAGGAGCGTCCCAGTCGCAGGGCGTTCACGCGGGGTAGAAACCGAGCCAGGAATTCTTCTCTGACGGTGTCGTGCAGGTACAGGCGCTCGATGGACACGCACAGCTGGCCCGCTGACGAGAAGCAGCCCCGCACAGCGGCTTCGGCGGCTTTGTCGATGTCCGCGTCGGCCAGCACCAGCATGGCGTTCTTGCCGCCGAGTTCGAGCGTGCAGCCGACCAGCCGCGCCGAGGCGCGCTGGGCGACGAGCCGCCCGGTCGCGGTCGAGCCGGTGAAACACACGAAGTCCGCGCGGTCGATGATCGCGCCGCCGACGACCGATCCGGAGCCGGAAACAACCTGCCATAGCCCGCGCGGCAAGCCGGCTCGGTGCAGCAGGTCCACCGCGAGCAGGGCGGTGAGCGGGGTTTGCGAGTCCGGTTTCTGCACAATGGCGTTGCCGGCCATAACGGCGGCGAGTCCGTCGGTGACGCCCATGGACAGCGGATAGTTCCAGGGCGAGATCACCCCGACGACGCCCTTGGGCTGGTGCAGTACCCAGGTCTGGGTCAGCACCGGGACTGCGCCTGTACGTCGTTGCGGGGCAAGGTATCCGGGCCCTCGGCGAGCGTAATAGTTCGCCACGAGCGCGGTGTCCAGGACTTCGTCGAAGGCGTGTTTGCGGGCTTTGCCGGTCTCCCATTGGATGAAGTCGAGGAGGGTCTGTTGATGGTCGAGCACGAGGTCGTGAAAGTTGGACAGCACCTCGGCTCGCCGGCGCGGTGGCAGGTCGGCCCACTCGCGTTGAGCCGCACGGGCTTGCGTGAAGGCGTGTTCGACATCGTCGAGCCCGGAGATCGGAAGGGCGGCCAGCGGTTCGGCCGTCATCGGCGCATGCACGGTGTTGGTCTGGCCGCTGGTCGCCGGCACCAGCTCGATCAGCCGGTCGATGAGGTCATCGTCGAGCACGTGCTGGGACAGTGCGTCGGGTGAAATGGTCATGATTTCTCCGAATTGTTTCGAGGCGAAGGGAATCAGCGGAGGACGGGACGTCAGT